>CAJTVQ010000050.1 GCA_910579935.1 uncultured Lachnospiraceae bacterium
CTGCGGCCTCCTGGTCCCAAACCAGGCGCTCTAGCCAAGCTGAGCCACACCCCGCTGTTTTTACGCCTCATTGCGGCGCGGATTTTATTATATTATACATTTTCTTATCTGTCAATTCATTTTTCAGCTTCTTTCCGCCAGGCCTATGTATTTATAAATAACATATCGTAAAATGCGCATCTCCTTCTTTATCCGTCTCCATTATGATATAGGAAGGCCGTCTTCCCTCCTGCCTTGGATAGGTAAGGCTTCCCGGATTAATGGCTGTCACTTCGTCCTCCAGATCCACCACCGGCTTGTGGGAATGCCCGTATATGACAATATCGATCCCTCTGGCCGCCGCCTCCTTTTTAATCGTTTCGTTCCCCATGGATACATAATAATTATGACCGTGTGTCAGCCACACCCGGTATTTTCCTATCATAAATTCCTTTTCCCGTGGAAGATTGGAAAAAAAGTCATTATTCCCAGCCACCATTTCTACCGGACAGCCTGCGCCTTCGCAGATTACATATTCACTTCCCTCCACGTCTCCGCAATGCACCACCAGATCCACCGGTCCTACCCGTTCGAGAACTTTCAGGTAATTGCCATTCTGACGGTGCGTGTCACTTACTATCAGTATCTTCATCCCTGTCCTCACTTCAAATCTTTTTCTTCAGTTCTTCCTTCATCCTGCGCAGCGCTTTCCCCCGGTGGCTGATCCGGTTTTTCTCTTCGTCATCCAGTTCTGCCGTGGTCCTGCCAAACTCCGGCACATAGAAAATGGGATCGTAGCCGAAACCGTTTTTCCCCTTTTCCCCATAGCCGATCCTGCCCTCAATCTCCCCATGGCTGGTCCTGACTTCCCCGTCCGGAAACACCGCTGCGATCGCACAGACAAAACGCGCCGTACGCTCTTCCTCCGGCACTCCTTCCAAAAGCTCCACCAGCTTCGCATTCTTTACGGAATAAGGCGTATCCTCTCCCATATACCTGGCCGAGTAAATTCCCGGCTCTTTATTCAGGTAATCGATTTCCAATCCGGAATCATCCGCCAGGACGATTTCCCCGCAGGCTTCCGCCACCGCTTTCGCCTTAATGAGCGCATTCTCTTCAAACGTAGTCCCGTTCTCCTCCACGGAAATATCTATTCCCATTTCCTTCATGGAAAGGATCTCCGCATCCAAATCCGCTAGTATTTCCCGGATTTCCTTCATTTTTCCTGCATTTCCCGTCGCAAATACTATTTTTTTTCTCTCACTCATATCCTGCCGTTCCAAATTTTTTCAACTTATAGTTTCTATTATATTCCTTCCAAATACTACGCTATCCGCGGACCTCTGTCAACCCCAATCTGTCACCCGCGCTTCTTTGCCGGCGGCTTCGGACCCAGGAACTGGTAAAAATAAGCCCGTATCATACCATTGTAGACTTTCCGGTTTTTATCCGCCTTCCGTCCGATGTCCTGTTCTGCGTTTTCATAAGCGCTGATCAGGTACATAGACCATGCGTCCAGCTGCCGGTACCGTTCTCCCAGCGTACGGTACAGCTCCGGCAGATTTTCTTTCTCTTCCAGACGTTCCCCGTAAGGCGGATTGGTAATGATGAAACCGTACTTCTTCGCATGGCTTAAATCCTCCACGCTTCTTTTCTGAAAATGGATCAGTTTTTCCACCCCTGCCAGTCTTGCGTTTTCCCTTGCGGAGGCCACGATGCTTTCGTCGATATCATATCCCTGGATATCGGTTTCCACATTCAGGTCAGCCAGTTCCTGTGCTTCCTCCACCGTATCGTACCAGATTTTCCGTTCCACTATATGTTTCCAGTTTTGTGCGGTAAAAGAGCGGTTCATCCCCGGCGCAATATTCGCCGCCATCAAAGCCGCCTCAATAGGAAAAGTCCCGCTTCCGCAGAACGGGTCTACCAATATCCTGTCCCCCCGCCAGGGCGTAAGCATAATAAGCGCTGCCGCCAGATTCTCCGCAATCGGGGCCCTCGCTGCCAGTTTCCGGTATCCCCGTTTATGCAGGGATTCCCCTGTGGTATCCAGTCCTACCGTCACCTCATCCTTCAGCAGGAATGCCCGGATGGGGAAATCCTCCCCGTCCTCTTCAAACCAGCTGATCCGGTAGATATCCTTTAATCTCTCCACCATCGCCTTTTTCATGACGGACTGGATGTCGGACGGGCTAAACAGCCTGCTCTTAACGCTTCCCGCCTTTGCCACCCAGAATTTCCCGTCCTTCGGTATATATTCCTCCCACGGCAGCTCCTTCGTCCCCTGGAACAGTTCTTCAAAGGTCTCCGCATGAAAACTCCCTACTTTTATCAATATCCTCTCCGCCGTCCGCAGGAATATATTAGCCCTGCTGACCGCTTCCTCATCCCCCAGAAAAGTTACCCGGCCGTCCTCCACACGGCTGACGTCATATCCCAAATCCACAATTTCCTTTTTCAGTACCGCTTCCAGTCCGAAATGACATGGCGCGATCAATTCATACTTCTTCATCTCCAACCTCCGTATGCCCGTATCCGGTTTTTAAAAAGTAACTTCCCCGTCATGCGACATGAGGGAAACGCTGTGGACTTTCTCAGACGCCGCTAACTGCTCCACCAGTTCCTCTTCTTCGGATGCCCACAGTTCAATCACCAGATCCAGCTGTCCGTCCGTTATATTCCTGGATTTCACTTTGTGGTATTTGCTGTATTTTTTCACCGTATCCATGATCCGGGCTGTCTGCTCTTTTTCCGCGTCCGCATTCACCACCAGTATCATGGCCGCCTTCGCCATAGGCAGCCTGTCCAGCACGAAGATAAGGAACGTCAGAATCAGCGACCCCAGAACCGCAATCTCCAGCATTCCGGCTCCGCAGGCAATTCCCGCGCTGATTGCCCAGAACAGGAACACCAGATCCATCGGGTCCTTGATCGCCGTCCGGAACCGCACGATCGACAGGGCACCCACCATACCGAGGGAAAGCACAATATTGGACTGCACGGTCAGAATAATGATTGCCGTGATCACCGCTAACGCTGCCAGCGATATATTAAAGCTTTTGGAATAAAACGTCTTTCTCGTCAGCAGACGGTAGACCCAGAAAATATACAGTGAAACCAAACAGGCAGACAGCAGGATCACTACTACCTCCCCCGCCGATACCTCGTTTTGCGCAAATGCTTCCAAAAACGAATTTCTAAAAATATCCGAAAAGTTCATAACCGATTCTCCTTTTTATCGTTCCGCAAAATCCCTTCCAGTTCTCCGTCAGCAGAGCCATTCCCTTCCTCTCGGCCTCCATCCACTGATCATTCCGGTCACTGTCCGGACTTTTGCTGTTTTATGGTTCCTTCATTGTAACAGTTCCGTTGCCTTCACCGTGACCCGTTCCCCCCTCATCCTTTACAAATGATATCTCCTGCACAAATAATATTTCGAAAAAGTGATTCTCTGCATATTTGCCAGGGAAAGGGCGCGGTAAATATGATCCGGCAGATATTCGTCATATTTTACCTCCAGCAGCTGCTGCCCCGATGGCAGGATCAGTCTCCTTCCCCCGTGTTCCGCAAAAAAATCCTTTACATTCGAAGATGAAGCAATATTCCGGTCAAACGTTACCCGTACATTCCCGTTTTTATATACATAAGGCGTTCTTTCATAACTCACGATCACCTTCGGCTTCATCCCGCTACTCTTCTTCAGCGTCAGGAGCCGTCTGGCCAGTCCGGGCATCCCCTTCATGTCTCCTGCTCCCGTTCCGCAGGCCAGTACCCGGAACTGTTCCTGCGTCAGAAGGCAGCTTTTTTTCATTACTTTGTCACTTTCCTTACGTTTGCACTCCAGACTGATCCGGTCGGCCTTATTGTCGTAAATACGGATTCGGTATTTTTCCCTCGGCCCCGTCCCGTCCTCATTTTCCACGAAGCACCGGTCGTCCTCGTCATCAAAATACAGACTCTTCACCATGTACCTGCCATCCGCCCCTGTGTGGCTGTCCGGCCGCATGATGCCCTTTAGCCGCGCCGCAAGCATGACAAGCTGGGCCTCCGAACAAAGATATTTAAACTCATGCCGGTACTTTTCCGGCCTCCTGATGTAGTTTCCTTCCACTTTCCGTTTCCTTTCCATTCCAGTACCCTATTCCTTCAGTACTCTGTTCCGGCACTCCCGTCCATCCGGATTTTCCGCACTGCCATTTACTCCCATGCCGCGTACACAGTCATATCCTCCGTAACCGGCGTCTGTGATGTCAGAAATTCCTGTGTGTCTGTCCGCCATCCCAAAAACTTCCTGCCATTCCCCTCCTGCACCGGAAGTTCTTCGATACACTCTCCCGCTTTCACTCCGAAACAGTAAACAATATCTCCCGACTCATCCAGGAACCGTACCATGTACACCTCTGCATTCTCCAGCCATACTTCATCCAAAAAAGCTTTCCTCTCCCGTATGAACTGTTTTACCTCCTCCGCCTGTGCCCGGTAATCCAGCGCGTCTTCCCCAAACGTTCGATACACATGGGTAAAACGCGCCCGATCCGGCACGGCCGCCGCTTCTATCCGGTCCAGATACTCATCCGCTTTTATATCCGCCATCTCCGAAAGATAACCGGAAAATTTCTCCGCATATTCTTTTTTGACCATATCCACAAACTCTTCATGCTGATAAAGGTAATAAAACCAGGCAGTGTTCGCCACATGAAGGGTAAGCAGTCCTAAATCCCTCGTATTCTTATTAAAACTGGTAGCATTACCATATCCTTTGTCATAATCCCACACAGGCCCGCCGTATATTTTCGTACTGATTCCGTCCTGCGGTTTATAAAAATAAGAACTGGTGGCTCCGCCTCCGTTGTTGCGTGTTATCTCCTCTACCAGATATTTATCCGCCCACGACTCCAGATCGATATATTCCGTATAATGCTTTCCGGTAACCGGATGATATCCGTCTTCCGCCCTGATGGCATCCTCTATTTCCTGCATCAGTCCGCCTATATAGGCAACTTCCGCTTCCGAAGCATGAGCGGGATTTTTTAATACAAAAGGTTCTCCCTGTTCCGTAATGAATCCGCTGGCCTCTTCTCCGAATTTTTCTCCGTAATCATGTTCTATCAGATAGCCTCCCGTAATATCCTGTGGGTTATATGCCAGCCTGAATCCCTTCTTCTTTCCGTCTTCCGATACAAAAACCTCCACATGATCCAGCACTTCCCCGTTCAGTGCCCGGTTCTGTTCCTCCAAATCCGCAATTTCCAGCCGGTTCTCACCAATTTCCACTTTTTCGCACAGCTGGTACATCCCCGCATAATTACCGTTAAAATACACATCCATGTATTCCGACCTGGGGCTTCCGGGCATCCCCGCCTGAAGCGCCATCTCATAAGTCAGCTTATTCCTGATATAAGCCGGATCATATACATTGGAAAGCAGTATCCATTTGTCCGACATGCCCATTTCCATGAAATCCACAGGCGCTTTCAGATTTATCTGGTAGGACTTCTTTTCATAATCAAATGTCTGGTTTCCTCTTGCCGATATGTTTTTTATATCGTCCGAAAACAGGTTTTCTCCCGACTCATCCAACAGTTCAACAGAAGCTTTTTCCTTATACTTCTTATCCGCATCCAGCCTTTCCATGCTTCCTGTCCGGGTCCAAACGTACATGGTCGGCATATTCTCCGACTTTAGAAAAACAATCGTCTCGTTCCCGATTTCTTCCCCGCCTGCATCATAAAAACAGGTCTGATACGCAGTCCCCGGTTCAAAACTGCATACGGCATGTTCCCCTCTTACCACCGTTATATTTTGCTTTCCTCCGGCAAACTCCACTTTGTCCGCCTCCGCATCCACACCGATCCTGTCCATATCCGCAAAAGAGGGCAGAAACACATAGCTCACACCCACCTGATTCTCAGGATTTTCATTGTAACATTTTACCGTTCTGCCTTCCCCATATGTAAATGTCAGACTGTTTTCTATTATATTCTTGCGCAGCAGATCTTCTATTTTCATATCCCCGAACCACTCCGGCAGGAAACAGAGCGGGATCACCACTATTGCCAATACCAGTGCCCACCGCATGGCTCTTAATCTTTTATGTCCAACTATCATACATGCAACCCATTTCGTTCGTTTTCCAAAATATGGAAGCATCACTGGATGCCTCCCTGATACACCCTATCAGTATAACTGTATTCCACGCTCTTTTCAACCAAATATTTTACAATCCCACGGAAATCCATATTCAGGTTCCGTCTGTCTCTCTGCGCCCCGGTATGTCCCCTGAACATCTGGCGGAAAAAAAGGGATACCCTCCGGCATCCCTTTTTTCCCGCCCTTCTATTGTTAGAAGTTATTGTTTTTCTGGCTGTTGTTGGAACAGTTATTGCTGTTGCTGTTCTTCTGATTCTGCTTGTCATTGTTGCTGTTGTTGAACTTGTTATCCTGATTTTTGTTCTCGCTGTTCTGATTGTTCTGGTTATAATCGTTTTTAGACATTGTTTCATTCCTCCTGATTAATTTTTGTTACACAGGTAGTATGTCACAGTTATTTTAAATCTATTCAATATTTCTTCAAAATAAATTAAAACTTTCAAGGTCAAAATATTGAATTAGTACGATAGTACTATTTTTTTATTCATTTTGCACAAAAAAAATTCAGTACCTTGGCACTATTTTGGTATTGCATTTTCTCAGTTTCATGCTATAATAACAAGTGTAAAGGGAAATACCCCTTCATCGTTTCCCTTTACAGACCCTTATATTAATTATTTATACTCCCCTCATTATCCCGCCGGAACAACTCCGGCGGGATACACATTTTATGACACATTGCAAAGTTACAACAGATTCTTTCACCGTTCCCAATATCCGGAACCGTGAAAGAATCTGTTTTCATTTCCGCGGGTCTCTCTGCACATTCGACTCCATATCCGCTACTTTCTCTGAAACAAACGCACTAACATGATCACACACAGAATCGGAATCAGTACCGGCAGCATTGCGGATACGACGGAACCGACCACTCCGACGATCACCACGATCACGGTAAAAACGATAACCATCATCAGCCACACCGGCATACGAAACTGCTTCACTCCATTGCGTGCTCCCGTTTCCACCGTACCGTCCTCATATACCTCATCATATTCCGGGGCACCTGCTCCCATCCCTTCCCGCTTTGCCGCTTCAATAATTGTTTTGGCAAGCAGGCGCGGATTTCCCAGTTCCGCCACAATTTCCTCTTCACTCTTCCCCATGCCAAGCTGCAAATCGAAATATTCCTGATAGTAACGCATATGTCCGTTCACCGTACTGCTGCCCAGTGTCCCCGATAACGCTCTCTGCAATGCCTCCATGAATTCCGTTCTGGTCATAATCTGTCTCCTTACAATCTATCCATGCCGCGGTTCTCGCCAAGCCGCTTCAAATATTCCTCCGGACTGCGCATCAAATCGACCATTGTCCGGAATGAACGCAGCACCATCGTTTCTTTGTTGCATTCCGATGTGTTTTTTCCAAAATCCTTGATCAGATTGTACCGATTCATCTGCCACACATATAAATCAGTCAGAGAATAGCCCCGAAATTGGAATGAATCCTTAAATCCGTGATGTTCCAGATAGTATACCATTTCCTCATACAGCCCCGGTATTGCCAGCAGATCTGCCCACAACCCGTCTGTCCATTCCTTCTCCTGCCCCGCATATTCACCCAGGGCAAGCAGTCCCTCATACACTTTTATCTTCCTTGCATCATATAAAATTCCCTGCAATCTTCTCACTTCTTTCCTCTCCGGACATATCTCCGTTCCATATGTACATGATAATGGAGATTTCCGTGTTCGTCAAATTACATTTTTATAAACTATTCCACTGTCAGCGAAGGCCATGTCTGCGCAACCGCGTTCTTAAAATCCGCAACCGCCCTTTCTTTCTCCTTTTCCCCTTTTATATAAGCCGACACCTGTGCATCCAGCAGTTCGCTTATCTCCCTGTCATATGCGCACATCCACGAAGTATCCGCCGCTTCCGCAATGGGAAAGACGGCCTCAATAAAATTCTGCCCGCCCAGGAAAGCGAAAGAACCTTTCCCCTCATCCGATAATGCTTTCATGGCTGATTTATTATTTACATAATCGCCCGTGCCCCTTGCAATCTCTGTCATGACTTCCGTATCACAGCAAAGCGCTTTCATAATCCGTCCCGCCAATACGGTATCGGAACACCCTGCCGTTGCCCCCAGCCATGTGCCGCCCAGAAAAAAAGGCGCCGGCCCCTGACATATATTCCACGGCCCGTATATTTCCCCGCCCGCCAATGCGGTGCCATAATGCGCTTCGTCTCCGTACAGGCCCCAGGCCCCCTCAAAGCAGCCAAATACGGAATCTCCCGAAAGCCCTGTACCATGTTCCGTCTCCTGCCGTCCGGTTCCGCACGTCAGCTCCTCGTTCTCCAAGGCATAAGCCACATCCATATACATAAACATTGTATCCTCCATACGGAATACGCCGTCGGAATCAACCCAGGGCCCGTTCCTGCCGGTCATAAAAACAGCCGCAGCATCACTGACCGAAGAGAGCATCCTTATGCCGTCCCCGGATTTCTCCCTGATTTCCCTTGCCGTTTCGAGGAAATCCTCCCAGGAACCGATTCTGGCCTGCATCTCATCCGGATTCTTTACACCCAGAAGCGCTTCCGCCAAATCTGCCCGATACAGGAAAAAGCCGGGACGGCACTGCCACGAAACACCCTTCAGCTCATAGTCCCGCCGGTCTGAAGCAGCCGTGATCGTATATGGAAACATTTCCATCAAATCCACTTCCGTAAGTCCGCAGTCCGTTACCGGAATCGTGAAATCACTGTTTGTATACTTCATTATATAATCCGTCTCAAAGACGATCAGATCCGGATACTCCTCCGCCTCCGGATTCTGAAGGAGCCGGTCGATTTCCTCCTGATAATCTTCGCGGCTGCCGACGCTGACATATTCCACCCGGTCTCTTATTTCCGGATCGGCTGCATATATATATTCCAGTCTTTCGCCAAGCTCCCCATTCCACGAATAAATATAAAACTTCTCCTCCGTTCCTGCCGGAACGTTTTCCCCGGCTGCCCCGGCGCCATTCTCCGCTGCCGCGTTCCCGTCCGCCTCCGCATCTTCCGCTTCAGCCGGCTCCTGCCGCTCTGCTCCTGCCGCTTCCGGCCGGCCCCTTTCCTCCGCTTCCGGCCCCTCACCGGGACTGCTGCCGCAGCCGGAAAACAAAACAGCCGCCACTGCTGCCAAAAACAAAACGCACCTTGCACTTCTCTTCATCCGCACCGCTTCCTTCTTACATGAAACCCTTTTTGCTTAATCGTTTTCGCCTACATACAATATAACATACCTCCGTATCCCTGCAAACCCTTTTTTTATCTTTTTTCATATTTTTATTGCATTATAAGCAACATTTCTGTATAATATAAAAATGAGCAGTGTATTTTTATCCGCTTTTACTTAATCGTTTTCGTTACACAACGGTTCACATTAACATATTTCATGAAAAAGAATGGAGGGCACTATGAAATTCGGACATTTCGATGACAGTAACAAAGAATATGTAATTACAACTCCCAAAACCCCGCTCCCCTGGATCAACTATCTGGGCTGCAATGAATTCTTCAGCCTGATCTCCAACACCTGCGGAGGTTATACTTTTTACAAAGACGCAAAGCTCCTGCGCCTGACCCGTTACCGCTATAACGACGTCCCGGGAGATGTAAACGGAAAATACTTTTATATCAAAGACGGCGATACCGTATGGAATCCCGGCTGGCAGCCCACCAAAACCGAGCTGGACTCCTATGAATGCCGCCACGGCATCGGATACAGCCGTTTTAACGCTTCGAAAAACGGCATAGAGGCCAATCTGCTCACGTTTGTCCCCATGTCGGACAACTGTGAAGTAAGCAGTTTAAAGCTGACCAACAAGTCCGGCTGCGACAAAGACCTCTCTCTTTTTTCCTATGTAGAATGGTGCCTTTGGAACGCGGACGATGATATGAAGAACTTCCAGCGTAACTTAAGCATCGGCGAGGTGGAAGTCATCGGTTCCACCATTTATCACAAGACCGAATACCGGGAACGCCGCAGCCACTACGCCGTATACTCCGTCAACAGCACCATCGACGGCTTCGATACCAGCCGTGATGCGTTTCTCGGCGCTTACCGCGGTGCAGACCGTCCGGAAGCGGTAGAAAACGGCTCCTGTACGAATTCCATGGCAAGCGGCTGGTCGCCCATTGCTTCCCACCAGATCCGGGTCAGACTGGCTCCGGGCGAAACCAGATCCTTCGTTTTCGTATTGGGTTATGTGGAAAATCCGGAGGATGAAAAGTGGGAGTCCTGCGGCATCATCAACAAAAAACCCGCAGACAGCCTGCTTGCAAAATACAGGGCCGATGACGATGTGGAAAAAGCGTTTTCAGAGCTGAAAGCGTATTGGGAAGGACTGCTTTCCAAGTATACGGTAAAATCCTCCAACGACAAAGTAGACCGGATGGTCAACATTTGGAACCAATATCAGTGCATGGTGACATTCAACATGTCCCGTTCCGCTTCCTATTATGAATCTGGTATCGGAAGAGGCATGGGATTCCGTGACTCCTGTCAGGACCTGCTTGGTTTTGTCCATCTGATTCCCGACCGGGCCAGGGAAAGAATCATTGATATTGCATCCACCCAGTTTCAGGACGGCAGCGCCTACCATCAATACCAGCCCCTTACCAAAAAAGGAAATTCCGATATCGGAAGCGGTTTTAACGACGACCCGCTGTGGCTGATCGCAGGAACCAGCGCTTATGTCCGTGAAACAGGCGATACTTCCATTCTTACGGAAATGGTGCCCTTTGACAACGATATGTCCGTGGCGGCTCCGCTTATGGAACACCTGAAACGGTCTTTAGACTACATTATTACCCATAAAGGTCCCCACAGCCTTCCTTTGATCGGACGTGCCGACTGGAATGACTGTCTGAACTTAAACTGCTTCTCCGAACATCCCGGAGAATCCTTCCAGACATTCGGCCCCAGCGAAGGCCCGGTGGCGGAATCCGTCTTCATTGCCGGCATGTTTGTCAAATACGGGGAGGAATATGCACAGCTCTGCGAGCTGATGGATATGCCCGAAGAAGCGGCACGCGCCAGAAAGGAAGCGGATACCATGTACGAAGCCATCTTAAAAGACGGCTGGGACGGCGACTGGTTTGTACGCGCTTACGATGCATACAGCCGCAAAGTAGGTTCCAAAGAATGCGAAGAAGGGCAGATTTATATTGAGCCCCAAGGCTTCTGCGTACTTGCCGGCATAGGGGTAAAAGAGGGGCTGGCCGAAAAAGCGCTGGACTCCGTAAAAGAAAAACTGGATACCGAATACGGCGTTATGATCCTGCAGCCCGCATACACCAGATACCACCTGGAACTCGGCGAAGTTTCTTCTTATCCTCCCGGATACAAGGAAAATGCAGGTATCTTCTGCCACAATAATCCCTGGGTATCCATTGCCGAAACCGTACTCGGCCGGGGCGACCGTGCTTTTGAGATTTATCGCAAGACCTGTCCTGCCTATGTGGAGGAATTCAGCGAAATCCACAGAACCGAACCTTACGTTTATGCACAGATGATCGCGGGAAAAGATGCCATATTCCACGGCGAGGCCAAAAACAGCTGGCTGACCGGAACCGCCGCATGGACCTTCGTCAATATTTCCCAATACATTCTGGGTGTATATCCAACCCATCAGGGACTTTCCGTCAATCCATGCGTACCGAAGGATTTCGGCGGTTTCGAACTGACCAGGCAATTCCGCGAAGGAACCTATACGATCAAAGTAGAAAATCCGAATCATGTGGAAAAAGGCATCAAAAGCATCACGGTAGACGGCCGTCCGATTGAGGGATGCGTCATTCCTTATGAAAAAGGAAAAACCGCTTACGATGTTGTGGTAACGATGGGATAATTGAGATAAAGGGCGGCACCTGCCGCCCTTTGTTTATTTCTTTTCACATCAGCGGACCTACCAGCCGAAGCACACGTCCCATTGCACGGTTGTACCAGGGTATCTTCTTATAGTATCCCCTGTCCACCTCGATACATTTTTTCAAAGTCTCCTGAAAATCCTTTTCCACATCCGCCACTGCTTCATTGCGGTAAAGATATGCCGCACATTCAAAATGATGGTACAGACTCCGGTAATCCATATTAATCGTACCCACCACTGCTTTTTCGTCATCGGAAGTAAATACTTTGGCATGAACAAAACCCGGTTCGTACTCATACACCTTCACACCTGCCAGCAGCAAATCGGGATAGTAAGTCCGCGACATGGCAAAAATCGGCTTTTTGTCCGGTATATGCGGAATGATGATCTTCACGTCCACTCCCCGCCTTGCCGCATACTGAAGAACATCCAGCATGGCATTGTCCACAATAAAATAAGGCGTCATGATATGCACGTATTTCACGGCCTGATTAATGATATCCATATAAATAGTCTCCGCCAGATTTTCCGATATGGTCGGGCTGTCCCCGTAAGGCAGAACGAAACCGGAATTCCTGCCTGCGGTATGCAGGCCGGTCTTAATATATCTGCCGTAATCCTCTTTCCCCTGTTCCCATACACTCCACAGCTGCAGGAACATGACCGTGAAACTTTTCACCGCATCCCCCTCCACTTTAATGGCCGTATCTTTCCAGTGGCCGAACCGCGTCTTCGCATTGATATATTCATCGGCCAGATTAATGCCTCCCGTGTATGCCACTTTTCCGTCAATAACCAGTATTTTCCTATGATCCCTGTTATTCTGGGAAGTTGACAAAAACGGCAGGATAGGAGCAAATACCCTCGCCTGGATTCCCATCTCTTTCAGCTGCTTCGGGTAAGAATGGGGAAGCAGCATGAGCGTGCAGGTTCCGTCATACATGAACCGTACTTCCACCCCTTCCTTTGCTTTGCGCTTCAATATTTCCAAAATACTGTCCCACATCTTTCCCCGCTCCACAATGAAATACTCCAGGAAAATAAATTCTTCCGCGTTTTCCAGCTCTGTCAGCATATCCGCATATTTTTCCTCCCCTACAGGAAAATAGGAAACAGATGTATTGTCATAGGTAGGAAATCCCCCGACTTTCTCCACATAATGGCTGATTCCCGCCATATGTGCGTCCTCCCGGCCAATCTTCTCCCACGTTTCTTCTTTGGTTTTCATAAACCCTTCCGCTTCCGTCTGCCTCTGTTCTATCCTCTTCTTAAGTCCCATATGTCCGGCATTGCTCATAACAAACAGATAGAGCAATCCGCCGAAAACCGGAGTAACACAGATCGGAATCACCCATGTCAGCTTAAACTCGGGTGTTTCATCCCGGTTAATGATGTATACCAGAAGCACTGCACTGAGCAGCAGCATAAGCGCCAGGAACATTTCCGAATAATCCCTCAGCCAGCTGAAAATAGCAAATAACCAGCCAATCTGCAGAAGTAATAACGAAAGCGTGATCATGGTACGGCTGAAAACAATCTTTAAAAGTATATTCAAATATTTCTTCACCTTATCATCTGCCTCTTTTCTGTTGCAAAAATCGGGTGCCCCATAATATGGGACACCCTTCTTTTACTGCTTCACTGTCATCTATCTTTTACTTAACTTTCATGTTTTCCACATCTTCGGAATTACATACCGAACATCTTCAAAACCAGCGAATCATTCTCCATCTTCTTCCGCATCATGCCCATTCGGTAATCCTGCAGGAGTTTGCTCCGCTTCTGCTCGGAAACAGCTTTCGGCACATCCAAATCCTCAATACGGCTTCTGGAACTAACTAACTCCAAAGAAGCTCCCGTGTTATAATTATAAGCATGTTCCATACGGTTGGTCATCGCACCCGTACTGCCCCTTGCATTGATGACTTTCTCCATGGCACTCTCGATATCACCGATATCGAAATTACCCATTACGCTGTAGCCGTCAAGCCCGAGCTCTTTCAGGGTAGTATTTTCCATCTGAATCTTCATACCCCTGCCATCGGGATTCGCGGCGATATGCATATCCGCCATACTGCCGTCTAACAGCTTCATTCCGTTGTACTTGGTTCCCACTGCCGTGCTCTCAATATGATCCAAAACCTGATCAATCTCGTCCTGAATCATCCTTTTTTCAGACTGCCCGTAAAGCCCGTTCGAAGCCTTGATACTGAGTTCATAAATTCTATGCAGGGAGTTCTGTATAGAATCCAATGCACCATCTTTGATATTCGCAACACCGATACCGTCCTGCAGATTATCCGCAGCCACATCCAGCCCGTTGCTCTCTCTCTTCATCTTATTGGCAATGGATAACCCAGATGCATCATCCGCTGCCGTCTGGATCCTCTTGCCGCTGGCAATCTTGCCATATATGGAGTTCGCATTCGTATTATTTAATGACGATATACTCATAATGACTCCTTTCCTGCACAAAACCCGTCTGTGCATACCCTTGAATTCTGCTCCTCTATGTGTTCAGTATAATACGTTCCCTGCCTAAATTCAAGCTTTTTTACGTATTTCTCCATATAATTTATATATTGGCGACCGTTCGGTCAGATTGTTCCTTCCTGCCGACCTTGTTAATAATTTTCTGCCTTTACCTGGAAATAGGACCGGGGGTGCGCACATACCGGGCATACCTCCGGTGCCTTCTTCCCCACACAGATATGTCCGCAGTTTGCACACTGCCAGACCACATCGCCTTCTTTTGAAAATACCAGATCGCCTTCTATATTTGCAAGCAGCTTCCGGTATCTCTCCTCATGCTCTTTCTCAATGGCTGCAACCCCTTCGAACAGTCTGGCGATGTCCTCAAATCCCTCTTCCCGCGCTTCCTTTGCGAAGTTTTCGTACATATCGGTCCACTCAAAGTTCTCGCCGTCCGCAGCTGCCTTCAGATTCTCCACCGTGCTCCCGATGCCGCCGTTCAGCAGTTTATACCACATCTTGGCATGTTCCTTCTCGTTATTTGCAGTCTCTTCAAAAACAGCTGCGATCTGTACATAACCGTCTTTTTTCGCCCTGGACGCGAAATAAGTGTATTTGTTCCTTGCCTGTGATTCTCCCGCAAATGCCGCCTGCAAATTAGCCTCCGTCTTTGTTCCTTTTAAATCTGCCATTACTTTTTCTCCTTTTTCGTCTTTACATTTTCTGCCGTCCGCACCAACTACTTCTTTAGCAGGGACGACTGTTTATCCGATCACTCTTCCCACGGACGAATCCGGTAAGTCACGCCGATGCGCTGGCAGATATCCCTGCACTGCGCCTCATCTTCCGCACTTATCGTAGTCTCTACCGTCGTCAGTACCACCTTCGGTACATATTTCTTTACTTCACTGGCAAACGCCAGCAATGCATCAAAGGATTCTTCTCCGAATTTGCTTCTCGTCAGTCTGTAGTATTCCTCCCTGTCCGGTGTATTCAGGCTGATAGAAATCACATCCACATATCCTTTAAACATCGGGGCTGTCGGTTTTTCGTGAATCAAATCCGATAACCCGTTTGTATTGACCCGTACCGGCAGTCCGTACCTTTCTTTCACAAAACCGGCAATTTCCAAAAGCTCTTCCAGACGCTCCGTCGGCTCGCCGAACCCGCAGAATACCACCTCGCGGTACTTTTCTGAAAGCTTTCCATCCTTATCGAACTTTTCAAACTCCTGCTTCACCTCTTCCACCGCAGGTTCACGCTTTAGCCACAGACTTCCCGAATGGTTCATCTCATCCTTCGTCTGGCGTAGGCAGAACGTACATGCACAGGGACAGCGGTTCGTCAGATTCACATACAGATTATCATAGACTTCGTACAGAATCGTCATACTCTTTTCCATATCGTTTCCTTCTTCATTCTTAAACTTAATCCCGCTTCAGGGAATACAGGATTTCTTCAAAACATACCCCGTCCGTCTGCGGTATCTCCATTTCCACGGATCTGAGTATGCATTTTTTTACAAAATTGGATGCCTTTTTCACCGAACGGTCAAAAGCGACTCCGTTTACCGCATCCGCAGCTATGACAGATGCAAATACATCACCGGTGCCGGAACGCTCGGTTCCCGCCTTATGGGTCCGCAGCAGCTTCGGCTCCTTTCCCTTTTCCATCACATAATTGGCAATGAATTCCCCCTGCGGAATACCGGTAATTACCACTTTGTCGGGTCCCTGTCCGGCAAGGGTTTCCGCCATTGCCGACAGTTCTTTTTTCTTCCATCCCTTTTCCTTATACGGTGTTCCTGTCAAACGGCAGCATTCGGTCAGATTCGGAGTGATGATATCCGCATATGCCACAAGACGCTGCATTTCCCTGCACATTTCCTCCGTATAGGTAGCGTATATCCTGCCATGATCCCCCATCACCGGGTCTATGATGACTTTCGTCCTGCCGCTCCGGAATTCTTCCACGAAACGGATGACCATCTCTATCTGTTCCTTTGAACCAAGAAACCCCGAAGTGATCCCTTCAAACTTCAATCCCAGTTTATGCCACTTATCAGTATAGGAATCCATATGGCGTGTATAATCGTCAAAGAAATAATCCCGGAATCCTGTATGATTGGAAAAAATAGAGGTTGGCACCGGACAGCACTGAACCCCCATATAAGAAATGATCGGCATGGACACTGTCAGGGAACAGCGTCCAAAACCGGATAAATCATTAATGACTGCTATTTTTTTCTGATTATTATGAGACATTCTTTTCCTGTCTCCTGCCTTTTATTTATTTTCCTGCCTGCTTTTTTTGTTCGCTTTCGTATTTTCCATTCAGTACTTCTACGGAACGCTTAATCTGCTGTGCCGATTCACTGATTTCTTTATAAATCCCGGCAGACTGGGAAGCCAAATCCCCCATCTGTTTCGCCACTACCGCAAAACCTGCGCCTGCAACGCCTGCCCGGGCCGACTCTATGGATGCGTTTAAGGACAGGATGTTCTGTTTCGTGGCAATACCATCCAGTTCCCGTGTTTTCTGGTAAATCACATCCACTGTTTTGGTAGCGTTCTCCAACTCCGTGTCAAATGTATTCAACCGCCTGTTGTTCCGATATTTCATATACTCCAGATTCACCGACCGGTTCATCACATCGGCCAGAAGTCCCGCTGCCGCGCGAATCGCTTTGTCCGTCCGCACCGGTACTTTGTGCAGGGCCCTAATATAGTCATCCGGATCAATGCCCAGATTCTCTGCGATCTGCCTGAATTTTTCTTCATCCGGCTCTCTTGTCAGAACCTGACCGCCAATCACGGCTCCCACTTTCTCTCCCTCTACCACAATATCCGCGGAGAAATCCACCAGCCCCGCATGGCAAAGATATGTACCCTTACTTTCATAATCACACTGCTGGCACTTTCTCTTTCCCTCCTCGGTTCCTCTTGTATATTTCATACAAAAATCAGTAAAATTACTCCCTCTTGTAACATAATTTCCCTCTGCATCCACAATAATTACCGCAAGACCCGTAGCATCCGAAAACTGATCCTGAATGCTCTGCAATTTGTCTAAATCCATAAAATCTTTAATTTTCATTCCATGCACCATCCACTTTCTTTATTCCCGTCCTGCTGTTCCCCTCTTCCGGCACCGCCGGGACAGGCATAACCTTTCTTCTTATTTTCATACATACTACTGCCTTATGTCAAGATTATAATTAGTTTTTCACAAAAAAATTATTACAATCTGCAGCAGTTCAGGCGATGCGCCACTTTCCCGGAATGAGTCAGCTTATCCGCACAATCCAGCGGGAACCTATCTTCCTTATGGACTGCTCCGCCGGATAGACCGACATACTCTGGAATTCCGGAGCGGCTTTTATTTCCTCCCATTCACTGACATCCATATATTCTATCTGCCTGCCGAAGAAAATACGGATAAAATCCTCCCTTGCCCCCGGCGTCATAAGTCCATATTCCATCGCAACCCCGGAAAAATCAAAGAACTTCTCCTCATCCATCCGGTATCCGTTCATGCTTTCCTGGTCAAAGATACCGACCAGCAGTATAGGGTCGCCTGCCTGATATCCTTCCATGCTCTCCACCCTGACAAGTATCCTGTTTATATAGCCATAAACCCTCTCATATGCCATCTGCATACGAAAATACGCTTCATTTGAAACCAGATAATCCCCGTAGCTGGTAAGCAGGATAAGCAGAATTCCGCACAGGGAAACCCACTTGGAAAACAGCCGCTCCGATTCGGCAAGCTGTTCGTACAATACCAGAATGGCGGCATAGAAAAAAGCAAACTGGTAAATCATCAGTGTGGAAAAATTTGCCTCGGGAGCCATGACATCCACAAAACTCATTCCCAGCGGAAACAGGAATACACACAGAATGGAAAATGCCAGATTTCCTTTGCTTTTGTAAATCTCCCTTTTCCGTATCAGCAGAATGAATAATATGACCAAGACCACAAATACCGCTATATTGCACACGTGCATAAAACTGCTTTGGAAACTGTAACTTCCGAGGAAAAAATATTTGGCAATCCGCAGATAAGCTTTTACCATCAGCTTCGGAATCCTAAGCAGGCTGATCTGCCCCATGGTTCCGATTCCGTTCTGTTCCGTCTGTATGAGATTCGGATAACGTACGATGGCAACGACATAATAAAGGACTGTACTGCAGGCAAGCATAAGCGCATAGGAAAATCCCCGCTTTATTAGCTGCTTAAATGTATTTTCCACCTTGACGGCATCTATGAGAAGCGCCATCAGCAATACGGAAATCGTAAAGCAGATATGCGACTGATAAATCCCCATGCTGAACACCAGCGGGAAAATCCCCCATAAAAATCCAAGACGGCAGCGTCTGGCCAGATAAAAAGATACCGCTGTCAGACATATGCTCAGAGCGCTGAAATCCACCATGAACATATAGGTCATAATACTGGCAAGGCTTGGAAATGTCATAAATATCATGGGGAATAATACCGCCGAAGTAATACTCCTCAGTTCCAGCCCTTCATAAAAGAAGCAGAAAGCCACTGCCAGCAAAATGATCGTGATGCTTCCGTTTATCCATGGATTGCTCCAGGTACCTCCTAACGGATGCAGGTAACGGATGAACCATCTGCCGAATTCACTGCCGGAACCAAACGCATGATAATTGCCCAAATCATCCCAATTCGGCAGCTTATGCACCAGCATGGCCATATGCGTCAGAAATCCGAAGAACAATCCGCTCATAAAACATACTTTTATCCTTTGGGGAATTTTCCCCTCTATTTCTTTTATAATATCCATTTTTCCTGCCCCGTTCATTTGTGCCTTCGTCCCGGTTAAAACCAATCGGTGATGCCTATAATTTCTTTCGCAAAGTCCGTATACTTTTCTTCCTGATCCGTATCCATATATTTATATACCGTATACACATATTTATGCGTACCGTCCATATGGTTAATACCAAGTGCCAGTCCCTGCTCCATTTCCTCTTCCGCATCCGTCTGCCTGGAGAACAGAACCGAATCAATATGCGGGTTTTCTTCCACCACTTTATAAGCATAAACGATCGCCGCCGCCTGGAGTTCCTCTCCAAGCAGGGAGGTATATCCCAATTCACTCAGGGTCACGGACCGTACTTCCCCGTCTTCAGTCAGGAATTCCTCTTTTTGGAGATAATCCGTCACCACATCAATATTGGCCATGGTGACCATAGGGGTGTCCTCAGATTCCGTTACATACGCAGACTCGTTCCATATATAAGGAGAATCCAGCGGAACATTATAAGGATGGATGGCCAGTCCCCAGTCGATGTTGCCTTCTTCCTTAATCTGCCGGTTAAATTCGTCCAGGATGTCCTTTGCGGTATAATTCCCCAGACTGCCGGCATTATTGTTCCATTGCTGGTCCAGCGATATGTATACCCTGCCGGCGCTGTTTACACTTTTAATGCAGTTATAACATACCCTGAAAGCCTTCACATATTCCCGCACATAGGTCTCTAACCCGACATGCTGCATGTAATTCCACTCTTTCCGCGCATTGATCTCATTTCCGATGATCCAGTTTGCAATTACTCCCCTGCCGTTCGCCCTTCCGGAATACCGCTCCGCCAAAAAAGAGCTGATCGCCGCCAGATATTCCATTCCTTCCTTATCTGCTGCATTGAATGCATAATAAGGTGCGTTTCCGATACCGGAGCGGGACAGCGGATGGATCATCTGCGGATAGGAAGCCGAAACATCATTCAGAATGATCGCGGTAATC
Organism: uncultured Lachnospiraceae bacterium; assembly: GCA_910579935.1. Taxonomy (GTDB): domain Bacteria; phylum Bacillota; class Clostridia; order Lachnospirales; family Lachnospiraceae; genus Kineothrix. The sequence continues at coordinate 20,238 of CAJTVQ010000050.1, forward strand.
TCTATCCCTTTTTCCGTCAGGGTGCTGAATACCATATCATATTCCGCCATCACCTGTCCATTGAACAAATAACGCTTTCCGTTATAAATATATTCTACCGGTTCGTATGCATCGTCCTCTGCTTCTTCCAGTATCCTTGACATCTGAATATTATATGCGGCATGTTTTATGCCCAAATCCTCCAATTCCGGCGACCGGACTTTATCAGGCGCCACCAAAAGCCCTTTTTTGGAAGAAGGGCTGTCTCCGTTTGATTTATAAGATGCAATGTCACCCGGATTGGTCACATAACAGGGATGGCTCACCGCCACATATTCATCTCCTGATTTAACGGCGACCACATATTTATAAAGCATTCCGCTTATACTGCCGAAATGCCTGGAAAAGCGAAATTCCGCATCTTCTTCCTTGTAGATCCGTCCGATTGGGGACATCTCCCCGTCCAGTCCGTCAGAATAGGCCCGCATGGCAAACAGGTAATAGTACTTGTCATCACTGTCCGGAATCCCTTCCGTAGAAAACTTCAGCGAAATATTGCTCGTTTTATGATCCACCAGACAGGACACGGACTTAACAAAATCCTGATTCCCGTCTTCCTTTACTTCTACAAGCCGCGGACGGTTCTTTATGGATTCGAACACATTGATTCCTGATTCCAGAGAATGAAGCAATACCTCATCTCCCGCTATTTCCGCCCCCTCTGCCAGACTTGCTTTATTCCGTTCCAAACGTGCCGCTTCAACCGCCGCTTCCTTACGGTCCGAAACGATCTTACCCGCAATGCCGCCTGCCGTTATCAATACGATTGCTGCCGCAATCACGGCAATCCGCATGTATTTCTTTTTCTTACTGTTCTCCTGTTCCCGAAATTCCATTGGTTCTGCCTTATCCGAATTATGTAATAAATCCTGTTTTTACAGTTGCTTTTTTATTATACACACATCCATGGCTTTTCTCAACCACTTTTTCCGAAAAAAAACGGTGTGAATACCGCATTTGTGTGTCCGTTTAGTCTGAATGTCCGGCGGCGGGGGAGGACGCTCCTGCCGGGGGCTGTGTATCGCAAAATATCAGTTTGGTGGATATAAAAATTCCGTGATATTTAGCCAGTACCCGGCTCCATCCTTTCCGGTTTCTCAGCCTGCCCTGGCGATTCCGGTTCTGCTGCCTCTTGCCTGACCTGCTCATTTAATTCATCGGAAACTGCCCTTTCTTCCCCAGCGGCATTTTCAATTACAGGTACATGCCTGCTATTGGCAGCAAACTTTACACACAGTCCTGAAATTAGAATTCCTGCAATGCTTGAAATAATAATCGTTTTTTTCTTCATTACCAATCCTTCCCTATCGCATGTTAAAATTGCTTTCCTCAAGATGCACGTCACAATTTGATACAAATATCGCTCAAAGCGGGGCGTACAGATTGGGGAAATGAATGTTCATACACGCTCCGGCATCAAGTAAATGTCACTGCAGACAAATATACATCCCATTTCCCTTCCTTAAACATTTCCCATAATCGTTTTGTATCTGCCATCTTCTCGGGCACATCCTCCTGAAACAAATGGCTCACAGCCGATGTGTTTCAGAAACGCATGGAAGATTTGCACATATGAAAAATATTCGTTAAAACCCCATACCCTGTTTCTGCCCAACACATACAAAAGAAAAATGGCGAAAATGCCCATTTCACATTTCACAAGCATTCCCGCCTTTCAAAAGCCACGTGCGCAACCGCACAAAAAACGTGCGCTAGAGGATTCGAACCCCCGACCTTTTGGTCCGTAGCCAAACGCTCTATCCAGCTGAGCTAAGCGCACATCTGTCGTGAATTCCGTTCCAAAAATCAGAACCACTCACAACAGTTTAATTCTACACGATTCTTATGGAATTGTCAAGTCTGTTTTTTATATTTTCAGCCATATTTTGTTACTAATTTACTGATCACAGCTTTCAACTGCCCATATAACGCATTTGCACATTAAGAGCCGCCTGCGGCGAGATCAAATGCCCACATAACCTGCTGTATCAGGTCATAAATGCGCCGTTTATCCCTCATTTCCCGGAAACGCCGGAATTCCCGCCAAACCTCTTGCCAAATCATCCTCCGTCGGAATATAATCCGTCATTTCCCCGTCATGGAACTTTCCGTAAGCCACCATATCGAAATATCCCGTACCGGTAAGACCGAAAACAATGGTCTTCTCTTCTCCGGTTTCCCTGCACTTTACAGCTTCGTCCATCGCCACTTTTATTGCATGGGAGCTCTCCGGAGCCGGAAGGATTCCTTCCACCCTTGCAAACTGTTCTGCCGCCCGGAATACCGCAGTCTGTTCCACACTGACCGCCTCGATCAATCCGTCATGATACAGCTGGGATACAACGGAACTCATGCCGTGATATCTCAGACCGCCGGCATGGTTGGGCGCCGGCATGAAACCGCTTCCTAATGTGTACATCTTCGCCAAAGGACACACTTTTCCGGTATCACAGAAATCATATACATATTTCCCTCTCGTCAGGCTGGGACAGGATGCCGGTTCCACCGCAATGATCCTGTAATCCGCTTCCCCTCTTAGCATCTCGCCCGCAAACGGGGAAATCAGACCGCCCAAATTGGAACCGCCGCCCGCGCATCCGATAATGATATCCGGTTTAATATCATATTTTTTAAGAGCCGCTATTGTCTCTTCTCCGATAATCGACTGATGCAGAAGCACCTGTGACAATACGCTGCCAAGTACATAACGATATCCTTCCCTGCTGGCAGCTGCCTCCACCGCTTCGGAGATCGCACAGCCGAGGCTGCCCGTCGTTCCGGGAAACTCCTCCAGGATCTTCCTTCCCACACTGGTGGTATCCGAAGGCGAAGGTGTTACCCGTGCGCCGTAAGTACGCATTACTTCCCTGCGGAATGGTTTCTGCTCATAGGATACCTTTACCATATATACATGACAGTCCAAATCGAAATACGAGCAGGCCATGGAAAGCGCCGTCCCCCACTGTCCCGCGCCGGTCTCCGTGGTGACCCCTTTCAGCCCCTGCTGCTTGGCATAATAAGCCTGTGCAATGGCAGAATTCAGTTTATGGCTTCCGCTCGTGTTATTTCCTTCAAATTTATAGTAAATCTTCGCCGGTGTACCTAGTTTCTTTTCCAGACAGTAAGCCCGCACCAAAGGAGCCGGGCGATACATTTTATAAAAATCCTGAATTTCCTGTGGAATATCAATATAGGCATCCGTATCATTCAGTTCCTGCTTTACCAGTTCATCGCAGAACACTCCCCTCAGTTCCTCAAACGTCATAGGTTTTAATGTACCGGGATTCAGCAACGGAGCCGGTTTATTTTTCATATCCGCCCGGACATTGTACCACTGCTTCGGCATCTCGCTCTCTTCCAGATAAATTTTATATGGTATTTTCTTTTCTGACATAGTCATTCTCCCTTCTTTCCTGCAACTACATAAAACGCCTTTAACGCCTCGAAACAGGAGTCGTTAAAATTGTATGCAATATCCGGCGAAAAGTCAATACTTTTCGCCGATACAGCGTGAAAACCGGCTTTCCGGCTTTCCGTTTGAAACAGTTCAGCTGCCTTCACTGTTACTTCCATTTCCATCTGTATAAAATCCTTCCAATACGTCTACACTATCCATATAAAGCAAAAAAGAAAGGAATTTCATCATGCAGAAAGAACCGAAATTTTACATTCACAAAGACTCCGGCCTCATTTTCGAGGTCATCACTCCTCCCGACGCGGCAGACACCCTGAAAATCTGCCCGGCCCTTACGGAACTTATTCCCAACACTTCCGAAGGCGCGGCAGAAAAACATCTTCCGGTCATAGAACGGGAAGGCAGTCAGGTTACCGTCAGCGTAGGAAGCACCTTCCATCCCATGTCCGAAGAGCACAGTATTACCTGGATTTATCTTCTGACCCGGGCCGGCTGTCAGCGGATTCACTTAAAACCCGACAGCGAGCCAACCGCCCGCTTCATTCTTCAGGAAGGGGACGAACCGGTTGCGGCTTTTGCCTACTGCAACCTGCACGGCTTTTGGAAAACGGATTTCCGGCTCTGATTCCAGGCAGCCTATCCCTCTATCCGGTACACCTTTACCCCGTGTGCCGGAACCGGGATACGCAGTATTCCTCCCTCTATCCGGCATTCGCTTTTATCCCACAGTTCATAAAGGACGCAGGAACCATTCTTTCCCAACGGCTCATCTAAATCGCATAACGGAAAAGAAACCGTTTCTTCTTTTTCACCCAGATTAAAAAATGCTGCATACAGTTCACCTGTTTTCCGATTCCTGTTCTTCCAAACCGCCAGTTCTTCCGTCCGGAGAATCTGGCTTCCCCGACACTCATCCCCCAAAAGAGAAAGCAGTTCCCTGTTTGTCAGAAGGGAATAGGTCCACGCATCCAGTTTAGTCAGTTCCGCACCTATCATGAGCGGAGAACGGAACATACACCACAAAGTCATCATGGTCTTCTGTTCCTCCCTTGTCAGTCTGCATTCCCACTCCCCATTTCCGAAGCCTCCGCCCAGTTTTCCGAGGGGAAGCATGTCACAGTCCGGAAAACAGCCTGCCCTCACATGATCCTGCCATAATTCACAGCGCCAGAACATATTTTTCAGCAAATGCCATTCATCCCAAAAATCATCCGTGATCCGCCACATATTGGCATATCTGCAATACTGCCACGCCCTGTCCGGATGCGCCGGTCCGGGAGACAGGCTGAGCACGATCGGTCTGCCGCACTTTTGGATGGCCCTGTGGAGCATCTCCGTCTCATGCCAGCCCGCGAAAGGGATTTCCCGGTACAGCCGGCTGTCGCAGATATCATCGCACTTGATAAAATCCACGCCCCACTCCGCATACATGCCAATGACCGAGTCATAATAAGCCTGCCCTGCCTGCGTATCCCGCACACCGTACATATCCGGATTCCACACACATATAGAGGAAGGGTCAGCCACTTCATCCGCGGTGGTTTCCGTTCCGAATACGGGACAGTGAAGCTGCGCTGCTTTTCTCGGTATTCCCCTCATCATATGGATGCCGAATTTCAATCCTTTCCCATGTATGTACTCCGCCAGTGTACGGAATCCGCTCCCGTCCGCCGCAGAGGGGAAACGTCCGGGCGCCGGCTGCAGTCTCCCATACCCGTCCATCTGCACATCCCCAAAAGGAATGTACTGGAAACGGTCTCTTTTCGTTCCTGCATCATTTGCATACCACTGAATATCCACTACGATGTATTCCCATCCGTATTCTTTCAAATGTTCCGCCATATAATCCGCATTAGCCTTCACCTGCGCCTCGTTTACGCTTGTATCGTAATAGTCGTAACTGTTCCATCCCATAGGCGGCGTGACCGCAAATCCGTTCTTGTCCATTCCTTTTTCTCCTTTTCCGTTTTCCAATCATACGAAAGCGAAAAAGGATGCATATGCATCCTTCTTTGCTTTTCGTATGAAAATGATCACCTTACTGCAACAATCCTCTTAGTTGCCGGCTGCTTCCATTAAGGTAGCGCCTTCCGTGAAATCATTCTGAATCGTTGTCAGAAGATCCATCAGCGCATTCATGTCTGCATCCGCTGCTTTCTCAGGATCCATTAAATCAATGCACATATCAAGATACTTAATCATCGCTTCCGAACCGGATTTGTATTTTGCCTGTGCCTCTGCATACTTCTCAGGCGCCTGAATCGATGCAAACTCTACGAAGGGCTCTTTCATACCTTCAATCAGTTTCTTTGCACCTTCTACATCGTTGGCATCAAGAGCTGCTGCTTCTGTCATAACATTTGTCATAGCTTCTGCCAGTTCCGTAGTTTTAGCAACATACTCTTCTTCGCTCAATGCGGAAGATGCTGCCGCTTCAGTTCCTCCATTGCTGCCGCCGCATGCCATAACGGACATACCCATCACTGCAACTGCCATGAGTGCTGCAATACGTTTTACCAATTTGCTTTTCATTACTATCTCCTCCATTTTCTTTCACTTTCTCTGTTTCTCATACACAAACGGTATTATAGCACATTTATTTTATATTGCAAGTAATTTTATACATTTTTAATTTTTGGCCCTTTTCTCTCCATTATTATCCAAATTTTTCTCCTGTCCACCGCGCAGGGCCGAAAACATGATTGATAAACCCTTGGTTCATAAGATGCATTTCCTATATTGCTTTCCAGGTAATTTCCATTATCAGATCTCTGCTGCGGAGCCATGCCCGGTTTTTCCAAACTAACGCAAAGGAAAGACGGCGCAATCCCCAAAAGAAGAAAGAAAACAATACAAAATACTACACTAAGGAATTTATTAACAATGACCGCACCATGAAGTGGGCAGCGCACGGTGAGGAACAGCATGGAATCGGATTGAAAAATGTGAAGAAGATTGTGGAGAAGTATAATGGCACAATGGAAGGCACGACACAGGAGGGCATATTCTGCGTCAATCTGCTCTTTGCCACAATGTCAGGTGATGAATCCCAAAAAGCACAAAAACAAGCCTGACGAAATTCATGATGAATTTCGTCAGGCTTGTTTTTTGAGGTTTAGATTTTTGACAATATAAAAAAAAGAGAAGTAACTTGAATCAAAGTTTGTTATAATAATTGGTTTAATAGAATATCCTTATGATTGATAAATAATTCAGTTACTTTATAACTTTCTGTTGAGAAATAATCAATCGGCACAATTTTGTTCCCATCGAAAGATAAAATTTCTGAATTCGGAATTCCCAATAAAATAGGGGAGTGTGACGCAATAATAAATTGTGTTCCTTTTTGAGAAAGATGATGTATTTGTGAAAGAACACTTAATTGGCGTTGGGGAGATAATGCTGCCTCTGGTTCATCTAATATATACAAAGAATCAGATGAAAATCTTTCCAAAATCAAATTCAAAAAACTTTCTCCATGAGACTGTTCGTGTAAAGATTTTCCGCCATATCTATCAAAAAAAGATGATTCCCCCATACTGTATTCATCAACCATACTTGCAACATTGTAAAAACTCTCAGCTCGCAAGAAAAAAGAATCCTTTACTCGCTTAACGCCTTTGCATAAAGTAATTGCGTTACATAACTCAGAATGTGTATTATGGGTATAAAAATTAAAATTTTTACTTCCTCCTTCCGGGTTCAAACCATATGCTACTGCGATTGCTTCAAGTATTGTAGATTTTCCAGAACCATTTTCTCCTGTAAAAAATGTAATCGGTTTATGCAGAACGAGTTGATTTAAATTTTTAATAGAACCTATGCTATGTAAATAAGAATCGTTCGAGATTTTTCCCCAATCTATATTTATTTCCGATATAAATAACGAATTTAACATAGTGCCTCCAAAACCGAAAAACCATATACTCCAAAAACTTTTTTGGGAGTATATAGCATTGGACAATTATCAACTTTCAATAGGATTTTTTAAGGTGTGCACCGGGATTTTATATGTTCCGGCATTTGTTGTAAATGATGCTTTTACAGATACCGTAGGAGAACTAGGACCATCTCCGGTATAATAATATTGGATAACATCGTTTGCAAACGTTTTATGCTTAGGAAGCGTTTCACTGTCGATATATTCTGTGTTACTTTTTGGTTTTGCTGAAAATTTTGCATAACTAAATGTTACATCGTCAATAGCAACTGCGTTCATATGAGTTTCATAATAGTGATTACCATTTTTCATACCTAAATCATAAAATGAAAAACTACCGGTAATCCTATCATCTAACCAACCATATGTAGATATAGGTACTTCTGAAGTTTTCACTTCACCATTTCCATCAATACTAAAATAAACAATATCTACTAAAGTTCCTTGATTCGATGTTTCTTTAGTCTGTGGAATAACAGCAGACTCCGTTTCAGCAGCCAAAGCTACCATACTACTTGATAAAAGTAAAGTTATGGCACATAACGCTGACAAAAGTTTTTTGGCTATTTTTCGCATATAAATCAACCGCCTTATTGCATTATGTATTTTATTGTACTATCATAACTACAAATAGTCAATAACGTTGTGGAAAAATGATATTTCTCAAATGTATCTGCGACTTATTGTATCCTCAGGCAGGGACGATGACAGTTGGTGGCAAGGTCATTGGAAAAGAGGTGGATTATCCGGAAAATATAGGATTTATCATTGAATCACCAGAGTTCCTGCCAGGATATTCCGGGTTAAAAAATCTGAAATATTTAGCGTCTATCAGGGGAAAGGTTCAGGAGGACGAAATACGAAAATACATGGAACTCGTGGGATTGAATCCTGATGGCAAAAAGCATGTTGGAAATTTGTGCATGGTTCCACCGTCTATGGCAATTTATCTTTGCAGACTGTCTTATGCACACCTGAAACAAGCGAAAAACAACCTACTAAGCCCATTGAAATTCTCCATGCCATATTTTTGCTTTCTGCTAATGGACAAAATGCGACAAACAGAATAACAATCAATCCTATGATTACCATTGCAATATTAGCTTTTTTCATTAAATTTCTTCCTCCCTCTGCTAAGGAACTGTTAAGAAATAAATCTTTACATTTGACTTGTCTGAGTCCGCAAATGCCGCGTTGTCATCAGTCGTCGATGCCCGCATCGACTCCATCTTCCGCCTTGCCTTTGTGAACTCATCCTGCGTCAAAGTGTAAAGTTATTTCTTAACAGTTCCTTAGTTTTGTTTTGTTGTTTATTGCGCTGTCTGCTCTCGTTCTGAAGCTCCCTAAGAAGATTTCTTCACCAATGCGGTTACAGGTATTTTAAACAAAAAAAAGGAATCCACCTCAGCGATCAACCGAAATCGTAGATTCCTTACAAAATACAATGCTGGTAGCCGGACTTGAACCGGCACGAACAAATGTTCGACAGATTTTAAGTCTGTTGCGTCTGCCTATTCCGCCATACCAGCAGATTGTTTGCAGTTCCATCCCATTGCGCTTTCTTTCAAAAGATTCTTAAGTTCTGGAGGGATGTTTGGGGATGTGATGGGACCTATAGGGCTCGAACCTATGACCCTCTGCTTGTAAGGCAGATGCTCTC
>CAJTVQ010000051.1 GCA_910579935.1 uncultured Lachnospiraceae bacterium
GGAGTTCGCAAAATGTATGGCTCCGGCAATAATCAGGTGGCTGCACTGGATGGAATCGATTTGACGGTGAGCAAGGGAGAATTTGTGGCGATTATTGGAGCGTCCGGTTCAGGTAAATCTACACTGCTGCATATTTTGGGAAGCGTGGATAAACCTACAAGCGGAAAAGTAACAATAGACGGAACAGATTTATCTAAACTAAATCAGACGCAGGCAGCAATTTTCCGTAGAAGAAAAGTGGGTTTGGTGTATCAGTTCTATAACTTGATTCCAACACTTACAGTGCAAAAAAACATTCTTATGCCGCTTACTCTTGATAAGAAGAAACCAAACAAAGAGTATTTTGAAAAGATAATTAGTTCGCTTGGCATTGCTGAGCGGCTTGAATCCTTGCCAAACCAGTTATCAGGCGGGCAGCAGCAAAGGGTTGCCATAGCACGTTCACTGATTTATCGTCCGGCTCTGCTTTTGGCAGATGAGCCGACTGGAAATCTGGATCAGAAAAATTCCAAAGAAATTATTGATATGTTGAAATTATCCAATCGTAATTTGGAACAGACGATTGTGCTTATTACGCATGATGAGAAAGTGGCTTTAGAAGCAGACCGTATCATAACCATAGAGGATGGGCATATTATAAATGACGAGAAGCGGAGGTAATGGGCTATGTGGAAAGATTATTCATCAGGTTATATTAAAAATAACCGTTCATCGGGCATGTCTGTTATGATAGCAGCATTTATATCTGCTTTGTTGTTATCACTGCTCTTAGGGTTATTTTATAACGCATGGAAGTACGAAATTGAAAGTATTGAACAAGAAGAAGGTGGCTGGCAGAGCAGAATTGTCGGGAAATTTTCTCAGGAAGATATTGAATCCATAAAGAACTTTGCTAATGTAAAAGATATAGTTATAAATGAAAAGGAAGAACAGATTCCGGAAACCATGATAGATATTTATTTTGATGACATGGGGGCTGTTCTTGACAATACGTTGCGGATAGCCGAAACTTTGGGAGTTTCATCAGACAAGGTTATTTATAACCATGAACTTCTGGCAATGTATATGATACGTGATCCGCAGGACTCTGCACCAAGATTGATTTTTCCGCTGTTTATATTGATATCTGTAATTGCATCTTTTTCATTAATTATTGTAATACATAATTCTTTTGCAGTGTCTATGAATGCCAGAATCCATCAGTTTGGTATTTTTTCCAGTATCGGAGCCACACCAAAACAGATACGGTCATGTCTTTTGCAGGAAGCGGCTGCATTATGTGTTCTGCCAATTTTAATTGGGAATCTGTTGGGCATTCTAATCAGCATGGGTCTTTTACATATGGCGAACGGTTTATTGGGGAATGGTGTGGCAGGCAGGCATGAAGCAGTATTTGGTTATCATCCATTGGTCTTAGCAGTGACACTTCTTTTGACAGTAGTGACAATATGGATTTCTGCATGGATGCCAGCCAGAAAGCTAAGCAAACTGACACCACTTGAAGCAATTAAAAATACAGGTGAATTACAGTTAAAACGTAAGAAAAAATCTCCTTTGCTTACTTGTTTTTTCGGAATGGAAGGAGAATTGGCAGGCAACGCATTGAAAGCACAGCGAAGAGCCTTGCGGACAGCATCACTTAGCCTGATATTTTCTTTTCTTGCTTTTACCATTATGCAATCTTTTTTTGCACTTTCAGGAATCTGCACAAGAGAAACCTATTTTGAACGTTATCAGGGTGTCTGGGATATTATGGTTACAGTAAAGGATACAGATGTGGATTCTTTTAGTGAAACACAAAAATTGCAGGAAATTCCTGAAATAAGAAGTGCTATTGTCTATCAGAGGGCAGTGGCAAAAAGAATCATTGCAGAAGATGAAATAAGCGAAGATATGAAATCCTTTGGCGGTTTTGCCGTAGCCGGTGATAATTATGTAAGAGAGACGGATGGGGGATGGCTTGTAAATGTTCCCATTGTCATACTGGATGATGCGAGTTTTTTAGCGTACTGTAAACAGATTGGTATCACGCCGAGGCTTGATGGAGCAGTTATATGGAATCAAATACGTGATGTTACAGATCCGGATTTCAGACATCCACGATATATGCCCTATATGAAAGGGGAAAATGCGAAAAGCATTTTAAGACAGTCCGGCAATGAAGAAATGACAGCAGAGATTCCGGTTTTGTCCTATACTGAGAAAGTGCCTGTTTTAAGAGAGGAATATGCAAAGCTTGACTATTATGAACTGGTGCATTTTATTCCTATATCTTTGTGGAAAGAAATCAAGGAACAGATTGGAGGCAGTGAGAAAGATACCTATATCTGTATGCTTGGCAGAGAAAATGTGACATTAGAAGAATTGGATGCTTTGCAGGGGCAGGTGGAAAGCCTTATTGCGGGAAACTATAAAGCAGAAAGTGAGAACCGTATTCAGGAAGTAGAAGCGAACGATAAACAAATACAAGGGATGATGACAATATTTGGCGGTTTTTGTGTTCTGTTTGCAGTTATTGGCATAGGAAATGTATTTTCTAATACGCTGGGCTTTGTTCGTCAAAGAAGACGGGAATTTGCAAGATATATGTCTGTTGGAATGACACAAGGGGAAATCAAAAAAATGTTCTGTGTGGAGGCACTTACCATTGCAGGGCGTCCGATTTTAATTACCCTTCCGCCAGCAGTTATTACAGTGGGATATATGCTGAAGACGAGCTATGTTGAAGTGGGAACCTTTCTTGCTGAAGCACCAATTATTCCAATTATGATTTTTATGTTGGCTATTTGGGGAATTGTAGCATTTGCATATTATCTTGGTTGGCGCAATATACGCAAAATCAATTTAGCTGAGGTTTTACGGGATGATACAATGGTGTAAATGAGAAAAACCGCATTTTATATTGTTCCTCTGCGAGCGCCCTGTAAAAAACGGATTTTGGAATCCCCCGTTTCACCGCCTCCAACGTTTGGAGCATACCGCACTGTCCCTCTAAAATCGTGTCCAGCTGTTCAAACTGTGTCATGCTGTCACTTCCTTTCGTGCTACCATTATACACGATTGTAGCACGAAAGGAAATAGCGGCAAAAAGAAAAAGCAGAGGGAGACGCGGGACAGAGGCAGAGCAGGCAGAAACTGAAAATTGATTTCCGTGGCTTATGTATATCTGCCCGCATCCGCATACAATCCCGCCTGTATTCTCCACATCGCCGCATACTTTCCGTTCCTTCCAAGCAGTTCATCATGGGTACCCGTCTCCACGATCCGCCCCTTTTCCATCATGTAAATACAGTCCGCATCCCGGACGGTGGACAGTCTGTGGGAAATGAAAATAACGGTCTTGTCCTTTGCGATTTCATTCAGTTCCTGGTTCAGCCGGTACTCCGCCAGCGGGTCAAGCGCGCTGCTCGGCTCATCCATGATGATCACCTTCTGCTTTCGGTAAAGCGTGCGTGCAATGGCCACCTTCTGTGCTTCCCCGCCCGACAGACTGACTCCGTCTTTTTCAAATTCCGTGGTAAGCGGCGTATTGATCTGATAGGACAGCCGATGGTCCTCCAGCATAAAATGCGCGTCGTACAGCGCCTCTTCCACCCGGTAATTCTCCTCCCGGCTTCCGTCCTCCACATCCATCAGCACATTCTCCTTAAGGGTCGCCGCGTAGATCTTAAAATCCTGAAACACGGAACCGATGCTGCGCCGGTATGCCATAACCTGATAATCCTTAATATCCGTTCCGTGGTAACAGATTCTTCCCGCATCGGGATCATACAGGCGCAGTAGCAGCTTTACCAGCGTAGTTTTTCCGGAACCGTTATACCCTACCAGCGCGATTTTCTGTCCCGGCTCAACCGCAAGCGTCACATCCCTTAACACCTGCTGCCCGGGGAGATAACCGAAATCCACATGCTCCACCGCAAGACTGCCTCCGTCCTCCGGCACGGCCTCATCCTTTTTCGAAGTGATGGCAGGCTCCATTCGTAAAAATTCCCTGATGCGGTAAATATACGCCGAATTCTCCGCCACGGTCCGGAAGCCGTTGATCACCATTCTGATATTATTGGAAGACCGCAGTACACACGCCCGGCTGGTAACAAGCTGTGCGCCCGTCAAAACCCGCAGCACAAGCATCTGATACAAAAGGAGCGTCCAGATCGCTCCTTCTTTCACGACACGGACTATAACCCCCTCACGAAGCATACTGTAAGCAAACAACTGTTTCCCGTACCTTTTGTTAACCGCTTCTATTTTGCGGTTTTCCTCCGCATAGTCGTTCCGGCACCTGTCCTTCATCTGCGGATACAGACGAAGCTCCCCTGCATAATCCGACAGGTAAAACACCCTGTTCCCATACTCCCGCTGCTGCTCATGCACAAGCCGCTCCATTCGTGCAGCCACCGTCTTTTTATTTTCCTGCGCAGCGCAGAACAATTCCAAAGGAAGTGCAACCGCCATCACAAGCAGCGCCACCGGATTGATATAGGCGCCGTAGATCGTCGTACAGGCGATTCCCACAGAACGCGCGATAATGGAATTTTCAAAGACCAGAAACCGGTCGAGACACCGGTCCGTCTCCTCCGTTGCCAGAATAAAATTCTCATAAAAATCCTTATCGTCATAACAGGACAGATCGATCTCTTTCGCCTTCTCATAAATCTCCATCCGAAGCGCCTGGTATAACGTCTGCCTGCCCCTGGGAAAAACATAGTGTTTATAGATGGCAAAGGTCATGGTAGAGACTGCGATCGCCGCCATCAGAACCCCCATGCACCACAAAATCTTCCGAAAATCCCCGCCTTCCTCCGCCACGGCCAGAACATAATTGACCGTCCATGTAAATTCAAAAAAAATGGAGACCTGCAGTTTGATGCTTTCAAACAGATGGAACGCCATAAACGCCGGCGCATTTTTAAAGCAAAACTTTGTAAGATACCACTGCTGCGCAATCACCTGCCGCCATGTAAGCATTTCCTTCATTTTATTCGAGCTCCTTCCTAACTCTGGTAATTCTTCGCCTGCAGTCTGTACAGCGAAGCGTATTCCCCGTTCCTGTCCATCAGCTCGCCGTGCGGCCCCCTCTCTTTAATCCTGCCGTTTTTCAGATAAAAGACCACATCCGCATCGCGCACGGAGGACAGTCTGTGGGAGATAAAGAACAGAATCCTGCCTCTGCCGTATTCCTTGATATTTTCAAACAAATGATATTCCGCGATCGGGTCAAGCGCGCTGCTTGGTTCGTCAAACACCGCAATCGGGCTGTCCTTCGCAAAGGCCCTGGCCGCCAGTATCTTCTGGTTCTGTCCGCCGGAAAAGACCACGCCCTCTTTGGAAAACTCACGGGTGAGGATCGTCTTTTCCCGCAACGGCTGCCTTTCCACCTCTTCATACATATCCGCAAGTTTAAGCGCCCGCTCTACCTTTTCCCGATCCTTCTCTTCATCCGTGTGCCGTCCCATCAAAATATTCTCTTCTATGGTATTTGCAAAAATCTTTCCGTTTTGAAAAGCCGTGGCAAACAAATCCCGGTAAGCCTTCACCTGATATTCCCGTATGTCGATCCCGTTCACGAGAATCCGCCCTTCCACCGGATCGTAAAGGCGCATGAGCAGCTTCATCAGCGTGCTTTTTCCGGCGCCGTTATACCCCGCCAGCGCCACGCTCTGATTTCCCTCAACCTTAAAATGAATGTCCTTCAGCACATAACTCCCCTCTTTATACCCAAAGGACACATGCTCAAACTCCACCGAACGGATCGGAAGTTCCGGTATCAGTCCGTCCTGATCCTCCGGAATCGCCGGCTCGTACTCCAGAAAATGACGGGTCTGCTCCAGATACAGTCCGTTCTTTACAACAGCCATCACCGAATCCGCAAATCCGATCAGCGTCCATGTGTTAGAGTTCATCGTTGTTTGGATCACCGCCATCTGGGCAAATACCATGGTGCCGCTGACCAGCACGCGGTATCCGGCGTAGAGTACCGCTCCCTCCTGCAATAAGGTAAAGGTAAAATACTGGAACAGCCAGAAAAGAATCATATTCCCCAAAGAATACCGCCCGATCACTTTCCGGACCGCAGTGACCGCCCTGTCATACTGCTTTTTCAGAAGGCGGAACACATTGGTCATCCGTATCTCCTTCGCATATTCCCCAAGATGAATCGTACGGTTCACGTAATCCGCCATTCTCTGGAATACAATATTCTCCTTCTCCATACGGAAAATACGGCTGTTCAGTACACCGTAAAATACAAAGTTCCCAAGGAGCGGAAACAGGATAAACAGGACCGCCAGACGGTCAATCTGATAAATGATAGCCATTCCGCCGATCATCGCCACAAATCTCGCCAAAATCTGACAAACCCCTTCCATGGTTTCCGGCAGCTTCACGTGTGCCTGGCTGACCGCCATCATGTACTCATTATAAAACCCGCTGTCCTCAAAGCACCGCATATCCACCTGACATGCCTTGGCATACAGCATTCTGTTAATGCCGTCATACAGCTTCACATCCGTAACCGGTCTGACATAGTTTTCGAAAAAGCGTCCGAATATCTCAAGCAGCGCCTGCAGCGCGATAACGCTCCATACATACAGCATCATTTTTTCAAAGGAAGTGCGTTTCATCGCCATATCCAAAATGAAACGGATCAGTACGCAGGACACGATCAGCCAGTCCACGTACACAAATGCCCAGTGTAAAAATTCCAAAACAACCCGTTTTTTGCTGATTTTCCATCCGGTTTTTAATGCAAATCCGCAGGATGAAAATGTTCGGTATAAAAAACCTTCTCTCATAGTGTTCTCCTTCTCCTGAACCCTCTGTTACGGTCACAGTATATCACAAAAATCCGGCATCCGTTTTGAGTGTCCTCCAATTCCCCTTTTTTTTCCTTCAATTTCCGTTGCACAGGCCGGAAATTTCATTGGCAATATTTTAGGCTTTCTTTGTCGCGTCCAGTATATCTTTCTTTTCCGGGTACAGCTTTATCATAGCGGCTCAGTTTGAATTGGAATTGTGGAAATAATTCTTGCATATATTCCCATGCAATAGCATAATATAAGCAGGAAATTTTCACTTAAAAAAGTAAAACAAATGAAAATGTCCAAAATTATGACGTCAAAAGACTTTTGCGGGAAATTTTTATTGAAACAGGGAGGAACAACGGATAATCATGCTTCAAATCGGAATCTGCGATGATGAAACGCTTCTCTTAGATGAAATAAAAAAAATAACAGAAGACTGCCTGCAGCAGCAGCGGACCTTTTCCATTCTGTCAGCCTATACGGACGGAAAAGAACTCTTCTACGACATCCAGGACGGCAGGCACTTTGACCTCCTGCTCCTCGACATAGAAATGCCCGGTCTTTCCGGGATGGAGCTGGCGAAACGAATCCACGAACTTTTGCCCGATGCCCTGATGCTCTTTGTGACCGCCCACTATCAATATGCCGTGGACGCCTATGAGCTTCATATTTTCCGCTATATTCCCAAAAACCAGCTAAGAGAAAGGCTGCCCCACGCGCTGAAGGACGCGGTTTCCCTTTTGGAAATCCAAAACACGGCTTCCTATGTGATCAGCCGTCAGAACCATCTCGAACGGATTCCCCTGAAAAAAATTCTTTACATCGAAAAAGATGGGAAAAACGCTGTTTTTCACACCGCCGTGACCGAAAAACCTGGTAAAAGCCGGACAGAACCCGATACGTTCCAGGCAAGACATGTCCGTAAAACGCTGACAGAAATTTTTGATGAGCTAAATTCGGAGGAATTTTACTTTATCGAACGGGGATATATTGTCAATCTGCGGCATGTGACGGAAATCTCCCGCACCGACTGTATCCTTGCAGACGGCACGCATCTGCCGATCTCCCAGAACCGCCTGTCCGAATTTAAAAAAAGCTTGAACAGATACTGGCGGGATAAGGTTTGAAATACATTGCATATAAGCTACCCGCGAAAACCAGCCAGACAAATCAAAATCGAAGAGAAGGGGCATCATGCTGCAGACACGCAAAAACAGAATTCGTTTTTTAGAGAAAAAAATTCATGTGCTGGGGGAAAACTATCATCTCCTCACCGGCCTTTACCAAAAAAATGAACGCCTGTACCACGACATGAATCATCATTTACAGATGATTTACCACCTTGCAGTTAAGAATCATATTTCCGAAATTGCGGAATACATCCGCTCCATCAGCGCGCCCATCAGCGAGTTGTCCGATATGACCTGGAGCGGTGTTGACATCGTGGACGCCATTTTGAACCATACCGTCCGCGATGCGCAAAGACAGGGGATTGAAATAGACGTGAATGCGGAATTTCCGAAGGACTGCAATATCCCCCCGGATGATCTGTGCGTGATTTTATTTAATTTACTGGACAATGCCATGGAAGCCTGCCAGCGGTATATGCGACAGACTGACAGACTGCCGCACATGGAAGTGACACTGCGCAGAATCCATCAGTTCCTGGTCATTAAAATAGAAAATTCCTGCGTTCCGCCCCGCAAACTGTTCGGAATCTTTCCTACCACCAAGGCGGACGCCCGCCATCACGGAATCGGCCTTCGCAATGTCCGGAAAAAAGTGGAGAAATATAACGGCAGTCTGGAATTTGAAGTGAAAGAAGATACGTTCACCGTGACTGCATTGCTATTTTTCAAAAGCATTCGTTCTGACTTAGGAACTGTAACAGAGCAAAAAAGTACTTAGTTATTTCCTAAATGCTTCATACAGCCCGTCCCTAACCCAATACAGGAGTGATGACCATGCTGGCAGTTTTACTGTCCCCATTTTATATACTGATTCATATTTACATCGCCCGGTGGCTGATTCTCTGGCTGAAAGAATGCCGGTCTGTCTTTTTTCCAAGCAGGAACCGGAAGCATACATCTCCGCTTTGCAGGATATCCAAAGCCGGTACGGCGTATATGCCTGCTACGGAAAACACCGGAAGAAATTACCGCCGGCATGGACCTGTCAAAACCGGTTTTCGTCATCGACCATCAGCCCGCCGAACTTCAGCAGCTGGCCGATGCCGGAGTCGATATGGACTTCTGCGGCCACACGCACGACGGACAGATGTTTCCCGGAAACCTGCTCATGTCTCTGCTGTGGGAAAACTCCTGCGGCTATCTGCAGAAAGATACCATGCACAACATCGTCACCTCCGGCGCAGGCGTGCTCGGCCCGAATATGCGGGTCGGTACCGCTTCCGAAATCTGCGTGGTCACAGTGACCTTCGAACCCGGTCAGGAACTGACGGGTATTCTATTATTTGGCCCCGGACAGGCTTTGCCTTGTGCAGCCCACCTGCTGCTTCCCCGTCCCTAACACCTCTTCATACACCCGCAGTACATTCCGAAAGAAAATTTTCTCCACCTCATCCTCCGAAAACCCGCGCTGCCGCAGCGCCCCTGCAAGAAGAGGCATATAAGAACAATCCGGCAGCTGCGCATGTCCGTCCATGCCGTCAAAATCACTCCCCAAACCGAGACAGTCAATGCCACCGACACGTGTGATATGCCTGGCATGTTCAGTAATTGCCGCAATCGTCCCCGGATTCGCCTTCCCTTCCGGCACATCTGTCAGAAAATCCGGATAAAAATTCAGCCCTATGACACCGCCTCGCTGCGCCAGCTTTCTTATCATATCGTCCGTCAGATTCCTTCTGCACGCGCAGACCGCCCTTGCATTGGAATGACTTGCCACAAAAGGCTTCTTCGCCACCTCCAGCACATCATAAAAACCCGCATCCGACAGATGGGACACATCCACTATCATTCCGATGCGTTCCATCTCCTCCACGAATTCCTTCCCCCTGTCCGTCAGTCCGCTTCCCTCCTCCGTCACACAGCCCAAAGACCGTTCCCCGGCCTTCTCCCGGCCTGCAGCCGCACTCAAAGCCGGACACCCTATCTCATTCGGATAATTCCACGTCAGCGCCATCATCCGCACACCCAGCCGGTACAAGTCCCTCAGATAAGCCGGCTCCCCCTTACACACGCCGCCCTCTTCCACCGTCAGAAGCGCCGACATCCTCCCTGCCTTCCGGTTCTCCTCGATATCCGCAAAACAAAAAACGGGAGCGATCACATCCGCATTTGCTTCCAGCTCCGTATAATAAAAATCCGCCATCCCCAAAACCTCTTCCAGCGGATCCTTCCCCTCCCCCATATTGACAAACAGCGCAAAATTCTGCAGCAAAGCCTCACCCTTCTCCATTCTCCGCAGATCCACATGCCCCCCATTCACCCGCAGCCCGTCCCCCATTCCCAGCTTCCCCTTCTTCCATTCCCCATACAACCTCGAAACCGTATCACAATGCAAATCCACATACCCCATCACACCCGCTCCTTCCAATCCCCCTGTCTCTATTCCAATTCCCTACCTCCCATCCCTCCAAATCAAATTCCTCCACTGCCCAATCTGCCCTTCCGTCATAAACCCATTCGAAGTCCCCATAAACCCAATCTTATAAGAAGCAAACAAAAGCGCATTCTTCACCGCATACACCGAATCATGCGTCTTATTATAAAAATGCAGGAAACAGGAAAACAACGCATTACCTGCCCCCACCGTATTTACGATCTCATTGGTCTTAACCGTATCGTAATGGGCTATAATATTCTTCTCCTTATCATACAGAATCAGCCCCGCCGCACCCTGGCCAAGCAGAACAATCTTCGGACGGTACCGAACCGCCAGAGATTTCACAAATTCATACGGCTCACCCACCAGATGGTCATCGCTCACATAAAGGATATCTGCCGCCTTCAGAAAATCCTCGTTATAAACCACCTTATCCTTCCGGTACTCCCGGATATTGACTGCGATCGGTTTACGCAGCTCCTTTCCGATCTGTATCAGCGGACGGCAGAAATTCGCATTAGACACCACCAGCATTTCCGCCCGTCCGGCGCGTTCCCGGAATAGGTCCTCATCATAAGCCACATCCCTGATTTCCTTTGCATCTTCAAATATCTGCTGCTTTCTGGTCTTATCATAAAACACTACGGCCGTAGGCGTATCACGCAGCCTCGGAAGCACATAATCCGTCACCAGCGTCACCTCGCTGTCCTTCGGATTGATCAGTTCCAGACTGTCCTCCTTCCCTATCATCGACATGAAATCAACGGAATTTCCCAGCCATTTCAATGCAACTGATTCATTATATGCATCTCCGCCCGTACTTATGAAAATCGTATTGGGTTTTACCGCTACACCGGTATATTCTATGGGAATTTTATCCACCTGCACAATAGTCTCCCTCTGTACGATTCCGGCCACTAAAAATTTCCCCATATGTATCCCGTCCCTTTCTTCCGCCGTCGTCAAAAAACGTTCCGACGGATTTACGTCAGCTCTCCATGCAGTCTTATGCGCGCTCAGTCATCCTTCCTGATATTTCTTTTGATCAGGGACAGCACTTCATCCAGATTGATCGGTTTCGCGGTATGCGCATTCATTCCGCAGTCAAGGCAATTCTTAATATCTTCGGAAAAGGCGTCTGCCGTCATGGCGATGATCGGAATCGTCTGAGCATCCGGACGGCTCAGCGCACGGATCGCACGGGTTGCTTCATAGCCGTTCATGACCGGCATACGGACATCCATAAGGATCACATCATAATATCCCTGTTCGGATGCCTGGAATTTCTCCAGACAAAGCTGTCCGTTCTCTGCCCATTCCAGTTCCATGCCGATATCGGATAACAACTCATTTAAGATTTCCCAATTCATCTCATTATCCTCAGCCGCCAGCACATGGCATCCTGCCAGGTCCATGTCGGCCACCGTCTCTTCCCCGGTCTCATCCACATCCATATATTTCTTCAGTCCATGGAATAACGTGGATTTAAACAGAGGCTTGGAAATAAAACCATCAATACCTGCCTCTTTCGCCTCTGCTTCAAACTCACTCCAGTCATATGCCGAGATCAGAATGATCGGCACATCCTCTTTCACTATCTGCCGGATCCGCTTTGCCACCAAAAGCCCGTCCATTCCCGGAAGCTTCCAGTCCAGCAGGACAATCTGATAATCATCCCATGACTGATGACGGCTTTTCACCATCTCGATCGCCGCCTCGCCGCTCAGTGTCCAATCCGCCTGTATGCCGATGGATTCCAGCGCATCCACTGTCGTACGGCACAATATTTCGTCATCATCCACCACCAGCATTTTCCATGCAGGCAGGATCATATCCACTTCCTGCTCCTCTGCTTTTTCGAAATCCAGAATCACACGGAACTCCGTTCCCTGATCCGGCTCGCTCTCCACCTCAATGGTACCTTCCATTGCATCCACTATATATTTCGTGATTGCCATTCCAAGTCCTGCACCCTCTGTCTTGCGTACACGCTTGCTGTCCGCCCGCGAATAAGCGTCAAAGATCTGTGCCAAAAACTCCTGGGTCATACCGATTCCGTCATCTTTCACCACAACATGCGTCCGGACATATGTATCCCCCTTCTGGGACGGGGCATCTTCCTGAAACAGGGACAGTTCTATCGTACCGCCCTCCGGTGTATATTTAACCGCATTGGACAACAGATTCAATAATACCTGATTCAGCCTTACACTGTCGCAATACACATTCTCCACTATGATATGATCGATATGGACATTAAAATTCTGCCCTTTCCCCTTCACCTGCGTCTGTACGATACTGACGATCCCTTCTATCATTTCCCGCAGGGAAATCCTGTCCGGTGTCAGCGTCATCTTACCGCTTTCGATCTTGGACATATCCAGCACGTCATTAATGAGCCCCAGCAGATGCTTGCCGGACAGCGTGATCTTCCTCAGACAGTTCCGCACCTGCTCCTTATCATCAATATGTGCCGTCGCGATCGCTGTCATACCGACAATCGCATTCATCGGTGTACGGATATCATGGCTCATGTTTGAGAGAAAAACGCTTTTTGCCTTCGTCGCCGCCAAAGCGTCCTGGCGCGCCGCCTCCAGATCCTTAAGCTGCTGACAGGTCATTTTGAAATAGACATAGAAAATGATCAGAAGTATGGCAAAAATAACCGCACTGACACACAACGTAGCCACCGTCTGCTTTCTGTTCAGGTCTTCTACCGTCTGATTCAGGACGCCAAAAGGCAGTATTGTTACCAAATGCCATTCCGAGCAAGGCAGCAGCGTACAGTAGATCTTCTGGCTGCTTCCGCCGAAATTCATGATTCCCGAATAATTTTCCTTCTTATTCATAGCCTCGGAAAATTCCTGAATATATGCTGCTATCTTCTCTGGGTCATCTTCTTTGTACCGTTTATACAGACTGTCGAAATAATCCTTATATTCCTTACTCATTTCACTTACGATAAAACTGCCGTCCCGCCGGATAATATGGGAAAAGATCAGGTCATCCTCTTCGTCCGTACCCAGCATGGCGCTGATATATTCTATGGGAACGGCCGCAATTAAAGCCAGGCACTTTTTGCCGCTTTTCATTGGATAATCCGCACCGATACCGAACATGACCACTTCATTTCCTGACGCGTCGCTGCCTACCGCAACCTTCTTTTCACCATTCTTCAACGATTCCAAAAAAGGCTCCGGATCCGCAAGTTCAATCTGCTCTCCGTCCAGCATTTCCATGTATCCGTCCTCGGAGCACAATGCCAGATAATTAAAATTCCTGACACTGACTCTGTAGATCAATTCCTCATACAATTCATCTATGTTATCCATATCAGCAGGAACCACAGCCACTGCGGCTTCCGCCTGTTCCAGCTTCAGATCGATCAGCGTCCTGAAATGAGCGGTAATATGATCGTTTATACCCGCCATATATAGATCTCCCACTTTATCGATGGATTCCCCGCTTATCCTTCCCATGTACCGTCCCATACACATAAATGCCCCTATGCTGACGAATAAAAGCAGGGTAAAACTCCCGATCAGAAAACGCGTTGTGCTGCCCTTTGTCCCATTTTGACTATCCATATATATCTTTCCTTCCTAACTTCTTCTTCAAACAAAATATGCGCCGTATCCATACACCGAGATTATAACAGATTTCAATGTAAAAGACAATTTCTTTTGAGCGGATACTTTCTATGAATCCTCTTTTCGTGTATAATAAAAACAGCTTTGTAAAAATACAGGATAAGGAGCCATGACACATTATGAAAGAACAATTATATACCATTCCCCTAAACGATGCCATAAACGCCGGCGACGAATGCCCTTTCTGCTTCGTGGAGCGCAATGTGGAGCAGGATCTTCTGGATTTTACCCTGGGCTCCGGTTCCTCTTACATGGAAAGTGATATCCGGGAAGCTACCGACAAAGCCGGTTTCTGCCGCTATCATTTCAAGAAAATGTTTGATTACGGCAATACACTCGGCAATGCATGGATTTTAAAAACCCATTACATCCGCATGAATCAGGAAATGAAGGAACAGTTCAAAGCCTTCACGCCGGGCAAAACCTCCCTTATGAATAAATTCATGAAAAATGCGCAGAGCGCCAATCCCATCGGCATGTGGGTGGAAGAAAAAGAGAAATCCTGCTATATCTGCAAACGTTATGAAGACACCTATGCCCGCTACCTGGATACTTTCTTTGTTATGTACAAAAGAGACGAGGCCTTCCGGGAAAAAGTGAAAAACAGCAAAGGCTTCTGCCTCCACCATTTCGGAGATTTATGCGAAGCCGCGGATACCAGGCTAAACGACAGGGAAAAAGCCGATTTCTATCCCATGGTCTTTACCCTTATGGAAGAAAACATGCAGCGCATGGCGGAGGACGTAGCCTGGCTGGTGGAAAAATTTGACTACCGCAATAAAGACGCGGACTGGAAAAACTCCAAAGACGCCATTCAGCGGGGAATGCAGAAACTAAAAGGCGGCTATCCTGCAGACGGACCGTACCAAATGAGTAAATAGGGAACAGGCGGAAGGACAAAGGCGGTTTCATCTCCGGCCCGCGGAATACCCGGGCCGGAGACGAAACCGCCTTTAATACTGTGCCTTTTCACATTATAACAGTCATAGGAGTTATGAAAGATAAGTAATTTTCTTTAACATCTGCAGGTAGGAATTAATTTCCGCCTGCATCATATTGGGATGAAAGGTGCCCTCGCGAAAGCTTTTGTTCAGGATTCCCCTGACCGTATGATCCAGCATGATCTTTATGAGTTCCACATCCACCTCCGGACGGAAACGGGACAGATCCGCATGACTTAAGATTTCCTCACGCAAATCCTCCAACGCCCCTTTTTTGGTTTCCGTCGCATACAGCGCCTCTTTCACGTCTTCGTACCTGGTACTGTCGATAAATTCCTGCATATACGGATAATTTTTCAGCACAAGAAACTTTGCCCCCTCCATCCGTCTCCACAGTTCAAAAAAGTCGTCCCCGTCTTTTCCGCCGCAGGCTGACAATTCCAAAAGCATAAAACGCACACTGTAATCAAAGAGAAAAGAATACAGCCCCAGCTTATTTTGAAAGTAATGAAACAAAAGCCCTTTACTGATACCCGCTTCCGCCACGATATCATCCGTACTGGCATGGCGGTAACCGTTCATTGCAAACACTTTCAACGCCGCATTTATCATCCTGTCCTGTTTTTCTTTCTTCAGATCAAAAAATTTCTCATTCATGGTATCTCAATTCCTTTATCCGGCACGTACTTGTATTGACTTTATTAGTCATTTATTAATATATCATATTTAGAACATTTGTACAACCTCTATGTTTTTTCGGACACAGGAATCCTGAAAAAAACCTGTTTTTAGACTAATTCATAAAAAATTTACACATATTCTCTTTCCTTTTTGGGAAAATAGTATTAATATATTCCTATAACACCGAATTGAAAGGAGTATTTCTATGGCTAAGAAATTCAGTAAATTCTTAATGTTTACTGCCCTTGCAGGCGCGGCAGCGGCAGGCGCCTACTATTATTTACAGAATAAGAACTCTTCCTACTCTGATGATATGGATGACGATGATGATTATGACGACTTCAGCGATGATCTCGATGACGATACGGAAGGCAAAGATTCTACGCGCAATTACGTTGCATTAAATCTCGAAAAAGCGGAGGAAGCTGCCGGCGAGGCTGCCCAAACAGTAGGCGATGCCGCAAAGGAAGCGGTTGAAGCAGCCAAAGAAGCGGCTGCGGACGCTGCCGAGACCGCAAAAGAAGCGGCAAAAGAAATTGCCGAAACTACGGAATCCAAAATCGAAGAATTTTTTGACGATGACGAATCCGATGAAGATTCGAATTCCATTTAAACTTCATGGAACCTTCATTCGTTTGTCATTATTTCATCATAATATAATTGCATAATTGGATGCCGAACAAAAGAACGCTCCCTGACATTCTCCCGGCCTGACCGGATTCTCTGTCATGGAGCGTTTTTTATACTCTTTTATGTTCCTGCACCGTTCCTAACTGTGGCGCAGCCCTGCGCCCCGCTGTGGAACTCAGCCCTGTGCGATCTGCACCATCCTCTGCATATCCGAAATCAGTTCTCTCGAATAATTCTCCGCTTCCCTGTATACCCGCTCCGCACCGGAATAATCCTGGTTGCCCAGCGCATTCATAACTCCCGCGCCATACTGGTGGAACTTCCTGTGTTTTTCACCAAGGGCATCCCATATCGGCTTGATTCCCGGTATCTGCGGCATCATGGCATAATAGAAATGACCAAATCCGCACTTGGAAGAATCCAGCTGCAGTGGTATGATCTGCCGCTCATCCACCATGCGCTTCAGATTTCCCAGCCACGTATGATGCGCATCAATCGCACTGTTTACATATTTTATGAACTCATGGTTTTCCATACGGAAAAACGGATCCACTGTCATGCCGCCCATCTGTTTTACCGCTTCATCCAACGTCTTTTCAATGCCGACTACCGGCTCTGTCGCCTTTTTCAGTTCCCCGCTGACCTGACGCATGAAATCCGTACTGTTTCTTAACTGGTTCTCCATTTCCGCCATGGAACTGCTGATTTCCTCGCTTACCGCGGCGATGGAGCTGATGGATTCATTGACTTTGGACACATGATGCTGGCTCTCATCGTTCAATTCCCATACATGATTGATTTTCTCCGACATATTCCCCAAAGCCTGGATCGTACTGTCGGTACTGTGAACACTTTTTTGTGAAGCGCCCTTTATGCTCTCCAGAAACTCACCCATATTTCCGGTCAGTTCCTGTGTTTTTTCCGCCAGCGCGCGGATCTCGCCCGCTACCACTGCAAACCCTCTTCCTGCCATTCCGGCTCTAGCCGCTTCAATGGCCGCATTGAGCGCCAGAAGATTCGTCTGTAAAGATATCGCATCAATACCCGCAATGACTTCGTTCATCCGGCTGATGATATCCATCAGTTCATCCATATTCCCCTGCAGTTCCCTGGAGACCGACATCGTCTCGTCGGAAAGTTCCTTGATCTGGGTCAGTTCCGCCTGCCCTTCTTCTATTTTATGATACACTTCTCCGGTATCCGATGAAATCTGAAGGATTGTGTTGGTCAATTCTTCATGCTGGCTGTTCGCTCTTCCCATTGCTGCCGAAGAATCCGTCGCCGTGCCGAAAACCGTCTCCGCTGCCCGTTCCACATTGCGGGAAATATCCACGATCTTTTCCGTCTGATACTGCATGGTCAGATCCAGCGAACTGATCTGCATCACTGCCTTTATATTTTTATCCAAAAGTCCCGCAAACTGCTCCCTTCCTTTCAGCAGCCTCCGGTAAATACTGTCCAATTCCGGCTGCCCTGAATAATCTGCCTCATTCAACTCCGACACTGCCCTCATAAGCGCCTTTCTTTTCTTTCCAACCGTCATTTGCATACCTCTTTTCTTCTCATTATGATAACATTCGCCGATATATAATTCCATGATACGGGATTTTATACTTTTTGCAAGCTTTTTTTACTAAAAAATATTTCCAGCCGGAATCTGCCGCAGCAGTTCCGTTCCCTCCACTGCTGCAACCTTCCTATTTCCACGCCCGTTTCAGCAGACCTGTGCCTTCGCGGATCTGCTCCCTGCTCAGGGAAGCATATCCCAGTATCACCATATTCCCGTTCCAATAAGATGGAATATCCTCCATGCAGAACTCCGACAGACCGTATACTTTCACACCTGCTTCCGCCGCCTGACGCACCAGCATTTCTTCGCTGCGCCCCCGTTCGTCCTGAAGCAGAAGGTGCAGTCCCGCATTGGCTCCCAAAACCTTAAACTGCCTCTCCATTGTCTTTAACTCACCCAGCAGCAGATCATGCTTGTCACGGTATATTTTCCGCATCCGGTTCAGATGCCGCTCAAAATGCCCTTTTTCTATAAATTCATTTAAAATCTTCTGATCGATGCCGGACACCGTGGTGGAATAAAAAGAACATTTTTCCTCATACACTTTCAGAAGCGGCACGGGCAGCACCATATAACCGATCCTGATAGCCGGCGCTATGGATTTGGAAAAAGTACCGATATAGATCACTTTACCCAGCCGGTCCGAAGCCTGAAGGGAAGGCACCGGTTTCCCTTTGAATCGGAACTCGCTGTCGTAATCGTCCTCGATCAGATAACGTGTCTCTTTTTCCCCGGCCCATTTCAACAGTTCCATCCTGCGCCCGATCGGCATGACCACCCCCATCGGGTACTGATGGGAAGGCATCACGTATGCCACCTCCGCGCCGCTTTTTCTCAATTCCCCCACACTCATACCGCTGCTGTCCATCGCTACCGGCAAAATACGGTAGGCAAACGACTCGAAAATACGGTAAGCCCTTTTGTAAGTAGGATTTTCCATGGCGATCGCCACATGTCTGCCCAATACTTTTTCCAGCAGCATCAGCAGATAATCATTTCCCGCACCGATGATAATCTGCTCAGGGCTGCAGTTCACTCCCCTGGAAGTATGGAGATAACGGGCTATGGTCCCCCGCAATACAGGATCTCCTTTGGGCGAACCGTAAGTAAACATCTCGCTGTTGGCCCCTACCAGAATATTCTTCGTTATCTTTTTCCATGTCGCATAGGGAAATGCAGTCATATCTATGGTATTCGGCGAAAAATCGCAGATACAGGGCGGCGTTTCTTCCCCTGTTCCGGTATGTACATTTATGGAAGCCCCTGCCTCAGCGCCCGTCTCCGTCAAGGCCTCCGTTTCCGGTTCCCCTCCCTTAAGATCAAACAATTCCTCCACCTGACAGACAAAATAGCCCCGGCAGGGCTTTGCTTCGATATATCCTTCCGAAAGCAGCTGTTCATAGGCAAGTTCTACCGTACTGCGGGACACCTGGAGAAAATCCGCTAAAGAACGAGTAGAGGGAAGCCTCTCTCCGACACGAAGCTTCCCTTTCCTTATTTCCGATTTTATATAGTCATAAATCTGCTCATACAGATGCCTGCCGGCATCCTGTCGTAATGTAATCGTTAAATCATTCATGATTCCGCTCCGGCGATTCCTCATTTTTTTGCGGCATTTTTCATCTTGATCTGTTTCATGATCTCATCCTTCAAATCCCGCGCCTTATCCTTCATACGGGGATTTGCGCTCGTAGATGCTATAATGGAAGCAACCAGCTTGGAAGACACGTCAAACTGTTCAAATTTAGCCGCAGTAACCGCGATCACATAATCCACCGTGGGCTCATCCATTCCGCACATGGGGAAATTCTCCGACTGCCGCGCCGCAAGAAAACCGTCCAACGCATTTTTTAAAAATTCCCGTTCCTCATCATCTATCGCTTTCTTCTTGGTTTCATATTCCGGATCCGCCTTATCAAGGCTCTCTCCCTTTCCGCGCAGAAGCCATGCCGACTTTAAACAGATGTATGCCTTTTCGCTTGGCTTCGCCATCTTCACAACGGCATTTGCCAGCGCCACTTTATAGCGGTCCAGCGCCTCGTCATAAGTATAGACCTCCTTATATTCCCTGGGTTTGAAATTTGCGGAAATCATCTCTTTGATCCTCTTCGCCTGCGGGGAAGTGATAAATTTAAAAAAGCGGCTCAGCGTGGCATAACCACAGTTCGGACACATAATGATATCATACTTCAGCAGATCCACCTGTTCATATTTCGGGCGCAGATCCGGATCTGTCCCAATCAGTTTCGCTTTGCCGACTTTTACCGTTCTGGATTTAAATTCCTTATCACAGATGGGGCATGTGAAACTCTTATCAAACAGGAAATCCTGCTCCTGCACCTGTGGCTGCTGGGCAACAGCAGCCGCTCCTGCCGCTGCCGCCTTTTCCTTAGGTTTTTCGTACAAATCCATATTTTCCAAATTCGAAAGGCCGAATCCCTCCAGGCCGGACAACAATCCACTCATATTTTCTCCTCCATATTCATGCATTATATTGATTTAGGCAGCACATAAGAACTTTTTAAGGATACGATCCTGTTAAATACAGGCGCACCCGGTTTGGATTCCTTATAATCCACGCAGAAATAACCCTGACGGACGAACTGGAAACTTTCATATGCCTTAGCATCCGCCAAAGCAGGCTCCAGATAACATTCCTTTAACACAGTCAGGGAATCGGGATTCAGATTCAGTGAGCCATCTTCATTATATACACCCTTTTCCTCTTCTATGATGTTTTCATACAGTCTGACTTCCGCTTTCACAGCCCCGGCTGCCGGCACCCAGTGTATCGTCCCCTTTACTTTCCTTCCGGTAAATCCGGTACCGCATTTCGTCTCGGGATCATAGGTACAGTGTACTTCCGTCACCCTTCCGTTCCCGTCCTTCACATAATCGGTGCAGGTAACGAAATACGCATTCATCAGCCGCACTTCATTGCCCGGATACAGCCGGAAATATTTTTTCGGAGGTTCCACCATGAAATCTTCCCTGTCGATATACAATTCCCTTCCAAAAGGCACCTCTCGCGTCCCCATGGCTTCATTTTCCATATTGTTTGCCACGGTGAGCATCTCTGTTTTATCCTCCGGATAATTGTCGATAATCAGTTTCACCGGATCCAGCACCGCCATCATTCTCGGACGCTTCATTTTCAGGTCTTCCCTGATACAGTACTCCAGCATTGCATAATCCACGGAGGAATTGCTCTTGGATACGCCGCACAATTCCACAAACGAACGGATGGACTCCGGCGTAAAGCCTCTTCTCCTGAGCGCGGCAATGGATACCAGACGGGGATCATCCCAGCCGTCCACAATCCCGTCCTCCACCAGTTTCTTAATATACCGCTTCCCCGTCACCACGTTTGTCAGGTACATTTTGGCAAATTCTATCTGTTTCGGCGGATGGGGATATTCCAGTTCCCTCACCACCCAGTCATACAACGGCCTGTGGTCTTCAAATTCCAAAGTACAGATGGAATGCGTAATCCCCTCTATGGCATCCTCAATCGGATGGGCAAAATCATACATCGGATAAATGCACCACTTATCGCCCGTATTATGATGGGTCATATGGGCCACCCGGTAAATGATCGGGTCACGCATATTGATATTCGGGGATTTCATATCAATCCTGGCACGCAGTACTTTTTCACCATCCTGAAATACACCGTTTTTCATATCTTCAAACAGCTTCAGATTCTCTTCCACACTTCTGTCCCGGTTCGGGTCATCTTTTCCCGGTTCCGTTAAAGTTCCCCTGTATTCCTTCATCTGTTCCGCTGTCAGATCCGATACATATGCTTTTCCTTTTTTAATTAATTTCACAGCGCCTTCATACATCTGCTCGAAATAATCAGAGGCAAAAAACAGCCTGTCTTCCCAATCTGCCCCCAGCCATGCGATATCCTCCTTAATGGACTCCACAAATTCCGTCTTCTCCTTCGTAGGATTCGTATCGTCAAAACGCATGTTGAATTTTCCGTTATACTGCTGCGCCAGCCCGTAATTCAGCAAAATACTCTTGGCATGTCCGATATGCAGATATCCGTTAGGTTCCGGCGGGAATCTGGTATGAACCGTATCATATACTCCCTCCGCCAAATCCCTGTCAATGATCTGTTCGATAAAATTTCTGGAAACCACTTCCTTTTGCATATCCTTTGCTTCCGTTACGTCTGTCTTTTCCACTTCACTCATCATTATTTTCCGCCTTAAACCGCCCTTTACCCGGCTTACCTCCTCCATTGACTATTCAACGGTAAAAAAACCAATTTATTCTATCTTAGCATAAAAAGAACAAATAATAAAGAGTTTTCATGATAAACGGACAAAAATGTTTTATGGCTGATAACGGTTCGGGCAGATTGTTTGGAGATGAAGGAGGACGCCCCTGTCGGGGTGCTTTGGCAGTACACAGCTCCGGCCAAAGGAATTTTGCCAAATCCCTTTGGCCGGAGCGCTGCCTGTCAGACTGGAATCACAATATACAGGCCGGAAATCACATACCATGCTTCCCGCCTGTATATCTTAAGAATAAAAAACAAGAAAATCAAATCCTTATTCAGTATAGCACAAATTTCCTATTTCTCCTGTCTGCGTAAAAATTGTTTCTTTAACTGTCAAAAATGTACCCTCATACATCTTCCCTCCGCATGTTTTTTTCCATGATGTGGAAAAAATAAGTGCAGCTCCTCAGAAATTCCGGCAATGCCCTCACTTGCGCATCGGAAAAGCGGCTGAACATCCCTACTGCCTCATTTACATAAATTACTTTTGCTTTCACAAGGCTGTCGCAAACCAGTTCATCCATGGAACAATCCAAAACATTGGCAATATCCACCAGCTTCTCCAGACTTACTTTTGTCTTTGCATTTTCAATATTGCTGATATGCTGTATGGATACATCCGCTGCCTCAGCCAGCTTCGCCTGCGACATGCATCCCCTTTCCCGCTGTTTCCTGACTCTTTCCCCCAATTTCCCATAATCTACCG
The DNA here is from genome assembly GCA_910579935.1 of uncultured Lachnospiraceae bacterium. Taxonomy (GTDB): domain Bacteria; phylum Bacillota; class Clostridia; order Lachnospirales; family Lachnospiraceae; genus Kineothrix. The sequence goes on from CAJTVQ010000051.1 coordinate 22,840, forward strand.
ACATCTTCATCACCATTACCCTTTTTACACGCGCTCTATGATTCCTGCCCTTTATTCTATCCAATTCGTGAAAAAAAGAAAATCAACCGCATGCATATACTATTTACACAGTTGAAGCATGTCGTCGAATGGGAACAAAAACAGCGGCATTCCTGCCGCCGTTTTCGCTTTGCCTTTATCTTGCCTATATCTGTGTTTTCTGAGCCGTCCCGTCTGTTTATTCATCCACGCTGTAATTGGGCGCTTCTTTTGTAATGTGTATATCGTGGGGATGGCTTTCTTTCAGGGACGCCGCGGAAATCTTTATGAACCTTCCGTTCTGCTGAAGTTCCGCAACCGTTGCCGTACCGCAGTATCCCATGCCGGAGCGAAGTCCGCCCATCAGCTGGAATACCGTGTCCTCCACGGTTCCCTTATATGCCACGCGCCCTTCCACGCCTTCCGGCACCAGTTTCTTGGCATCGGACTGGAAGTAACGGTCCTTGCTTCCGTTTTCCATCGCCGCAATGGAACCCATGCCCCGGTAAACCTTGTATTTTCTTCCCTGGTACAGTTCGAACGTGCCGGGACTTTCATCACAGCCTGCAAAAATGCTGCCCATCATGCAGACGCTTCCGCCTGCCGCAATCGCTTTGGTCATATCTCCGGAATACTTAATGCCGCCGTCAGCTATAATCGGAATACCGTATTCCTTCGCCACTGCATAGGCATCCATGATCGCCGTAATCTGCGGCACTCCGATACCCGCCACCACACGGGTTGTGCAGATGGAACCGGGACCGATGCCTACCTTTACGGCATCCGCTCCGGCTTCGATCAGCGCCTTCGTTCCTTCCCCTGTCGCCACGTTGCCGGCAATGACCTGCATATCGGGATATTTTTCTTTGATCATGCGCAGGCATTTCAATACATTCTCGGAATGTCCGTGGGCGGAATCCAATACGATAACATCCACTTTCGCATCGGCAAGGGCCCCTACCCGGTCCAGCACATTTGCCGTAATGCCTACTCCGGCGCCGCACAGCAGTCTGCCCTGCTCATCCTTGGCCGCCAGAGGATATTTGATGGTCTTCTCAATATCCTTAATGGTAATCAGTCCCACCAGATTATAATCCTCATCCACGATCGGAAGTTTTTCTTTTCTTGCCCTGGCCAGAACCTGTTTCGCTTCTTCCAGCGTAATGCCTTCCCTAGCCGTGATCAGTCCCTCTGATGTCATGGATTCCTTTATTTTTTTATTAAAATCCGTTTCAAATTTCAAATCGCGGTTTGTAATGATGCCTACCAGTTTCCTGCCCTCTGTAATGGGAACACCGGAAATCCGGAATTTCGCCATCAGAGAGTCTGCATCTTTCAGCGTATGGTCAGGAGTCAGTGAGAACGGGTCCGTAATAACGCCGTTTTCCGAGCGTTTTACCTTATCCACTTCCTCTGCCTGTGCTTCTATGGACATATTCTTGTGGATAATTCCGATTCCGCCCTGTCTGGCCATGGCTATTGCCATCCGGTTTTCAGTAACGGTATCCATCCCCGCACTCATCATCGGAATGTTTAGTTTGATCTTCCTGGTAAGCTGTGTCGTCAGGTCCACCTGATTCGGAATCACCTGCGAATAACTCGGTACAAGCAGCACGTCATCAAATGTAATTCCTTCGCCAATTATCTGACCCATCTTTCTTCCTCCTATTGTTTTATGTGTGTGTTGTTCCGGTTTGATACCGGTTTTTATAATTGAATAGTGATGTAAGTTTGAAAAAGTTTACCAAACCTGCATCACTATGTCAATCCGAATTTTTTACGGATGCATCATCAATCCGTAAATACCTTTCTCGGCGCAATATTCTTAATAGCCTTGATCATATCTTCATTCGGCTCCAAAATCACCTTTTCCCCGCTGTCATAATACATCACGTATCTGGCTTCCGGCTGCTTTGCTTCTCCGGAGCTGTAATCAACGGACTTTGCATTCCGGTTCTTAAAGCTGTCCAAATGATAAGAATTCACGGGCGCAAAAATTTCCATGCGGTTTAAATCATACTGCGCCACTCTCTTCCTTTTTGTCTTGGCCATAACCTTGTCCACGGTAAGTTCCTTATCCAGATACAGATACTCATATTCCAGTTCCGCATTCATATAAACAAAATAAGCGATTACCGCCATCAGCAGTCCGACGATCAGCGCCGGCGAAAAGATAAAGCCCAAAAAGATAAAAGCAACCGCCAGCATGATCGTAAGCGCCCGGAGGAAATTCTTTATCGGATTCGACTTTTTCTTTATCAGACATTCCACGTATGTTTCATTCATTCCATTATCCATCCTATCTGTTTTATTGAACGGCCGCGTTTGGATGCGGCTTTTAATATTTATATGATATCATATTACAAAATGAGGAAAGTTGCAAGAGTATACTTGGAAGTTTCCCTGATTACGAATCTGTTACTAAAAATTTTATACTCTCTTCCCATTCGTTTCATTGACACGGGACCATTAAAAAGTTATGATATTTTCATTCGATAGAATAAGTCCGCGGTACAGACTGGAAAAGAGGTAAGTGACAATGGCAATACATGACGAGATAAGGGAACAGCAGCAGAAACTGAAGGGAAAGACTTTCAAGGAAAAGCTTGGATACTTTTGGGATTATTATAAAGTGCATACCATTGTGGCTCTCATTGTTGTTATTTTAGGCGGCGCACTGATCCGGGATATCGTTACTTCCAAGGAAGAAGCTTTCTCCGCAACCCTGCTGAATGCTTACGGCAGTGAGGGACAGAGCCGTTTTGAGAACGATTTTGCAGCGTATATCGGAATTGATACGGAAATTTACAGCTGCTTTATTGATACGACTTCTACTTTGAACTATAAAATGACTTCCGAAACCGATTTGGCAATCTTCCAGCGGCTTGTCGCCATGGCGCAGACCGGCGGGCTGGATGTGGTGACAGGTGACCTGATGCCATTTACCCATATCGCAGGAACCGGCATGTTCCTTGACCTGAGGAATGTTTTAACCGATGAAGAGTATGCCCGCTATGAACCTTATTTCTATTACATTGACGGTGTATTACTGGAAGACGATGACGATGATGTCACTTATGACTCCGACGGTTCGACCGATTTCATTGATACCAGCATCGACCATACGGACCCCTCTTCCATGGAAAAGCCAATCCCTGTGGGCATTTACCTGCCCGACAGTGCAAAGCTGAAAGAATACGGCTGCTATGCGCTCAATGGAGAAACGCCGATCTTTGGATTTATCTTTTCTTCTGCAAGGCTGGAAACCGGAAGGCAGTTTCTGCAGTATTTAACGGAATAGTCCATGCAATCGGGTATGAGGTAGGTGATTAGTTCACCTACCGACCTCTCACACCATATTGCGTGTCCAGATTGATACAAATATTTCCCTCGTGCTATCGTTTTTACATTTACGGCAAATGCAGTAAAATCAACACTTTTCAGAAAGGCAGATGCACCCATGCATGGGCGGCTATCGTTTTTCAAATTGAAATTGTCACACTTTCGATATTACATAGGAACTGTTAAGAAATAACTTTACACTTTGACGCAGGATGAGTTCACAAAGGCAAGGCGGAAGATGGAGTCGATGCGGGCATCGACGACTGATGACAACGCGGCATTTGCGGACTCAGACAAGTCAAATGTAAAGATTTATTTCTTAACAGTTCCATAGTGTAAAATTTAACGATAACCCATTTTTCGGAGGTGCTATCGTTATTTTTTACACCTATAAACCTAACAAAATTGTAACAATCTATTTATTCTGTTTCTTGCATTTCATCAATGCATTTATTCAATTCGCGTGCACTTGCAATTAGACTATCTATATCTTTTTCTTTCTGATATTTTCTACAGTCCTTTTATCAAAACGATTTTCTATATCTTTAAGTATTCTATGCGCTCTGGATTGCAATGAAGGATGCAATGCTATAACAATCCCAAAAATTCTGTAGTCAACATTTTTATGTATGTCCTGAATCCGTGAACCTTGGTTCAAATATATGAAGCGTACTGTAACGCCTCATACCACGCTAAAGTTTTTAGCTGATCCTTGATAAATTCATATATTAGAGGTCAGCAAACAGACCGCAGTACAGATAAATGCCTGCGCCAGCCTGTTCAGTTATAGAGAATCAGGTTACTAAAGCAAAGCTGTCATAGATCCGTTTGAACGTAAACCGCCACCGGTTGCTTTTGCCGATGGATAACACCAGCCGTCCGGCGTGCTCCGTCAGATGACCCGCAAACTGCATGAGGTTGCTGATGATCGTGCGGATCCTACGCCGGCGTACTTTCTTCCGTTCTGGGTCATCCCGTTTTTTTAGGGATTCCTGACCAATGATCCGCAGGATATTATAGGCGATCACAGTCAGTTCCAGCACCAGCTTGTTGCTTTCAAATTTCCCGGAGGGCAGCCGTTCAACATCCATGTCCGTTTTGATCTCGCTGTGATACTGCTCGCTTTCTCCGTGGGCATGGCAGAGACCGATGATTTCCTGGTCCGCCAGGGGAAGGTTTGTCCAGTATGTGCCAAGTTCAATGTCCGGAACAAGAAAAATCTGCCCATTCCTGTCTGTGGTCCGCCCGGTAATCTCGTAAATTGTCCGGATACCAACGGTCTTTTCCGTTTTATCCGGCAGGGTATATGTCACATCGCGGAATGTCTGCCCCACATAGACCGTTTTTCCCTCCCGCGGCTTTTGGATGTTCGTGCAGCAGTCCCTTACGGATTCCAGCCATTCCTCCTTACTTTCCTGCCGCGGATTGCGCTTGATGATGAAGGAAACATTATTGTACTGATAGCTTTCTTCCATGAAAATGCCTATATTTTCAGATGCATCATTGCCGGAGTCGAGCCGGATGAGCAGGGGCTTATCGGTAAGCTGCCTGCACAGGACAATGGTTTCACGGAGGAAATCCGGTGTCTCCTTCTGGCAGTGCTGCTTCCCAATACGCAGCTGTGTATTGATGAAGTAACCTTCTGTCCCTATATAGGCCATGATTGGCGCATAGCCGTCGAATCCTTTATATGTGCGGGAAACGCCCTCCTTTTTCGTCTTCGAGTTGTCAAACGGCGTCACATCTATATCCACCGGTACGTATCCGTTTTTGAGTGCGGAAGGTTCGATCTTCATTTCGCGGATCAGATCGACATTCGCCTGCAGAATGTCACCGCGCAGGGAATCCCCGATCATATCAAACCGCTGACGCAGGGTCTCCGCTGAAGGAATGGCATACACAATCCCGAGGGCATACTTGTAATAGTCCGGATCATCCATCATTTCACGGACGGCTTCATACTGCGGTTTTCCCTGGCAGAGCATGCCGATATAAGTCAGAAGGATATCGCCATTTTTAATCTGCTTTTGCAGGTATTCATCGGATATGGGAGCCCGGTTGATCTTCTTTACGAAATTGCTTTTGCCAAGGATCTGTCCCACAAATACAAGCCCACTGGGGGTGATCAGACGCTCATCGCTGAACTCTATATGTATCTTTTTCATCATAACGCCTCCATGTGTAAATCGATACATACATTATACAGGAAGTTGCGTTGTAATGCATCAAAAGATCCATATTTTGCGCTAACCTATTGGGTTAAACAGCGGGAATATCTAAAACTCTGGCACAGAGCCATAAACAGCGGCTATTTTGATAAAAACATGTAGCGAAATTCACGGATTCAGGTATTATTATTTGTATGTATGGTGTCCGAGTAGTTTATTACTTTTTCTGATAGCAAGTGTTTGCTTTTCCATCATTCAAATATGCAACAGTGTAGTATGGCTAAAATGTTATAGAATGAAAGATTAAAAAGCGTATTTCATCTATCTAAAATGTGTCGGCAACTTCCTGTTTATCGGGGAAATTCAAAATAGAAAATGATATAAAAATTGAATATTGTTTATCTATGGTAGCGATTTATCTTAACAGAAAATCAGCTACCTTTTTTATTTTCAATAACTACAAACACAGTACAGAAAGAATGAGGTATCAAGATGATTGAGAGCAAGAATGACACAAGCAAAAACTTAGAAAAGGCATTGCAGGCAT
>CAJTVQ010000052.1 GCA_910579935.1 uncultured Lachnospiraceae bacterium
AGATAAAGTTTGTTACGATGCAAGCATCGGGGAATGTACCCTCCTATGATTCAAATCCACCATTTCTTCCTTCCGTGACTCTTCTGACTGCTCCTGAATATATTTCCTTATGGCATCCTCTGTTACATTTCCTACCGTTGCCACATAATATCCTCTTGCCCAGAACGATTTATTCCATTTACTTTGCTGCTCCGGATGCCTGTCATATATCATTAACGTACTCTTCCCTTTCAGGTATCCCATAAAATTTGATACGCTTATCTTCAGCGGGATACTTACACACATGTGTACATGGTCGGCACACACAGCTCCTTCTATAATTTCTACTCCTTTGTGTTGGTACAATGTACTTAATATCTCTCGTACATCGAGCCTCAGTTGTCCAAATAATTTCTTTTTGCGGTATTGGGGTATAGACACAATATGATACTGGCATTTCCACCGCGCAAGTGATAAACTTTTACTGTTCATTTGAACCGCATCCTATTCTGAGATTGGCTTGCGACACCTTTCTCATATTAACATAGGAGGCTTTCTTATAATGTTTTCTTCGCTACAGCTTACCCCATTCTCCCCAGCATAGTTGGGAGATTGGCGATTTCATTCATACCATTTCAGCTATTTTCTATCATTCATCTTGTTCTGAATATGCAGTTGTTAAATCACAATATTTCTTAATTACAGTAATGATATCCTCATCATTACCATAATAATAAAAAACAAAATGATCTGATAAATAGCACCACTCCCCCTCTTTTTTGTCCAGTTCTTCTAAATACCCTGTAATCTCACTTGCATTATCATAATAATACAGCATGACAACTTCTAAACCTTTTTGGCCAATTTCAAAAGAATCCCAATACCACCCATATAAAAAAGGTCCTTCATGCTCCCTGCCGTTGGTATATGCACCAATAATATTTATCTCATATCCATTCTCTGCAAAGAACGACTCTACCCTGTCTCTTTGAACCTGTATCTTATTATTCGGCAAGGAAATCAGATCAAGCATTGACACCAAAATAATTCCAAAGATCCTATTTATAAACCATAAAAATATAAATATTAAAGTAATTTGCTTAATATATCCTCTCAATATTCTGTTCCTCCCCAATCAAAATTCGGATCTTCTATCAATGTGACCATTTCTCCATTATAAATGCACTATAAGTAACAGAAAAAAGAAATAATACTTTCTTCCACCTGCCGGAAAATATTTCTGTCTGCCTGTTTCATTATTTTTTCCGTCTTTTATTTGCATTAAGGACATCCCCTTTCTACATCCACGGGTAATGCATCCAACTTCTGCTCCATAAACTCATCCATCCACCACTGTGGGATATAATGAGCCATGATTTTCTTCCCTTTAGAAACGCTTCTTATGCTTATTTCGGTTTTCCCGTTTTCTTTAAACTCCATTTCATAGCAGACCTTTGTCGGTATGTTGATGTACCTATTATATCCGGTAACTACGAGCTCCGCCTTGTTTTCCTTTTTCAACCGGAAAGAATACTGAAGTATATCATATATATTTTTCCTGGATAAAAGCCCAATGCAATTGTCCATCGAATAATCCGTACTGTATATACGGGCACCTCTAAAAGGTTTTCCTTTCATTACCTGTTTAACCTTATCCTGCACCACTGCCATCCAACAAAACATTCCAATACATACCACTAAAAATAACAGAAGAATATAAACTCCATACACACCCCCGCCTATCACATTGTCCGATTTATATAAAATTTCTTCCCCGTTTGATTCTGATGTACGTTTAAGGATTGTATAATATGCACAGTTCACTATTTTACTGCTATCCTTGTCATTGTTCGTACAGTAATATTCATATTCCCCGTATTTTTTCAAACGTATCCTTACCGCCTGGGAATAGCAATCATCCGGAATTATATAACTGTTCATTACACTCCCATCCACATGAACTTCCACGGCAGCCGGATAGCGGACATCCACCAGTAATATATTTTCACCATTCCATATTGCCCCATATGAACCGCTGCTGTAAAATGAAAGTTCAAACAGAAAGTTCATGTTTTCATCAAACACGCCTACTTTACAGTCTGGAAACGAAATGAGAACACTACCGTTTGCCGAAATGTCATATGAAAGTATTTCTCTTCCTTTTGATGTCCATGCTTTGGAAACCTCAACACTAAAATGGGCAATGTCTTCTTCCACTTCCCCTTTTGTCCTTTGTCCCAGTTCTATTTCATATGCAAAGACTTCTGTATGGAAAATAAATGTAAAAACCATAAACAGAATTACATAATTTATCCAGTATTTTCTAGACATTCCCTCAATCAATTTTTGCATTCATTTTCCCTTCCTGCATTGCTTTTCACTTTTTCATAAAATTTATTCCACAACTTAAATATATTGACAGAATATAATGTATCCGTCTCTCCCCATTCAATATGAACTTCCCCACCCTGTCCATAACCAATGCCTTCAATATATGTTGCTCCATAATAAATATCACTTGCTTTATCATTAACATCACCAACTAAGTCAAACTCCAATCCAAAATTAGTACCAATATTTCCAAATATCGGGCACAATACCGAACCACCAATGGAAACACCTTCATCTTCCAAATCAAACACTTCAGGGGCATTTGTAAACATAACGTATCTGGAAATTGCAGCTGAAGCTGTCCCTCCTGTTACCCCTCCTGATTTAGTAAACTGCAATGCTATATTTCCCCTGTAGTCAAAAGAAATCCCTGCAAATCCATCACCCTGCCAAATCCCCGTTGTTCCAGACAGATTAGAGCCTATTGTTATCGTTCCAATATTATCCTTTGATTTTTTCTCCAATTCCTTCATCACATCATTCATGTCATCCACCACATTTTCCCATGCTTGCTTTATCCTCTCTGTCTTTTCCTCAATACTAGAAAAAAATGTTATCGGCGAAGGTATTGTCGTAGTCCAAGGGATTGCAAACTTTCCATCCCCATCCACAAACATCATCGGATTCCCATAACAATATCCGTAACGATTTAATGTCATCGGAACTGTGCAACTCCCCTTCACCACATCCTCCGCCATAAACCGCCCATCCTCCGGCCTATACTCCCGTGCCTGTGCGAAATATGTACCGCTGATACCATCATGCCGGTACCCCGTGTACCCGAAAGGCTGTTCCACTCCCTGCCCGTCATACGGATTCGGTATTCCCGCATCCTCCAGCTCTTTCCCTGCATCATTCCCGAATTCGTCGTACCCATAGGTAAGATACCTGCATCCATGAATCCCTTTCCCGGCACGGTATCCGCTGACACGCAGGGGACTGCCCAGTTCATCCTGCAGGTAACAGTGCAGCCCTTGGAAAGCCGGGCGTCCACCATCTGATGCCCCTTCCGTTTCCTCCATGGCCGTTATGTTCCAGTCGGCATAGAAGTCCTGTTTCCGCCCGTTTTTCTCCATGCCGAGCAGGTTGTGATAAGACCTGGTAAGGTCAAGAATATATTCCTCACTCACTCCCCCTGCCTTTTTCCCGGTTCTCTGCCCCATTCCGTTGTACCGGTAAAACACTTCCTGCCCGTTGGTATCCCATGCTCTTGCCAGCCTGTTCATAGCACTGTATTCATAACCATGCAGCAGGTTTCCTGCCGATTCCTCCCGGATCATATTCCCGCGCCCGTCATAAAAATATTCTTTCCTCATGAAAATCCCGGATAACATCTCATCCCCCGTCTCCCGTCCCTCCACACGGACCAGCCGGTCCAGCATATCATAGGAATAAGAAAGGGTTTTTCCCCCGTTCAAATCCTCCATACCGCTCCTGTTTCCAAAAGAATCATAAGTGTAACCCCTTACAGGATGCCCGCTCTTTAATACACCGGTCAGTCTCCCTAACGGGTCATATCCATACTCATACCTTCCGTTCTCCGCCGGAAGTCCCCTTCTTTCTTTCCTAATGGCAGTTTTATTCCATTCCATATCATATTCATACCGGAAACAATCCAATATCCCGTCCCTGTCCTCATGAACAAGCTCCTCCAGCCGGCCGTATCCGTCATAATGCCACAGAGTGCGCATTCCTCCTGGAAATTCCTTTTCCGCAAGTCTCCCCTCCCCGTCATAACGGTACAGAATTTCCTCAGGCATCCCTGTCCTTCCGATTCCTTCTATCCCCATCTTCTCCAGCCGGAGCAGGCCGTCGTAACAACAGGAGACCTTCGCCCCGTCCGGATAAGTGACGCTTTTCCTCTCTCCCATGCTTCCCCATTCATAAGAAACAGTCCGGCCCATATGATCCGTGACAGTTACAGGCTTCCCAAATACATCCCTTTCCATCCTCGTCTCTCCCAGCCAGTCCCTTACGGCAGAAAGCTGGCGCAGGGCGGTATACTCCATTTCCACACCCGTGCCGTCACCGTACAGGATATTTTTCACTTTCCCGTCCGGCTCATACCCGTATGCAGTCCGATACCCGTCCCGATCCGTTTTCAAGATCATCCTCCCCAGTGCGTCGTATGCATAATGTTCCTCCCCGCCAAGGGCATCCCTGATACATTCCACCTGCCCGAGCGGGTTCCTGTCATAAAAAGTTTCCCTATCTTCCTCTCCCGCCTGTCCTTTCCTGCATACACGAACCAGCCGGTTCCCGCTGTCATAGTCATACTCCGTCCTGCTGCCGAGGGCATCCGTTACCGCTTTCAGCCTGCCGCTTAAGGTATATTCATAATAAGTAGTATTTCCACCGGCATCCGCCATGGAAGTAACATTCCCTGCCGCATCATAAGTATACGTTTTTTTCTGTCCGTCTCTGCCCGTAATGCTTATAAGCCTGCTCATACAGTCATATCCGTAATCCAGCCGGTATCCCTGACCATCTGTCCTGCTCCTGACCCTTCCAAGCCTGTCATACTCATAGCTTGACTGTCTGCCGTCCGGATACACCGCTTTTTCCAACCGCCCGCCTTTCTGGTAGAAGTATCTTACCGTTCTTCCCGCTCCGTCCGTGACCGCCGTTACCTTCCCCATCACATCGTATTCATACCGGATGGTATTTCCCCTGATATCGGTTTCCTCCGTCCGTTCACCCGCCGCATTATACCGGAACATACGCCTGTTTCCTGCAGCATCTGTAATACTGCTGACATTCCCCATCCTGTCATAGGCATAAACCGTTCTTCCCCCTGCTGGATCTTCCGCTTCTGTCATACGGTTCAAGGCATCATAGGAATAAGCGGTACCGGAAAGAATATTACTGCCGTCCCCCATCCCGGTGCGGACCAGGTTCCCTGCGGGATCATATTCATAAGTAATAACCGTTGCCGCCTCTTCTTCCTCCTGCCTGTTCCTGAGTTCTACCCGGATGAGCCTGTCATTTCCGTCATAGAAAAAATCCGAAACTGCCCCCGACGGGGAAACCTCCCGTGAGATATTCCCGTTCCTGCCATAATAACGCAACGTTTCCCGTCCTTCCTTGTCTGTAAGTCTCTCCGGTTTCCCCATCGCATTGTAGACAACAGACAGGGTGCCGCCGTCAAAATCCTCCACTGCCACCGGCCTGCCGCTTTCATTATAAGTATATTTTCTGGCATTTCCCTCCTGGTTCACCACACAGGTCAGCCGGTTCAGTTCGTTATAGCTGTAACGGATGACATTCCCCTCCGCATCCGTGGATTCCGTCACACGGTTCAGTCCGTCATATACATACGACGTCACATTCCCGTAGGAGTCCGTAATGCTTTGAATATTTCCCCGCTCATCGTACCGGAGCAGTGTACTGCTCCCGTCCGGCATCGTAATCCGTTCCGGAAGTCCGTTTTCACCATATGCCGTCTTCCGGCTCCTCCCAAGGGCATCCGACGTTTCCACGAGTCTCCCCTTTCCGTCATAGCGGTTCTCCCCCAGCAGCCTTCCCTCCGCAGTTACGGAAATCATCCGGTTCCTACTGTCGTATGAAAATTCCGTAACATGTCCAAGCGCATCCTTAATTCCTGTCAGATTCCCTTTTTCATCATAGCTGTACTTTGTCCTGTTCCCGTTCCTGTCCACGTACAGCGTCCGCCGGTCACTGTCATTGTATGCAAAATGCTCCTCCCCGTCACAGTAAACCGTCCTGACATTACGGAATCTGTCATCACTTTCATAAGATACCATATGACCGTTCTGGTCTCTCTCATAAGTACACATCCCTTTATCGTCATAACGGAACTCCACCACGCCGCCGTCCGGCGTTTCCTGTTTCAGCACGCGGTCAGCAGCGTCATAGGTATTCTTCACCCCTTCAATCCCCCGCGGTGTGGTCACGCTTTCCAGCCTGCCGTTTTCGTTATAACCATATGTATAGACATAACCCATGGAATTCTGGAACTTCCGCAGAACACCATAGATATACCAGAGCCGTACCTCCCGCCCTGTATGGTCGCACACCCGGTACAGGTTCCCTTCCTGGTTGTAATAATAATGCAGCACGCCGCCATTGGCTCCCCTTGCTTCTTCCAGCTGCCCCTGCGCATTATAGGTAAAAGTATCCATGTTCCCGTTCCGGTCCGTTATGATACGGATCAACCCGTCCCTGTCAAAAACATACTCCATTTCCCCCGCAGCATAACGATATCCTTCCAGTTCTTTCCGCAGCAGTCCCACGCCGCCGAAAACAGGGGTATATACATCCCCTATACTCCGCCGGCAGATGTTTCTCCGGCCGTCCCCGAAATGGAGACATACCGTTCCATCTCCTTCCTGTCTGACCCATATCTCATAATTATGATGCCATTCCATGCCAAGACTCCCGCAGTCTCCGTCCATGGAATTGTAAAATATATGGAAGGACATTTTTGTTATTCCCGGTATCACAAGATCTTCCTTTTCATAAAGAAAGTTTCCCGTATTCAGATTGACCGGATCACGTCCGTACAGACATCCTTCCTTTATTCCAAGGGCGGCAAACGCCTGCTTTATCCCATACCGTGTCAGGAAAAGTCCCCAGTTGATTTCCCTCACTACCCCCTGTCCGGAAGTTTCCGGTACAATAAGTCCCCCTTTCTTACACAGAAGTACACTGTCCATGGTAAGGGCGGCATGTCCGCTCAGTTTCTCCAGTCTGCTGGCATCCCCCAGATTCTCCCATTTGTCCGCCAGCTTCATAAAACCTTTGCACACCTTCCCATTTTTGTTCTTTTTACAGGCCCCAAAATCCAATATGTTAATCTCTGGCAGACAGTCCTTACAGTTTGCCTTTTTCTTTCCGTCCGCATAATACCCGTGATCCGTCACCTTCAATTCACTGCATTTACTGCCGCACATACATCTCAGCTTAGCGCCTTCCACTAAATAACTGGTCCCCATTTCCGTTTCCTCCTGTTTTCCTTCATCACACAGCCTTCCGTTCTGTCCATATCCGGGCTGTTCATGTCCTTCTGCCACTTTTTAATCCCCCCATAAGCCGGTTTACCATCGCCGCTCCTGCCTGACTTTCCAGTCCGGCTTCCAGTCCCGCACCGGGCGTAGATGCCAGGATGTCCTTTTCCAGTCCTTCCAGGCTGTATTCCTTTCCTTCCTTCGGCATCTCTTCATGGAATATGGGAAAATTCGCCTCCCCCGCTCCTGCCATCGTAACTTCGTTCGTAGCGCCCACGGAATCAAAACCATTGCACATATTAATAACCGTCGGAGCCGATGCATCCCTCCTGACAATGGACAGCTCCTGCGGTGCCTGCAGGAATATGGTATCTCCTTTCAGCCCTATGGAATCCCTCGCCGATATCACAATGTTCTTATTACTTACCACACTTGCCCCCGTACCGTCATCCAGTACCATTTCCAGCGGGCTTTCCTGTTTCAAGTCGCGGAAACCCATACTGTCCGGAAGCAGGAACATCTGTTTATGCCCGGCTGTCGTAAAATACCTGTCACTGCTTTTCATTTCCGGGTTTCCCGCGCCGTTCCCGTGCACTCCGCAGACTGCGCGCGCCTGTTTTCCTTCGCAGTCCCCCAGATGTATGTATACCTTTTCCCCCTTCTCCGGCATGCAGTACATCAGGTTTCCCACATCCGGACGCCACGGATACCAGAAAGCATCTTCCTCCCGCTGCATCCTGTCCATGTCAAAATGCACCTTAACCTGCTCATCCTTCCTGTCCAGTACCGTTGCCGGAAGCAGACGTCCCGCGTGCAGGGGATTCCCGTACCTCCCGGCAGAAAATGCTTCCCGGCGCGAAACCGTGTAGCGGAAACGCAGAAGCCCGTGCTCCAGCCGGCATCCCTTACGGATGACCGCATATTCCTGCCCCATCCATTCCACATAGTCGCCGATATTCCAGTTTTCATATGCCGCAATCTCCTGACAGACGCAGCGGTTCTCCCTGTCAAAAAACACACTCTCCCGCGCAATGCCCGCACCGGCGCCGTCTTGTACTTTCCCCTTTGGAAACCCCACATATATACCGATGCCTGACGACAGGACGGACGGAACCACGGATGTGCCAAGGTGCCCTGCCAGGCGGCAGAGGAATTCCCAGTCTGTCTCTCCTATCTGATAAAGTACCCCTCCGGTTTTGCGGTCTTTGGCCATAAATATCGCTTCCGCGCCACTGTCCTCAAGCACTGCCTGTATCACCTCCATGTAAGTGGCGTCCGTCTTTTGGAAAGTACGGTTTTTCTTCCGGTTGTCCAAAAGCTGCGAGACGGAAATTCCTTTCATGACTACGCTGTATCCATTCCCTTCGTGTGTGACATGCACTTCTTCCGGTATCCCGCTAAAAAGCATCTCTTCCCCTGCCCATACCTCTATTCTGTCCTGTCCCACAGGCCGGAGCAGAAACTCGTCCCCCAGTTCCTCCGGAATAATCCCCGCCAGCCGGACAGACGCATGACGGTTCTTTGAAACATTCATCTCCAGCTCCCGCAAATCCCTTATGGGAACCATTGTTTTTACCTTTATTTCACCCTGCGTTATCGCTGCCATATATTACACCTGCCTTTCTTTTTCCCTATATTCCATACCGCCTGTTTCCTCACCGTCTGCCCGTACCCTGACTGACTTTCGTATGTATCTGCACAACTCACGCCACTTGGCGCGCTTCTCCTCCGGATACGTAACGGTCAGGAGCATCAGCATCCCTTCTTCCGGCAGAAAAACCGTCTTCATGTGCTCCGCCTGCAGTTCTTCCATGTAAAGCAGGAACCAGCCTGCAGAAAGCTGCCCTTCTTCCGAAAGATGAAGCGTTGACTGTCCGTATTGCGGAAATGCTTCTTTCACCAACCTGCTTACACCGGCTGCGGCCCCGTAAACATCCCCGTCCCCTTTTTGGTTTTCCAAAAACTGCAGCGTCAGCCGGACATCCTCATCCCTGTCCTCCATGATCATTTCAGGACGTTTTTCATAAGGAAAGAAGAAAGCCTTCCTTTCCTCTTCCATTTCCCCAAAACCAGAAGGAAGTTCCATCCGTATCTTCCCGTTCTGGAACTGCCACAGCTCAACTGAAACAGTATCCTGTTCACAGCCTTCCGCTTCCCTGTTATATAATACTTTCATAACAAAATACACTCCTTTCCTATCTGATTTATGTATAATTTCCAGCCAATGTATTCCCGGCTTTATCTATTCTTCAAGCGGAAATATACAAATATCAGGTCCCTGGCACATGCCTCTATAATTACTGATATTTTCGTATGGCTTAAGGCTTAAACTATACAATCCAACTTCTTCCGGGTTGCCTTTATTCTTAACAATATAGGTAAACTCCAGCCTGTAGGTTTCTTCCGTCGTCTCAATCTCATAGATTCCCGTTATTTTATAATGGGTAGTTTTCCTGTTATCCCTGCTTTTGGATGAAGGGGTTGCTATCTCGGTAACACTGAGAATTTTTCCATATAAAGTATTTATAAATTTTTCTATTTTCTCATCGTAACCTTCTATTTCTTCCCTTGCATCGGCTGAAAGCATTTCAGCTATCCTTTCTCCATTTTCTTCCTCTATCGCATCCCACAATTCTTTCATAATTTTTTGTGACCTTTGAGATTCAAACATAAAACCACCGTATGGACTGTTAATCTGTCTTTCCTCTGTCTGCTCCGTATTTCCCCCACATCCCCCAAACATTATGCACAGACTGATAATAGTGACTGCTCTAACCATAATTGTTTTCATTCTTTTAACATCCTTTTTACCACCATATTTATGTAGAAATCCTGTCAAATACAGCAACCTGAATTCCACCACCGGCTAATCCTCAAACGGAAATACACAAATATAAAATTCTGAACCGCCTGCCCCGCTATATTTTCCGCTTTCATCATCCTCTTTGGGGACAAGAAAAATTCGATATATTCCCACTTCCTCCGGTGCCGTTTCATTTTTAATAACACAGTCAAAGTTCAATCTAAAAATCCCTTTTTCTGTTTCCACCCAGTAATCCGCATATATTTTATAACAGGTTGTTTCACCATATTCCCTGCTCTTAAAGGAACCCGTGTATCCATGAGGACGGACAGCAACTATTCCGCTTCCAAATGCATCCAGAAACTCGGAAAACATACCAGTATGCTGAGAATAACCGCCATGACTGTTATTTTTCTCACTTTTGGCATCCTCCTTCTTACCACCCCATTTATGTAAAATTTCCATCCAATGTAACTCAAGACACTGCTGACGACTAATCTTCAAATGGAAATACATTAATACCGGCTTTTGAACCGCACATGCCTTTATATTCACTGATTTTTTCATTTGGCCGAAGACAAATCCTATACAGCCCAACTTCTTCCGGATTGTTTTTATTTGTAATAATATAACTAAAATCCAAACTATAGATTCCTTTTGTCGTCTCAATATCATACATTCCGGTTATTTCATAACAAGTGGTTTTCCTGTTATCCCTGCTTTTGGATGAAGGGGTTGCTATCTCCGTAACGCCGGTAATTTCTCCCTGAAAAGCATTTATAAAGTTATCTATTTTCCCCTCATAGTCCTCTATTTCATTCCTTGCACTAGCCGAAAGCATTTCAGCTATCCTTTCCCCATTCTCCTCTTCTATGGCATCCCACAATTCTTTCATAATTTTTTGTGACCTTTGAGATTCAAACATAAAACCACCGTATGGACTGCTGATCTGTCTTTCCTCTGTCTGCTCTGTATTTCCCCCACACCCCCAAAATATTAAGCAAAGACTGATAATAGTGACTGCTCTCACTATAATTGTTTTCATTCTTTTAACATCCTCCTTTTTACCACCCCATTTATGTAAGATTTCCATCCAATGCACCCCGGCTCTATCTATTCTTCAAGCGGATATATACAAATATCAGATTCCTGGCACATGTCGTTATATTTACTGATATTTTCGTATGGCTCAAGGCTAAGTCCGTACAATCCAACTTCTTCCGGGTTGCTTTTATCCTTAACAATATAGGTAAACTCCAGCCTGTAGTTTCCTTCTGTCGTTTCAATCTCATAAATTCCTGTTACTTCATAATGAGTGGTTTTCCTCTTATCTCTACTTTTGGATGATGCAACTGCCAGTTCAATAACATTAATAATTTTTCCATGCAAAACCTTTATAAATTTATCTATTTCACCCCCATAATCTTCTATTCCATTCCTTGAACTAATCGAAAACATTTCCGCTATCCTTTCTCCATCCTCCTCTTCTATGGCATCCCACAAATCTTCCATAATTTTCTGTGAACTTTGGGACTCAAAATTAAATGCTCCGGATGTACTGCTAATCTGTCTCTCCTCTGTTTGCTCCGTATTCATCCCACATCCCTCAAACATTATGCTCAAACTAAAAATAATGACTGCTCTGACTATGCTTGCTTTCATTCTTTTAACATTCTCCTTTTTACCACCTATATGTAACAACTTTATTCTCCTCGTCAAATGTTAAATCATACTTTTTATTCTTTCCATACGCTTTCTTAAATCCATTCCACAAATTCTCATCCCCACTAAAGTCTATACTTCCCTCTACCTGTAAATCATTTGCAGACACATCGGGCACCATAGGGTCAAATCCTGTTATCCACCACTGCGGCTCCTCCGGGCTGTAGCTTATCACTTCTTCTCCTTTATACGTTACGCTGATCGACATGGGAAGCGCATCATCCACCGCCGCCTGCCAGTGTAAACCATTCAATACCGGATCCTTATAAATGCCGGTTTCCGCACCCGCCCCCAGATTCAGGTAATCCCCCTTCCACATCCAAATGATATAGTCTTCTCCATTTTCTGCCTTAAATTGAAGTTTTTGAAAATCCATGTTTGTCCCCGCATCAAATGCAAAATCATATAAATTGTTATATCCAAAATATTGCTGCCATGAATCCTGTCTGACATGAAAGTCCCCATCCGTCCTCTCGAATCCAAAGAAATCCAAAACATCGTCCAGCCAGCCTGTGCGTGTTAACACATCCGCTCCCCTTAACAACGTTCCTATTACCCCCGGTCCATTCATAATATTATACAGTGCCCGCTCCAGCCATTCCGGCGCCAAATCCGCATCGGCATCACTCATATCTGCCAACCCCATCGGGTCGCGGTACTTCAGGGGATTACCGGAAGCATACACATACCAGTTGGCATTGCCATGAACCGGATCCTCCCCCGTAAACCTGCCGTTGGCGGCATCATATTCCCTTGCCTGGGCAAAATATGTCCCTGCAATTTCATCAGGCAGATACCCCGCGTAGCCAAAGGACTGTCCGATTCCTGTACGGCTCCTGCCAAATTCATCATAACTATAGGTTTCCCGTTCTCTTCCGTTTCCCCATACCAGTCTGACGGGACTCCCCATTTCATCCTGCAGGAAATAACTTTTCGTTCCGTTTTCCTCCATGTATGCTGTATTTTCATCCCAGACAAAACACTGCTTTTTCTCCCCTGTTTCCAGTATCAGCAGGTTATTGCAGCACCTTGTCTGGTCTGTCAGGTAATCGGTTCTGACCGTGTTCCCGTCCGCGTAGATTGTTTCCTTCGCAATACGGTTACCAAAAGCGTCATACAAATATTTTGCCCTGTCGCCATATACATTATCAGCCTCCTCCAAACGGTTTGACGCCCCAAACACATATCTGTGCAGCCTTTCCCCGTTTCTGCGTACTTCTGCCAGGTTTCCCCTCCTGTCATACTTATATCCATAACTTTCACATTCGCCGTTTTGGCCGGTTATTACCTTGCCTGCCAACTGATTCATAGAATTATACTGGTATTCGGTTATTCCCCTGCATTCCTTCAGGTAACTGCGGTTGCCAAACCCGTCATAGCCGTATTCCCGTACCATGACACCATTCCGGCTGACCGTCTTTAGCCTCCCCGCCTTATCATAACCATAGGAAAAAACACCTGACTCGTCCGGCATCCCCTTTCTTTCCTTACGGATTACCGATCTGTAACCTGCCAGATCATAACCATATGAAAACCGCTCCGTTATTTCTCCTTGGATATTATGCACCAGTTCTTCCAAACGTCCATCCCTGCAATATTTATAAGTGGTTTCTATCCCACCCGGAAACCTCTTTTCCGCCAAACGTCCGCTTAAATCGTAATGGTAACTGATTTCATCCTGCCCGTCCGTAATTCCCTCCAGTCTGCCCAGTGCGTCATAGTGGAACCATATTCTGTTACCGTCCGGATACGTCATGGATGTTTTTTCCCCATGCTCCCCATACTCATAATGTACTGCTCTCCCCATATAATCCGTTACTGATTCCAGTCTTCCATAATCGTCCGACTGTATCTGCATTTTACAGCCATTATCCTCCACACCAACCAGATGGCGCAAAGAATCATACCAATAGTATACGTTCCTTCCATCCCCATACTGAATACTCTCCCGTTTTCCTGATGCATGAAACGTATACACGGTCTCAAATCCATCCCGGTCCGTCTTTTTTGTCATCCTCCCCGCCAGATCATATTCATAGAATTCTTTATTCCCCAGGGAATCCGTTACTGATACAATTCTTCCGCCCAGGTCTCTTTCATATGACGTCACGTTTCTTTCAGCGCCCTGTCCGTCCTCCTGCGCCATACGGATTATTTTCCCCATGCAGTCATATTCGTAAGTTCTCTTACATCCATATGCATCCGTTTCCGAGAGCATATTTCCGTTAGGGGAATACGTATATTCCCTTATTACGCAATCCCCTGACATCACTCTGCTGATCCGCCCTGACCGGCTGTAAGTAAATTCCAATCCCTCCCCGGTGCTGTTTTTTACATTTTTCAGCCTGTTTAATTCATCATACGCATAATAAATGGTATATCCATTCGTTTTCCTTTTTTCCGTTACATTCCCATTCCCGTCATATGTATAACTTTCCCCTGTTCCGTCCGGATACGCCACACTCTTTAATAATCCTCCGGGATAATAGGTACAGGATGTTTTTCTCCCCCTTTGGTCTTTCATTTCTTCCGGGCGTCCCATGGAATTATAAGTACATGTAGTGATATGTCCATAAATATCCCGCTTTTTTATCTTCCTTCCGCTTTCATCGTATTCCGCCTTTTCGCTTACTCCTTTTGGATAAAGAACCTCCGTTATCCGGTTCTGCATATTATAAGAAAAAGCCGTTGTAAACCCGTCCGGTTCCTCAATTTTTACAAGCCGGTTTATCTCATCGTATGAAAATCGAATTTCATTTCCAATCGGCTCCGTAATTTTTATACGGTTTCCGTTCATGTCATATTCATATTTCGTAATGCCTCCAAGCTCATCCGTATAAGTTACCAGCTGGTTCCGGCTGTCATATCCATACTGCCGGATTCCGCCGTTTGGCAGCTTTTCCTCTGTCAGATTCCCATTTAAATCATATTTATAAAGTGTAATATTGCCTTCCCTGTCCTCAAAGCTCCTTTTCTTCCCATTACCCCAGTATGTCATTTTTATCCGGCTTCCGTCAAAATCAACAGCCTCCGTCATCCTGCCGTCTTCATCGTAAATGAATTCCCTTTCGTCCCCAACCGCATTCCTGATTTTTGTTACCCTGCTTTTTGCATCGTACCCGTATCTCATGGTATTTCCGTTCCTATCGGCGACGCTTGTGATACGGTTCATTCCATCATATTCAAAACTCATACGGCTCCCGTGCATATCCGTAATGCCAATCATATTTCCCCTGCAGTCATATTCCATATGAATCCGTGAACCATCCTGTAACGTGACCGTCTCCGGCTGCCCTGCATCATTTCTTACAGTGCGGATTGTATTTCCCGACGGGTCTTTCTTTTCTATAACATTTCCTTTCCCGTCATATATATAAGAAATTTTCGGTCCGTTTAACAGGTAAACAGAAGTTCTCCGGCCCATTTCGTCATATGTCATACAGACGCATTTCCCTGCAGCATTTTCTACCTTTACCAGTTCCCCGTTTCCATTGTAGTAATACCTTGTTTTATTCCCGTTTCTGTCCACCCAGAGAGTTCTCTGGTTTCTGTCATTGTATTCATAATATTCCTCCCCGTCCGCAAAAACCGTCCGCCTGTTACGGAATCTCTCATCGTTTTCATAAACGGCTATCGCCCCATTTGCATCCTTCCTGTAAGTCTTCATTCCCTCGTGGTCATATTTCAATTCCATGCATCCGCCATCCGGCAGAATCTGTTTCACCACCCTGTCCGCCATATCATATTCATTTTTAAAACTGGTGATTCCGCATGGAGTTACCTCGCTTTCCAATTTACCGTTTTCATTATATTCGTAGACATATGTACTGCCCATTGCATTTACGATTTTCCATAATCTTCCATAACGGTACCATAGGTGTACATTTCTTCCCGCATTATCTTCCACCCTGATCAGATTTCCCTCCATATTGTATGTAAATGAAAGACTTCCCCCGTTCGCCCCCAGCACCCTGTCGAGTTTCCCCTGGGAATTATAAACAAAAATATCCTCGTTCCCGTTTCTGTCTCTTTTCATGGATACCAGCCCGTCGGCACGGAATACATATTCCTCCCCTTTATCCACAGCATACAGATAACCTTCTTTTTCTTTTTTCAGTTTCCCCCTGTCGCCAAAAACCGGCACAAATACATCCCCTACGCCTGCCCTGTACGGAATCACCCTTCCATTCCCTAAACAGACAAACAGGAGCCTCCCGCTGTCCTCTTTCTTAAGACAGACTTCAAAATTATGATGCCAGCCTTCCCCCATATCCCCGCCGCTTCCTGTTTCCATGGAATTATAAAAAGTCCGGAAAGAAAGCCTTGTCTTCCCGCCAATCAGGAGTTCCTCCCGTTCATGGACAAAATTCCCTGTATTCATATTAACGGGGTCGCCGCCGAAAATGCAGTTCATGAAATTTTTGCCCAGCGCCCAAAGCAGCAACTTTGAAAACCGCTTCAGGGCTTCCTTTAGATTTATTCCTTCTTCATATCCCTGTCCGGATGTAAGGGGCATGATAATCCCCCCTTTTTTACAGAAAAGCACACTGTCCATCGTAATTGCTTCCTTACCGTCCACCTTTTCCGGTCTGTTCAGGAAAAATGATTTATTTATCCATTTCTCGGCAAGTTTCATGTATCCCTCGCACTGATGGTTCTGCTTATTAACACTGCAATTTCCGAAATACGGTATATTTTCACATGCTATACAATCCCCACAGTTTGCTTTCTCTTTTCCCCCGCTGGTATATCCATGCCCGTTTGGTATTTTTAATACTGCCGGTCTGCTTCCGTTTACACATACCAGTATCGCGCCTTCCACTAAATATTCTTTTGCCATTTCCTTCTCCGTCCTCCTTTATTCCCGCAAACATTTGATGAATGCCAAGCCGTGTCATCCCATCCTCAGTCTATCCATATCCTGTGCCGGTCCCCTTTCCGTTCCTGTCCCCGTATCCTGTGCCCGCGTATTCCGTCCAGTATCCGTGCCAGTCCGTCAAACAGTCTGCGGTTCCGCCTCGGATCAGCGCCCCCGTCTTCCGGTTCCGTACCGCTCCATACAGCGCCCATTCCGGCCAGTCTGTTTCGTATGTAATGCTCCAGCACCCTTTCCGGCACCGCCCTCTGCAGACCCAGACACAGATAGGCAAAAGAGATATCCTCGGGACTGCTCCCGTCCTCCTCCAGCACCAGCCGTGCAAAATATCCTGTCACTGCCGGCGGAAGCGTCCTGCCGCCCGGTCCTCCCCAGTCCGCCTCCGTAACGTCCACGGTGTCATATTCCGTCACCATGTCGTCAAAATCCTTGTAACGGTCACGCAGCCTGGAACCATGCCGGAGCTTGAACCTGCATAGTTCCAACTCGTCTTCTTTTTTTTCCGTATCCCCGTCAAGAAACGGTTCCAGGTGATAGCGAATGAAATCCCCAGGCTGCCGGTCCTCTCCCATCCTGAGTTTCAACACCGCCAGTTCCCCCGTCGGTTCATAGGGAACCGTCAGTTCCTCTGTCACAAGGTAGATAAACCCTCCATGTTTGACCATCCCTTCCCCAATAACAAGCTCTTCTCCCCGCACCATGGGTTCGCATCCGTCCAGTATCCCATCCCCGAAAGAACGGTATTCCATCTGCAGATGGGCAAAGGAATAATCCCGTAAAGACCAAAGGTGTTCTTTTTTCAGTATCCTGTTACGCTCAAACAACGGATATATATTCTGCATCCTGCCACTCCTTTTCTTTTTTGTCCCTATTTCATCCCGTCATAAAAGTTCCTCAGCCATCCCTCATTCTCGAAACCGTATTCTTCCTCTCTTCCAAGGAACAGCCCGCCGTCCCTGCGGTATACAGGAACTACCCGGAATGACCAGTTCCCCGGTTCTGCCCAGACAAAAAATCTTACCTCCCGTTCCACGATGTCATCGGTGTCCGCCTGACGGATATGCGCTCCGTACCGCGCGGCAATATCTTTGTACTCCGTTTCTCTAAAATCCGCCAGGGAACTGCAGCAGGTATACTGGTACCGCTCCCTTCCGTCCTGGTCTTTCAGATACAGTTTCAGAACCAGGTCCTCCATATTCCTTGACACCATGCCGCACCTGCCTCCGCGTTCCAGACAATAGATCAGGGTGATTTCCTCCCCGCTGTGGGTATGGGCGGTAATGCTGTAGGGCAGCGCCGGCATTTCCGTCCGGACCGTTATGTCCGCATAACCGTACCTCCTGTCGCGCAGATACTGCAGGGCTCCGTCCACACAGGCCGTTTTCAGCCCGGGCTCCTTTGCCCGTCCCTCCCTACCTGACTGAATGGTTCTTCCCGGCACAAACTCCTTCAGGGCGTCACGGAATAACCCGATTCTGCAAGACTGCCCCGTCAGCCGGATCATGGAATAATCCTCCACCCTGCCGTTTTCATAAATGTCCTCCATGAACCTGCCTATGACATGGTAAATGTCGGCAGTCAGCAGCAGTTCCATCTCATAGATGCTGAAAGCCGTTTCCGGAAAATCCTTCAGGACTTCCAGACCGTGCCCCCGGTCCGCCGCCAGCCGGAAGCGCTCCACTGGAATCCATACCGTTGCCTTTTCATCCACCGGTGCGGAAGAAAGTGCAAGCCGCAGGATTCCCGGCCGGCCGTAAAATTCCTTCTTTATGCGCTCCGCCAGCCGGAACAGGAAATAAAAATTATTTTTTACCATGTAGTACTCCATTCTGCCCTTATGCTCATATTCCTTAAACCGGGTAGGCAGGCATTCCTCCGCATCCGCGTATGCCCGTTCCAGCCCCGCATACAGGCTTTCCACGCCTGCGCGGTCCACATCCCGGTAAATATCCGTATCGAACCCTGCAAGGATCTCCTGTTCTCCCTCCTGTTTTCCGCACAGGCGGTTCACCGCCGCCACCTTGACCATCTGCATGATGCGGTAGGTCAGGTTATTCCCGCCAAAATCCGTGTCTCCGTTCTCATAGGCAGTCTCAATCTCTATCCGGTAGGATACCCTTCTGTCCCATACCCGGAAACGGCAGGAACACAGGTCTGTGGTTCCGCCCCCGCAGTCAATGACAAGAGCGCGGTATTCCTTCCCCTCTTCCACCCTGCCGGACCGCGCCATCTGCGCAACCGTACCGTACAGTACGGAAACGCCCTCATCCAGCATGTCCTTCGGTTCCATGGCATATTCCGGCAGGATATCCGCAAACAGCCTTGCAAACTGTGCCTTCTGTTTCACCGGACAGGAAACATGCACTTCGGCTACCGTACACTTGAACCGGCTGCAAGCTGCGTCAATGACATGGATAAAATATGCCTTGAGAATGTCCCTGCGCTTCACGAAACTCCTGCACCCTTTCCGGTCCGTGATTTCCTCCTCCTTCTCATAATCGGCAATCCAGCGTTTCATGTCATGGAAAACGCAGAATCCTTCATCCATATGCCCTGCATCCGCCTGCATAACTGCCTCGTAGCCATACAAAAATTCCGGCTGACCGGATTCCGCGGAAAGTACGCCAGTCACACTGGGAAACAGCGGAGTCTCCTCCCAGTCCGATGCAGGATCATAAAACAGGGCATAATTTATCCCGTTTTCCTTCAGCCCGTACTCTCCGTCATGCAGGCCCGACTGTTCAAAATACCGGCGGTCCAGATAGGCCCCTGCCGCCGTATTCACCGTCCCGAAGTCTATGGCAAGCGGCATCGGCAGGGCTGCCGGCCTGCGCACCTCGAAATCCAGCAGCGGAATCCGGTACATTTCCAGGCGTTCCTGCACATGTCCTCGGCTGCCGTAATAAATTCCATACAGTATCTCCGAATTCTTCCGGTCCATGAGGCAGAGACTGTAATCCTTCATGCCGGATTCCCTGCACGGAAGTCCGGCCGCCTTTGTCAGATAGAGACGGTCCGTTCCCTTTCCTTTTGCCTCCACATTCAGTATGGCGCATATCCTCCCGTCCCCGCCCATGACCAGTGCATTCGTCCCGGCAAGTTCCGCGTCATAGGGTATTGCCAGTCCGTCATAAAAATCAATGGCAAGCCCTTCGTATACTGCGATTTTCGAACTGCATTCCATCCCCTTCCTGTACCGCTCCTTCAGGATGCACTTCCCCATAACCTGTTCCAGCGCTTCCATTCCCCCCGCATCTGCTGTACGTATCAGGAAATGCTCCTCACCGCCGCGGAACTTCAGTATGACCCTTATCAGTTCCTCCCTGTCCATGGGATTCACCACCCCCTGGATAATCCGCTCCATCCTGCAGATTTCCTTTAACTGGTAAGTCGTCATCGCCTGCAGGTCCGCTTTCCGGTATCTTCCGGCTTCTTTTTTTTCTTCTCTTCTCCTGAGTACATATCCGTACCGGTCCATCCTTTATCCCTCCCGGAAACCGCGTCGGCCTTTCCCATAGCCGTCCGCGTCATCCCTAAAACAGTACCATATTGTCAAGTTCCATTGTTTCATCCACATCAATAATTCCGAAATGATGTTCCCAAAACAGAAACACCCTGTAATTCACGGGCAGGAACATGCCTTTCAGGAAATCCAGCTTCGCCAGTTCCGCTTCGGATTCCCCTACACCCACATAAATCAGCAGTTCCCGCATTTCATCATTGCTTGCATACACCAGTGAATCCGGATACAGGAAACGCATCACCTCCCTGAACAGCCTGACGGAACTGCCGCAGCGGTACAGCTTCAGTACCAGCCGCAGCAGATGCCGCAGACTGCCCCTGTCAAAAGATTCCATGACCCGCGGCGCTTCCTGCCCGAACACGCCCGCAAGAATGTCCCTGTACAGAAACCCGACGGCATACTCCTGCCGGCTCATCCCCTGCCTGAGGTCCAGACGGATCATGTACTGTATAAATACACGGAATACCGCTTCCCTTGTCTGCCGGTATTCCGTCAGGTTCCGGTCAAACAGGGTGGAAAATATCTCCGCAAACCGGTACAGCGGATTAATTCCCACTTCCGCCTCCCCAGGCTCCTGACCGTTGAGCATCTCCTGCACCAGTTCCGCATACGGACTGCCATCTTCTGCCGGCACAAAACGCAGATTCTCCCGCGGTATATTCATGCGGTCTGCCGCCAGCGCCGTTTCCCATGCATAATTCATTGTCTTCCCTCCGTCCCGTCCTGCTCTTCGAGGATTCCCACGCACCGGTATTCACTGACATCCATCTGTATCTGTGAAACAACAAAGCGCACCATGCTCCCGTTCAGGTAATGTCCCATACTCTTTGCCCTGAACTTCAAAAGCAGCACCTTCCTGCCATCCATGGGAAACAATTCATCCCGTACAAACCAGTTCATTCCTTCCTGTGCAGGATATTCCGACCCGTCATCCAGGATTTCATAATCTTCCGCCTCTATGTAGTCTCCCGTATCCGTTTCCATGATCCGCCGGAACAGGTCCGCCTTTGTCAGCAGGCGCACCCCTGTCCCCTCCGCATACCTGCGGATAAAAGAATCCTTCCTGCGATTGGACAGTAAAGGCATGTCATAATCCAGCGAATGCATGAACTCCCCCTGCACAATCCGCAGGGCTGTCCATTTTTGGAAGGATTCCTTCGCCGTACGGAGCACGATCCGGTCTGTCTCATGGCGGATTTCCAGTATTTCCTCCCGTGACTGTATCAGGTAACCGTCCTCCTGCCTGTCCCCGCCGGTCGCGAACTCATGCTCATAATGGATGCCGTCAATGCACGGCACCATGAAATTCATGCTGTCAAAGGTGACGGGCTCTACATTCCAGAGCGGTATGGCATCCATATGTACCATTTTCCCATATCTGCCAAAACGGATATCCAAAGCGGCCGCGGTATATCCGTCCCCGTTTTCCTCCTGCATTCCCTGCTGTTCCACGTATATATCATAAAGCTTATCCAGATATCCCGTATTCACGGTTGTCCATGGGACGCAGTTGTCTAAAAAAATCCGGTACAGCCGTTCCACCGCATCCCGGTACCTCACTGCACGGCAGATATGGAAAACCGTTTCCTTTCCGTCCGCCGTCCCCGTAAAATCCCCCTCTGCCTCGAATTCCGCACACAGGTCATCCCCCGCTTCCAAAAACAGGGTTCCGGCATAAAGATATTCCCCCGCAGACAGCGCTTCCGTGCCTTCCTCCCTCCACAGGTCCGTCGGGACAACCGGAAACAGAGTCCCGTTCGTCGGGTCATAATGTTCCCGCTTTATTACGGTGGATGCGATTCCGTAACGGCTCTCCGGCACTTCCGTCTCCCGGTAAATCCTTTGCTCCAGTTCACGGTAACTCTTCTCCGTGCGGGCTATGATGGAGCCAAGCCCTTCCAAAAGTACCTTTTTCGCAAATCCGCGCTCCTCCAGGTCGTCAATTTCCCGCAGCTGCTCCGCTATGTACCTCTCAAAATCAAAAGGGTATTCCAACACCGGCGGCACCCTGTTTCCCTGCTGTTCCGTCATTCCGCTTTCCTCCCTGTATCATCAATAATATGTAATAATCCCTATATCCCTCCGGACTCCTATCCGTGTTTCCACACCATCCTCCGGATTTTTGGGTGTGAATATGACAATCCACTCATAAGTCTCCGGATTTTCCTCGACCTCCACATCATATACTCCATTCTCCTGCGTCTCCCACCCCTCTTCCAAACCAAAACTTGCCGCCGCCAGCCTTGCCGCTTCCTCTTTTTCATAATAGTCCTTTGTCCGGTCTATCACGTCTATGTGTATACGCTCGCAGACCGGCGGATTCACCAGTGTATAAACTCCCAAAAAAATATTCATGAATACAGAAACACCCAAACAGGCATATAAAAATTTCATGTTCATATTTTCCATTTCTCCTTTCCGGTCATACCACCTTAAATACACAACCGCAGGCTAACCATACCATTCCATTTTTTCGCTGTCCCTCCTTACCCCAATCACTATCCTGTTTCATCTCGGGCTATGGTTTTTCTTAATATTTGCCATACTACTGGTTTTCTGTCTTCAGTTCCCTAAAAATCAATATCAACCCATCCTATTCTTTACAATATAAATCCCCCATAATACATTAAATACTAAAATCATGATTACACTTACAGCACATAAAGTATATCTTGCTATAGAAGCTATTACTTTCGTCACTTTATGTTTATAAGCATTTGACAACAACAACATGATTATATCAATTGTTTCTATTCCTAAACCATTCAATATCCACCACATATTAATATCTTCAACAGAATCCACACCTAAAAATATCTGTATATACCCAACTATGCTGATTATCATCCAACTAAATCCCGTATAGCATGCAAAAACATTTACATATCGTGCTGTAAAACAACACTTTGATGAAAAGGGAAATACTATATGCACTAACCAGCCTGGCATTCTTTTTATTGGTTCCGTATTCTTCTTGTTGCAAACTCCACAATAAACAATAATAAATCCAATAAGTATAAACCACTTACTTTTAAGAATAGAAGACATGATTAAATCCTTTCGTTTATACAAAAGTAAATTACTTACAACCCATATCGGCTGAATTATACAGCCGCAAGTTAATCCTTTCATTGAATTCTTCCACTGTCCCTGCCTTACGCCTATCACCATCCTATTCCATCCCAAGATATTTCTGGAAAAACAACGCCCCATTTATTTGTCGAATAATTATAAATTACCTCTGTGCATGAATGCCTTATGATATGATATTCCATACCGCAATCCCTTCAAATATTAATATCCCCTGTAAGTCCCCTTGTCCCTTCTGACCATTACCTTAAATTCTGAATCTTCAGATACAAAGATAACAATCCATTCATGTGTTGGATAATTATACGTAACATTTCTACATACCCATTTTTCTGTTGGTTGAAAAAACGCCTCCGCCAATGTAACTGCCATTTCTTTATCATAGTTATTCTTTTTCCAATCCGTCATATCCGTATAACCATTTTTCCTACATGCAGAATCCCACTTTACCGTACTAATTCCCAAAAAAACAATCCCAAAAGATAAAAATGTTAAAAACGCATACAATACCCTATTTTCCATGAAGCTCCCTTTCCTCAAAGCGTATTTGATAAATGTTTCCTGCAGACGTCTGGAAAGTTTTTTCAAACACGCTCTATCGACAATAGTTTACTATGGTTCCATAATCCCTTCTGATCCATACCGTCTGTACACCTTCCCATTTTCTATACCTTCTTCCCCCTTACCTGACAATTGTGACATTTCGTCATGGAAGGAATTATCAATAGTAATGTATCTGCCCATTATCCCTTCTGATTCCTATTATATCCATCCACACCTCGTACTGTTTAAGAATCACAAACCATTCATTTGTCGGGTAATAGTAAATGACCTCCTGAAATTTCGCATCTTCCTCCCATCCCTTTGAGGCCGTTGCCAGTCTGACCGCCATTTCCTCATCATAATACTCTTTGTCCCGCTCTATGATATCCATATTAAAATCCATCTCTCGATATGGCCCGCATTTTACAGCATAAATACCACAAACAATACTAAGGCATGTAAGAAAGCTAAAATATAAATAATGAAAATTTATTTTCACAACCGTTCTGCCTCCAAAATTTTAAAACCTTAAATCAGTATCCTCTTTTCCCCATATATCAACGGTAACTAACCCCGTAATCCCGTCTCAGCCATACGGCAGTCCCCCCATCCGTGATAATACAACCTTCTTCTTCCCTGCACTGGATAAAAACAATCCATTCATAACTTGGTTCATTGTATAAAACACGGTATGTATATGAGAGGCTGTCCGCTATCCAGTTCCTGCGTTTTTCCTTTGCTAATCTTACTGCTGTTTCCTCATTCGGCACCACGTCCCTTGTCCGGTCTATCTCGTCCAGGTGTATATGTCCGCATACCGGTTCCCTTTTTAACAGGTGGATGCACAACGCCATATTTATAAAAAAGGATAGTGTAAAACATACATATAAAATTTTAATTCTCATGAACATGCTACTCCTTTTTCCCAACTATCATATCCAATACCTACTTATCCGAAATACAACTTTCACCTGTAGTCTTAAAAACTTCTGAAATACAGTTTTTACACGCTTTTTTATGGTTTTTCTTACGCAAAGGATGATTTTTATCATGAGGTAATTTCCATTGATGAACAATTGTTCTGTGTTGATCTAAAATGCTTTTTTCATTAGGTGCATAAACACGAAGCTCTCCCATTGGTGTCACGGCATAAATTGGCATCTTTACACTCCCCCTGCATTCTCATCTTTTATTGAAATTTAATTACACCCTCTGATGAAACGGCAACTTTTTAAACTATCAACAACTTAATATTTGCTATACTACTGGTTTTCTGTCTTCAGTTCCTTAAAAATAAATATCAACCTATCCATGATTACTTCAATTGTTTCTATTCCTAAACCATTCAATATCCACCACATATTAATATATTCAACAGAATCCGCGCCTAAAAATATCTGTATATACCCAACTATGCTAATTATCATCCAACTAAATCCCGTATAGCATGCAAAAACATTTACATATCGTGCCATAAAACAACATTTTGATGAAAAGGGAAATACTATATGCACAAACCAGCCCGGCAGCCTTTGAATTTCTATAAGCTTTGAATATACTTCATGATGTATCATTTTATCTTTTTATAAATTATAAAGAAAAAAACAAATAAAAATATAAGATACCCTGTTATAATTATTGATAAAATAATTATTCCCACCCATGATACGAATGCCTGCCCCCAGCTTATTTTTGTCATTTCATGTAATGCTTCTTTGATAAAGCCAAACAACCCGCCTATAAAACAAAAAAGTATAAACAGCAACATCCATGCAGTATTTAGGTCTGTCCAATTGCATAACCTGCAAACAGTTAATTTCAAACCATAAAATATTATATCGCCTGCTATTAAATATCCCGCTATTATGCTTAGCGCTATTTGTACATTCTCTCTGCCAAGCATGGGAAATAGTATTTTCCTTAATAATACTGGTAACTTTACCTCAAGTCCCTTCTCTGGGACTTTTGCCAATGCGTATACACACACATACATTATGGAGGAATATAAAATTATAAAATATTTTTTTTCTAAAAACATATCTTCCTCTTTCTGCTTCATTTTCATCTATTACTAACAATCTTTGACGACGATGTAGTGGAATTGTCCATAAATTTTAATGATGCAATTGGTGTGAAACAGGCAGCCCAATATTATAATAAGACTAAACAAACCCCATTAAATTAAATTGAAGAATATAATAAACTTCCCCGGTGCAAGCACTCAAACGCCACAAGGGTGTTTGCCTCCTGCTTCGCAGGAGCGTGGTATTAGCCCCAACCTCGCTACACTCGGTGCTAGTACAGCGTTACTTAAATATCAGTGATTAAATTGCTAATGGTATCCCAGCATATGTCCACTTAAATGGGTGTGCCGTAAGATTGTATTGTTCAATAAACCGCA
>CAJTVQ010000053.1 GCA_910579935.1 uncultured Lachnospiraceae bacterium
TAAAGAAAAGCCTGAAAAAACAATGATTTAGAGCTTGACATTATAGGAAGGAAAGAAAAGGCAATGAAAAATGATAGGCAAAGAACATTTTTATTGATTACAATACCGATTCTGGCTTTGTTTGTCTGCTTTAACACCATTCCGCTGATACGCGGCGTGATATACAGCTTTACGAATTTTAAGGGATTTGGTAAGTATGACTGGGTCGGTCTGCGCAATTATATGGATCTGTTTACCGACGCCCGCGTTGGAAAATCTTATCTGTTCACCATCAAACTGGCAATCGTGACAACGGTCGTAGTGAATGTGCTCAGTATGATTTTGGCATTGGGGTTAAACAGTAAGATACGGGCAAAGGGATTTTTCCGCGGCGCATATTTCCTGCCGAATATACTTGGCTCGCTGGTAGTAGGTTATATTTTCAACTACTTCTTTACATATATCCTTCCGGCAGTGGCGGATATGGCAGGAATCACTTCTTTAAGCACGAGTATTTTATCCAGTCCGAGTAAGGCATGGATCGGCGTCATGATCGTATGTGCATGGCAGGCGGTGGCGATGAATACCATCATATATATATCGGGGCTTCAGACGGTGCCTGAGGATGTATATGAAGCAGGCGGACTGGACGGGGCGACCGGATGGAAACAGTTCCGTTACCTGACTTTCCCGCTGATCATTCCGTTCTTTTCCATCAACATGGTGCTGTGTGTGAAAAATTTCCTGATGGTGTTTGACCAGATCGTGGCATTGACCAAAGGCGGTCCTGCACAGAGTACGGAATCCATTTCCTATCTGATCTATAACAACGGTATGTCGGGCGGACAGTTCGGGTTCCAGAGCGCCAATGCAGTGGTATTCTTTATCGTGATCGTCATTATTTCTGTTGCGCAGATGAAATTTTCCGGTTCAAAGGAGGAGCAGCTATGAAACATACATCCACAGTTGGTAAATCGAACAGGGTTGCATTGGTCCTGCTTATTCTCGGACTTTCCACGATTGCATTTCCGTTATACCTGACCATTGTAATCGCCTTTAAGCAGCCGTCGGAAATGACGAACAGCATCAGCGGTATTCTGTCGCTGCCCAAAACATGGAGCCTTGCCAATTTCAGGGAAGCGATGATCGTAACGGATTTCTGGCATTCCCTGAGGAACAGTTTGCTCATCAGTGTCCTGACAGTGGGGTTATCCATTCTCGTTCATTCCCTGATGGGATATGCGCTTGGAAGGAACAAGGCGCACAGTAAGTTTTACGGTTTTGTTTATCTGTTTATTGTCAGCGGTATGTTTGTTCCGTTTGCGATTCTGATGATGCCTTTGGCAAAGCAGACGGCAGAGCTGGGACTGGCAAACTGGGTGGGAGTGATTATCTTATATGTTGTATTTTATATGCCCATGAATATCATGCTGTATTCCGGATACCTTGTAAATATCCCGATGGCTCTGGAGGAGGCGGCAAGGGTGGACGGCGCTTCCACATGGACGACTTACTGGAAGGTCATCTTCCCCATTATGGGCCCCATGCATGCCACGGTAGCGGTCATTACGGCACTGGCGGTATGGAATGATGTGATGACGCCTCTTATTATCATGGCAGGCTCCGGAGAGAATACGCTGCCGCTGGCACAGTTGAATTTCCAGTCACAGTTCGGGACGAATTACAACCTGGCATTTGCTTCCTATCTGCTGTCACTGATTCCGATCCTGATCTTCTATGTGATCTGCCAAAAACAGATTCTGAATGGAGTGACCAACGGAGCAGTAAAATAAAGCAGGGGAAACAGTACTAAGAATATCAGTAAGGGGGTAGGAAAATACATTATGGCAATTCATTATCAACAGGAAAACCGTATTTTTTCATTGCATACGGTACATTCGACATATCAGATGAAAATTGATGATTTCGGGTTTCTTCTGCACCTGTATTACGGAGGGAAAATATCCGGCAGCATGGATTATCTGCTGACCTGTTATGACCGGGGATTTTCCGGCAACCCCTCCGATGCAGGGGAGGACAGAACTTATTCCATGGATGTGCTGCCACAGGAGTATCCCGGAATGGGGACAGGCGATTACCGCAGCAGTGCGCTTATCATTCATAATGCAGATGAATCGGACTGCTGTGATTTACGCTATGTAAGCCATAACATACAAAAAGGGAAATATGCATTGGAAGGGCTTCCGGCGGTCCATGCTTCAAAAGAGGAGGCGGAGACGCTGGAAATCCTTTTGGAAGACCCGGTCAGCAGGGTACAGGTGCGGCTTTTGTACGGTGTGCTGGAAAAAGAAGATATCATTACGAGAAGCGCAGTCATCCGCAACTGCGGAACCGGCCGTGTGATCGTGGAAAAAGCGGCTTCCGCATGTCTGGATTTTGTGGCGGGGGAATATGACATCATCAGTTTTCAGGGAAGGCATATGATGGAGCGCATTCCCCAGCGCAGGGAAACCGGTTATGGAAGCTATGTATTCGGAAGCCGCAGGGGAACTTCCAGCCATCAGCATAATCCGGCGGTCATTCTGGCAGGAAGAGATACGACGGAGGAGCATGGGGACTGTTATGGGATGGTCTTTGTATACAGCGGGAATTTCATGTGTGAAGCGGAAAAGGACCAGTTCGGGCAGACAAGGGTGCTGATGGGTCTGCAAAGCGATCTTTTCCACTATCCGCTCGGGCAAAATGGGACATTGACAGTTCCGGAAACGATACTTGGTTTTTCCGGCGAGGGACTGGGGGGATTATCCAACCGGTTCCACCGGTGTATCAGGGAGCACATATACAGGGGCAGATACCGGAACCGGCTGCGTCCGATCCTGCTCAACAGTTGGGAAGCGTCTTATTTTGATTTTAATGGGGAGACGATTTATAAACTGGCAGAGGATGCGGCAGAACTGGGAATTGACATGGTGGTTATGGATGACGGCTGGTTCGGAAAGCGGGAAGACGATAACAGCGGACTTGGAGACTGGCAGGTGAACGAGCGGAAGCTGGGATGCACGCTGGGCAGTCTGATTGAGCGGATTAACGGTCTTGGCGTAAAGTTTGGAATCTGGATCGAGCCGGAGATGGTGTCGGAGGACAGCAGTCTGTACCGGGAGCATCCGGACTGGGCACTCCGGATTCCGGGCAGAAAGCCGGTACGCGGCAGGAATCAGCTGGTGCTGGACTTTTCGCGGAAGGAAGTAAGGGAATATGTATTTGATGCGATCTGCAAGGTTTTGGACCAGGGAAATATCGAATATGTAAAATGGGATATGAACCGGAGCATTTCCGATTTTTATTCCATGGAGAACGGTCAGGGCAGGGTGGCTTATGATTATGTGCTCGGCGTATATGATTTTTTGGAAAAACTGACCGGCAGATATCCGGAGCTTTTGCTGGAAGGATGCAGCGGAGGGGGCGGAAGGTTCGATGCGGGAATGATGTATTATACTCCCCAGATATGGTGCAGCGATAATACGGATGCGGTGGACCGGATACAGATTCAGTACGGGACATCTTTCCTTTATCCGGTTTCTGTTGTGGGTTCCCATGTTTCGGCGGTGCCGAACCATCAGACCGGGCGCAGTGTGAGCCTGCATACGCGGAGTGTAGTGGCCATGGCAGGTACGTTTGGCTATGAACTCAATCCGGAAAAACTGACAGCAGAAGAACGGGAAGCGATCAGGGAGCAGGTGCGGCAGTACAAGAGTTATGCGGAACTGATTCAGGGCGGAATGTATTACAGGCTCTCCAATCCATTGGAAGATGTTTGTGCGGCATGGATGTTTGTTTCGGAAAGCGGGGACAGGGCGCTTCTGAATGTGGTGATGCTGGAAGTTCACGGGAATATGGCGGTGAACTACGTGAAACTGAGAGGGCTGAAAAAAGATGCGGTGTATGAAGATGCGGCGACAGGGAAATGTTACTACGGTTCCGCACTGATGGGAGCGGGGATTCCGATGCCGGTCAGACAGGAGGAATACCCGGCGTATCAGATGGAGCTGATCGAAAAACTGTAACATGGAGGTTGACATGAAAAATTCGAAAGCAGAAAAAGTCTATCAAAAACGATTGGAAAAGCATCATGACGAACTGCGCTGGCTGTACATGGAACTGTATGACAACAGTTCCATGTTTGCCGAATTGTGCGATAATATGAAACGTTTTTATACCGAAAGAAACGGGGATCTGAAGTCGTCAGACGCAGAGCGCGAATGCCGTCCGGACTGGTACAGGAAGAATGACCTGCTTGGAATGATGTTCTATATCGATAATTTTGCAGAGAATATGAAGGGGGTAGAAGACCGGCTGGACTATTTGGAACAGTGCAATGTGAACTACATTCATCTGATGCCGTTTCTGGATACGCCGAAAGGCCGTTCCGATGGCGGATATGCAGTATCGGATTTCCGGAAGGTGCAGGAAGAACTGGGTTCCATGGAGGATTTGGAGGAACTGACGGCAGCATGCCATAAAAAGGGGATGCATGTCTGTATGGACTTTGTCATGAATCATACCTCGGAAGACCATGAATGGGCGAAAAGGGCAAGACAGGGGGACGGAGAGTACATGAGCCGTTATTTTTTCTTCGCGGACGATACACTGCCGTCCCGGTATGAGAAAACGGTACCGCAGGTGTTTCCCACGACGGCGCCGGGAAATTTTACGTGGCTGCCGGATGCCGGACATTATGTCATGACCACGTTTTATCCGTATCAGTGGGATCTGAACTATAAAAATCCGAGGGTGTTTAACGAGATGATGTA
Organism: uncultured Lachnospiraceae bacterium; assembly: GCA_910579935.1. Lineage (GTDB taxonomy): Bacteria > Bacillota > Clostridia > Lachnospirales > Lachnospiraceae > Kineothrix. The sequence goes on from CAJTVQ010000053.1 coordinate 4,752, forward strand.
CAATTTCCTTTATCTGGCGAACAGGGGCATTGATATTATCCGTATTGATGCCGTTCCGTATATATGGAAAGAACTGGATACACCGTGCCGGAATCTCCCGCAGGTGCATACAATTGTGCGTATGATGCGCATGATCGGGGAAATTGTCTGTCCGGGAATCCTCCTGCTGGGGGAGGTGGTCATGGAGCCGGAGAAAGTCGCGCCGTATTTCGGTACGGTGGAAAAAGCGGAATGCCATATGCTTTATAACGTAACTACGATGGCATCCACATGGCATACCGTTGCCACGAGGGATGTGCGTTTGCTGAAACGGCAGCTGGATATCGTAAATTCGCTGCCGAAGGACTATGTATTTTTAAATTATCTGCGCTGTCATGACGATATCGGATGGGGACTGGACTATGATATCCTGAAGAAGGAAGGAATGGAGGAACGTTCCCACAAGCAGTATCTGAATGATTATTTCCTGGGATATGCAGGGGGAAGCAACAGCCGTGGAGAGCTTTACAATGCGGATCCGGTCACGGGAGATGCAAGATTCTGTGGAACTACCGCATCCATGTGCGGAATTGAAAAGGCAGGAGCTGAGGAAAATGAAGACGCGATGGAAACAGCCATTCAACTGGATGTGATGCTACATGCCTATATGTTCATGCAGTCCGGAATTCCGGTTCTTTACAGCGGAGACGAGATTGGGCAGGTCAATGACTATACTTATAAGGAGAACCCGGATAAAGCGGCGGATTCCCGGTATATTCACCGGGGGAAAATGGACTGGACGCTGGCGGAACGGAGTTCTGATGCGGACGCGGTGGAAGGGAAACTGTTCGGGCGTCTGAAACTGCTGGGAGAGATCAGGAAAAGGGAAAAGGTATTTGTATCGAACGCGGAAACATGGACGGTGGAAACAGGACAGAGGTCGGTGTTGGGGATGGCAAGGTCTTTCGGAGAGGAAATGCTGATCGGGCTGTTTAATTTCAGTGAGTCTGGCCAGACGGTAAGGCTTCCCGGTATGGATGGAGTTTATACGGATCTGGTTTCGGGAGGTAAAACAGATTTGGCGGAAGTTACGATGCCGGCTTATGGATTTTATTATCTGAAGGCAGGAAAATAATTGGGAAATGGTGATATCCGAACCCTTTGAGGGTTCGGATATCCCATTTTTTTTTGCATCAGCTGCTCATAGTAACGATGAGTGACTACTAAAAATAAAATAGTACTTGACATTACATAGTAGTTGGTGTAATCTAATACCAGCAGGAGGATAAAATATGAATCCACAATTCAAAAAAGGGGTACTGGAACTGATTGTTTTGGAATCCGTGCGTGAAAAAGATATGTATGGGTATGAACTGGTGGAGGAAGTCTCGGAGGTCATTGATGTGAACGAAGGAACGATTTATCCCTTGTTGAAGCGGCTGACCAATGAACACTATTTTGAGACCTATTTAAGAGAGTCTTCGGAGGGACCGCCGCGGAAGTATTACCATCTGACGGCTGCAGGCATTCTGCATCGGGACTTACTGGCGAAGGAATGGGAGGAGTTTCAGTTGAGGGTCAACAGATTTTTGAAGGAGAGGCAGAAGGATGAATAAACAGGCATTTTTGGAGGAACTGCGGGGATATCTCAGTGTTTTGGAGGATCAGGAGCAGGAAGATATTATGGAGGAATATTCCCAGCATATTGATATGAAACTGCAGAAAGGGCTGAGTGAGGAGGAAGCCATCCGGGATTTTGGTTCCATGAAAGAACTGGCGGCGGAAATCCTGGAAGCCTACCATGTGAAACCGGAGTTTGGACAGCAGGAAGCAGGGTTTCACCTGCAGGCGTTTGTGAAGGAGAAAGCAGACAGGAGCGGACAGGTGTTCCGGCGTATGGGCAGTTCCCTGAAAGAAAAGTCGGCGGCTGTTGTGCGCGGGATACATACGGGATTTTTATGGATGGGGAGAAAGGGGCGGGAGTTTGCCGGCTGGCTGGTGAAACCATATCAAAGGTATAAGGGCAGGAGAGACGAGACTGCCGCACCGGAAGACCGCGGGGATTGTCCGTATGCGGATGGGATGGTTCTGCCGGAACGCGCAGCCGGTCAGAGACCGGACAGAATACAGCAGGAAAAGAGTGGGAAGGAAGATACGAAAGGAAGGAAAGGAACGGCGGATATGGATGGAAGTGTGGGAAAGTTTTTCTGGAAGGCAGGAAAGGGAATTGCGGCAGTATGGAGCTGGTTCCTGACGGTCTGCCTTTGGGGGCTGCGGCTGATGTGGAATGGGGCCTGGCTGCTTTTTGCTTTGTTTTGTGCATGTATGGCAATGTTTGTCCTGGCAGGGCTGGGGGCAATGCTGATCCTTTTGGTACAGGGGTATCCTTTGATGGGAATGTCCCTTATGGCATTGGGCGGAATCCTCTGTTTTGGTTCGCTTGCTGCCTGGGCTTACAGTATGATGATAAGGAAGAAAAACGGAACGGCAATACGGGGAAAAGAAACGGTGCAGTCCGGTGAGGAGGTACAATATGAATAAGCTGCATAAGATTCTGATCGGTGTGTTTTGTATCGGCGTCCTGCTGTGCGGGATTGGAACCGGTGTGGCATTTACCGAATTTTCGAAGCTTACCTATGGGGGAAGACAGTACCTTGGCAAGACGGATATGAAGACGGAGAATTTTGATGTAAAATATGAGCCGGGGGAAAAACCGCAGGATATTATAGGCTGGTACCGCCGGGACCAGTATCAGATGCTGACGGACAGCGGTATTCCCGAGAATACGGTTCGCTTTTGTGTGACTTATAATGCAGAACGTGTTACGCCGTCTGCATATTGGGATGAAGAAAACGGAGATGTCATCATGACGTATCAATGGAATGATGCACAGGACGAAACCGCGCTGATGATGGAAGCAAAGGACCTGGTTCTGCAGAATTTAAAAGAGGGGAAGATTGTGTCTCTGGATGTGATGGATGTAGAAAATGTCACGGTTTTGGTCAATCCGGAAAGCAGGCCGGATGTAAAATTAGTATTTTAATATGTTGTGGCAGTTTTCTTTGCCAGCCAGACAATGAGGACGGATAAAAAAACTTCTGTCTTTTTGCCGTGAACTGTGGTAAGATATAAGCTATGAAATTCACAGGACAAAATCTGGAAAGCATGACGGCAGCACAGGTTTGGGAAAGGCGTGGGTATGCATATGCTGGAAGATGTAGATGCGGTTATTTTTGATTTGGATGGTTCCCTGGTGGACTCTATGTGGATGTGGAAAGAAATCGATATAGAATATCTGGGAAGATTCGGAATATCAGTTCCGGAAAATCTGCAGGAGCGGATAGAAGGGATGAGCTTCAGTGAAACGGCGGAATTCTTTAAGCGTAATTTCCAGATTCCCGATTCCATACAGCAGATTAAAGACGACTGGAATGCCATGGCATGGGATAAGTACAGTTTTGAAGTGCCGTTAAAGGAGGGCGCGGACCGTTTCTTAAAATACTGCAGGGAGAAAGGAATACTGCTGGGAATCGCTACCAGCAATTCACGGGAACTGGTGCAGAATGTGGCGGCCGTGCATGGACTGGAGGATTATTTTTCCTGTATCATGACCGGCTGTGATGTGGCGAAAGGCAAGCCGGCGCCGGATATTTATCTGGCAGTGGCAAAGGAACTTCAGGTGGACCCACGGCGCTGTCTGGTTTTTGAAGATATTATACCGGGCATACAGGCAGGAAAAGCAGCCGGAATGAAGGTGTGTGCGGTGGAAGATGCTTATTCGCTTTCACAGAAAGAAGAGAAAGCGGCAATGGCGGATTATTATATTGAGAATTTTAAGGATATTGTGCTGCCCTGAGACTATGGGTGAAACGGCGAATGAAAGTTTCTTTCATTAGGTGTGTGCCGGAGTGACTTTACCCTTTAGCGCTATTGTGCAGCAACTTAAAAAAGGAGGCTTGTGTGGCAGAGGGATTTTTACCGATCACAAAAGAAGAGATGGAGGAACGTGGAATCGGGCAGCCGGACTTCGTCTACGTGATAGGGGATGCGTATGTGGACCATCCCTCTTTTGGTCATGCCATTATAAGCCGGCTTTTGGAGGCGCATGGATATACGGTGGGGATCATTTCCCAGCCGGACTGGAAAGATGAGAAGAGTATCTGTGTGTTTGGCAGGCCCCGTCTTGCTTTTCTCGTATCGGCGGGGAACATGGACTCCATGGTGAACCACTATTTCGTGTCAAAGAAGCGCCGGCCGAAAGATGCCTACACGCCGGGCGGGGAGATGGGAAAGCGGCCCGACCGCGCTACGGTGGCGTACGGGAATCTGATACGTCGTGTTTATAAGGATGTGCCGGTGATCGTCGGCGGGGTGGAGGCCAGTCTGAGACGGCTCGCCCATTATGATTACTGGTCCGACAGTTTCAGGAGGTCCGTTCTGCTGGATGCACAGGCAGATCTGATCTCTTACGGAATGGGGGAACGCTCCATTATAGAAATCGCGGATGCGCTGAACAGCGGAATCCATGTGAAGGACATTACGTTCATTGCGGGAACGGTTTATAAGACGGAAGATATTTCCGGCGTATATGATGCGCTGGTTTTGCCATGTTATGAGGAAATGAAGGGGCATCCGGAGAGGTATGCCGAAAGCTTTCAGATGCAGTATGAGAATACGGACCCGTTTACGGGGAAATATTTAATAGAAGAGTATCCGAAGGGGACTTATGTGGTGCAGAATCCTCCGGCGAAGCCGCTTACGACGGAAGAAATGGATGCGGTATATGACCTGCCTTACCGTTATACATATCATCCTTCTTATGAGGAAAAGGGCGGTGTGCCGGCCATAACGGAAATTAAGTTTTCACTCGTCAGCAACAGGGGATGCTTCGGCGGGTGCAGTTTCTGCGCACTGACGTTCCACCAGGGCAGAACCGTGCAGATACGCAGCCATGCGTCCATATTGAAGGAAGCGGTACGGTTGACGAAGGAGCCGGATTTTAAGGGTTATATTCATGATGTAGGCGGTCCGACCGCCAATTTCCGGCATCCTTCCTGTGAAAAACAGCTGAGCGCCGGCGTATGCAAGAAGAAACAGTGCCTGTTTCCGTCCCCCTGTAAGAATCTTAACGTAGATCATCGTGATTATTTGGAATTGCTGCGGAAGCTGCGCTCGATCGAAGGTGTGAAGAAAGTATTTGTCCGTTCCGGTATACGGTTTGATTATCTGCTGGCGGATCCAGACGATACGTTTTTCCGGGAACTGGCAGAGCATCATGTGAGCGGACAGCTGAAGGTGGCGCCGGAGCATATTTCAGACGCGGTGCTGAAGCGGATGGGGAAACCGGAAAATGCAGTTTATGAACGGTTTGTAAAAAAATATCATAAGATAAACGGGCAGTTGGGGAAACAGCAGTTTCTTGTGCCTTACTTTATGTCCTCACATCCCGGGTCTACGTTAAAGGAGGCAGTGGAACTGGCGGAATATCTGCGGGATCTGGGCTATATGCCGGAGCAGGTGCAGGACTTTTATCCGACACCGTCCACGGTGTCCACGGTGATGTATTATACCGGTATCGACCCGAGGGACGGGAAGAAAGTTTATGTATGCCGGAATCCCCACGAAAAGGCGATGCAGAGAGCGCTGATCCAGTACCGGAATCCGAAGAACTATGAGCTGGTTTATGAGGCATTACAGAAGGCGGGACGGGAGGATCTGATCGGTTTTGATAAAAAGTGCCTGATCAGGCCGGCACACAGGAACGGCATACCGCAGGGAAGGAAGCAGGAATCGCCCGGCCGGGAAGGGTTCAGGCAGGAACAGAAAGGAACGGGGCGGAAAAAAGAACAGCAGGAGAAGGGGCGGAAGGTCAGGGACGTGCCGTATAAGAAAAAGAAGACGATAAGGAATGTCCATAAAAAGAAAGCAGAATAAGGAAGGTATGGAAAGATGGGAAAGAAAACAGGAAGGAACATTGTAGTGATCACAGGGGCATCTTCGGGCATCGGGCAGGAGTTTGCGATACAGCTGGATTCACTGTTATACCGGACGGATGAGATATGGCTGATCGCAAGACGCAGGGAAAGGATGAAGGAGCTGTCCAAATTATTGGATATTCCTACCAAAATCATTCCCATGGACTTATCCGATGAAAAGGAAGTGCTTGCTTTTGCCAAAATATTGGAAATTGAGGAACCGAGGATACGTATGCTGATCAACTGTGCAGGTTTCGGACTGATGGGAAGGGTGGATGAACTGAGCATAGAAGAGCAGACGGCGATGCTGAAAGTGAATTGTGAAGCGCTGACACAGATGACCTGGCACTGTCTTCCCTATATGGAGAAAAACAGCCGGCTGATACAGCTTGCTTCCAGCGCCGCGTTTCTGCCGCAGAAAAAATTTGCCGTATATGCCGCTACAAAATCTTATGTGCTGAGTTTTTCCATGGCTTTGAGGGAGGAATTGAAGAAAAGAGGCATCTGGGTAACGGCAGTCTGCCCGGGGCCGGTGGAAACGGAATTTTTCGGTATTGCGGAAAAGTATGGATCTACGCTGGCAGTAAAGAAGCTGACCATTGTACCGGTATACAGGGTGGTGAAGCAGGCGCTCCGGGATGCCAGGGATAAGAAGGCAGTTTCGGTGTGCAGCCTGCCGATCAAAGCGTTCCATGCGGTTTCCAAGATACTGCCCCACGCATGGATTCTGGGCATTATGAGTCTTATGTACGGATTGGAAAAGAAGCAGGAGAAGTGAGACACAGATGAAGAAAACAAAAGTGGCGAAAGGCCAATTCGGGTATGTGAAAGCACAGCGGCTTGCCGTAACTTTAAGGACGCTGCTGATGTTCGGTTTATCCCTGGCGATCTTTGGCATGGGAGTGTGGTCCGCCGGAAGCAGGAAGAATCTGCTGACCGTGGTGGCCGTGCTGGGGTGTCTGCCGGCGAGCAAGAGCGCCGTCAATATGATCATGTTCCTGAGAGTAAAAGGGTGTTCCGAAAAGGTAAAAGAGCAGGTAACCAGATGCGCGGAAGGGCTTGACCAGTTATATGACATGGTATTCACTTCTTATGAGAAAAATTATCAGGTCAGCCATATGGTTCTGAAAGGCCGTGTGATCTGCGGCTACACGGAAGATAACAAGTGTGATGTCAGGGCATGTGAAAAGCATGTGGAAACACTTTTGGTACAGGGCGGATGCAGGAGTGTGACCGTTAAGATTTATGATGAACTGGATGCTTATTGTAAAGGTCTTGAGAATTTAAGAAAACAGGAAGCGGAGCCGCTGCCGGAGGTGATACTGGAGAATCTTCTGTCCATTGCTTTGTAAGGACGGACGGCGGTGCCGGCTTTGTAAACAGGGCGGAACGACACAATATGATAGAACTGAAAATCAAAGAAAACGAGGCGGGGCAGCGGCTGGACAAATACCTGCATAAATACATGAAAGAGGCAGGAACCGGCTTCTTATATAAAATGCTGCGCAAAAAGAATATTACTTTAAACGGGAAAAAGGCGTCCGGCAGTGAGAAATTGTGTGTGGGAGATGCAGTGAAACTGTTCCTTTCGGACGAAACCATTGAAAAATTCGGCGGACAGTCCGGGGACGCGGAAAAGGAACATGCAGGAAAACAGGAAACCCGCCAATATGCCATGGCATATAAACGGTTTGGGGAACTGGATATCGTATTTGAAAACCGGCATATCCTTATTGTGAATAAACCGGCGGGAATTTTAACACAGAAGGCGGGAGCAGAGGATGTTTCGCTGAATGAGTGGCTGATCGGGTATCTGCTGGAGAGCGGGGCATTGACAGAAGAAGAACTGCATACGTTCCGTCCGTCGGTCTGCAATCGTCTGGACCGGAATACATCCGGCATGGTGCTCTGCGGCAAAACATTACCAGGGAGTCAGAAAATCAGTGAAATCTTAAGGAACCGGAGTCTTCACAAATATTACCGGCTGTATGTGAAAGGGCATGTCAGGGAAGCTGCTTTGATAGAAGGATATCTTGTAAAAGATGAGCGGACGAATACGGTAAGGCTGACAGAACGGGCGGAGGGCGCTTCTTATATGCGGACTTATTATAAGCCTTTGAAATATTTTGAAGATGCAACCCTGATGGAGGTGGAACTGATGACCGGAAAAACCCATCAGATCCGGCTGCATTTATCCGGAATCGGTCATCCGGTGGTAGGCGATCATAAGTATGGGGAGAAGGAGACGAACGATAAGTACCGGAAGAAATACGGGGTGAAGAGCCAGCTTCTGCATGCGCACCGGCTGGAGTTTCCCGTAATGGAAGGGGAATTTAAGGATTTGTCAGAACGGACGCTGGTGGCAGAAGCGCCGGAGGTGTTTGGCAGGATAGAAGCGCGGGCGGAAGGGATTGCCTGCGGCATGGCGGCTGACTAAGGAAAGGCAGATGGAACGGACAGATGGCAACTTGGAATTCCAGGGGACTCAGGGGGTCTGCTTTGGAGGACTTGATCAATAGAACAAATGAAGTGTATTTGGAAAACGGCCTGGCTTTGATCCAGAAGATTCCTACACCGATCACACCGATTAATATTGATAAAGAGAGCCGGCATATTACGCTGGCATATTTTGACCAGAAGAGTACTGTGGATTATATCGGGGCAGTACAGGGAATTCCGGTCTGTTTTGATGCAAAGGAATGTTCGGTGGATACGTTTGCGCTTCAGAATATTCATGAACATCAGGTAGAATTCATGCGGCAGTTTGAAAAGCAGGGTGGAATCGCTTTTTTTATTATCTATTATACGCATAAGGATCTGCTTTATTATCTGCCATATGAAATGCTGCGGTTCTTTTGGGACAGGGCAAAAGAGGGGGGCCGGAAGAGCTTTCGGTTCGAGGAACTGAACCCGGAGTATGTGATGCCGAGAAAAAGCGGGGTTTTTGTACCTTATCTGGATATGATACAGAAGGATTTGGATGAGAGGGAGTAAACAGGGGACGAAAACTTTCACGGAAATCCGGCTTCCATTTTGGCTGCTGTCCTGCTGCGCTTTTTCATGGGCTGCGGATTTCCGTGAAAGTTTTCTAAAAAATTTGACAAGATGTGCGGTTTCATGTATACTAGCTGTGGTTTATCGTGGCAGTATGATAATGAATTAGAACTTTAAAGCGGTAAAGCACCCAAAAAAGGAAACCTGAAATTGGAAAGGATGGGAAGATGGAAAGGAAATTAGTGCATACGCCGGAAGGCGTGCGTGATATATACGGGGAAGAATATGCGAAGAAACTGGCAGCGGAAAGATGGATGATGGAGAAGGTGAGAAGTTATGGATATGAGGATATCCAGACGCCTACTTTTGAGTTTTTTGATGTGTTTTCGAGGGAAGTGGGAACGACGCCTTCCCGCGAGTTATATAAATTTTTTGATAAAGAGGGAAATACTTTGGTGCTTCGGCCGGATTTTACGCCTTCCATGGCCCGGTGTGCGGCAAAGTACTTTATGGAAGAGGATGTGCCGATCCGTTTCTGCTATCTTGGGAATACGTTTACGAATACGTCGGATCTGCAGGGAAAGCTGAAAGAAGTAACCCAGATGGGGGCGGAACTGATCGGCGACAGTTCTGTGGAGGCGGATGCGGAAATGGCGGCCATGGTCATCGAGACGCTGGCGGCGGCAGGGCTTAAGGATTTTCAGCTGAGTATCGGGAATGTGGAGTATTTTAAGGGAATCTGTATGGAAGCAGGCCTGGAAGAAGAGACGGAACTGGAACTGCGGGAATATATTTCCGGTAAAAATTATTTTGGTGCAGAGGAATTGCTGTGGGACAGGAAGGTGCCGTCCCGGTATTGTGAGGCTGTGTTGAAAGTGACGGATTTATTCGGTTCAACCGATGCCCTGGCACAGGCTAAAACACTGGTGGCAGGAAACGGGCGTTCTTTAAAAGCGGTGGAGCGGCTTGAAAAGCTGTACGAGACACTCTGTCTGTACGGAGTGGAAAAATATGTATCATTTGACCTGGGGATGCTGAGCAAGTATAATTATTATACAGGCGTGATTTATAAAGCTTATACATATGGTGTGGGTGATGCGCTGGTAAAGGGCGGAAGGTATGACACCCTTTTGGGACGTTTCGGCAAGAATGCGCCTGCGATCGGATTCATGGTGGTCATGGACGATCTGATGGCGGCTTTGGACAGGCAGGATATTGCAGTGGCAATACCAGCGAAGGCGGAAACGGTAGAGTATACGCCCGAAAATTATGCGGAGTGCCTGGAGAGGGCCAAAAAGATGCGGCAGGAAGGCCGCAGGACGGTATTGTGCCCGAAGGTATGAGAAGCATGGAGGAAGGATTGTAGACAGAATGAGTGAAGATATGCGTTACCTTACATTTGCTCTTGGAAAAGGGCGTCTGGCGAAAAAAACGCTGCAGTTATTTGAAGAAATCGGAATTACCTGTGAAGAGATGAAGGATAAGGATTCGAGAAAGCTGGTCTTTGTCAATGAAGAACTGAAATTGCGTTTTTTCCTGGCGAAAGGGCCGGATGTTCCTACTTATGTGGAGTATGGAGCCGCCGATATCGGAGTGGTAGGAAAAGACACGGTTATGGAAGAAAACCGGAGGGTGTATGAAGTACTGGATTTGGGTTTCGGCAAGTGCCGGATGTGTGTGTGCGGGCCGGAGAGCGCAAGGGAACTTCTAAAGCATCATGAGATGATCCGTGTGGCGAGCAAGTATCCGAATATTGCCAAGGATTATTTTTATAACAAAAAACACCAGACCGTAGATATCATCAAGCTGAACGGTTCGGTGGAACTGGGACCGATGGTGGAGCTGTCGGATGTGATCGTGGACATTGTGGAAACCGGCTCCACATTAAAGGAAAACGGGCTGGCTGTATTGGAGGAAATCTGTCCCTTGTCCGCGCGCATGATCGTAAATCAGGTAAGTATGCAGATGCAGACGGAGCGGATCAGGAAACTGATCCATGATTTAAAGGAACATTTATAGCTGGAAACAGTGTAACCGGAACAGGAGGGCGGTAGAATGAGAATTGTAAAACTGACGGCTGATACCAAAAAGGATCTGCTGAGCAGTCTTTTAAAACGGAGCCCCGGCAATTACGGGCAGTTCGAGACGGCAGTGGCGGAAATTATAGCGGATGTCCGGGAGAAAAGGGACGAGGCGGTATTTGCGTATACAAAAAAATTCGATAAGTGTGAGATAGATGCTTCCAGTCTGCGGGTGACGGGAGCAGAAATAGAGGAAGCTTATGCGCAGACGGATGAAAAACTGGTGGAGGTGATGAAGAAGTCGGCGGCGAATATCCGGGATTTTCATGCCAGGCAGCTGCATAATTCCTGGATGGACATGAGGGCGGACGGTTCCATGCTGGGACAGAAGATTACCCCTATAGGCATATCTGGAGTTTATGTTCCCGGCGGAAAAGCGGCATATCCTTCCAGCGTGCTGATGAATGTAATTCCTGCAAAGGTGGCGGGGGTAGAGAAAATCATTATGACCACACCGCCGGGCGCGGACGGAAAAGTATATGCGGGAACGCTGGTGGCGGCAGATATTGCGGGAGTGGATGAAATTTATAAGGTCGGGGGCGCGCAGGCGATTGCAGCCATGGCATTCGGAACGGAGAGTATTCCGAAAGTAGATAAGATTACCGGGCCGGGCAATATTTTTGTGGCGCTGGCGAAAAAAGCATGTTTCGGCCATGTGAGCATTGATTCCATAGCGGGGCCGAGTGAAATACTGGTGATTGCGGACGAGACGGCGAATCCCCGTTATGTAGCGGCCGATTTACTGTCGCAGGCGGAGCATGATGAAATGGCGAGTGCGATTCTCATTACAACCAGTGAAAAGCTGGCAGAGGAAGTGGGGCGCCAGGCGGGGCTGTTTTTAAAAGAACTTTCCAGAAGAGAAATAATAGAAAAATCCCTGGAGAATTACGGCTATATTCTGGTGGCTGATACGATGGCGGATGCCGTGGAGGCCGCAAACGAAATAGCGTCAGAACATTTGGAGATTTTGACGGCGAATCCATATGAAGTGATGACAAAGATTAAAAATGCAGGGGCGATTTTTCTTGGGGAGTATTCTTCGGAGCCTTTGGGGGATTATTATGCAGGACCCAATCATATTCTTCCAACGAACGGAACTGCGAAATTCTTTTCGCCGTTGAACGTGGATGATTTTATGAAGAAAACAAGCATTATTTCTTATTCCAAAGAAGCTTTGGAGGCGGCACATGAAGAAATCGAAAGATTTGCCCGAAGCGAGGGATTGACGGCACATGCCAATTCCATCAGGGTGCGGTTTGAATGAAAGCTTTTCCGGCAGTCGCCAAATGTCTGCGGAAATAAAGAAGCGGTTGTATTTAGTGAATGGACGGAACGGAGGATGGCATGGAAATCGGAACGGAAAGAAAAGCGGAAATAGAGCGCATCACAAGAGAAACGGATATTAAACTCACGCTCTGTTTAGACGGTGCAGGGAAAAGCAACATTGATACGGGAATCGGTTTTTTTAATCATATGCTGGAAGGGTTTGCCAAACATGGTTTTTTTGATTTGGAAGTAATCGTAATAGGTGATTTGGATGTAGACGGACATCATACCGTGGAAGATACCGGCATCGTGCTGGGGCAGGCCATTAAAGAAGCGCTTGGGGATAAGGTGGGGATTAAGCGGTACGGCTCTTTTATCCTGCCGATGGATGATGCACTGTCGCTCTGTGCCGTTGATCTGTGCGGCCGTCCTTACTTTGGTTATCAGAGTGCATATACGGCAGAAAGAATCGGGGAACTGGATACGGAACTGATTCGGGAATTCTTTTATGCGGTTTCCTATGCGGCGGGCATGAATTTACATATTCAGATGCTTTCGGGTACGAACAATCATCACATGGCGGAGGCAATGTTCAAATCATTTGCCAAGGCATTGGACGAGGCGGTTACAAAAGATGCACGGATTACAGATGTGCTCAGTACGAAGGGAAGTCTGGCATAAGAAAGGAGAATTACGAATGAGCAGTCAGTATAAAAGACTGGTTCCCTGTATTTATTTATATAAGGGAAATGCGGTAAGGGATTTCACGGATATCACGATCGTGGATACCAATCCGGTGAAGCTTGCCAAATATTACAGCGATAACAATGCGGATGAGCTTTTGGTATTCGATTTGTCAAACGGAGACACGGAACATGAAGAAGCATTGGACATCATTAAGAAAATCTGCAAGGAAGCGGAGATTCCCGTCATAGGCGCCGGCAATGTGCAACGTATGGAGGATATCAAGAAGCTGCTGTATGCGGGGTGCAAAAAAGCGGCGCTCAATTATTCCAAACCGGGCAATATAGAAATAACGGAGGAAGTTTCCAAAAAGTTCGGGAAAGAAAAGATAGCGGCGTGTTATTCGTCTGTGGCAACCATTTTGGACAATCGGGAAATCATTGAGGAATATGTGGGGGAATTGATTCTTGTAACATCCTCTGCGTTAAGGGAAAGTATTGAAAAGTGGGACGGTAAGGCTGAAATACTGGTACTGCTTCAGGAGGTTTCGCTGGATAAGCTGATGGAGATTCTGTCTTTTCCTGTGATAGGCGGCATTACGGGATATGCCATAGACGAGAATGTGAAAGAACTGCCGGCGATTAAGTCTTTATGCCAGGGAAACGGCATAAGAGTCAATACGCTGGATTCGGTATTCCAATGGTCAGATTTTAAGAAGAATTCGGACGGGCATGTAACGGTGGTGGTACAGGATTATAAGACGGAAGAGGTTCTGATGGTGGCTTATATGAATGAGGAGGCTTATCACACAACCCTGCGTACCGGAAAAATGACCTATTACAGCCGCAGCCGCAATGAAATCTGGGTGAAAGGGGAGACCAGCGGGCATTATCAGTATGTAAAGTCGCTGACAGCGGATTGCGATATGGATACGATACTTGCGAAAGTTTCCCAGGTTGGGGCTGCCTGCCATACCGGAAGCCATTCCTGCTTTTTCCATGAAATATATAAGAAAGAATATGAAGAGACCAATCCCCTTAAAGTGCTGGAATCGGTCACGGATGTGATCAAAGACCGGAAAGTACATCCTAAGGAAGGGTCGTATACCAATTATCTGTTTGATAAAGGAATTGATAAGATCCTTAAGAAACTGGGTGAGGAAGCAACAGAAATCGTGATCGCTTCCAAAAACCCGAACCCAAATGAGATTAAGTATGAAATAGCCGATTTCCTGTACCATATGATGGTTCTTATGGTGGAAAAAGGCGTTTCATGGGAGGAAATCATGGAGGAACTGGCCAAAAGGTAATCCGGTATGGAACATAGGAATTTTTGAGATTGCTTTCTGCAGATGTGCGATACGTCTGCGGAAGGCAATTTTTCAAAAGCGGACATTTGACAGGAGATGTATAAGGGGGGATTCATAACGCATGTGAAAGGAATAATTTAGGATATGATGACATTACTGCTGATAGGTATCTTTGTAACGGAACTTGTGAAGTATGGGGTGTGGTTTAAAAAAATAGGTGGGCTTTCTTTTACAAGATGTTATTTAGGCGGTATTGTTGCTGTCAGTTATATCGTGTTAATTTGCATGGGTGTGGTGAATGAAAATACATTGCTGTTTTTTTGGAATCTTGCGGCGGTTTTAATGTATGGAATGATTATGAAGTGCAGTTCCGAAAAAAGAGTAATATACGTCTTACAGGCTTTATTGATCGTCATATGCTTGGGAGAAATCATAAATATGATGATCAGACTGATAGGAGGAACCGAATGGTGGAATGACTGGGTTGAGTTAAGGACGAACTATCTGATAAATAATGTCATTGTAATTTTTTTGTTGCTTATAATTAGCCTGGTAAGAGAAAAAGTAAAGTACAAATATGTTAAGGGAAATGAAAAAATCCGTCAGTGGGGAATGTACTTAGCAGTTATAATAATGGGAATTGCTATTTTTTTGACTGTAAATGGTTTTCAGAATATTGTACGTTATGTAGAAGATAAACGAATCAGTACATTTTCTGTATTAATTTCTTTTCTGTCGTTTATATGTATTGCATGTTTGGTGATGATGGTTTCCTATATTTTTAATGAGAATAAAAGATATAAATTATATTTAGAGAAAGATATGCTGTTATTGGAAACACAAAAGAATATGTATGAGACGATGCTGGCCAAGAATGAAGAAACCAGGAAGTTTCGTCATGATATACAAAATCATTTGATTTGCTTATATGAATTGGCTGACTTTGGAAACTTGGAAAAAGTAAAGAATTATATTAGAGGGATGGAGGGTAGTTTTAATTCTAACTATAATAAAGTTTATATAGTTGGTAACAGCGTGGTTGATGCAGTGTTGAATTATTACATATCAATGTTGGAAAAGGGAGTGAAAGTAAGCGTTGATGGAATTTGTTCGGAAAAAATTAAGATGACCGATGCGGAATTATGTACAGTGATATCAAATCTTATACAAAATGCAGAAGAAGCATTAAATAGAAGTGCTGCAGATAATAAATATCTAAACATAAACTTTAATAGTATTGATAGATATCTGAATATACGGATAAAAAATAGCATAACAGAAAATGCAGTCCATTTAGACAATAAAAATGAAATTCCAAAAACTACTAAGATTAATAACGAAGAGCATGGTATTGGAATGAAAAATGTAAAAAGTACAGTCGAAAAAAATGGAGGAATGTTTGAAGTGAAAATTGAGAACAAAGAGTTTGTGGTTCATGTTATGATTCCATTAGATATTGAATGAATGTACCAATTATAGTGTTATAAAACCTCTTACAGAGTTATCGTTGATGAAGGCTATTTATCATGATATTTTTGTGAAAAAGGAGGGAATGGCCAATGGTTTCTTTATTTAGTGTATGTGATGATTTTTGGCAATGGTTTTTAGGGATTTTTAACTCCTAAGGTATTATTCACGGTAAAACGGGGAGGCCGATTTCATCCGGCCATTACATTGAGTTATTTATCATAAAAAGCTTTTCTGTCTGTTTTTGCTTTATGGGGGAACATAGCAAAACATTCAGAAAAGCTTTTGTATGTTAGAGATGCATCTGGCAGTAGGAAACAATGAAGAATAATAGTATTTACTATTGAAATTGTGTCAGAGGTGAGTTTTTGTCATGGAAATGATATGAACGATTATCGTTGACAAACATACAATATAATGATACAGTATAAATTACCTGATAGGTAATTTATACAAAAGGAGGAATGGATTGGAACTTGAGTATTCATCTGAAAAAGTGAAATTACAATGTACAAGTGTAAAAGCGGCGAATATGTTATTTGGCGGAAATTCAGCGCTTACTCAAAGTTTGCTGGCTCGGATAAATGTGCTTAAGAACGCGGAAAATATAAAAGATATTATCGTCCAGCCAGCTTTTAGATTTCATGGTTTAAAAAACAAAAAAGGTAGAAATCTGGAGGGCTATTTTGCTATAGATGTTAAATCAATAAGGGATTCCTGGAGGATTATTCTGCAGCCGTTAAATGAGAATAAAGAACCGTATCATCCCTGTAATATTGATGAAATATCAAATGTAGTAAGAATTATAGAGATTACGGAGGTGAGCAAACATTATGAGTAACTATATAGAGTATAATGATACAATTGCATTTCACCCAGGATATTATATAAAAGAGATTGTTGATGAAAGTGGATTAACTCAGGAAGATTTCGCAAAAAGACTTGATACCACTCCCAAAAATTTAAGTCTTTTGATAAGAGGAGAACAGGGCTTATCCATTGATATAGCAATGAAATTATCGAGAATGATAGGAACGAGTGTTAATTATTGGCTGAATCTTCAAAATGCATATGATGCATTAATAGCAGAATTTAAGTCAGAAGAAGAATTGGCAGAAGAGCGAAAGATATTTGAATATTTTGATTATAAATTCTTTAGGGACAACTATGGACTACCGGATCTGCCACGGAAAAGGGATGAGCAGATTAGGGAAGTTAGAAAATTCCTTAATGTTGCTACGCTTACTGTATTAAGCAAAAGAGATATGGCAGTCAGTTTTAGGAAATCGACAGAGGGACTCACAGAGGCAAACACAGTTAAAGCAAATGCAATGGTTCAGATAGCAACAAATAAAGCATTAAAAACAGCGGCACCTAAGTTTAACAAAAAGAAATTTGAAGAAGCGGCAGAATATGCTTTAACTTTAACGAAAAATCATGAAGAGTTTTATCCTTTGATCAGAAAAGCATTTTTGGAAGCGGGTGTAGTATTTGTAATATTACCGAATATCACAGGATCAAAAACGAATGGGGCAACCAAAAAGGTGGGCGATCATATAATGTTGATGGTAAATGACAGAAGGCTTAATGCAGATTCGTTTTGGTTTACTTTGTTTCACGAGATAGGCCATATCATCAACGGAGATTATGGTATTTCATTTGAAAAGGAAAGCGGCATACAGGAAGATGCTGCGGATAAGTTTGCGGAAGACAGTTTAATTCCGGGTGAACAATATCAGGAGTTTATTGCCTGCGGCCAATTTGATTTACAATCCATCAGATGTTTTGCAGATACAATCGGCCGTGATCCTGGTATTGTTTTAGGAAGATTGCAGAATGACAAAAAAGTGGATTTTAATGATTGGACGATGAAACCTTTGAGACATAAATATAAGGTAAGGAACTGTTAAGAAATAAATCTTTACATTTGACTTGTCTGAGTCCGCAAATGCCGCGTTGTCATCAGTCGTCGATGCCCGCATCGACTCCATCTTCCGCCTTGCCTTTGTGAACTCATCCTGCGTCAAAGTGTAAAGTTATTTCTTAACAGTTCCTAAGAATACTGCCGTGAGGAGCACAAGGCATTCGAGCTTTCCTTCCTGTTCATTAGTTCCCCTTTACGTAGAGCATAAATTTCTTACAATAGTAAAAGGCTGTCCGTTCATAGGACAACCTTTTATTTCAAATTTGCTGATTTTTCTGTTGTCTGCCAACTTGCCGCCCTATATACAGAAAACTTATAACGGCTGAAATGTCAGATTTTTAAGAGTATGATTAAATTATGCTGTTCATTATAAGCCCTTATTTCGGCCGTACCGTCAGGCTGACAATGTGTCCGTCTTCCGTAGCTTCGCGTACCGTTGCGATCGCCATGATATGGTAGCCGCCGAAGTTGGCGATAAATTCCGCCTGCGTATCGTTCACCACTTCCGCATCCGCGATGGAATACCTGCGGAACAGGAATTTATTCCGGAAGAACATATTGATGGCTTCCTTGCCGTATAAGTGGTACTCCGGCTGTGCGGAATTGTTGGAGCAGTAATCGTTCAGCACCCCGTCGTCTGTAAAAAGATTTCCCAATGCAACAAAATCTTTATTTTCCATAGTTTCAACGTATTTTTCAATTGGCCTCATTTATGTATCCCTCCTTAATATACTTTCTCAGAATTGAGCAGAGCATCGGTTCCGCCGTCTACGAACATGACATTACCGTTGACACCCCTTGCGGCAGGAGATGCGAGAAAAACGATGACTTCCGCGATTTCCTCAGGTTCCATCAGTGTTTCCTGACCGTATTTGGTAGGAATCGGGAGCGCATTCAATGCCATTTTTGCCGAAGTGCTCATGGTGGCTGTCATGGCGGTGTTTACGTTTCCGGGGGCTACCGCATTGATGCGGACGCCGTTTGCTGCCCATGAGGAAGCGGTTCTTCTGACCCAGCGCGCAAGGGCATATTTGGTGGAAACATAGAGACTGTTGCCATCGCTTAAGTTGCTGCTGTCCAACTCTTTGATCAGGTTCAGCACCCTTCTTTCATCCCCGATGTTATTTAACAAATCCACGTAGTCCATTCTTCCCGCGCCCTGAGAAATCGTGTTGGAAGTAGTGACTACACAGGTACCGTGTTTCTTTTTCAGTAAATCATAGACGCCGTTTGCCAGTGTGACGGTTCCGAAATAGTTCAGGGAAATGATAAGCGGAAGATTGCCGCATGCACCGGATACGCCCGCATTGCAGATCATGCCGTCCAGCCCGTCCGGGCACATTTCATGAAGTTTGTCAATGGCTTCGGTTCTTCCTTCAGGGGATGCCAGATTGACGCAGATATCGCCGTCCTTTAAATCAATATTGATCACTTTGTGCCCGCGTTCTTTTAACAGCTCCACTGTCTTGGCTCCGATTCCGCTGGAGCCGCCCGTAATTGCAAATACACCCATTTTTAATAACCTCCTTTTGTGTGAACCACTTTGTGAAGTGGCTGTTTACATCCTTCATGTTTCCTATTATAATCAAAAGTGAACTCTTTTAAATAACCAAAACAGGAAAAAAACAGGATATCAGATTATGCTGACATACGATTTGGAAAAGCGGGGGAATAAGACGCTGTATGAATATTTGTACGGATGCATCCGCAGCGATATTTTAGGCGGGAAGATTCAGCCGGACGAGAAATTACCCTCCAAAAGGACTTTGGCTAAAAATATGGATATCAGTATCAAGACCGTGGAGAATGCTTATGAGCAGCTTTTGGTGGAAGGATACGTGAGGGCGGAGGAAAAGCGTGGATACTTTGTGAATGGTGTGGAGGGCAGGACAGTCACCGGAAAACCCATGCCGGGGCCGGCTGACAAAAAAACTGCGGAAGCACAGGGAAAAGAAGAGTGGTTTGCCGATTTTACTTCCAATTATAAAGTATATGAAAAATTTCCGTTTTCCACATGGGCCAAAATCATGCGGGAGACTTTGTCCTATCATGATGCGGAACTTTTGGAAATGGTGCCTACACAGGGAATCGAACCGCTGCGCAGGGAGATTGCCAGGCATCTGTATGAGTTCCGCGGAATGGAAGTTTCACCACATCAGATCGTGGTGGGAGCGGGGACGGAATACCTGTACGGCAGACTGATACAGCTGTTGGGACGGAATGGTATTTACGCACTGGAGAATCCGGGCTATCTGAAGATGACGAGATTGTATAAGAACCACGGTCTTTCCTACCGCTATGTGGAGATTGACGGGCAGGGAATCCGGCCCGGGGAACTTAGAGAGAGCGGGGCGAATGTGGTGCATGTGTCACCGGGGAATCACTTTCCGGTAGGTTTCGTCATGCCTGTATTAAGGCGGCAGGAACTGTTGGAATGGGCTGGGGAAGAAAGAGGCAGGTATATCATAGAGGATGATTATGACAGCGAATTCCGGCTGAACGTGAGGCCGGTTCCGGCCATGCAGACCCTGGATACGGAACACAGGGTAATTTATCTAAATACGTTTGCGCGTACTCTTTTTCCGTCCGTGCGGGTCGGATATATGGTGCTGCCGCCGAAACTGCTGGAACGTTATCAGGAAACCGTCAGTTTCTATTCCTGCAGTGTCTCTGCAGTAGAGCAGTATACGCTGGCTTCTTTTATGGAAAAAGGATATTTTGAACGGCATATCCGCAGGGTAAAATTATATTATAGGGAAAAAAGAGATGAGCTGCTGAAGGAATTCAGGCTGTCCTCTTTATGGAAAAAATGCAGTATGATCGAGGAAAATGCGGGGACACGGTTTCTGCTGCGGGTGGATACGCCGCTGACGGACAGCCAGATTAAGTGGTGTGCCGGGCAGCAGGGGCTGAATCTTTCCTGTCTGTCGGAATACTGTCATGGACAGGTGGACGGAATGGACAGGGTTATATTGATCAGCTATGGTGATAT
>CAJTVQ010000054.1 GCA_910579935.1 uncultured Lachnospiraceae bacterium
ATTAAGACGCAACGGACGCTTAGACGTGTAAATCGCCAAATCCTTTTTATATATATACATACGGCTATGGGGGATTCCCTGTTATATATATAAATACTTTTAAATTTAAAATAGAAAAAGAAGTGTCTTAGCGTATAAAGACAGGAAATACAAGGGTTCGGGCGCATTTTGGAAGCGTCTATATTACGTCCTTTCAAAGCGTCTGTTATCCGGCAGAGTAATTTTACACCTTGCCGGGCTTTTATTTTTCAGGGCAGGACACGGAAAACGTCTGACATTAGATTAAAATGTGGAGGGAATATATTTGAATAAAACAAAACTGATAGTGACAAGGGTATTTGACAGCAGGAGAACGCCGCAGGATGCGTTTGTGAGGGCAATATTAAATTCCGACAAAGAGGAAAAGTGCTTGCAGGCATCGGGGGATTCCGATATAATAGAAACCGGAGAACCACTTTGCAGTTCACCAGCTTTTTCCGGGAAGGGAGAAGCGAATGGGTAGGACTACATACAAAACAGCACCAAAAGGCGGGTTATATACCCGATTGTCCGTTGATGACGGCATCACGGACAGGGAAAGCAATTCCATAACGAGCCAGAAGCAGATGCTCACGCAGTACGCACAATACCACGGGATAGAGGTCGTGGAAACCTACGTTGACGACGGTTGGAGCGGTACGAATTTTGAAAGACCGGATTTTAAGCGCATGATTGAGGATATTGAAAGCGGGAAAATCAACACGGTCATCACAAAAGACCTCTCACGCCTTGGGCGTGACTATTTGCAGACAGGGTACTATACCGAAGTGTATTTCCCCGGTAAAAAGGTACGCTACATTGCAATCAGTGACGGGATTGACACCTCTATGGGGTACAATGAGATGGCTCCGTTCAAGAACCTGTTTAACGATTTTTACGCACGTGACATCTCAAAGAAAATCCGCAGCACCATGACCACGAAGGCAAGGGCGGGCGTCTACCACAGCACCGTGCCGCCGTTCGGCTACCGGAAATCGCCGGAGGACAGCCACAAGCTGATACCGGATGCGGAAACAGCGCCGATTGTACGGCGTATGTATGAGCTTGCCGTGCAGGGGAAAGGCTACAAGGCAATCGGCAACGTGCTGAAAAGGGAGCGCATACCGATACCCGCATACTGGCACCATGTAAGGGGCGAACGGACGTGGGCGGGTTTTCAGGGCGAGGGGCATATCTCCAACTATATGTGGAACGAAACCACGATAAAATGGATACTCTCGCACGAGGTCTACATCGGGAGCCTTGTGGCGCAGAAACAGTCAAAGCTGTTCAAGGTCGGCAAGAACTATGTGAAGCCCAAAGACGAGTGGGTGGTGGTAAAGGACATTTTTGAGCCGATTGTTGACCTGGAACTGTGGGAGCGTGTGCAGGAAGTCAACGGGAAGCGCAGGCGGATGTGCAAGGCAAAAAGGGAGCCGAGTATCTTTTCCGGCATTGCCTACTGCCCGGACTGCGGCAGGCGCATTTCATTCTTTCCTGAACGGACAAGCAAAAACAATCCTGAAAAGACGTATTTCGGCTCATGCCAGAACTACAAGGCGAACGGGCCGGACGGATGCACGCCGCACCGCATCAAGGAGCAGGACTTGTATGACATCGTTCTGAAGGACATCAGGGAATGGGCGACAATGGCACTTGCAGACGAGCAGGCAGTCCTTGGCAGGGTTATGGAACAGCAACAGATTAACAGTACCGCGGATTATGGTTTGGTTGAGGGGAAAAGGCGAACCATTGAGAAAAGGCTTGGGGAAATCGAGAAAGTCATAAGCAAGCTGTATGAGGATTACGCACTCGGCAGGCTTGCGGGGGCAAGTATAGACAACCTTATGCCGAAGTACCAGAGGGAGCAGGAAGAGCTCAAAAAACAGCTTTCCGCATTGCAGGAGCAGTCGGCAGAGCATGACGCTACAGAGCAGAATGCGGAAAAGTGGATAAGCCTGATCCGGCAGTACAGTGACCTGAAGGAATTAAATTCTTGTATCATCAATGAACTTATCACAAAGATTTTAGTGGGCGACAAACGCCGGGTAAATGGTGAGAAAGTTCAGTCTATCGAAATCCATTACCGTTTCATCGGAAATCTGACCGACAGCGGGAATGGGGAAACAATTCAATAAAAAATCCAGTTAAAAACAATTTAGCTGTAAAAACCGACTTTATCGGGTATTTACAGAGCTGAATTGCAAGGCAGCCTCAGGAGCGGGACAGAGGCAGGGCAGACAGAAACTGAAAATTGATTTCCGTGTAAAATAGAATTAATTTATTGATACAAAGCAGTCGATAAGGTATAATGTAAGAATCAGGTTACGGGACGTGTTTGAAAGATATTTAGAGATTTTTCAAACACGTTTTGGCGGGTAAGCGTATAGAAATGACAGAAGAGCGGAGGAGGAATATGGAATGGCGTTTCGGCCTGTGGAGCGGATGCAGATAAAAAATGCCGTGGAGCGGGCGCTTCATGTACCCGGTAATTATCAGGGCGGCATACTGGAGATGGCGATGGTGTTTGACTGCAATTTGTCCAGGGAGCGTGCAGTGCAGGCGGGAAAGGATATGGCAGCATTGTTAAAATCCCATAGTGAAGTGTTCCGGAATGTAAGGCTGAATACGATATGCTGGGAAGGAGACGGGCAGTTGGAGAAAGAAGTGACATCCATTCCCCGATTGCAGATGGGAGGATGCCTGGACGGATACCGGTGCAGGCGGGATAAAAAAAGACTGGAACTGTTGGCAGGAGAGCTGAAGAAATTCTATGCCCGTTCCAAACTGATTCTGCTGTTTACGGACGGAGACTGCCGGATAAGGGATGAGGAGCTTTTTAAGGAAAATATGCATCCTTTTCTGTATCGGAAGTTCATAGTCATACGGCTTTGCGAGGACGGACAGGACGAAGACGGCTGGCAGGCAAAGGTACATACAGGGATGGAGAAAGATTGGATGTGGTGAAAGAGTGATACAGGAAGTTAGGAAAATTCATTTGGAAGGTGTGCGCAATACAAGGGATTTGGGCGGATATCGGACGGGGGACGGAAGGAGGATCAAACCTTGCCATTTAATCAGAAGCGGTCAGCTTCATGATTTGACGGAGCGGGATAAGGAGATACTGACCCGTGACTATTCTCTTGCGGTAATTGTGGATTTCCGTACCCATGCGGAAAAAGAAGAAAACCCGGATCCGGATATACATGGAGTGGCTTATATCCATAATCCCATTCTGGAAGAAAAGACACTGGGAATCACCAGAGAGAAAGAAGCGGATAATGATGTGGTGAGTATGGTGCTGAATGGTTTAGGGGATGGAAAAGAAGCAGGTGTGGATTACATGAAGAAAATTTATGGGAACCTGCTTACCAATACTTTTTCCATAAAGCAGTATTCCAATTTCTTTCAGATTCTGTTAAAACAGGAAACAGGAGCGGTTCTGTGGCATTGTACGGCAGGAAAAGACAGAGCAGGAACCGGTACGGCGCTGGTGCTGGAAGCATTGGGAGTGCCAAGGGAGCAGATTATCGCGGATTATCTGAAAGTCAACGAGTTTCTGGCGGAGGAAATTAACCAAAGCGTAAGAGAGTTGGTGGAGAAAACGGGGAATGTGCAGTTGGGTGAACAGCTCCGGATGCTGTTCAGCGTACAGGAGGAGTACATACAGACGATATTCGGAATGATCGATCAGGAATATGGCGGCATAGAGCGGTTTATGAAAGAAGAAATGGGATTGGCGGAGGACTTCCGGGATGCATTGAGGGGTAAATACCTGACAGGGAAAATCTGATGTCAGGCAGACATGAACAGCTTTGCAGTTGGGGGCAGGATAATGGGAACCCCGTACATCGGATACATATCGGAGATGGAAGGAAATGGAGGATATTATGGCAAAATCGAAAGTTTATTACACAAATATGAGGACATCATTTAACGAGAATCTTCCCCAAAAGCTGGAGCGGCTGATAAGGACGGCAGGAATCGGTGAAATTGATTTTGATAAAAAGTATACGGCAATTAAGATTCATTTCGGGGAACCGGGAAATCTGGCATATTTACGTCCTAATTATGCAGCGGTTGTGGTGAAGGTAATTAAGGAACTGGGCGGCAGGCCTTTTCTTACGGACTGCAATACCCTGTATGTAGGCGGCAGGAAGAATGCGCTGGATCATATGGATGCCGCATATCAGAACGGCTTTTCCCCGTTTTCCACGGGATGCCATGTCATTATTGCCGACGGATTAAAAGGAACGGATGAAGCGCTGGTGCCGGTAGAGGGCGGCGAGTATGTGAAGGAAGCGAAAATCGGGCGCGCAGTGATGGATGCGGATGTATTTATTACGCTGAATCACTTTAAGGGACATGAAGCGACCGGTTTCGGGGGTGCACTGAAAAATATTGGTATGGGCTGCGGTTCACGGGCAGGAAAGATGGAAATGCACAGCGCCGGAAAGCCCTATGTGAATCAGGAAGCATGTGTCGGGTGCGGACGCTGTATCAAGATATGCGCTCACGATGCACCGTCCATCACGGATAAGAAAGCAGTTATTAGCCATGAGAAGTGCGTAGGCTGCGGACGCTGCATCGGTGTATGTCCGATGGATGCGGTAGAGCCTGCAGGAGATGAATCCAATGATATCCTGAACCGGAAGATAGCGGAATACAGCAAAGCCGTACTGGAGGGTCGTCCGCATTTCCATATCAGCCTTGTAGTGGATGTGACGCCTAACTGCGACTGTCATGCAGAAAACGATATTCCGATCGTACCCGATGTGGGAATGTTTGCTTCTTTTGATCCGGTGGCTTTAGACCTTGCCTGTGCGGACGCCGTGAACAGACAGCCGGTCGTTGCCAACAGCCAGCTGGACCGTATGCCGCATGTACACCATGACCATTTCATGGATTCCGCGCCGCAGACGAATTGGAAATCTTCGATTGAACATGCGGTGAAAATCGGGATTGGGAATGATGAGTATGAGCTGGTGGAGATATAGACAGGACCAGACGGTTAGAAATTCAGGAGAAGCAAAGAGGTTTGATTTATGGGAATTTATCTGAATCCGGGAAATGACGGTTTTTGGGAGGCAGTCAATTCCAAAATATATGTGGACAAAACGAATCTGATAGCGTGTACAAACGAACTGGTCGGTACGGAACAAAAATTTATCTGTGTCAGCAGACCCAGACGTTTTGGAAAATCCATGACATTAAAAATGCTTGCATATATATGAAAACAAAGAAAAAATTTATTTTTCTGATAGATGAGTGGGACTGCGTGATGCGCGAGCGGCAAAACTCGGAGACTATGCAGAAGCAGTATTTGGATTTCCTGCGAAATCTTCTAAAGGACCAGCCTTATGTGGCGCTTGCATACATGACAGGAATACTGCCTGTAAAAAAATACGGCGAGCATTCTGCATTGAATATGTTCATCGAGTATTCGATGACCGATCAGGATGTACTGGAAGAGTATACGGGATTTACCGGGACTGAGGTGAAAGAACTGTACGAACAGCTTCAAATGAATTTTGCGGAAACAGGCAGTTGGTATGATGGATATACATTTTCGGATTTCCGCCATATATATAATCCAAAATCCGTAGTGGAGGCAATGCGGCGTCGTAAATTTTCAAATTATTGGGCATCCACGGAAGTCTATGACGCATTGAAAACCTATATTACCATGGACTTTGGCGGACTCCGTGCAGATATTGCACGGATGCACGTCGGCGGACGTGTCAGGGTAAATACACGCAGTTTCCGGAATGATATGCATAATTTTGAAGTAAAAGATGATGTGCTTACATTGTTGGTTCATTTAGGATATTTGGCGTATGATTCTGCGGAAAAGGAAGTTTTTATTCTGAATAAGGAAATCGTGGAAGAATTTGAGATGGCAATGAGTGTGGAGGCTGGTCAGAAGTCATGCGTGTTATAAAGGCTTCGGAGAAACTTCTTGAGGATACGTTGTCATGCAATGAAAAAGGAATTCTGACAAAAAGTGTCTGACAGATGGATAAGAAGAATAAAAAGGGACTGCTACGGCATTGCATGAATCATAAAGCAATGCCGTACTGCGCCGATAAGGGTTCGCTTTTATCTTTGCACTTTCTGTTTCAAAGTATTCTCAAGCAAATCCGTAATCGTCCGGATGGAACTGAGCTGGCTGCTCCGTCCCATGGCTTCTACATAAGTCTGTCTGGTAAAGTAAAGTTCGTGTACTTTTTCAACCAACAGGTTTTCGGTCAGGTAATCTTCGTCGATCACCAGACTGAAACCCTGGGATTCAAAGGATTTGGCATTTAATATCTGGTCGCCCCTGCTGCTGTGTGCGGACAGGGGAATGAGAAGATTCGGTTTTTTGAGGGCGAGCAGTTCGCAGATGGAATTTGCGCCGGCCCTTGAAATAACCAGGTCAGCCATGGCAAAAATATCTTTTAATTCCGTCTTTACATATTCAAATTGTTTATAACCCTTTATGTTCAGCATCAGGTTATCTACTTTATCCTTTCCGCAGATATGCACAACCTGAAAATCCTCCAGCAGCTTCGGAAGCGCTTCACGGACTGCTCTATTTATGGCTTCTGCTCCTAAACTGCCGCCGATAACCATTACGACCGGTTTGTTTGAGGTAAATTTGCATAAATCATAAGCAGCTATTTTGTTGCCTTTTGCCAGCTCTTCCCGAATGGGCGAGCCGGTGAGCACTGCTCTTCCTTCTGGGAGCATGGGAATGGTTTCAGGGAAATTGCAGCATATTTTTTCCGCTACGGGAATACATAATTTATTGGCAAGTCCCGGTGTCATGTCCGATTCATGGATGATACACGGGATTTCCAAAGAAGCCGCGGCGCGTACTACGGGTACACTGACAAAGCCGCCCTTGGAAAATACGATATCGGGAGAGATTTTTTTTAAGTATTTTCTTGCTTCCATATATCCCTTCATGACACGGAATGGGTCAGAAAAGTTTTTTGGGTCAAAATAACGGCGGAATTTTCCGGTGGCGATTCCGTAATAGGGAATGTCAAAATCGGCAATCAGCTTTTTCTCGATTCCTTCATAGGAACCGATATAGTAGATTTCGTAATCAAGTTCACGCAGTCTTGGTATTAAAGCAATATTCGGGGTTACATGACCGGCTGTGCCGCCGCCGGTAAGGACGATTTTTTTTGCCATCTGTCAGACACCTCCAGACTGATATCAATTATGATTGATATATAATTATAATATAATTCTCTGTTCTTCCGCATTTATGCATAATATGATATACCGTTTAAATCATGCTTTCCAATGCCTGGGCCAGCTGGTCGGGACAGGAAGTGTTTTTGAAGCCGCAGCGGATTCCCTTTAACCTGCTGATAGCTTCTTCTGCTTTCATGCCTTCTACCAGGCGTGATATCCCCTGTAAATTACCGTTGCATCCTCCGGTAAAAGCAACGGATTTTACGATTCCGTCTTCCAATTCAATGTTAATGGATGTAGAGCATACTCCTTTTGGCTGATACTGCATAAGATAAACCTTCTTTCTCGTGTTGGATTATAGTACAAATAACGAGCGCCACGCTATGCGAGCCGCTCATATGCCATCGTTATATCGCTGGAATGATTATAACAGAAAGCATATGATTTTTCCAGTAGTAATCCTTAATCTTGTCGAAATTTGCAAATGGATTACAAGGCCGGACATATTGAGATATGACTGTCTTTTGGTTTATAATAACTAAGTCAGGAAAAGGAGGCGGTTTGGAATGCGGAGGTTTTTGGCCGTGGCGGGAATGGGGGATTGTTATGTTTACGGTTTTCTTAGAACACAGGCTTCTTAGTATGGTGTTTTTAATACTCTTATTATTAAGCATCATATGCCAGATTATCATTGGCGTGATATTCCGGAGGATGATAAAAGAAACGGATAATATGTCTGCTACTGCAAATAAGCGTTTGAAACAATGTAAGTTAAAATTTGTGAGTTGTTACCAGTTAAACGGCAGTGTGGCAAATGTTTCGGTATTTGTGGACAAGTTTCTTACCAAATTGACTTTTATGGGAATATCTTTAACCGGTCTACAGCATCTGGCAGGGCAGCTGATCCTTTTATCCGTAGTAGTGGCGGGGATCGGTGCCTGTCGGGAAATTATACAGGGAGAGACTTTTGGAAAAGTACTGCCTTATTATATTGTCAGTTTTCTTGCATTATATGTATATTTTTCGATATCGGGAATGGTGGATGTACAGGGGAAAAGAGAACGGCTGAAAATAAGTCTGGTGGATTACCTGGAAAATCATATGGTAAATAAGCTTCGTCAGTCGGCGATTGATTGGGAAGGGCTGACAGGGGAACAGATTACGATGATTAAGGAGCGCCTGGAGCAGGAGAAGCGGGAACGACCCGGAGCCGGAATCTGGCCGGAAGACAGGGAGCGGTCAGGAAGCAGGATGCGGCAGGATGACATGACGGGTGAGAAGGCAGAAGACAGGATATGGCCGGAGAGTATGACAGAGGAAGCGGAAAGAGGTATTTTGCCCAAAATGCAGCAGAAAGCGGCAGGAGCGGAAAACCTGGCGCCGGAAGAGACAGCGGCCGAAGGAAAAGCGGTATCGGTATTTTCGCGTCAGGACGAACAGGAACTGGAAGAACTGCTCAGGGAATTTTTTGCGTAGGGTTTTTCAGGAGTCGCCAAATGACTGAAAATTGCCAATATTTAGCTTGAAAAAGGAATACAATTTTGTTAAACTGGATATAGTTACCCGATATTAATAATCCGGCGGACAGGTGCCGGAAGAACAAAGGAGCGAGAACGATGAGTAATAAGGTTACATTTGACTATTCTAAGGCTTCTTCTTTCATCAGCGAGCATGAAGTAGAGTCCATGAAGAAGCTTGCATTGGATGCGAAGGAAGTATTGGTTTCCAAAACGGGAGCAGGAAATGATTTCTTAGGGTGGATTGACCTGCCGGTGGATTACGACAAGGATGAGTTTGCAAGAATTAAGAAAGCAGCTACCAAGATTCAGGGAGATTCCGAAGTACTTTTGGTAATCGGTATCGGCGGTTCTTATCTTGGGGCGAGGGCGGCGATCGAATTCTTAAGGCACAGCTTCTATAATATAGTGGATAAGTCTGTCAGAAAGACACCGGAGATTTATTTTGTAGGTAATTCCATCAGTTCAACATATATCAAACATTTGAAAGATGTGATCGGAGAGAGGGATTTCTCTATCAATATGATCAGTAAATCCGGTACGACTACGGAGCCGGCCATTGCTTTCCGCGTATTTAAGAAGATGATGGAAGAGAAATACGGTAAGGAAGAGGCGGCTAAGAGGATTTATGCTACAACGGATAAAGCGAAGGGTTCTCTGAAGAACCTTGCGACGGAAGAAGGATACGAAACTTTTGTAGTTCCTGATGATGTAGGCGGACGTTTCTCCGTACTGACGGCTGTCGGCCTGCTTCCTATCGCAGTAAGCGGCGCGGACATCGACAAACTGATGGAAGGTGCACAGAGCGGAAGAAAGCGTGCTTTAGAGGCTTCTTTTGAAGAGAATGATGCATTGAAATATGCAGCGCTTCGCAATATCCTGCTCAGAAAAGGAAAAGCGGTCGAGATTCTTGCAAATTATGAGCCCAGTGTTCATTATGTATCCGAATGGTGGAAACAGCTTTACGGTGAGAGCGAAGGAAAGGACCAAAGGGGTATTTTCCCGGCGAGCGTAGACCTTACCACAGATCTGCATTCCATGGGACAGTTCATACAGGACGGCGCAAGGATTATGTTTGAAACGGTCATTGATATCGAGACAAGCAGGGAAGAGGTCCTTCTTGAGACAGAGCCGGTTGATCTGGACGGATTGAATTATCTGGCAGGCAAGTCCGTGGATTTTGTTAATAAGAGTGCAATGAACGGTACGATTTTAGCACATACTGACGGCAACGTGCCGAACTTTATGGTACATGTTCCGGAAGTGAATGAATTCTATCTTGGAGAATTGTTTTACTTCTTCGAGTTTGCATGCGGGGTCAGCGGATATCTGCTTGGCGTGAATCCGTTTAACCAGCCGGGCGTGGAGAGTTATAAGAAGAATATGTTCGCACTCCTTGGCAAACCGGGATATGAGGAGCAGAGGGAAGCGCTGCTTAAGAGACTTTAAACCGGATAGCGGAAACTGACAGGTCAAGTTTGTAAAATAGAATCACTCAGGTTCGGGTGGTTCTATTTTTTATTCATTTTTGTAACCAGAATGTAACATCCCACGCCTATGATAGAGTGAAACAGAACATTAAGGGAGTGTAAAGTATATGGATATTCTGAAAGCAAAAAATCTGAAAAAGTATTACGGAAGCGGCGAAAATGTCGTAAAGGCGGTAGACGGCATTGGTTTTTCCGTGGAAAAGGGCAGTTTTACAGCCATAGTAGGTACGTCGGGCAGTGGGAAAACTACGTTATTAAATTTAATCGGCGGTCTGGATTATGCGGACGAGGGAGAGGTTATCATAGACGGCCACTCCATTTTGAAAATGAAAGAGGAGGAACTGACCATTTTCCGCCGCAGGAATATCGGTTTCGTATTTCAGAATTATAATCTGATATCGGTACAGAATATTTATAAGAACATTGTCCTTCCCATCCGTTTGGACGGAAATAAACCGGATCAGGAGTATATTGGTCATATCTGTGCCGTACTTGGCATTGAAGGAAAGCTGGACAGGTATCCGAACCAGTTATCCGGCGGGCAGCAGCAGAGGGTAGCGATTGCGAGGGCGATCGCGGCAAAACCGGCGGTGCTGCTGGCAGACGAGCCAACGGGAAATCTGGATTCCAGGACCAGCGCGGAAGTGATGGGGCTGCTAAAAATGACCGCGAAAGAATTTCACCAGACCATTATCATGATTACGCATAACGAAGCGATTGCGCAGCTGGCAGACCGTGTCATCCATTTGGAGGACGGAAAGATAACGGGGGGTGAAACGGAGATATGAGAAGCATTATGTTTCGGAATTCGAATGCGGAACTGGAGAAAGAACTGGCAGCCGAAGACTATAAGGCGCGTCCGGTCAGGAACCGGATTGCGGTACTGGCGGTTGCGCTGACCGCTATCCTGCTTGTGGTGGTTTTCTCCGTGGGAATTGGAATGGTAAAGACAGTTTCCCTTTCCATGGGGGCATCGCCCGGACCGGGAGCGGACAGCAGCAGTATACGCGGGGATGAAGAAGTGCTGGAGCGGGTCAGGGCGCTTCCGCAGGTGGAATGGGCGGCGTTGGCGCGCAGATGCAGTACGACTTATCTTCATAACCGGGAATTCAACGGTTTGGATGTACGTCTGCTTGCAGCGGATAGTGTACATTACGAGAAAAATATGGTGGACCTGATAAACGGAAAATATCCGGAAAGCGCCGACGAGATACTTTTATCCGATACCATGTCGGAACGTCTGGGATTGGGACAGGAAACAGGAATTTCATATACCCTGAAAGTAGTGGTACAGGAGGAGGAAGGGGAGACGGAGAAGGAAATCCCCATGACGGTATGCGGGTATTATAAAAATCCCCTGAGAAATGTGAAGGATATTTATGAGGAAATATATACGGGGGAGGATTTTATCAGTACTTATAATCCTCATATTATCAAAGGATTTGACACGATTTATATAAAACTGAACAATTTGGACTTCTTCCGTTTCGGTTATGACAAAGATGAAAAATTATCTGAAGTAAATGAACTGGCAGGGGGTAACGGCGGAACGTACAAGTCCAGCAATTTAACCGTATTCATAATCGTTCCCGTTTTTCTGATCGTCTGCTGTATAATGTTCTGCGGATATTTTTTCATCTATAATGTGTTTGATATTTCCGTGGTGAATGATATCCGGTTTTACGGGGAGCTGAAGACCATTGGCATGACTTCCCGACAACTGCGCCGGATGCTGTCATGGCAGATGAACCGGATCGCCTTTTTCGGAATTGTGGCAGGCGGGCTGGCAGGATACGGAATCGGACGGGCAGCAGGTGAAAAACTGGTGGATACATTTGCCGAGGGAGTTGCCGGTTATTACCAGCCGGCCGGCTTTGCGGAAACGTTTCTCGTGAGTGCGGTCTTTGCATGGATGACCGTTTATATCAGTACGATGAAGCCGTTTCGGACGGCATGTCATATTTCTCCGGTGGAAGCGGCAAGATACGGGGGCAGGAGGAAAAAAGGTATTTTTTCCATTATTTCGTTTGCCTTAAGCGGTATTTTGTTTCTGGCAGTTTATACGTTATCTATGGGATACCGGGTAGAAGTGATGATGGAAAGGTATCATGAAACGGATTTCCGGATTTACCATCGCGCTTCCCTATGGTCGCAGGAGGAAGCCTATCAGCCGGTGAGTCAGGATTTGGTCCGCAGGCTGGAAAGTCTGGATTTTGTTGAAAATCTCAGGGTTTATTATCTGGCGAGGACGAAGCCGGATTATTATGAAGAGCATTTAATGTATTCCGGCAGTTATTTCTATATGCCGTCTATGGCAGAGATTGCAAAGGACGGTGAGCTGGCAAGGGATATGGAAGCTTATAATGAAATACTGGAAAAGGATGGTCTGGGTATTGGCAGTAACATGTATTATGATGGGTTTACGGAAAGCGGCAGGGGTAATCTGCGGGTAAAAGTGTTGGGGATTACGCCGGAATATCTTCCTGATGAAGAAAAATACCTGACTGTTCTGGAAGGCATATTGGATGCGGAGGAGTTTTCCAAAGGCGGTTATATGATATACCAGCGTTCACCCCATGATTGGGCTGATAAGGCGGGAGAGGGAATGGAATATCAGGTTCATGCGGGGGATAAAATATCCGTAAACTTTTATGACGATGCGGCAGACCGTTTTGTGGAAAAGAAGCTGACCGTAATGGCAGTTATTACGATGGATGATATGTTTGGCACCGGCAATATCCAGGATGCGAATATCATAATCGATGACGCGGCATTCCGGAGCATTTATTCGGATCATGAAAATCTGGTATCCAGGATTAGTTTTGACGTATCGGAAAGGGATAAGGCGCAAAGCGGTGAAACCATGCTGAGCGAAGAGCAGTATGAAGCCGTGCGGAACATGATGGAGGAGGACGGAAATATGCAGCTGAACCTTGACTCCCGGTACAGAACTAAGGCAGAGTTTACAGAGACGAAAAAAACCATTACTGCTTTTGGAATCTTTCTGTCTGCAGTGGTAGGGCTGATCGGTATTTCCAATATGGTGAATACGGTGACTACGGACGTGGTGGCGCGGAGACTGGAATATGCATCCATGCAGTCCATAGGAATGACAAGGAAACAGATGGAAAAGGATATTTTCTTAAAGTATGCCCGCTATATTTTTACTGCAACAGGATTGGCGGCAGCGGCGGGAGCGCCTTTGACTTATATGTTTGCGGCAGATCCTGTATTTACCGGATTTTCCGCTTTGGAGTTTTTGCAGGCATTTGCCATGTTTTTAGTATTTTCCGTTTTGCTCTGTGCAAGGATGGCGCGGCTGCTTACGGGAACCATGAATAAGAAATCCATCGTGGAAAGACTAAGGGAAGCAGTATAGTTATGAGGGAATCCATGGATAGCAAAAAACATATTCTCATTGTGGAAGACGACCGTGCCATGAACGACGGAATAGCTTTTGCACTAAACAGGGAAGGGTATTTTACCCACAGTGCATATTCGCTGAAAGAAGCGGAGAAATTTCTGAAACAGAAAATGAATCTGATACTGCTGGACATTAATCTGCCCGACGGCGACGGCAGGGATTTTCTGAAAGATATCCTTGCCGGACAGCCGGTGCCGGTGCTGCTGCTGACGGCGAGGGATTCGGAGGAGGATATGCTGAGAGGATACAGTGCGGGATGCGACGACTATGTTACGAAGCCTTTTTCCATGTCCGTCCTGATCATGAAGATCGGAGCGGTCTTAAAGCGTAGCGAAGGAAGTTCCAGGCAGATGTATGCAGCAGGCGGGCTGATCTATGATTTTGAAAATAAAGCGCTGATAAGATCCGGAGCGGAGGTGTCTCTCACGGCATTGGAAATCAGTCTGCTGGAAACATTCCTGTACCATAGGGGAATCGTATTGACAAGGGAAATCTTATTGGATAAAATATGGGATGCCAAAGAGCGTTATGTGGAAGACAGGACATTAAACGTAACGGTCCGCAGGCTGCGGAAAAAGATAGAAGACAATCCGGAAGAACCGAAACATATTAAGACCGTATTCGGTATCGGTTATAAATGGGAGGACGGATAGAAGATGGAACAGAGAGGCCGGCAGGCCGGTACAAGGGAGCGGTCACAGGCAGACGGTAATACGGACAGGATATGGAAAGGCGGTATGGCGGCTATGCTCATACTGTTTTTTCTGTTTTTGGCAGCGGTATGGCAGGGAAATGCCGATATGGTTCTTTTGGCGTTTATCTATGGAATGTTGAACCTGACAGTGTTTGTCCTTGTGTATATCCGTGTGGCGCGGAGTATCAATCATGTTTTGTATCAGCTGGGTGATATGATGGAATGTTTGATCGGAGGAAAAGAGCGGCAGCTGTTTTCCATTGCAGAGGACACTGCTTTGTCAAAACTGCAGGGTCAGCTTTTAAAATTGTATGACATTCAGTGTTCTTATAAGGAGAGGGAAGAAAAGCTGAGAAAACAGCTGGATGAAAATATCGGAAATCTGGTGCATCAGATCAACACGCCGATTGCCAATATCGGGATTTATGCCGGATTTATGAGAAGGGATGATCTGACAGCGGAAGAAAGGACAAAATTTGCAGACTGTATGGAGGAACAGGCAGCGAAATTGTCGTGGCTCGGGGAAGGTTTTTCCAGGATGTCCCGTATGGAAACGGGAATCATCCGTTTAAAACCGGAAAAGCAGGATATTCTTCCCATGATCCTGCGTGCAGTCAATCAGGTGATGGAGAAAGCGGAACGCAAAGGAATGGAAATTGAACTGAAGGGTGAGTCCCGGTCCTTTGCCATGGCGGATGCAAAATGGACGACAGAAGCAGTTTTCAATGTATTGGATAATGCAGTCAAATACGGGAGCAAAGGAAGCAAAATAGAAATAGAGGTGACAGAATTGACAAGTTATGCAGCCATAGCGGTTCGGAACAGGGGAATTGCAATCCATAGAGAAGAATATCATACCATCTTCAGACGCTTTTCCAGGGGAAAAGAAGCAGGGACGGAGGAAGGCGTAGGATTGGGATTATATATTACAAGGGAAATTTTAGAAGGGGAAAATGGTTATATTGCAGTAAAGACACTGCCGGATGCAAGGACGGAATTCAGTCTTTACATCCGCAGGCGCTGACTTAGGGACAGGGGAGATTTTCTCCCCTGCCCGGTAAGGAACCCGCTAAAGTTCCGTATGATTTATGGATTTTTTAATTTTTTTGATCACCTTAACCAAAAACCCCGGCAGGGCGGTGCCTAAACGTTTTGCGTTCCTGAGAATGGACAATAGTTCGTTGAGAATGAACCATATGGTAACCAGTAAGCTGAACAGGGTATGGTTGTCAGTCTGCATTCCCAGCCTGGCTGCATATTTATGTATCAGGCAATCCACACTCAGAGCGGCCGAAATGGTCAGGATACAGCCTGCTTTCCGGTAAACGGAAAAGATGGTTTTCCTTCGGAAGGGCTGGTTCTGCCGGTTGTCCGGATGTTCAAACGCTTCTTTTTTTGCAACAAGAATTTCTGAAAAATATTCGGCGGACATCAGCAGGAACAACAGTGCGAGAGTGGGAAGCAGTAATCCCATGGAGCTGCCGAGCCATGCAGTGATGGCAGAGAATATGCCTTTGATAAAATGTGAGTTGTTTTTCATATGATCGGATATCCTCCTTTTTTTAGTTCCGTATCTTTTTTTAGCCGGACTTTGCAAAGATTTCTTTTTCTATTTGTTTCAGCAGTTTTCTTTTTGTGCAGTTGACATATTGTCTGGTGGTATGCAGTTCTGCGGCAATCTGTGAAGAGCTTTTGTTATCAAAGATGACTGACAGCAATATTTTTCTTTGCTGTGCGCTGCATTTGGATAACAGATTTTCAAGATCCAGCTTCAGTTCGCGGTTTTCGTACTCATATTCCAAATAGGGACAGATGAGGCTCTGTTCTTCCAAAGGAAGTTCGGAAACGGAAATTTTAATGCTTTTTCTTAACAGTTCCAAGTATTTGTTTTCGATTACTTTGATCAGAAAAGTCAGACACTGTGATTCGGTTTTGACATATGGAATTTTTTTTAAGGATTCTAAAATGGCCAGATTAAGTTCCGATACGGAATCTTCAATAGCGTTGCAGAACAGCTTATTGGCATATTTGTTTATGGCCGGATGCAGTTTTTCGATGATCAGAAGTGAATATTCATGATTCCCTTTTTGGTATTCCCTGATCGATGTGGTAAGATTTTCCTTCATCTTTGATATATCCCCTTTCTCTGCCTGTTTTAGGGGAAAAGATGTGATTGTCATTTTTGCTGAGTCATATGTGAATTATTTTTCTTTTCCCCTTCTGCATGGTAAAACCTGTGTCTACGGTAATTTCTTTAAAAACAGTTCTTTTTCTTCCCGGCGTCTGCGGACCAGCCCGGGAAATACCTTTTTCCCTGCATGAATCCATCTGTCAAATTCTTCCGCCGCTCCCGCCGTGTCGCCCCGGTTTAATTTACGCAGGAGCGTGCTCCTCTGCAGCGCCCCGGTTCCCACGTTATAGGTAAAGGATACCAGCGCGTCGAACATGTTCTGCGTCAGCGGCACGGTAACGCACCGGTTGATGCAGCGTTCAGATTTTTTCAAGTCGGACTGAAGGAAGGAATCTGCCTGTTCCTGTGTAATCGACATACCGGACCGGACATTTCCCGTATGCCCGTAGCCGATGGTCCAGATTCCGGCAACGTCCTGATAAGATGTAAGGCGGCAGCCTTCAAAGGATCTGATCAGGTCTGTTCCTTCTTTGGATGTTGTGTACTCCATGTGTTTTCTCTCCTTTCTCTTTAGGTCTGGGTAATGCCCCTTGTATATTAAAAAGATTTTTAGATGGAAAATGTAAACCTGATTTTGAAAAGAAAATAAAAAAATCAAAAAAACAAAAAGCAGGTTTACATTTTTCATCTAAAAATCTTTTTAATATATAGAGCCGGCGAAAAGAATGGGGATACCCCAAAGAAGGAGGAAAAATATGGCAATTAATTTAAATGTAACAATCAACAAAAACGGTTCCATGACGGTAAGATGGCCGGCAGTGGCCAATGCGGCGAGGTATTCAGGGCGTGTGAGCATTCCCAGTCTGGGAGTCGCAGAATACAGCAATAGTAATCTGACTACAACGTCTTTTACGACTGACACTAACCTTCCGGAAAATAAGACTTATAAGATTACGGTTGCTGCATATAACCAAAAGAACAGCCAGCTGGCATCGGGTTCGAAAACCGTAACCATTCCCAAGGGATATGTCCAGGAACCGCTGGGTGTTCCGCAGAATGTAAAGGCAGTGGCGGATACCATCAGCGTTACGGTATCTTATAATGCGGTTACCCGCGCCAGCAGTTATGATGTGCTGTTTGACGGTACTGTCTACAGCGTGACAGGCACAAGCAGGAGGTTCAGCGGCTTGAAGCCGAAGACGAGCCATACCTATGCGGTGCGGGCAAAGAATGCAACACAGACAGGGGCGTACAGTGCGACGAAGTCCGTTACTACCCTGCCGCAGTCTCCGGGAGTGCCGTCCAATATCAAAAAGACTGCAACGGAGACATCGGCGACAATAAGCTGGGGAGCGTTAAGCGGTGCAACCGGGTACAGTATTAAGTTTAACGGGACAACTTACAATGTTACCGCCGCATCAAAGACTTTTACAGGACTGACGGCGGGTAAAGCGTATCCTTTTTCAATCTGTTCCAGGAATGCGGACACAAGCAGCGCCTATACGTCCCAAATGACGGTTACGACGCCGGCAAAGCCGCCGTCAAACATAAGCGCTACCAGCACCGGTGATTCGGTTACCATCAGATGGAATGCAGTAAGCGGCGTTTCAGGGTATATCATTAAGTTCGACGGTATGGAATACCATGTGCCCGCGACCAGTACGTCCGATACCGTTAAGAACCTAAGGCAGAAAACCTCCCATACCTATCAGATTTGCTGTAAAAGTGCGGATGGTACCGGGTCATACAGCAGCCAAAGAACCATTATGACGCAGGCCAGTACGCCCAGCGTGCCGACGGGCATAACGAAAACAGCGGATAGTCATTCCGCCGTTATCAGCTGGACCGACAAGTACGACGCAACGGAATACATCATCCAGTTTAACGGAAAAAGCGAAACCGTAAGCGGGACATCAAAGAAATTCACCGGACTGACAGCCAATACGGCCTACCGGTTTAAGCTCTGTGCAAAGAACTGGGATGTCACCAGCGCCTATACGTCTGAAATGACTGTGAAAACAGCCCCGCTTGCGCCTGCAGACGTCAGTGCCGACAGTACGGAAAACTCCGTTACAGTAAGGTGGGACGCGGTAAGCGGTGCATTGGGATATATCGTATCCTTTGACGGTAAGAATTATGATGTGCCGGTATCATCTACCTCCAAAACCTTTACCGGCCTGGCGGATAACACAGACCATGAATATCAGGTATATTCAAAGGGTGTGGACGGGGCCAGTACCGGCAGGGGGATGGAACGAATCAGTACCATCCGGCACGGACTGACCGTACCGACCGGTATTTCCCATAAATCCGCAGACAATTCCGTTACGGTCAGTTGGAATGCGGTAAGCGGCGCCGCCGGATATGACGTGGAGATTGGCGGCAGATGTGTTTCAGTGACCGGGACTTCCGGGGAAGTAACCGGACTGACGCCGAATACCTTATACAACTACAGGGTACGTTCCAGACTTTCCGACGGGGCAACGGGCCGGTACAGTGAGGGGCGGACTTTCAAGACTACACCAAGAGCCCCGGAGGTCAGTAAAAGGACTGCAAATGAGAGTACCGCCACGATCAGCTGGAATGAGATCAGCGGCGCAGACAGCTATGATCTGCTGTTTAACGGCAGTGTATATCACATGAACACCACTTCCGGGACTTTCACCGGCCTGGCGGCCAATACCGGCTATGATTACCAGATACGTGTGAATACTGCGGACGGTTCCAGTACATACAGTACCAGTAAAACAGTATGGACGGCGCCCAATCCTCCTGCATCCGCCACGGTGACCGCCACCGCCGCGAATGATTCCATCACGGTGAGATGGGGGGCAGTACCCGGTGCAAAAGAATATTACGTGCTGGTCAACGGTACGAAGACTTATAGTGCGAATGGGACTTCCCGCAGAATTACCGGACTGGAACCGGGTACCAGTTATACTTATCA
This sequence comes from uncultured Lachnospiraceae bacterium, assembly GCA_910579935.1. Classification (GTDB taxonomy): domain Bacteria; phylum Bacillota; class Clostridia; order Lachnospirales; family Lachnospiraceae; genus Kineothrix. Next base: position 19,410 of record CAJTVQ010000054.1, read on the forward strand.
GATCTGTTCGTGCAATGAGGAAAGCAGCAGTTCTTACTGCCCTGCGAAAACAATTGTTACGCTTCCGAATCCGCCTGCAGTGCCGGCAAATATAAGCGCAGCATCCACGACAGATTCGATCACCCTGACATGGGGTGCGGTACCGGGTGCGGACAGTTATGACATCCGGCTGGGTGATTCCACGTACCGTGTGGCCGGCACGTCCAAAACCCTTACAGGACTGACTCCCGACACGGCTTACAGTTATCAGGTCCGTGCAAACAATGCAGGAGGTTCCAGTGCATACAGTGAGGCCGGGACGGTCCGGACACTCCCCGAAATACCGGCGGTTCCGGTTATCTATGCAGCCATGACGGATGTCCATTCCATAGAGTTTGCATGGAAGGCAGTAGACGGTGCGGACAGTTATGAGTTCCTGTTTGACGGGACGTTATATACACTGACCGAACTGGAGAAAAAATTCGAGGGTCTGGAAAGCGATACGGAACATACTTACCGGATCCGTGCCAGAAACAAAGCCGGTGCAAGCCCTTACAGCGGACTGCAGAAAATCCGGACACGTCTGGCAGTACCGGAAAATATCCGCGCGGAAGCGGAAGCGAAGTCAGTCAGGATCAGTTTCGATCCGGTAGCAGGAGCGACCAGTTATGATATAGAATTCCAGAATGCCGTCTATCATGTAACGGAAACCTCCAAAGTATTTGAAGGACTGAAGCCGGAGACGGAGTATACCTATGCGGTCCGTGCGGTAAACGAGTATGGATGCAGCCTGTACAGTGAAACGAAACGTATCAATACGCTGCGGCTGGGACCCGCCATGCCTTCGGACATCACCGCGGCAGCGTTCATGGGCAGCGTCATCGTAAGCTGGAGTCCGGTGGAGAGTGCAGAGGACTATGACGTCCGGTTTGACAGTGTGGATTATCATGTGGCAGAGAGCGGGACGGTTACGCTCGTACAGCAGGAGGATGCCGCAGGGTCTGTCATGGCTGCCTCCGCGTCCGCCATGTCCGGCCGGAGCAGGATGAAAGCGGCGCCGGCGGCGGGGAAGGCCGCAGGAGAGACGGTTTCAGGGCGGATCTATAAGATATTCGCCGGTCTGAGACCGCATACCAGATACAGTTATTCTGCGAGGGCCAATAATGCGGAGGGCTCCAGTAAGTATACGCCGGAGAAGTATGTCACGACTGATGTACAGAAATCCAGCGGTCTGGCGAACGGCAGGAACTTTATGACCTATCCGGACGGCAGGATATCCTACACCGGAAACGATCCGGTCAACGCCCTGACAGGCGCATTCCTGTGGAGTTACACATGGCTGGAAGACCATGGGAAGGACGGACTTCACTTTACTGCCATGTATGATTCCAGAAGGGAAATAAAACCGGATGTATTAGGGAAGAAATGGAGCCATTCCCTGAACTATCTGCTGGAGATGGACGAAGAGTATGCGTATTTCCATACACCGTATGACGATGTGACGGCGTTCAGGAAAAATACGGAAGACGGAGACTTCCGGCCGGAGGACAGCGCAGCCTCTTCCTATACGATGAAGGAAAATGAGGACGGCTCTTATTCCGTTGCGGCTTTGGACGGCACGGAATATGTATTTGACGGGAAACTGTGTCTGAACCGTATCGTGGAGAACGGGCTTGTATCGTACCGTTTCCGGTCCGACGGGGAAGGACGGATCATCCGTATGGAGGGACGCCATGGAACCGCCATGGATATCACTTACGTGGACGGAACCATAGCCGCCGTGACGGATGCCATGGGAAATACAGTCCGCTTTGCATATGAAGAAGGCAGGCTGGCCGCCGTGACCAATCCGGAAGGCAGGGAAATGTCCTTTACCTATGATGCGGCCTGCAGACTGCTGACCATTTCGGATTTTTCAGGGGAAGTATATCTGACCAACCGCTATGACATGCAGGGAAGGGTAACGGAGCAGACGACGGCAGGCAGGGGAAGGAGCCTGGCAGCCTATGATGAAGAGAACCGTACCACCGAATTTACCGATGAGCTGGGGAATGTCACGAGGTATACTTATGATGCGGCAGGGCATGTCACGGAGGTGGCGCTGGCCGGAACCGCCATCCATAACACCTACAATGAAAAGGGACAGATGACAGAACAGACGGACGCCCTTGGCAATTCCACCGGAATGGAGTATGATGAATACGGGCGCATGATACGCGTCATCCATCCGGACGGCACAGAGGAGAGCGCGGCTTACAATGACAGGAACCAGCCGGTGAAAGTGACGGGCCGTGACGGGACGAATGTCCTGTATCAGTATGACGAACGGAACAATCTGATCCGGATGCAGGATGAAAGGGGGAATACAAACTCTTATACCTATGACGAAAACGACAACCTGATCTCCTTTACCGACAGGAGCGGCCATATCTGGACGTATGCCTATGATGAAAACAATCATCTGGAACAGGCGGCGGACCCGGACGGAAACATCTGTTTCTATACCCATGATGCGATTGGAAGGATGACCTCCTATACATCTCCTGAGGGAAGGAAGGTTTCCTACCGGTTTTCGGCAGCGGGGGACCTGTTATCCGTGGAAGATGCGGACGGTGAGATCGTTTTTGAATACAATGAGAACGGCAGCAGGACCGGAATGACCGACCGGATGGGAAATAAGCAGCGTCTGGAATACAATGAAACGGGGCGGGTATCCCTTGCCGCGGACGCTCTGGGGAATGCATACAGCTTTTCCTATGACGGGAAAGGGAATCTCATTACGGAAACGGACCCGTCCGGATACAGTGTAAGCAGTACTTACGATGCATGTGGCAACCGGACCTCGCAGACGGATAAAAACGGCGGTGTGACGCGGTATGTGTTTGACGCGGCGAACCGGCTGATCCGGGTGTGTGATGCGGCCGGAGGAACCGTAAGCTATACTTATGACTGCATGGGACAGGTGACAGCCGTTACCGACCAGTTATCCCGCCAGAGGTCTTATGTTTATGATAAGGCTGGGCGCGTCTTAAGCGAAACGGATCCGCTGGGACACAGCGTGGGCTATACCTATGATGCGGCGGGCAATCTGCTGACAAGGACGGACGAGGACGGCCATGTCATTTCCTATACTTACGATGCCCAAAACCGTCTGCAGTCCGTACAGACCGATGCGGGGATCACCACGTTTGTCTATGATCATGCAGGGCGTGTCGTGTCCGTGACGGATGCGGACGGCCATACGGAAAGCGCGGAGTATGACAGCGATGATAACCTGACGGCGGTATCCGACAAGGAAAGCCGGAAAACCGTTTATGTCTATGACAGCATGGGAAGAATCGCGCAGGAGACGGCGCCGGACGGCGGAAAGACAGCCTATTCTTATGATAAAAACGGAAACTGCGTCCAGATCACGGATGCGGAGGGGCATGTAACCGGCTATGAGTATGACGCCTGCAGCCGCCTGGTGAAAGTGACAGACCCTTCCGGGCAGGAGACAGCCTATGCCTATGACGGCAGGGGACAGCTGGTACGCATGACCGATGCCAACGGCGGCGTGACGGAATATGCCTATGACGGCAACGGCAACCTGGTTTCCGAAGTGAATCCCCTCGGCGGGGAAAAGACCTGGACCTACGATGTCCTGAACCGTCTGACCGGCGGTACGGATGAGGAAGGCGGCACGTGGAGCTGTACCTATGATGCGGCGGGCAACCGGATGTCGTTCACGGATGCCTGCGGCCATGTGCGGACATACGAATATGATGCCGGCGACCGCCTGACCGGTGTGACGGAGGAAACGGAAGGAAGCCTGGAGCTGGAATATACCAATACCGGCAGGGTTTCCCGTGTGACGGACATGGAAGGCGCGGTAACGGATTATACCTATGACGCCATGGGACGGCTGCTCCGTATTTCCGACGCCATGGGACACAGCACGTCGTTCACCTATGACAGTGCGGGCAGGGCGCTGACCCGGACCGATGCCAACGGGAATACCACGCAGTACGAATATTCACCCGCCGGGAACCTGCTGTCGGTGACGGACGGGGAAGGGAATGCCACGGCTTATACCTACAATGCGCTGGGACTAGCGCTGACGGAGACGGATGCGCTGGGAAATACGGTTTCCTATACCTATGACCACCTGGGCCAGGTCACGTCCATGACGGACGCCATGGGCAGTACAACCTCCTTTACCTATACGGCGGAAGGGCGGATCGCCGCGGTGGAGAATGCGGAAGGCGGCGTGACACGTTATACCTACGATGCCTGCGGGAACCTGGTACAGACGGAAGACGCCCTTGGCCGTGTGGTGCAGTACGAGTATGACGCCATGAACAACCGGATCAGGGAATGCCTGGCGGAAAACGGGGAGCAGTCCTGTATCACGCTTTACGTGTATGACAAAAAGGGACGGATGATCCGGGAGATCGATCCCCTGCTGGAAGAAACGGCATATGCCTATGACGGGAATGACAGTCTGGTATCCGTAACGGACGGGGAACAGAGGGAAACCACCGTCACCTATGACCTGAACCGCCGGCCCGTGTCGGTGGCATACAGCGACGGGCGGACTGCGGCGTTCCGCTATAACAGGCGGGGCGAACTGGTGGAGATGCAGGACTGGAACGGAACCACGGCCATGGAGCGTGATGTCCTCGGCAGGCTGACCGGCGTCACGGACCACAACGGGCGAAAGACCGGCTTCACCTATGATGCGGCAGGCAACCGTACAGGCATCCGGTATCCGGACGGCAGCGCGGCAGCCTATGCCTATGACGGAAACAACCGCCTGCTGACCGTGACGGAATATGCGGACGGGACGGCGGGGGACGCCGGGGAGACCGCCGCGCGGTATGCCTACGATGCGGCGGGCAGCGTGGTTTCGCTCATCCAGCCCGGCAGCGCGGCTTCCTATGCCTACAATGCCGACCGTCAGCCCGTAAAGGCGGCGTACCGGTTCGGGGAAACGGCAAGCATGGAGGAGACTTTCACCTACGACGTGCTGGGACGGATCACCGGTTCCGCAAGGAGCGGGAGCAGGCCGGAATTTGCCCGTACCGCGGCGTACGGCTACGATGCGGCGGGACAGCTCGTTTCCTGCAGGAACGGGGAGGCAGTGGAGACCTATGCCTATGACGCGCTTGGCAACCGGACGGCGAGGAGCCTGAACGGCGTACAGAAGGCGGCGTACCGGTACAATGCCCTGAACCAGCTTGTCTCCATGACGGAGGACGGCGTGGACCACAGCTTCGGGTATGACAGGTGCGGCAACCTGACGGAGGAGCGCAGGGGAGACAGCCTTATAAGGCAGTACGTGTATGATACCGCCGGAAGAATGGTACTCGGAAAGAACACGGAGAGCAGGGAAGAGAGCGCGTATGCCTACAATGCCCTGCAGATGTGCGTGGGGAACGTGCAGAAGCTGGCCGCGGGGGACGGGTTCCGCAGCAGGGAGATGCAGTATGTGCCGGATTTCCTGAGCGGAACGAACAACGAGCTGATGGCGTATGAGACGGGAGCCGGAAGCGTACGGACGGTCTTCGGCCACGGGTACCAGAGGCTAAGCCAGTGTACGGAGGACGGAAAGACCTTCTTCCAGTCCGATATCTACGGAAGCCCGCTGTTTGCGGCGGACGGACAGGGAACGGTGCGGCAGTATGCGGAGCGCGGCATCTGGGGCGG
>CAJTVQ010000055.1 GCA_910579935.1 uncultured Lachnospiraceae bacterium
CCTCAAAAAAGAATCTAACCATTTCAGATAGTTCGCTATTAACTTAATGACATTGGTTCAGCCGGATTTTGGTGAAAGGCAACGCTCCAGCCGGAGGAATTCCGCGACGGCAGGTTCCGGCAGCGGGCAGATGATAAAAGTTGCAACCAGCGTCATGGGATGGTATAATTGAAAATACGGTATTTTATAAAGTTTTAAGAAATGACCGGTTCAGGAAGCAGATGGAGGAAGGTGGCAGACAGTGGCAGCAGGGAAATTTGATTATGGAGAAAACGGTTTCGGACAGGTGGATACGGATCATGATTCGCTGAAGTTCTCGGAAGATAAGCTGGAGCTTTCCGTAAAAAGCGGAGAAGTTCTGGAGGGGTTCTTTACAATATATGCATCGGGCGAAACGCCTGCGGAGGGGCATGTATATTCTTCGGAGATTAAGATGCGCTGTCTGACAAAAGAATTCATCGGGAAAAAAGAAGCGATTGCCTACCGGTTTGACAGCGAGGGAATGGAAGAAGGGGATGTATGGGAGGGCAGTTTTGCCATTATCTCCAATTACGGGGAATATGAGATTCCGTATCGGATTACAATGGAGACTCAAATCGTTTCTTCCAGCCTGGGTGAGATACGCAATATGTTCCATTTTGCAAATCTGGCAAAAGTAAACTGGGAAGAGGCAGTGAAAGTATTCTATTCCAAGGGGTTCCGCAGGATTTTCACCAAAGGCGCGGACCAGCAGTATTACTGTGCTTACAAAGGGCTGTCGGCGGTATACGGGAACGAGCGGAACATGGAGGAATTTCTGCTGGAAACGAACAAGAAGCAGAAAGTCACGTTTTCCGTAGATGAGACACAGATACGGCTGGACGATATAGCGGGGGTAACGGAGCACAATGTTCTGATCACCAGAAACGGCTGGGGGTATACGTTTCTCCATGTGGAAGCGGAAGGGGATTTTTTGAGAGTAGAGAAAGAACGGGTAACAGAACATGATTTTTTAGGCAATTCTTACCGCCTGTTTTATTATATAGAGGGCAGCCGGATACATGCAGGCAGGAATTACGGTATGCTTCATATTTACAATTCTTATACGGATATCCGGGTGGCGGTTACGGTGCGCGGCAGTATGAAGCCGGACCGTGCGTTTGGCATCGCACGCGAGAAGAAGCAGCTTCTTTTATTGCTGATGGAATACTATTGCAGTTACCGGGGGAAAAAAATTACGGCCAGGACGTGGATGAGTGAAACGGAGAAACTGGTGGAGCGTCTGGCCTCGTTGGATAAAAAGGATATTCAGACCAGATTGTTCCAGGCGCAGTTATACCTGACGCAGGAGAGGTATAAAGAAGCAGAGCGGCAGCTGGAACGGCTGAAAGAGGAGGGAAAGCTGGAACATTGTCCGCCGGAGATCAACTGTTATTATCTGTATCTGAATACGCTGCTTAGCGAGGATGAAGAATATGTGGACCGGATGGCGGAGCGTATCGGGCAGATTTACCGGATGAATCCGGGGAACTGGAGGATTGCATGGCTGATGCTGCATGTTTCGGAAGAATATGTGAAGAGTCCTTCCAAGAGGTGGCTTGTTTTGGAAGAACAGTTCAGACAGGGCTGCGTCAGTCCGGTGCTCTATGTGGAGGCGTGGCATTTGCTGGAAATGAACCCGGCTCTGCTGATGAAGCTGAATCTCTTTGAAATGCAGGTGCTGCGTTTCGCTGCGAAGAAAGAACTGCTGACGCAGGATGTCGTTGTACAGATACGCTATCAGATGCAGAAGCTGAAAGGATATTCGCATCATGCCTTTTTTGTACTGAAGGAATGTTATGAGAAATATCCGGACCGGGAAACCCTGCAGGCTCTGTGTACGCTTCTGGTCAAGGGGAACAAGACGGACAGCCGCTTCTTTGCATGGTACCGGATGGGCGTGGAACAGGAACTCAGGATTACCAAATTGTATGAATATTATATGATGGCTCTGCCGGAGGGATATACGGGCGAGATACCCCGGATGGTACTGATGTATTTTGCTTATCAGAGCCAGCTGGATTATCGGAAAAATGCATTTCTTTATGCATATATTTATAAAAAAAGGGAGGAACATCCGGAGTATTTTATCAAGTTCTGTGCCCAGATAGATAATTTTGTGAAGGAGCAGCTGCAGAAGGGGAGGATCAATGAAGACCTGGCTTATCTGTATAAAAATATCCTTCTGAATGGAAAACTGGATGAAGGGCGGGCAAAAGAATTGCTGCCGCTGCTGTTTACCTACCGGATAGAGACAAAGAACCGGGAAGTCCGCAGTGCGGTTGTATGCTATGCCATCGACCGGAAGGAATACCGTTATCCGTTAAACGGGGACAGGGTGTATCTGCCGCTGTACGGAGAAGACTATAAGGTATTTCTGGAAGATGGTGCAGGATACCGTTATACGGTCAGCGTTCCCTACAGGCTGGAACGTCTGATGAAGCCGGGCAGACTGGTGGAAGAGGTCAGCAGCCTGATAGCGGAACATGAAGGACTGGATATTTATTTGTGTGAAAAAGAGCATTCATTCCATGATATTACGGAGGAAAACGAAAGCAGGTTCCGGCATATTGCGGTTTCTGAAAATATTGAGGAAGACAGGAAAAACGAAGTCTGCCTGAAATTACTGCATTACTATTACGAACGGGATTACATGTGGGAACTGGACAATTACCTGCAGGAACTGGAGCCGGAAGGAAAAGACTGCAGGGAACGCAATGAAATCATTCGGTTTATGGTAATGCGCGGAATGTGGGATAAGGCTTTTTCCTGGGCGGAACGCTTCGGCATACAGGGCGTGGACAGCAGGATTCTGATGAAGCTGTGCAGCAGGCTCATTGCAAGGGACGGTTATCTGGAAAAGGCTGAAATGACGCAGATGGTTTATCATGTGTTTGAGAAGGGAAAATATGACGGGAACCTTCTCTCCTATCTGGTCTGCTTTTACAGAGGCATGATGAAACGGCTGCGGGATATATGGAAGTCGGCGGAAGCTTTTGAAGTGGATACATACGAACTGTGTGAGCGTATCCTTGTGCAGATGATGTATACCGGTTCCTATATCGGGGAACAGATGGAAATTTTCCGTACCTATATTGCGGGAGGGGCAAAAGCGGAAGTGGAGATGGCTTTTCTCACGCATTGTTCCTATGACGGTTTCATCAGGGATAAACTTACGGATCCGTATATTTTTACGGATATGCTCCGTGTGTATGAACGCGGGGAACGGTTGAAAAAAGTATGCCGCCTGGCTTTCCTGCAGTATTATGCCGGGCATAAGGAAGAGATGACTTCCAAGGTAAGGGTGGCGGCCCGTGATTTTCTGCAGGATATGCTGAGAGAGGAACTTTGTTTTTCCTTTTATAAGGAATATGTGGGAATCGTGCCGGAATTGGATCCGTTTGAGGACAAGGTCATCGTGGAATACAAAACCAGTCCCGGCAGCAGGGTATTCATTCATTATATGATAGAAAAAGGGCCGCATACGCCAGAGGGATACCGGCAGGAAGAGATGAAGGATATGTTCGGCGGCGTTTATGCGAAGCCGTTTGTCCTGTTTTTCGGTGAAAAACTCCAATATTATATTTCAGAAGAGAATGATGACAGGGCACAGGTGACGGAAAGCGATTCGATCAGCAGAAGCGATTCCCTGCAGGAGGAATCGGAGAGCCGTTTTGCACTGATCAATGACATTGTAGCGGCACAGGCACTTCAGGATTACCAGACTGCGGACCAGCTGCTGATGGATTATTATAAGAAGGAATATGTGGCTTCGCGGGTTTTTCAGCTGAAGTAAGGAACCGTTAACAAGGAGCGGCAGAATTTTCGCGTCCGTCTGCAGGATTATTGACTTCTAAAAATAACTGTTATATACTTCAAAGTGACGGACTTTTACTCTAATTATATATTGCCGGAAGGCGGAACGGAGGAAGAAATGAAAAAATTGGACCAGCTCTATGAAGGAAAAGCGAAGAAAGTATTTGCAACGGACGATCCCGATGTGGTGATCGTGGACTATAAGGATGATGCGACTGCTTTTAACGGGGAAAAGAAAGGGACGATCGTGGGAAAAGGTGTCATCAATAATAAAATGACCAATCACGTGTTTCAGCTTTTGGAAAAAGAAGGTGTTCCCACCCATTTCATAGAAGAATTGAGCGAGAGGGAAACAGCGGTAAAGAAAGTGGAAATCGTTCCTTTGGAGGTAATTATCCGTAATGTTGCAGCAGGAAGCTTTTCTAAGAGACTCGGTGTTCCGGAAGGCACTCCGTTCAAGGAGCCTACGATTGAATTCAGCTATAAGAACGACGAACTGGGCGACCCGCTGATCAACAGCTATTTTGCGGCAGCGCTTGGTCTGGCTTCTTGGGAAGAGATTGAGGTGATCAAAAAGTATGCGTTCAAGGTAAACGAGGTATTGAAAGCATATTTCTTACAGGCAGATATCAAATTGATCGATTTCAAGATTGAATTTGGCCGTTTTCATGGGGAAATCCTTCTTGCGGACGAAACTTCGCCGGATACCTGCAGATTATGGGATGTACATACTAATGAAAAACTGGACAAAGACCGTTTCCGCAGAGATTTGGGAAATGTGGAAGAAGCGTATAACGAAGTATTTAAGAGACTTGGCCTGTAGGGCCTGCAGAAATCGGAAGGAGCACGGACGGACAGGCATCCGCGTGCAGGGCAGCCGATGCAGTCAGAACATGAGAACAGGGGCAGAAACTGGCCGAATGTGGAAGGTTCGGAACCGTTACGGAAGTAGAGGGAAAGAATTTGGCTAAAATAACGGAAGAGAAACAGGAAAATGTCAGGTCCGGAAATTCCGGCAGGGCAGATGAAAAATCTGCCGTCCACGAGGCGGACAGATTAAAGGAAGAGTGCGGTGTCTTCGGCATGTATGATTTTGACGGCGGAGACGTGGCATCCACGATTTATTACGGCCTGTTTGCCCTGCAGCACAGGGGACAGGAAAGCTGCGGTATTGCGGTCAGCGATACCGGCGGGCCGAAAGGGAAAGTCAACAGTGCCCGGGATATGGGACTTTTAAACGAAGTGTTTACTCCGGAACGTTTGGAAACGTTAAAAGGGGATATCGGCGTGGGACATGTGCGGTATTCCACGGCGGGCAGCAGTACGAGGGAAAATGCACAGCCACTGGTACTGAATTACGTAAAAGGGACTTTGGGACTCGCCCATAACGGAAACCTGATCAATGCGCAGGAACTGCGCCATGAATTGGAGTATACGGGGGCGATATTCCAGACCACCATTGATTCGGAGGTTATTGCTTATTATATTGCAAGGGAACGGCTGAATTCCACTACTGTGGAAGAGGCGGTAGGCCGTGCCATGCAGAAGATCAAAGGGGCATACTCCCTGATCGTGATGTCGCCCAGGAAGCTGATCGGGGCAAGGGATCCTTTCGGTTTCCGTCCGCTCTGTATCGGGAAACGGGATCATGCTTATATTTTGGCATCGGAAACCTGCGCTTTGGATACCGTGGGCGCTTCTTATGTCAGGGACGTGGAGCCGGGCGAAATCGTTACGATTTCACCGGATAAGGGAATCAAATCGAATACCGGTTTATGTATTCCGAAAGAGAAACATGCCAGGTGTGTCTTCGAGTACATTTATTTTGCCAGGCCGGACAGTTACATAGACGGTGTCAGCGTATATAATGCCAGGATTCAGGCAGGAAAATTTCTCGCCATGGATTCGCCGGTGGAGGCCGATCTGGTCGTGGGAGTACCGGAGTCCGGCAATTGTGCGGCGCTGGGATATTCGTTACAGTCGGGAATTCCCTACGGACAGGCTTTTGTGAAGAATACGTATGTAGGGCGCACCTTTATAAAACCGGGGCAGAAAAGCCGGGAGAGCAGCGTGCAGGTCAAGCTCAATGTCCTGCGGGAAGCGGTAGAAGGTAAAAGAATCATTATGATAGACGATTCTATTGTGCGCGGCACTACTTCGGACCGCATTGTGCATATGCTGCGGGAAGCAGGCGCAGGGGAGGTGCATATGCGGGTCAGTTCCCCGCCCTTTCTGTGGCCCTGCTATTTTGGTACGGATGTGCCGGCAAAGGAACAGCTGATCGCCCACGGACGTTCCGTTGGGGATATATGCAGAATGATAGGAGCCGATTCCCTTGCCTATCTGCGGGAAGAGCGGCTGAAGGAAATGGTGGACGGACTGGGTATCTGCAAAGGCTGTTTTAACGGGAAGTATCCCATAGAACCGCCCAAGGAGGATATCCGCGGAGAATATGAAGAATAAGAAACGGTTTCAGTTTCTGGAAAAGCAGAGGCTGCGGGTTGAGAAAGGAGCATGTTCATTTATATGAGTACAGACAGGTATCAGAGTCCGCTTTCCGAGCGGTACGCAAGTAAGGAAATGCAGTATATTTTTTCGCCGGACATGAAGTTCCGGACGTGGAGGAAACTGTGGATTGCACTTGCCGAAACCGAGAAGGAGCTGGGACTGAATATTACGCAGGAACAGATTGACGAGTTAAAGGCACATGCGAAAGACATTAATTATGATGTGGCGAAGGCGAGGGAAAAAGAAGTCCGCCATGATGTGATGAGCCACGTGTATGCTTACGGCGTGCAGTGTCCGAAAGCAAAGGGTATCATTCATTTAGGCGCCACTTCCTGCTATGTGGGAGATAATACGGATATTATCGTAATGACGGAAGCTTTGAAACTGGTAAGGAAAAAACTGGTGAATGTGATGAAAGAGCTTGCCGATTTTGCGGAAAAATATAAAGCACAGCCGACGCTTGCCTTTACTCACTTCCAGCCGGCACAGCCTACTACCGTTGGTAAGCGGGCGACACTTTGGCTGCAGGAGTTTTTCCTTGATCTGGAAGACCTGGAACATGTGTTGTCCCATATGAAGCTTCTGGGTTCCAAGGGGACAACGGGCACGCAGGCTTCTTTTTTGGAACTTTTTGACGGAAATCAGGAAATCATTGATAAAATAGACCCGATGATCGCAAAAAAAATGGGATTCGGGGAGTGTTATCCGGTATCGGGGCAGACATATTCCCGTAAGGTGGATACCAGAGTGGTGAACGTGCTGGCAGGTATTGCGGCAAGTGCGCATAAGATGTCCAATGATATCCGCCTGCTTCAGCATCTGAAAGAAGTGGAAGAACCTTTTGAAAAGAGTCAGATTGGCTCTTCGGCCATGGCATACAAGAGGAATCCCATGCGGAGTGAGAGAATTGCTTCCCTTTCCCGCTATGTGATGGTGGATGCGCTGAATCCGGCCATTACCTCGGCGACCCAGTGGTTTGAGAGAACGCTGGATGATTCGGCCAATAAGAGACTGTCCATACCGGAGGGCTTTCTTGCCATCGACGGTATCCTGGATCTGTGTCTGAATGTGGTGGACGGTCTGGTCGTATATCCGAAAGTGATCGAAAAGCGCCTGATGAGCGAGCTGCCTTTTATGGCGACGGAAAACATCATGATGGACGCGGTAAAGGCGGGAGGAGACCGGCAGGAGCTGCATGAGAAAATCCGTACGCTTTCCATGGAAGCGGGCAGGAATGTCAAGGTGGAAGGAAAGGACAACAATTTACTGGAGCTGATTGCCGCAGACCCTGCGTTCAACATGACTTTGGAAGATTTACAGAAAACCATGGATCCGTCAAAGTATGTAGGACGTTCCAAAGAACAGGTGGAGGCTTTTCTTGCAGGAGTCATCCGCCCTCTGCTGGAAGAACATAAGGATCTGCTGGGCGTTAAGGCGGAAATCAATGTATAGAAGAACGGCTTCCCGCAGCGGCGTGCAGAAGGATGCGCGTGTGGGCCGGATGCCTGTTTGCCTGTTTTATATACAGGAATGAGGATAAATTATGGGTGGATTTTTTGGAGTTGCATCAAAAAACGATTGCATGTTTGACTTATTTTTCGGAACGGATTACCATTCCCATTTGGGGACGAGGCGGGCAGGAATGGCAGTGTATGGGGAAAAGGGCTTTGACCGTGCCATTCACAATATTGAAAATGCGCCGTTCCGTACGAAATTTGATAAAGATTTAAATGAGATGAAAGGCTGGCTGGGTATCGGATGTATTTCAGACTATGAGCCGCAGCCGCTGATCGTGCGCTCCCATCACGGCACTTACGCCATAGAGACGGTAGGGAAGATCAACAATATGGACAAAATTGTGGAGCAGGTATTCCGATCGGGGCATTCCCATTTTCTGGAGATGAGCGGCGGGGATATCAATGCCACGGAACTGGTGGCAGCAATTATAAACCAGAAAGGGAATCTGGTGGAGGGTATCCGGTATGCGCAGGAAATGATCGACGGTTCCATGAGTATTCTGCTGATGACGTCCAAAGGTATCTATGCGGCGAGAGACCGGATGGGAAGAACGCCTGTGGCATTGGGAAAGAAAGAAGGAGCTTTCTGTATTTCCTTTGAAAGTTTTGCCTATCTGAATCTGGGGTACAGTGAGGAACGTGAGTTAGGACCAGGGGAAGTGGTCATTGTGACGCCGGAGGGCGTTCACACGCTTGCCGCACCGGGAAAAGATATGAAAATATGCACGTTTTTGTGGGTATATTACGGATATCCGTCTTCTTCCTATGAGGGGATCAGTGTGGAAAAAATGCGGTATAACTGTGGTTCGCTGCTTGCCAAAAGGGATGATGTGCAGCCGGATATCGTGGCGGGAGTGCCGGATTCGGGAACGGCACATGCCATCGGCTATTCTAATGAATCGGGAATCCCTTTTTCCCGTCCCTTTATTAAGTATACGCCTACATGGCCCCGTTCTTTTATGCCCACAATACAGAGCAAGAGGAACCTGATCGCAAAAATGAAGCTGATTCCCGTGCATGATCTGATTCAGGATAAAAGCCTGTTGTTAATTGATGACTCCATTGTCAGGGGAACCCAGTTAAGGGAAACGACAGAGTTTCTTTACCAGAGCGGTGCGAAAGAGGTGCACATACGTCCGGCGTGTCCGCCGTTATTGTACGGCTGCAAATATCTGAATTTTTCCCGCTCCACTTCGGAGATGGATCTGATTACCCGCAGGATATTGAAGGATTTGGAGCGGGAGGGCAGATTTACCCGCCTGGAAGCTTATTCCGATCCGAAAACGGAAGAGTACCGGGAAATGCTGGAACGGATCAGGAAACAGCTGAATTTTACATCTCTGAGGTACCACCGTCTGGATGATATGATAGAAGCAGTGGGGATTGAACGGTGTAAACTTTGTACTTATTGCTGGGATGGGAAAGAATAGTAATTTGCGGCACACAGGACTGGCATGGAATCAAAGCCTCCGCGCAGCGGGACTTTGACCCTCGCAGCATTTGCCAAATGCCTGTGCAAACAAGGTGCTTGGCTCATTGTCCGCGGGAACGAATATGACATGGGAGAAGATTATGAACATACCGCTTGCTATACCTCTTTATTCGGTAAAAGAGGCTGCTACTTATTATTTTGATTTTTCAGACCGGCCCGTTATAGCCCATTTTAAAGCATTTCCAATATGCAATATTGACAGGGACAGTTATGTTGTGGATGCCATGATATACAGTAATCTGCCCTATGCACTGCATGAGGGGTATGCCTGCGTGAATCTGCATATCGGACGGTTCTGTTCCATAGCCGACCATGTATCTTTTCATATGGGTGACGGACATGATTATAAAAGGGTTGCAATGGGGGCCACGAAATTGCTGGAAAAAGCGCCGCATAGCTTAGGAAAAAAGCAGAAAGGGAGCATTATTATCCAGAATGATGTATGGATAGGTGCGGGTGCAACGATTATGCCCGGGCTGACGATACACAATGGAGCGGTCATAGCTGCCGGAGCTCATGTGACAAAAGATGTGCCTCCCTATGCAATTGTCGGTGGAAATCCAGCGAAACTGATTGGATGGCGTTTTGAGCAGGATATCATAGAAAAACTGCAGATGATACAGTGGTGGTATTGGGATGAAGAAAAAATAAAGAAAAATGCGGAGTACTTTTCTGAGGATGTGGAATTGTTCTGCAATACTTTCTATTCGGAAGCGTTGAAGAGCAGAGAAACGGAAATGGGGATTACGTTCAGGGAAAATGTGCAGGAACGAGAAGAAGGAGAAGAAAGTTATCTGCTGATTCCTGATATGGGATGTTCCTATGAGGTTTATCTGAGAGTGATAAAGGAGTTTATTGATAAATTTTTTCATGTTTCAGGTAAAAATCTCCTGGTATTTCTTACAAAAGAGCAGCTTGAACATCATCTGTCGCAATGTGAGGAATTAATGAAGCTTGTGGATTTATGCAGAAGAGAAGGCGGCAGGATACAGCTTGCCATGGAGGGAGAGTATACGCTTTATGATGTATTTGGATGGGCTTCTGATTTCATTGTCACGAGGCATTTGGATACAGTTAGATATTCCTGTCTGGCGGATTATTTCGGACTCAGGCTTCTTTCAGGTGTGGATGAACCGATATGGCAGTCTGGTTAAAAATTAATAAAATATTATGGGAACTGTTATCTGACACAGATAACGGTTTTCTTATTTTTGGGAAAGTTTTTGTGGGAAAGTTCCTAGTAATTTTAGACCTATATTAAAAATGCATAAAAATAAAGGGAAAAAATTTGCTATTAGTAACAAAGATACAAAAAAAGAAAAAAAATTACTTGCATTATTTTGTGATAAATGATATTCTCAAAATGTAATCGGAAACGTTACCGACAACGATGCCGCAAACGGTTTCGAAACCGTTACCGATATCGTTACCGGAAACATATTTTTCATCATAAGAAAAGGAGAGATAAGTATTATGAAAAAGAAATTGATCAGCGCATTACTTTGTGCAGCAATGGTTTCTTCCATGTTAGCAGGATGCGGCGACAGCGGTTCCACAGGAAGTGCCGCGGATTCGGCACCGGCAGCAAAATCCGCGCCGGCAGAGTCTGCGCCTGCCGCGGACAGCGCGGCAACAGGAGACAGCGCGGCAGCAGGAGACAGCGCGGCAGCAGGAGACAGCGCGGCGGCAGCAGGAGAGGGTGCGGTATACTATCTGAATTTCAAGCCGGAGGTAGATGCACAGTGGCAGGAAATCGCAGCGGCTTATACGAGTGAAACAGGAGTTCCCGTAAAAGTTGTTACTGCTGCAAGCGGTACATACGAAGAAGTTTTGAAAGCTGAAATCGCAGGTTCTGATGCACCGACGCTGTTCCAGATCAACGGACCGGTAGGCTATAACAGCTGGAAAGATTACTGCCTTGATCTGTCAGGTTCCGACCTTTATAATAATTTGTCTGATAAAGGTCTTGCGGTAACGGGCGATGACGGCGGTGTATACGGTGTACCTTATACCGTGGAAGCGTACGGAATCATCTATAACGACGCTATCATGCAGGCATATTTTGCAACCGAGGGAGCTAAGGCAGCAAACGTAGATGAAATTAACAATTTTGCAAAGTTGAAAGAAGTTGTGGAAGATATGACAGCTAAGAAAGACGCTTTAGGTATTCAGGGTGTATTCGCTTCTACCTCCTTACTTCCCGGTGAAGACTGGAGATGGCAGACACATCTTGCAAACCTTCCGGTATATTATGAATACAAGGATGGAAATGTAAGTGATATGGCGGCAATTACCTTCAAATATTCTGATAATTTTAAGAATATTTTTGATTTGTACATCAATAATTCCACATGCGCTCCCGGATTGCTTGGAAGCAAGGCTGTAACGGATTCCATGGCTGAATTTGCGCTGGGACAGTGTGCAATGGTACAGAATGGTAACTGGGCTTGGGGACAGGTTGCAGATGTGGACGGTAATACCGTAAAAGAAGAAGACATTAAATTCATGCCCATCTACACAGGCGTTTCCGGTGAGGAAAGCCAGGGTCTCTGCACAGGTACGGAAAACTTCTGGTGTGTAAACAGCCAGGCAGCCGAAGCAGACCAGAAAGCAACGCTTGATTTTGTAAACTGGATGATTTCTTCCGATGCAGGAAAAGATTATATGGTAAATTCTTTAGGAAACGCAGCTCCGTTCTCCACGTTCGGTGATGACGAGAAGCCTTCGGATCCGCTGGCAAAAGAAATGTACCGCTTTATGGAAAACGGCAAGAGCAGTGTAACATGGAACTTCACCACATTCCCCAGTCAGGCATTCAAGGATGACTTTGGTGCAGCCCTGTTGGAATACTGCAACGGCAATATGAGCTGGGATGAGGTAAAAGATCTGGTTATTACAAGATGGGCAGAGGAAAAAGCGGCAACAGTCCAGTAGAAGTAAAATATATGAATTAGGAAACAGTAATGTATGTACAAGGCACAAAATGAATAAGTGATCAATGGCAGGCCTTGCAGGAAACGCTCCGCAGCCACGGCTGCGGGGCGTTTTTGACAGACAATCCGTTTGATGGGGCGGTTGAGAAGGAGGATGGACGATGGAAAAAACATTAAAAAGATATTTTGCAGTATTTACCCTGCCTACCGTAATAGCATTTGCATTTGCTTTTATCATTCCTTTTGCACAAGGGGTATATTTATCCTTCTGCAAATTCACTACGGTAGACAATGCGGCATGGGTGGGACTGGCAAATTATAAAGCGGCTTTTGAGAGCGGCCAGGGATTCACCAGCGCGCTTGGGTTTACGGCAGCATTTACGGTAATCAGCGTACTTACCATTAACCTGCTTGCTTTTACGATTGCATTGCTGCTGACAAGAAAAGTGGCAGGAACAAATGTTTTCAGAACGATATTTTTTATGCCGAACTTAATTGGCGGTATTGTACTCGGCTATACATGGCAGCAGATGATCAATGCTATTTTATATAAATATGAAACAACGATCGTATCAAATGCCAAATACGGCTTTTGGGGTCTGGTATTATTGATGAACTGGCAGATGATCGGTTACATGATGATTATTTACATAGCAGGTCTTCAGAATGTACCGCTGGAACTGATTGAAGCGGCAAAAATAGACGGAGCGACACCATGGCAGACGTTGATCAAGGTAAAGGTACCCATGGTTATGTCTTCCATTACGATTTGTATGTTCCTGACTTTATCCAACAGTTTCAAACTGTTCGACCAGAACAAGGCGCTGACGGACGGCGCTCCGATGAAGCGGACACAGATGCTTGCCCTGAATATTTACGAAACTTTTTACGGGAGAACGGGATACGAAGGCGTCGGTCAGGCGAAGGCGGTTTTATTCTTCGTTATCGTAGTAGCGATTGCATTGGCACAGTTGTCCTTTACAAGGAGTAAGGAGGTAGAACAATAATGTTATCAGCAAAAACCAAGGCTTCCAATAAAGTAATTTTTGTGATATTATGTATAGTAGCAGTGGCAATATTGTATCCTTTGTTATTTATCCTGAATAACTCTTTTAAAGGGAAATTTTACATCAGCGCCGACCCGTTTTCACTGCCGAACGGTGAAACCTTTGCGGGACTTACGAATTATGTGAACGGACTGATTAAGACGGGACTTTTGAATGCCATCGGATGGTCGTTTTTTATTACAATTATTTCCGTGATATTGCTGATACTTTTTACGTCCATGACGGCATACTACATTACAAGGGTAAAATCCGTATATGCTACGGTGCTTTACTACATGTTTGTATTTTCCATGATCGTGCCGTTCCAGATGGTTATGTTCACCATGACGAGTCTGGCGGACAAATTCCACCTGCGCAGCCCTCTTGGTATGTGCGTGCTGTATCTGGGATTTGGTGCGGGGCTGTCTGTATTTATGTTCTCCGGTTTTATAAAATCCATACCGCTTGAGATCGAAGAGGCGGCGATGATTGACGGATGCAATCCGCTGCAGACATTTTTCGGTGTGGTATTTCCGATTTTAAAGCCTACGGCGATTACGGTGGCCATTTTGAATGCAATGTGGATATGGAATGATTTCCTGCTTCCTTATCTGGTTATCGGTATCAGCACAAAGTACAAGACCATTCCGGTCGTTGTGCAGATGCTGGTAGGTTCCAACGGGAATAAGGATATGGGTGCCCTGATGGCGATGCTGGTTCTTTCCATTATTCCGATCATTATTTTTTATCTGACTTGTCAGAAATATATTATTGAAGGTGTTGTTGCCGGAGCAGTAAAAGGTTAAGCTTCCGGCAGCTTAACCCGAAAGGAGCAGTAATGAGAAAAGGCGGTATTTTATTACCTGTATCAAGTATTCCGTCCAAATACGGGATCGGTACATTCTCGAAACAGGCATATGAGTTTGTGGACTTTTTGGAAAAGGCGGGACAGAAGTACTGGCAGATCCTTCCGCTGGGACCGACTGGATACGGTGATTCACCTTACCAGTCTTTTTCCACATTTGCGGGAAATCCGTATTATATTGATCTGGAAGAATTGATCGAAAAGGGATGGCTTACCGAAGAAGAGTGCGATGCCTGCGATTTCGGCACGGATGGGGAATATGTGGATTATGAAAAAATATACCTGTCCCGCTTTATAGTACTGAAGAAGGCATATGAAAGAAGCAATATCTCTGCGGATGAAACTTTCTTGAAATTCAGGGAAGAAAATGCATTTTGGCTGGAGGACTATGCCCTCTATATGGCAGTGAAAAATTCTTTTGACAGTGTGAGCTGGATTGAATGGGACGAGGATATCAGGCTGCGGAAGAAAGAGGCAATGGCTTCTTATAAAGAAAAATATGCGGAAGAAGTGGAGTTCTACAAATTCCAGCAGTTTTTATTTGCTTCCCAGTGGTTTGCCCTGAAAGCGTATGCCAATAAAAAAGGAATTGAGGTTATCGGGGATATT
This sequence comes from uncultured Lachnospiraceae bacterium, assembly GCA_910579935.1. Lineage (GTDB taxonomy): Bacteria > Bacillota > Clostridia > Lachnospirales > Lachnospiraceae > Kineothrix. The sequence continues at coordinate 14,805 of CAJTVQ010000055.1, forward strand.
CCGATTTATGTGGCATTTGACAGTGCGGATACATGGGCCAATCCGGAATTGTTCCAGCTGGACGGGAATTGTGTTCCGGTTGGCGTGGCGGGCTGTCCGCCGGATTCTTTTTCCGCAACGGGACAGTTGTGGGGAAACCCGCTGTATCGCTGGGAGTATCACAAGGAAACCGGGTATGAGTGGTGGATGAGAAGGATTGCCTATTGTTATCAGCTGTACGATGTGGTGCGGATTGACCATTTCCGCGGGTTTGACGAATATTATTTCATTCCTTACGGTGACGGGACGGCAGAGTTCGGGCATTGGGAAAAGGGGCCGGGGTATGATATTTTCAAAGTAATGAAGGAAAAACTCGGCAAAAAGGCAGTTATTGCGGAAGACCTTGGATTTTTAACGCCCAGTGTACTGAAGCTGGTGAAGAAAACCGGCTATCCCGGAATGAAAATCCTGCAGTTTGCCTTTGATTCCAGAGAAGAGAGCGATTATCTCCCTCATAATTATATGAATAATTCCGTGGTATATACGGGTACCCATGACAATGATACTACGTTGGGATGGTATAACACCCTGAATAAGCGGGATAAAGCTTTTGCCAGGCGTTATCTGAATATTAAATCAGGGAAGGATGTGCACTGGGAATTTATACGGGCAGCGCTTGCCAGCGTGTCGGATACCGCGATCATCCCGATGCAGGATTATCTGGGACTGGGAGCAGAGGCGCGCATCAATATCCCTTCTACTTTAGGGAATAACTGGAAATGGCGCATGTCTGACGGACAGCTTACGGAGGAACTGGCAGAGAAGATCCGAAAGATGACAATACTTTACGGGAGAGGATAGATAGCGCCATGCCGGAAATAACGATTAAAGATATCGCTAAGCAGTGCGGGGTTGGAATCAGCACGGTTTCGCGTGCCATCAATAACCATCCGGATATCAATCCGGAGACGAAGCAGATGATCATGGATGTGATCAGGGAAACCGGATTCGTGCCGAATAACAGTGCGCGTAACCTGAAACGGACGGATGCAAGGTCGATCGCCGTACTCGTAAAAGGTATTGCGAACCCGCTGTTTACCGATATGATCAAGGTAATAGAAAACGAAACGCAGAGAAAGAAATATTCGCTCGTATTACAGCATGTAGAGTATTATGAGGACGAGGTGGATGTTGCGCTGGAGCTGGTAAAAGAAAAACGGCTCCGGGGCATCATTTTCCTAGGCGGTTATTTTCTTCATTCGGAAGAGAAAATTGCGAACCTGAAGGTACCCTATATTTTCAGTACCATCGGTATGTCCATGCCGGAGAAACTGAACCGGACAGGATATTCCAGTGTGGCGGTGGATGACCGAAAAGAGAGTTGTGTCATGACTTCTTACCTGCTCGGACTGGGACACAGGGACATTGCTATTATTTCTGCGGAATCGGAGGTCGAAAGTATCGGACGGCTGCGTTTGGAAGGATACCGGGATGCTTTTGCGGAAAAGGGGATTCCGTGCAAAGAAGAACTGGTGCGCTGTGTGGAAGAAGAAATTGACCATTTCTCTATGGAGAATGGGTATCTGACCACGAAGAAGCTGATAGAATCGGGAGAGAAATTTACCGCCGTATTTGCCACGGCGGATCTTTTGGCCATAGGGGCCTGCCGTGCGCTGCTGGAATCCGGGTTCCGGATTCCGGAGGATGTATCGGTGGCCGGCTTTGACGGGATTGAGCTGGGGAAATATTATAATCCGGCGATCACTACCATGAAGCAGCCGGTGGCGGAAATGGCGGAGACTACGGTTAAATTGCTGTTTGATATTATCGCGGGTCGAAAAGAGTATGAACATATTGTGTTTCCGGCGGCTTTGGAGGTGCGGGAGTCCTGCGGGGAAAGACGGTAGCCTGTCTGTGGACGGGCTGCTTTTTTATCTGTTTCGGGTGCGGAATTTTTGCTTTATGAGGGGCTTTGGGCTTATGATAGGGAGGGTTTTGACCGATAGATGAATAAAGGGGTAATGAAATGAGGTATCAGTTCAGGCAGCAATGTCATTCAGTTAAGCGTCACGGCCCATTGCGAAGCGATTTTTAATGGCCGGATGTCTGTAACATTGAAGGTAACTGAACGGTTATGAACCGGCAAACGGATTTGCCGGTATGCAGTGGTTGAGGAGTTGACAGCAGGCAGAAGATCAGGGAGGATGGCGGTATGGGTATGAAGATTGGCGGAAATCAGTCGAATAAGCAGGTAATCCAGATTAAGAATACGGATGGGTCGGTGGCGGCAACGTTTAGTGTTTCGAAGCCGACTGTAAAGAAGAAAAAATCGTTGCAGTATAATTTTAAAGAAATTTCCGTGCAGATCATGATGGCAAAGACGCCTGGAAGCGCGAGGAGCGTGGCTGCGAAGGCACGCAGGAAAACGGGGCTGCTGCAAAGGAAGCAGAGAAATGGTGAATATGACGAGCAGGAATTGAAGATGGCGATTGCCCATGCAAAGAAGCTGGAGAGGATAGCCAAAAAGAGAATGAAGCATTTGCAGGAGGAGGAAAAGGCAAAGCAAAAGGGCTCCTGTCTGGTGGAAACGGATGAGTATGAAAGCCTTTCCATGGAAGAGACGGAGGAAAACAGTGATCAGGAGGCAGCCAGGGAAGAACTGGAACGAATGCTGCAGGAATATCAGGCGATGATGGAAGAGTGCATGGAAGAGCTGAATGAATCCATGGAAGAAATGGAACAAGAGGCATTGAGGGAGCTGGCGGATGAATTTTTAGGCGGCGTACAGGAAGAGATGGATCCGGAAGACCTGGAACGGCTGAAGAAAAAGCACCGCTCGGATGAACTGCGGGAACTGATGGAAGCGGACATGAAATACCTCAGGGAGTTGTTTGGCAAACTGGCAAGGGAACAGCAGGAGAATTCCAACGGTTCCGGCAGTGTTTCCCTTCAGCTTGGCGGAATGGAAATGCCTGTGCCGGTCACGGAAGAAGTCGTGATGACAGAGGGGGGAAATGTGGATGTGTCGGTCTGAATGCAGCAGGGAAGCATTCCCGGGCGCCGGTATCCTGTTGCCTGTCAAAGCGGCGCCGGCTGCTTCAAGGCATTGGCAGATATTAAAATTTGCGCTGGCTTAAGTTAGAATTATGATATTGCGGGTCAAAAGTGACATCCTGCCCGAACCATGGGGGTGGGAGGAAGGCATTGGCGGCGTGTTCGGAAGAAAATTCGACTTCCGCGATCATTAAGGGGGCGAAGGGCGCGTCGAAAACGTCCAGTTCAATGGTAAGCGGATTCTTTCTTTCCTGCACGGAAAGGGCAGCATGTTCATCATAGGCTGGCTGTGGGAGGGGAATCAGGTATCGTTTTTTGGTAATGATGTTTCCGTCTGCTTTTCTGCGCAGATGATAATAGGATTCTTCGTTCAGGGGAAGGTTGTATTCTTCCCTTGCGAGGAGTCCTTTTCCTTTGTACGTGAGATAAAATTCATTGTCCTGCCTGCGGATGCGCACCACAGGGTCCGTGTTTAAATAGGCCTGTTCGATCAGATGAAATTGACAGGAATCCAGGGACGGGGGCAGCGTTTGAATGATGAATTTTCTTTCGATTTCCATGAGTTTTTCCTTTCCGTGGCAGATGATATTTGAAACGTGGCACTGTTTCACCGCTTTGAATGTTTTTAACTTTTGTTTGCAGAGAATGTACTGTTTTTATTATAAACCGATTGTTTGTATTTGTCATTGGATTGTTGGCGGAAAATAATCATGGCGGCAATATTGTATCGGTTCGGGCAGCACTATGAGTGAATGCACGCGATCAAAAAGCATTTGGACAGGAAAACGCCAAATGCTTTTTGATTCGGTATCGGGTAGGCATATGGAAAATCAAACAGTATATAACAGTATAAAACAGTATTGACAACTGTTTTATACTGTTATATACTGTTTTCTAAGGAGGCGTCCCAAATGGAAATCATTATTAACAATTCATCGATGGAACCAATCTATGAACAAATTACCGGGCAGATCAAATCACAGATTGTAAACGGCAGTTTAAGGGAGGAAACCCTTCTGCCTTCGGTTCGCTCGCTTTCGGGGAGTCTGAAAATCAGCGCCCTGACGGTGAAAAAGGCATATGACTGTTTGGAGCGGGAAGGCTTTATTGTCACCGTGCATGGAAAGGGCAGTTTTGTGGCAAGAAATAATAAGAATCTTCTGCTGGAGGAACAGCGCAGGATGGTAGAGGAAAAACTGGAAACGGCAATCCGTGCGGGAAGAAACTGCGGAATGCAGGATGATGAGATCAGGGAACTGTTTGACTTAATGATGGAGGAATGAAAAATGCTTTTGAAGTTGGAAAACGTGAAAAAAACGTATCAGAATTTTACCCTTCACTGTTCCATGGAAGTGAAGGAAGGATGCATCACCGGTCTGATCGGCGCCAACGGTGCGGGAAAAAGCACGACATTTAAGGCGGTATTGGGACTGATTCATACGGACGGGGGAACGATGGAGAGACTCGGAAAAAAGCAGGGAGAGTTTACCGCGAAGGACAGGGAAGAAATCGGGGTGGTACTGGCGGAGAGTACTTTTTGCGGTACTTTTACGATAAAGGATACGGCAGCGATCATGGAAAATATGTATGAAAGATTCGATAAGAAGAAATTTTTGGAGAAATGCACGAAATATGATTTTCCGACGGATAAGCAGATCAGGGAATTTTCTACCGGAATGAAAGCAAAATTCAAGCTGCTTTCTGCCATGAGCCATGAGGCAAGACTGCTGATCCTGGATGAGCCGACGGTAGGGCTGGACAATGTGGCGAGGAGTGAAATGCTGGATGAAATGAGACAGTATATGGAGGAAGAAGGAAGGGCAATTTTGATCAGTTCCCATATATCCCAAGATCTGGAGGGGCTGTGCGATGACTTATACTTTATCCGGAACGGGGAAATCATATTCCATGAAGACACGGATGTGATTCTTTCGGATTACGCGGTATTAAAGGTTGGGAGACAGCAGTATGCGGAACTGGATAAGCGTTATATCGATTACCGAAAAGAGGAATCGTTTGGCTACCGGCTGCTGACCAGGGAAAAACAGTTTTATCTGGATAATTATCCTTCGCTTGCGGTGGAAAAGGGAAATATAGACGATGTGATGCTGCTGATGGTAAAAGGTGAAAAGATGGAGGAGATGTCATGAAACGTGCAGGAGGTTTCAAAGGAATAAAAGGACTGCTGGTCAAGGATTTCAAATTTTTTCTGCAGAATAAAACGCTTCTTGGGGTATTGCTGATGATAGAGGCGGTGTTTTTCGCCATGCAGGGTATTTCCGGCGCAACTTTTGTCATGATATATATGATGATGGGAACGGGTATGCTGGTACTCAGTACGATTACCATGGATGAGTATGATAAGAACATGGCATTTCTCATGACTATGCCGGTGAGCAGAAAGGATTATGTATTGGAAAAATATGTACTTTCTTTGCTCTGTGTTCTGTTCGGATGGGTTATGGCGCTGCTTCCATGCTTGCTGTTAAAACCTGACGGAATGGGTAAACTGCTGGCACAGTCCCTGGGGATCCTGGCGGTTATGGTATTGCTGCAGATGTTGGCGCTGCCGGCGCAGCTGAAGTTCGGCGGGGAACGGGGCAGGGTAGTGCTTGCCTGTATCTTTGCAGTGGCAGCGCTGGCGGTGGTGTTTGCAAAGAAAGCCGGAGGCCGGTACATGGGACCGGAACGGATGCAGACATGGGCCGGGCGGATCGGGGAGGCCGTTTATAAAATGGACATGGCGGAAACGGGATGCATTGCCGCGGTAATATGTGTCGTCTGCTTTGCAGTTTCCTTTTGGATCAGCAAAGGAATTATGGAGAAGAAGGAGTTTTGAAAGCGGATTGACATTGGTAACGGAACTGTCGCAAATTTATCGTTTTTTAATAACAATATAAGATTTCCCTCCTTTTAAAATCTGTAGGAAAGTGGTAAAATGGAAATACAGTCAGAGCAGAAAAAAATGCAGGAAAAGATTGGACGGACTGGATGGTTAAACCACAAAAAAGAATTGGGAGAGAGGGATTCAAAATGGGAAAAGTATGTGTTTTTTTCGGAACAGGCTATGAGGAGATAGAAGCCCTGACGGTGGTGGATCTGCTGCGCAGGGCGGGAATCACGGTTGAAACGGTATCCATTACGGGGGAAGAAAGCGTGGAAAGTTCCCACGGGATAAGCGTGAAAATGGATAAAATGTTAGCGGATGTGGACTTTGGGGAGGTGGATATGATCGTCCTGCCGGGCGGGATGCCGGGAACGAAGAATCTGGAAACCTGCGAGCCGCTGATGAAGCAGGTGGATGCTTTTTATCAGGCAGGCAAAAACATCAGCGCCATTTGTGCGGCGCCGAGTATTTTAGGCCACAGGGGAATGTTAAAAGGGAAGAAGGCATGTTCCTTCCCGTCGTTTGAAAGTCATCTGGAAGGAGCTGAGGTAACGGAGAATCCGGCGGAAACTGCCGGCAATATCATTACAGGCAGGGGAATGGGATGCGCGATTGATTTCGGACTTGCCATCGTAGAGAAACTGCAGGGAAAAGAGCAGGCGGCAGCGCTGGCAGAGAAGATTGTATACAAACATTATAAGTAGTAAGGAGTGCCTATGAATATACTGTTTTTTTTAACACCGAAGAGCGAAGTGGCTTATATTTACGACGACGATACGCTGAGGCAGGCACTGGAAAAAATGGAGTATCACAGGTATACGGCGGTGCCGATCATAGACCACAAGGATGGTACTTATATAGGAACGATAACAGAGGGGGATCTGCTGTGGGATGTGATATGTTGTGAACTGTAGATGTAAACATTTCCAATAAACGCTTTATTTTAGCGGAAATGCGCATCTGCAAAAATACAACATATGCGGCTGGCTCATTTGTGGTGAATGGAAACTTGCAGATGTTGTGGTAAAGGAAGAAGGTGATAATCCTTTTATTCGTATCTGTAAACAGTTTAGCACAAAGAAAGGCGGTTGTATATGGAGATTACTTACCATTGGGAAGGAGATTATCTGATTCCAGACCTCAAACTTTCGGATACAACGGAGTATCAGATCGGGAAGTATGGACGCATGAGGAAGCGTTTTTTGGAAGAAAACCATAGGGGCATTTATTCGTATATGATCTTGTCGGAAACCTTATGGAAGCATCTTGCGGAGATTGATGAAGAATGTAATGAGATGATGGACAGGCTTGTAAGGCAGATGGCAAAAAAAGAGGGAGTAACCGAACAGCTTAAATCTGATGACTGGCTCTGCTGGCTTCAGAAGATGAACAGCATTAGGAGCAGAGCGGAGGAAGTAGTGCTGCATGATCTGATATATTCCCTTTAGTTTTATTCTGGCTTTAAGTTTTGTAGCATGAGGCGCAGAAGATGTCAAGACACCGGCTCCGCCTCGCCTGCGGCGGTCTTGACATCTTCTGCGCCTCATGCTATGGAGTGGTCAAGGGGAAACAAAGTTCCCCCATTGCATTAAAAATGCCAATGGCGGGATTTTGTGAAAAATTAAAATAGGGGATTGACAGGACGGAAAAAATGGCTTATTATTGACAATAAGAAATGGGTTTTCACCGTACATCTTGTTACGGCTTGCTCGTTTCTTTTTTTACTGCCAAAATATCATACAGATATTTTTTGCCATTTTCAGCATGGTTAATTAAAAGACGGGCATGGAATATATTGTATCTGACAAGCACATTCTCATCATAAACCGGGAGGGCAAAACGGACATCATACCTGTACCAGCCGTATCTGGCGTTTTTGTTGTGTTTTTCCTTGCGGTTTTCTTCATAAGCCGGGTTTGATGCTATCTGTATCAGTTCAGGTATCGCAGTAGCGGCGTTTGCCTTCGCTTTTGCATTTGCACCCATAAGGCTTTTCCGGCTCTCTGATTCCGTGTATTCTTCGGGAAGTTCATTTCCAATATAAATACGCTCGGCATTTTCTTCAATCTCGTAATAGTCTCCGACATATCCTTCGAGATACCGCTTTACATTATCCCAGTCAATTTGGCGTTTCCCTTTGAAACGGATATCGTTAATCAAGACCAGCTTTTTACCGTCCGCATCGGTTATGATATTTACGTTCCTGTTTTCAATCATCTCTTTTGTTCCCTTTCTTCTTTTCTCTTGATTTGTAGACATTAAACTGGTTCTTGCACCTCTGACTGCAAAATTCATTCCCCTTCCGGCTTGCGACAAAGGCTTTTTTACAGTGCTTGCACATACGCATATCACTGTCCTTGTCCGTGAGCATGAAGGAAAAGCACATCTGCACCATGACAAGCAGCGAATGGAAATCCCATACGATAACGGGCGAATCCTTTTCCAGTGCAATCCGGTAAGTGGGGGATATGCCGCCGAAAGCGGAAATGCCCTGACGGTACAGGCTGCGTGTCTGCTCGTCAATCGTATCATAATCGAGGTAATAAAGGAAACTTGTCATAAAGGTAAATGCTAAGTCAGTAAATTCTTTCAAAATCCAGTCGTACCTTTCCGCATATTCCTTCTGTAATTCCATCGCCACAGCCTGCGGCGCATTCCCCATAGCCATTGTGATCGCAATGCCTTCACGGTCAGTCACAGACCATCCCGATTCCACACTTTTCTTTCTGAAATCCAGTTTATCAAAAGGGTAGAAATAGGAAAGATACTTCTCTGTAGGAAGGGATTCTTCCTTTATAAAGTGGTTTTTTGGAAGATACACGGATTCATAGGTTATAAAATCTGCTGTTGTCGGCAGGGCGGTCATAAAGCCGAGGAAACCATATTTTTTTACAAAGTCAAGCACGGACTCTTTTAGTTCTTCTTCCGAGGCTTTGTGCATGGCGGCAAGCCCGACATTTACCGCATCAGTGATAAGCTGCTCCGCTTCCTGCATGGGGCGGTACATTTCCGGTTCTGCGCCTTCTGAAACCGTTATGTAGAGAGTGCCATCATCAGCGGTCTTATATTCATAGCCGCTGTACCGAATCCACGGTGCGCTGGTATGCGCAAATAAATTCTTCATAGAAAATCTGCTCCAATCCATCAATCATATCGAATTATCTGATGTAATATTTCCTATATTATAAACAGTTACTTGTTATCGGTCAAGCCGTTTACTTTCCTTTTTCTTCCGCACTCCGTTTTCTAAAAAATGTTTCTCATCAAGCGTCAGCGGCAGACTGTTTTCCTTCCGGTATGCAAGCACAGCACCATAGAGTTTTCGTATCTTTTTCAATGCTGTTTCACGGATGCCCCGGATGTTCCGGTCTGTCTGCCCGATGCTCTCTGCATACTCTGTAGCGGAATCATCACGCAGGAACAGGTAATAGAGCATATTTTTGAGGTGCGGCTTTAGTTCCTTTAATATTTCCGATAAATCCGCATCTGTGACAAGTTCATGTATCGTTTCCGGGCTGTCAAATATGAAATCAAGAAAATCACCTGCAAGCAGGAGCCTTCTTAAAACCATATCATAAGACGGTCTATCGAATAAATGCAGTTCATCTGCGCCCCATTCCAGAGGAACAGTGGAGCGTCCTATCTCATGGTCTCTTTCTCTCCGTTCCCTGTTTTCGTCCAGTTTATCCCACCAGTACAGTACGTTTTCAAAGTCCTCCACTGTCCTTGCGCTTTCCTCAATGCGCCGGATTGCAAGGGCACGGGCTTCACGGTGGAGCATATCCCCGTCCGCTTCTGTTATAAAACTTTGCTCCCTGAATGTTGGGAGTTCGGTGTATTTTGGCATTTATAATCAGTCCTTTTCAAAAATATAAAAAAGTGTAGCAGTTTTTTCAAAAACACTTCCGTTTTTATAGCTGTTTTTCTCCTATTAGTGAAAGAGTAATCTTTTTCAAAATAAAATCAGTTACAAATAGAAGGGAGGGCGGCTTGTGGAGTACGGATAAAATAAAAATTCGGTTACTAAGTACGGAAGTCAGGGAGCTTAACAGTTTCCCGAACAATTATAAGGGATATGCGCTCGGTGCGCAAGAAAGGATTGTATGGCAGAAACATTAAAAGTGAATAATGATGTAGCAGAATCCAGCCCTGTTCCGGCTGGATTTTTTTACAGAAGAATCGGCGGGACACTTTTCAGGGTCAGGGTATATACGGGTTCGGGATATGCCGACACGCTGGATGAAAAAATTCCC
>CAJTVQ010000056.1 GCA_910579935.1 uncultured Lachnospiraceae bacterium
TCTCAACCTTCTTTCTTGGAATTTCCTATATTTAAATTATACAGGAAGCTCCTTCTCGTTTCTTTCAATGTCCTGCCAATAAAAAGACTTCTTGTCAGACACTTCCATAAAAATTATTTATACCGGAACAGCTCCGCCCTGATGAGCGACCACAGGGTATCTATCTGATGCTTTATCTCTTCGACATCCGACTGGTAAACCACATGGTCACTGTTTACATGATGGGCAATCTGATTTACATTATTTCCAATGCGGTTTACCTCATATATCAGATTCTTCAGCTCAGCAAAATCTACATTTATGATACAGCCTTCCAGCGCCATTTTTCTCATATATCCACTGATGCTCATATGATTGTCTGACGCATATTTCTCAATTGACAGCCTTTCCATGTCTGTACACATTACTTTTATTTCCTTGTCCCTAACCCTGAATTTTCCCATTCACATCCTCCTAATATTTCTGCTATAATCATGGGATTGATGAATTGATTTGAATAAAAGAGCAGAAAACAGTTATTGAAATTCCCTGTCCCCTGTGTTATATTAGACATAGGAAAAGCACCCACTCCAAAGTGGATGCTCCCAGTGAAAAGGTTTGCTCTTATGAGCACTGCCTATCCTGTGGATCAGACAGGATAGGCATTTTATTTCTTCTTGTTGTCCTTATCTCTTGTGAGAAAGGCAAGAAACGCAACAATCAGGCTGCCAAAGGTCGCTAACAATGTTAGTATTCCAATGAAAATTGAGATAATCTCAAATGCTGTCATATTACGCACCTCCCTTCCTATGTACTCCCGGCAAGCCGGGGGAATTAGTTCGGGAAGCTGCCACCCTGTCATGGGTACTCTCCTAATGGCTTTCGCCATGCTCATAATCATACCATCAATACCACAAAATTTCAATCTGTTCATCCACGTCTCTTCTTGTCAAACAGGAATATCACCTTCTTCTCTTCATCCAGTGCCAGTTTGGCCGAGAAAGTTCCTTCCCCGTTCTTTTTGTTAAACCCGCTGATGCTGTTTGTTTTTCCGCTCTTTAGCAGCTGGGTGACAGCTACGGCCGTAATCTCCCTGCCGGCGATCATTCTCATAATATAAAAATTACAGCCGTTCTTATAACCGCTGCAATAATAATTCTTTTTCCCCTCCAGCACTTCGCTTCCACATACCGGACATTTTCCAAGCTGAACGGCTGCATCTCCAAGTTTTTCACCCTCCTGCATATTGAGGCTTTTCAGGTGACGGATGATTTCACTGTCTATCTGTGCAAGGAAGTCCTTCCGGCTTAATTCCCCTGAATTGACCAGCGCCAGTCTTTCTTCAAATTTCTGTGTCAGATCAGCCGCTTTCAATTCATCCGGAATAACACCGGCATATTTCCGCCCAAGTTCGGTGCTGATATATTTTCCCTTTTCCAAAACAATATACTTCCGTTTTTCCAGTTTTTTCAAAATCTCCGCACGTGTTGCTGATGTGCCGATTCCGTGCTTTTCCATGACTTTTATAATATTCCCGACATTATAGCGCGCCGGCGCCGTAGTCTTTTTCTGTAACAGTTCCACGCTGTCAATCGCCATTCTGTCCCCTTCTGACAGTTTTGGAAGCATTACCAGTTCTTCCTTTCCCTCTTTCTTTATTTCTTTCAGCACTTCTTTATAACCAAGATCCAGTATCGTCGTTCCGGATGACTGAAAAACATTTCCATCAACATCAACGAGGATCCTGGATGAAGAATACGTATAAGGCGGATAAAAAATGGCAATCAGGGAACGGATGATTTCATCAAAGATATTTTTTTCGTCCTCCGTTAATCCTTCATATATCTTCCCGGTTTCCGGATTGATGGTCGGGATCAGGGCATGATGGTCCGTTACTTTGGCATCATTAAAATACCTTTTATCCGCAACAATGTTTTCTTCCGGAATTTTACTTATCATATCCTTATATTTACCAAAACAACAGCTGTCCAGATGCTGCCTGATTTCCCCGTAAAGATCCATGCTTAATGCCCTGCTGTCTGTTCTGGGATAACTAAGCACCTTATGTTTTTCATAAAGCGATTGTGCTATCGCAAGGGTCTGTTCGGCCGTGTACCCGAATTTCTTTCCGGCCGCTGCCTGCAGCTCCGCCAGGTTATAAAGCAGCGGGGCTTTTTCTGACTTTTTCTCTTCCTCGCGCTGTATTACCATTCCATCCTTACCCTGTATGCCGTTTTGTACCGCTTCGGCATCCGTCCGCTTTACAAAATTCAGTGTTTTCCCTTTCTCATTCTGAAGCAGTCCTTTAAATCCTTTTGCGTAAGTACATTCCAGGCAGAAATACGGAGTCGGTTTAAATGCTTCAATTTCTTTGTCCCTTTGGACAATCAGATTTAACAGCGGTGTCTGACAGCGTCCATAGGAAAGCACGGTTCTGCCGCTTCCTTTTGTGACAGTAAGCATCCGGCTGTAATTATAACCAAATTTCTGGTCACCTATTGCCCTGGCTTCCGCCTCCTCCAGTATGCCCCTGAATTCCTTTTCTTCTTTCAGGTCTACAAATGCCTTCCGCAAAGCTTCATCCGTCAGGGAACTTGCCCACAATACCTTTACCGGCTTGCTGTTACCCGCCATGCGGTATATCCAGCTTTGGATAAGATAACCCTCACGCCCGGCATCACCGGCATTGATCAGACTGTCCACATCACTGCGGTGTATCAGCTTTTTGATGATATGAAACTGTCCTTCCATTCCTGGAAGGATCTTTAAGCCGTTATCATCCGGAAGGGGAAGGTCTTCCAGTCTCCACGCTTTATATTTTGGATCTGTTTCTTCCGGATTTTTTAATCCGACCAGATGCCCCAGCGCCCATGTGACAATATATTTTTCGCCCTCCATATAACCGTTGTGGGACTCCGTTACGCCCAGTACTTTTGCCATGTCTTTTCCTGCGGATGGCTTTTCTGCTATTACTAATATTTTTCCCATTTGATTCCTCCATTTCAGCGCAAAAGACGCATGGGATACATCCCTGTCCCATACGCCTTTACCGGTGCAGCATTACCGTTCTGTCTCCTGCTGCTTTTGTTTTACATGATTCTCTTTTTCATGATTTTCTTTTATTTCGTTCTTATTCTGGTTCAGTTTATCCAGTACGGAACTCCTGTTTTCCGTAACCATCTGTTTTTCATTTACCAGCGGTTCCACACGGTGGGCCAGCAGTTCCTCCAGCGGTATTTTCCCTTCTGGTATGTACCATGCCCCCCTTTCTCCTTTCCCCGGATCATACCGGCCACCGTTCTGCTTCAAGAATTCTATCGTTTCCTTAAACTGCTCTTTTGTCTGCGGCATAATCTGTAAATATTCCCTCGCAATCCTTACCTTTACAAACCTTAATGCCCGACTATCATTTTTCACGGCTTCCATACAGATTTCCGGCGTCTGTTCCTTTACATACTGTAATGCCAAGCCATACTCCTTCACAGCCGCCATACAGATTTCCGGTGTCTGTTCCTTTACATGCTGCAATGCAAAGCCAGACTTCTTCACAGCCGCCATACAGATTTCCGGTGTCTGTTCCTTTACATGCTGCAATGGAGAACCATCATTCTCCATTACAGCCGCCATACAGACTTCTGGTGTCTGTTCCTCTACATACTGTAATGCCAGGCCATGCCTCATCACAGCCGCCATACAGATTTCCGGCGTCTGTTCCTTTACATACTGCAATGCCCAGCCAGACTTCTTCACAGCCGCCATACAGACTTCCGGCGTCTGTTCCTTTACATACTGTAATGCCAAGCCATCATTCCTCACAGCTGCCATACAAATTTCCGGCGTCTGTTCCTTTACATACTGTAATGCCAGGCCATTCTTACTCACAGCCGCCAAATGGCTTTCCATGGTCTGTCTACTTATATCCTCCAGTGCTGCTCCACCCTGTTTTTCCTTTTCCATACCAGGCTCAGGCTGCCTGCGCAGTTCTTTGTCCGGTATGGCTGCATTCCTGTTTACGGAATTTTCCAAACGGTCATATGCCTGTATCGCCCGGTTTACCCTGTCTGACATTCCTTTATATGCTTTCAGCATCAGTCTGGGAACTTTTGCAAAAATGTGAGGAGATTTTATTTCCGTTTCAATTCCCTTTTCTTCCCTGCCACCTATGATCCGGAATGCATTTTTCAGATGCATTCCCGTCTGCCTGAACTCGCTTTCAATACTGTCAAGCCTCTGTATGTCCTTTTCCAGTCCTGAAATATTTTCTTTAAAACCTTTCTGCAGGTCTACCAGTTTTTCTTTTATTCCTGTCCCTTCCAAAAAGGAATGCAGTTTCTCTTTTCCCTTCTGTTGTATACTGGCAAGCCACTCCCTGCCTTTCTGTGCCAGATGTCCGATAAAATCCTGGATTTTCTGAAGGATTCCATTTCCTCTTTCGGACAGTCTTCCGTAAACTTCCTCCACTTTATCCTTTGTGCTTTTTTCCTTTGGGATTTGGTCTTTCAGTTCACCTAAACGGGAATTTAGCTCCCTGATTTCATTTCCCATATTTTCTATCTGTTTCATCAGTCTGTTTACAAACTCGTATTCCGGTGACTGGTTCTGCCGCATAAAAAGAAGTACCTTTTCTACTGTTTCCCTGTCGTTTTCATTCACTACTGGTATTGCTGCATCCATATCCATTCCTCCTGGTTTTTATCGTTCCATATCATTCCTGTCTTTTTGATTCTGCCGTCCTTCCCTTCCTGCCTTTTCCCTGTTCTGTCCGAGTTTTGACAGGACGGAGTCCTTTTCCCCTGCAGCCCTGTGCAGGTAATCTTTTATTTTGTCCCCCTCCTTTCCCGGAAATATATACCATGCCGGCGGTTCCCGTTTCGAATCATAACGGGCCCCGTTTGATTTCAGGAATTCCACCATATCCTTAAACTGGTCCTTCCCCATGGGCGGCAGCTTCAGATATTCCCTTTTTTCTTCCAGCGGCTCCACACGGTGGGCTAACAGTTCCATCAGTGGTATTTTTCCTTCCGGTATGTACCATGATCCCCTTTCCCCTTTCTCCGGATCGTACCGGCCGCCGTTTTGTTTCAGGAATTCTGTCGTTTCTTTAAACTGCTCCCTTGTCTGCGGCATGATCCTTAAATATTCCCGCTCCTGTTTCTGCCCTGCAGGCAGTCCTCTCTGTACGGGTTTCCCCGGCTCCCGTATTTTCTCTTTTTCTTCCTGTACCGGTTCAGGCGCCTGCACTTCCTTTGCATGTTCCACAGACACTTCTTTTACCGCCACGACTTCCCGTTTGCTGGAAATTTCATAATGATATGCCTCCAGTGCCCGCTCGGTCAGATCGCTTACCTTTCCATACAGTTTAAAATCCATATCCACTGCACTCTGGAAAGACTGCCTTACCTCTTCCTGTTTCTGCTTCAGCTGCTCTAACAGGGGCATAATGCTCTGTGTATCCAGCTGCAATGCATTGGCGATATGGCTGATTTTTTCCAGTTCATCCATATTTCTGTTAATGCTTGTTTCCAATTCCTTCAGCTGACTGACCTGAATGATTCTAGGACTGTCAAAAACTTCCTGAATTTTTGTAAGCCCGTTATAAATGTCTTTTACCGGTTCTCCATTTCTGTCCGGTTCTTTCATAATCTTTTTCTTTAAGTCTTCCGCAATCTCTACCATAATGGCGGCATCCTGCGGCTTTAAGGTACCTGCTTCTATACGCGGAATAAACGATGTATGCAAGTTTCTCATGGTTTCTTTGATTTCACGGGTTGTCCTTTGATTCATTTTTAACCACCCTTCCATTATTAAAGCGTATCCCATTAATTTGCTATATTGTAAGTTATCAAATACGGTTTTACATATAATATCCCTTTAGGATTATATGCACCTTCTGTGTCAAACGACCACTCCCCTCCTTCTACTGTTAAAATACCGGTATTCGGATCATATGACATTGCTGGATCGATTTCCTTGTGATTTCCCGGATTACCGTCTCCCTGATACAGTGTAAAGTCTAAGTATGCTTCATATCCAAAATTATCAATGGTCAGCTTATTATAATCAGTATAGAAATTTTTAATATCTATATTTGTCTGTTCATAGACATAATCATTTAATAAAGAAATTTTTACAGGTGTTACTTTCACATTACTGACATCCTTCCCGTTCCCTGTCACCAGCTGTCCGTTCACCCATGCTGTCATTCCATTTGATATATTGTCTGCCGTGGCAGTCCCCTGCGTTTGAGACGCCAGCGAATTGGCAGTGATTCTTCCACCACTGGTATATCCTGCCGGAATTGTTTTTGATTCCCCACAGTTTAATGTTCCATTAATAGCCCCGTTGTTCGGCATGGAGCCGGTTTGTCTTGTAAGGGAATTCGAATAAAAGGTACTCCCACTCAAGACCGCAGAAGGAGTTGCATTCCCATTCAGACTGATCATGCTGCCTATATTAAAGGTCAGCTTTGAATTCGTATCATAATACCCGTTTGCCGGAATGTTTACTGTGCCGGTTGCCCCACTGGAAGATACACTTGCAGCAGTTGATGTTCCTGCCTTATTGGGCATGGTGCCTGTTACATATCCAAAACCATCATATACCGTCTTCCCTGTCAGTATATCTGAAGTCCCGGCAGTGCCGTTGATTCCTATGCTTCCTATTGCCTGGGATAATTCGTCAAAAGTAGGAACCGTGGAGCCTGCTGTAACTGGAGAACCTTTTTGCGCTGTGATTTTCGCAATTTCGTTTTTTCCCTCTGTTACAGTTATGATCATTTCCTCTACCTTATCGTTTAGAACATGCAGGTCCTCCGCACAGAAAAAAACATCATCCGATGAATCCTCCGGTGTCCCGTTTTCAAATCTTATATTTCCGCTGCTTTTAACCTGGTCTGACGCCGCTGCCGACAGGGATGTACCGGCCACCATCACGGCCAGTGCCATAACTGCCATGACTCTCTTATATATCCCTGCTTTTCTTGAAATCCTGAAATTACAGGAATGATTTCTGTTATGTAAGTAGGTTTTCATTCTTTTTCCTCCTGCTATCTGCATATTTCTGCCAGAATATCAATGCGGCGCGCGATACACAGGATGTCCTCTGCATCAAATATCACATCATCACTTGGGTCTTCTGGCGTTTTGTTGTTAAAATATATCTTTCCCCTGCTTTTTACACCCGCTTCGGTTCCGGCTGCTGATGCCGTTATGGAACTGGCCGCAAACAGGCAAAATAACAGTAAAAATGTCTTTCTCATCTTCATACATACACTCCTCACTGTATATAAATTGTGGGTACACCCGATTCCGTGCCTGAAAATATAATGTAATCCTTATATTCCGACCACGTATACGACTCAGGTTCTCCTGGAGCAGTTTTTTGACTGGTATATGCAGTCCCCATGTATTTTGTAGTATTACTCTGCACCGGGCTCATGGATACCGATCCCCCGGCATCCCTGCCGGAAGGATATTCCGAAAACATGATATATACGCTTTCACCATCGGCTCCATTTTTCCCATCTTTTCCATCGGCTCCATCCTTTCCGTCTTCCCCATCTTTTCCGTCCTCACCATCTTTTCCATTTTCACCGTCTTTTCCATTTTCACCGTCTTTTCCGTCTGTTCCGTCCTCACCGTCCCTTCCATTTTTCCCGTCAGCCCCGTCCCTTCCGTCATGGCCGGCTGCTCCGTTTTGTCCGTCACTTCCGTTTTCCCCATCCTTTCCATTCACTCCGTCTTTTCCATCTTTCCCGTCTTTGACATTTCCCAGCCGGTTTTCCATCTCCTTTAAGATGCTGTCCTTTGTTCCCTGCATACCATCCCCAAGTTGGGTTTCCATCTCCTTTAAGATGCTGTCTTTTGTTCCCTGTATGCCGTCCCATATCTGTGCCAGCAGATTCTGCTCACTGTTTTCCAGTTCTTCACGGCTTACCCCCTTATCCTTTATATTTGTGGAAATCTTTACGGAAAGGTCTTTTGCCATTAATTCGTCAATCTGCTTCTGCAGGCTTTCTGCCATTTTGACAAACTCTTCTTCCTCCTCCGGCAGCTCCTTTTCTTCTATCTGTGCCAGGATAAAATCCCATATGATTCCACAGGCTCCGTCCGCAAGGGCATCCAGCCCTTCGTCCGTAATTCTGTCCGTATCTTTTCCTACGGCTTCTTCCAGTGCATACCGCATCCGCTGCGAAAGAGCCTTTGTATGCTCCTCCGACACATTTCTTATACCTGATGAGAGGATTGTCCGGTAACTCTGTACGGCGGTATCCGCTACCTTCATGCTTTTTGCCTCTTCTACCGTTATGTATTCCGCAATATAATCTTCCATTGCATCCGCAAGTTCCTGTTCCTCCGGGGTATACTCATACACCACTGTTTCCGTTTCCCCTTCTTTTGCTGCCCCCTTCATTACGGCTGCTGACAGTATCAGTATAACCGTCATAATACAGGCTGCCGCCGCTATAAGCACAGGCGTTTTTTTTATTAAGTTTCTTTTTATCCATTCCATTTATTCGTCCTCCTCTTCCTCTATTTCCAGCTGGCTGATACCATCCTCCGGTTCTTCTGCCTCCTCCGGAACACTTTCTTCTTCCGTATCCTGCATCCATTCGGAATCACTGTCCGGATCATAATTCAGAAGTTCCTCTTCTGCAGTATCATCCTCAAAATCACTGCTGTTCAGAATTGCCGCCATGGTTGCATCCCTTTCTTCTTTGCTTACGGAAAAGTCCAGGATATCATTCCCGTCCTCTTCCTCATCTTCTGCCTCAAACTCATCCATGTCTTTCGCATCAGCCACGGCATTCATTTTTTCCTGCTTGGGTTTATAGATTTTGTAATAATAAAAGGCAGCGGCTGCCAGCAGGATGATCAGCAGAATGAAAAAAGTGTCTCCCCCGCCTTTTTCTTTTCCTTCCTTTTCCTTTGTGTCTGTATTCCCTGTCTCTGTTCCTGCAGGTTTCTCATCCCTTCCGGTGTCGAAAACGGAACCGGTATCCTCTTTCTTATCCGGCTCTTCCCCTTCCGCTGCCAGCGCATACAGGTCACTGTCCGTTACCTGGTCCAGAAGATACACGTTATCGCTGTTATTTCCCTGGTCAATGACCAGATAAAATACATGTCCTTCCTTAGTTGTCACCGTATAGAACAATCTTTCCGAATCAGTGCTGCCGTCCGTTACCACTTTCTCGGCCATCGTCCCTCCGCCGCTTTCTATGGCCTTTCTTTCTTCATCCGTTATCTGCGCCATGCTGGACGTATCGGAATAGCCGATATTGATTTCCATATCCACATCCGCATCCGGTACACGGTATACCTGTGCGCTGATATTTCCGGCAGAATCCTTGACGTATACCGTATGCTCGCTTCCTTTTTCTACCGCGAATTCATTGGAACTTCCGAATGCCTCCGGTTTATCCGAATCGATGGCATACTGCAGGGGACCCCCACTGTCATCTTCCGCATGGATGCGGATGATGGTGTATTCACCTGATTCGGATGACGTGCTTGTAAAACCTGTTACCGTCCCTCCTGATGCTGCACTGTAAACACTGCCCTGCAAAAAGCAGCACACGGCCAGTGCCATGCCTGCCATAAGGTTTATTTTTTTCATGATATCTTTATTCTCCTGCCTGTTCTTCTGCTTTGGGTTCCTCCTGACTTTCCGTCTTTTTCAGTCCCTCTATTTCACTCTTTAATTCTTCTATTTCCTGCCGCAGCTCTCCGGTTGTCTGTTGCAGCTCCCCGGCTGTCTGCTGCAGCCCTTCCACTTCCTTTCCATAACTGATCCGGCACCACTGGTAGGCAGACATATCTTCGGGAGCCGTACTGTCCTCCGATATACATATGCCAAGATACATGGTGCCTTCCTCCGGGGCAGCCGTCATCTGATTTCCGTCCCCGCTGTACCGGATATGTATATAACTGCTGGCCGCATCTTCCCCGGTAAAACGCGTCCAGGTATAAGCGGACGGTGTTTCCGGGGGAACGGCATTCATGCTGCTGCAGATTCCTATATAGTGGCTGTCCGGTGCCGGGGATTCCGTCATTCCCGCTCCGTCTCCGGATGCGGAATACCGGATGTAAAGATAAGAGGAATCGCCCTTCTCCCCTTTTTCTCCCTGCTCCCCCTTTGCCCCGGTACTGCCCCTTGCCCCGGTTTCTCCCTTTGCCCCGGTTTCTCCTTTGGCTCCGGTTTCTCCTTTGGCTCCGGTTTCTCCTTTTTCGCCTTTCGGTCCCTGTATGCCATATACACTCTGGCTGTACGTGTCAGCCGTCATGTCCTGGTAAACATTGTAAGAATCATAAACCGGATTACCGGCAGCTGCATTGTCCCGAACGGAAGTTTCCACAGAATCTTCCGGTTCCTGAAAGGAAATGGATTCTGTCCGTCCCGGTACCGTCTCTATGATAAAATCCTGTTTTTTCCCGCCGTCTTCCACATCAATTCCCGTAATGACCGGCGCCTGTGTATCCATAAACGGTACCGTAATGGTTCCTTCTGCCAGGTTTCCGGCTGCATCCTTCACTTCCACCACATAATCCCCGCCGGACTGTACCGGATATTCCGGTTTTTCCTGCCAGGTCCCGCCGCTGCTTCCGGCGGCATGGAAACAGTATTCCATGGCCGTTTTGTCCGATGCTTTTACTTTTATCCGCCCTCCGCCTCCTGCATCCTCCTGGTATACAAGATCCTCTATGACCGGCGGTTTCATGTCCACGGTTATGATTTCCAGTTCTTCATGGCTGATATTTCCCGCCTTATCTTTTGCAAAAAAACAATAGGTTCCGTTTTTCTTCACTTCCGTTTCCAGCGGCAGTGTATCCGTCCATTCCAGGGAATCTTCCGCTTCACTGTCTTCCCCGAAGGCATAGGACAGTTCCGGCGGCAGCGAATAATTATCCGTTACGGAAGCATACAGACTGACACCGGTACTTTCCACCTCATGGTCTGTTATCACATAATCTGCTTTCACATCCTCTATTACCGGGGCCTGGTTGTCCCTGCCAGTGATAACGGCCTGCGTTTCGTATGACTGTTCCCCGGTGCGCAGACACACTGTCACGGTCTGCTCTCCTTCTTCCACAAAATAATAAGGCGCTTCTTTCAGTACCCTTGTATACGTTTCCGTGGTCAGGCTGTTTTCTTCATCATAAACCGTGCTTTCTTCCTCATTCTGACTGATGCAGAAAGACAGTGCCTGCAGCCCTGTCAGTTCCGTTTCTTCTTCCTGTTCATCCCGAACCGTCACCTGCAGGAACAGGGCCGGAAGAAAGCTTCCTGCTTCCGCCTCAATGGGGGCAGCGGAAATTTCCTCTATTCCGCCTTTCCAGAGATGCAGGCTGCCTTCTGATATTTCCGTCTCCTCTCCCTGCAGAAATGCAGTACACCGGACACTTAAAAGATCGTTTTCTTCATTCCCCGGAACATGGAGCATGGAAACCTGCCGCCCAAGACTGTCCTGGCGGATTTCTGTTGTAAGCGAAGGCTTTCTGTCTGCCGCTTCCCATTCCTTATCCAGGGCACTGTAATATTCCCACTGATACCTTTCGGCATCCGGTTCATAACACTGGAATACGGCCGTTTCTTCCGGACTTATCGTAATATCCTGCACTTTTACCGGCTCCTGCAGTGCGGTTTTTCTTTCTTCTTCCTTTTCTTCCCGCACCGGCGGTACGGGAGATTCTTCCACTGCGGCATTCTCTTTTGCAGCTTCTTCCATGGCACGGGCTTCCGCCTCTGCCAGCCAGGAACCGTCATCTTCCGCCGCCTCCGTTACCGTTTCCCGTATCTGTCCGTTATTTTCCTGCCCCTGTGTCACGGCTTCGCGCCGGAAGGGATTCCCTGTCCGCCAGAAAAGAACAACGGCTGTACACAGTCCTGCCGCCGCTGCTGTCAGGGCAATCGGAATCCATGACTTCCTGCTAGTCTTCTTTCCCACTCCCGGATTCTCCCATTCCGTCTCCTGTTCCTCCTGTTCCCTCTCCAGAACCATCTGTCACTTCACCTCCTGTTCCTGCCTTTTCCTGTTTGGTTTCCTGCATTTCCTCTATCAATTTTCTGACATTCTTCTCATCCGCAAGGGCCTTTTGGAATCTTTTGAATTCCTCTGGCGACAGGTTCAGGCTTTTTACGCTTTTCATGATTGCCTGTCCCTTTTCTTCCTCTATTTTTTTCTTCAGTGTGTCCGCTTTTTCTTTATGGGTGCGGAACAGTTCCATTTCTTTTTCATACATTTCTTCCAGTTTCACTATGTCTGCCATGTTATCCTCATTTCTGCGCGCTTTTCCGCGCATTTTTATGGTTCTGTTTCTTCCTCTTCCCTTCCTTCCCCGTTTGCAACGATAAAAGTCGGGTCTATGGCCTTTCCTTCCGGCGTGCGCACTTCCAGGTGCAGATGCGGGCCGGTGCTTCTTCCCGTATTTCCGGTTGCCCCGATCAGCGCTCCCTTTTCCACGGTATCTCCCGCGGATACGCCGATGCTGTCAAGATGCAGGTACCTTACCATATAACCGCTGTCTGTCAGGACCTCGATAAAATTTCCTGCCGTATCACTGTACCGTGCCGTCACAACGGTACCTCCCGTACTGGAAAACAGGGGCGTTCCCACGGGAACCGCGATATCCACCCCTGCATGAAGCGTCTTTTCCTTTGTAATGGGATGGATGCGGTAGCCGAACGGGCTGCTGATTTTCTCCTTCCAGTCTTCCAGCAGCGGATTGCCGTATACCTGCTGGCCGCCCTGGGACAGGAGATATACTTTGTACCTGCTGGTCTCTTCCTGTGTCAGCCTGCCCTCCATGATCTCATCCCACGGTTTCACGGTCAGGGTGACATAACAGATTTCTGCAGTAAATGTCTCTTTTACCGGATTCCCGTCCGCACCGTAAATGATGTTTCCGTCTGCATCCTTCTTCTCCCTTTCCCTTGGTTCTTCTGCTGTCTCCACTTCCAGCGTATACATTTCCTCAAACAGGGCGTCCAGTTCGTCCCTGCACAGCTCCAGTGTAAAATCCGTATACTTTGTGGCAAGATAACTGGCCAGGTCCACCGCACGGTGTCCTATGTGCCCTAAGTCATAAACAAATTCATAACAGTCTGCATACTCCTCCTCATCCTCTATATTGGCTATTTTTTCTTCCAGATCGGTTTCCAGTTCCCTGTAATAGCCTTCACAATCCGAAATATCCGAATAGGTGGACTGGTACAGCCCGCCGTAAATCGCTCCTGCTCCTCCCATGTGAACCAGGTTGGATAAGAGATATCCCGCAAGAAAAAGAAGCAGAAAGAACAGGATGGAAAAAAACAGCAGGATCAGAATGCTGCCCTTCAGTGCCGCGGCGGCTTTTATCGCTGCTGCTTTTGCCACTTTTACAAACTCACTTCCCTTTCTTGCGTTCTGTGCAATCTCCATGGACTTCTGCTGGTTTATTTTCCGCTGGTATGCTTTTTTCAGGTTCTGCACGGTCTCCTGTTCTTTCCGGTAACGGCTTCCGTTTTTTAACCGGGCCGTGGCGGCCGTCCTGTCTGACAGCCCCGCCCGTCCCGGCTTATCCTGTACCGCCTTTCCCTGCCTGCTTTTCCCGTGTTCCATCAGGCGTCCGGTTTCCTCTTCCCATGTCTCCGTTTCTTCCCTGAGTTGTTTTAAACGGGTTTTCCGGCTGAAATATATGGCGCCCCGCAGGGTGCCGCGTCCGGTCCGGTACGCATCCCCCGCTCCGGGATCCAGTTCTTCCTCCTGTCCTTCCTCAAATCTACGTCCGGCCCCCTGCACGGCGGCATTTACCAGCCGCCTTTTCCGTATGCTTCCGCTGTTGTCTTCCCTGAATTTCAGCCTTCCGGGAGTTTTTTCCTCCCCTTCTTCTCCATTCCGCTCTTCCTTCTTTTCCTTCTCTTCCTTCTTTTCCTTCTTTTTCTCGTCCGGGGCGGAGGCGCTTTCCTCCCCGCCCCCGTTTTCATCTTCACGGGCTTCTTCAAACCGTAACCGCTTCCTGCGTTTCTTAAGGCGGTCGGGTTCCTCCTCCTTTTCTTTTCCCTTCCGGAATTTTAACCGTTCTTTTTCACCCTCCTTCAGTCTTTTGTCCTGTTTTACGGATTCTGCCTTTTTCCGGTCCTTCCCTTCTTCCCTTCTTCCTTTCCTTCTTCCTCTCCTGCCGCCTCTTCGTCCCCATATCCATCGTCTTCCGTTTCCGGCTCTCCTGAAGCGGAAAGCTGGTAATTCCTGTGTTTCTTCGCCTGGCGGATTTCTTCTTTCATCCGACGGTTTTTATGATCCACATACCCGCCGGCTTCCTCCACCGTATCCTCATCCGGTTCCTTTTCACTGTTTCCGCTGTTTATCTGCGCGATCCGGTTTGCAAAACCGGCAAACTCCTCCGGAAGGGCATCCGGCATCCCCGATAATTCTTCCAGTATCTCCGGTTCCGCAGGCTGTTCTGGTATAAAAGCTGCTGCACCCGGAACGGACACGGTTTTTTCCTGCATGACGGTATTTCCTGCCGCCGGCGCCGTTTCTGTCACATGCAGTCCGGACGCTGTCAGCATGCTGTCCTCCGGCTGGTAATATACCCTGTTCTGGCCCCGGTCATGGGCCTGTTCCGGCTGTCCTTCCCCGGAAAACAGAAAATCTTCCTGCCGGCTGCTGATATTCTTCACGGTTCCCTGCGTAATATTCTCCTCTGTCAATCCGTCCCTGCTCATCTGCTGGACAACCCTTTCCCTTGCGTGCAGCATTTCTTTCCCTTCTGCCATGGCTGCCCTCCTAACTGATCGCTTCTCCCGGCTTGGTCGTCATGATGTCGTAGCACAGGGTATTTTTCGGGAATTCATCCTTGAACGGGATTTTGGTATTGCCGGCAAACAGAAGCCCTTTCCCCGGCTCCCCGGTCTTGATGTATGCCATTTCATCCTTCGAAATGTCCAGATGGTCTGCAAGGATCTTGGCATCATCCCCGGCCTGGTTCAGGATTATGATAAAATCCGTAGTGTCAAGAATATTCTGTATCTCCGGTGAACGGAACAGATCCTTGACATTCTGGGTGATTCCGGTCGGTATGCCGCCCCACTTCCTGAAACGCTTCCACATTTCCACGCAGTAAGCGGCGGTTATCGGCTTGCGGAGGAGCAGATGGTATTCATCAATATCCACCCATGTTCCTTTTTTCAGGGTCCGGTTTTTTGCCACCCTCCCCCAGATATGGTCCTGGATGATCAGCATGACCGCATCCCACATGTTCTTCTGCATCTTCTTGATGTCGTAACATACCACACGTTTCTCGATATGGATATTGGTACGGTGGTTAAAATAGGACAGGGAGCCGTTGACAAAAATATCCAGGGCAAGGGCAAGGTCTTCCGCTATCGGTTTTGCACGCCCGTCTTCCCGCATGAGTTCCTGCTGCAGGTCTTCCATGACAGGCATTTTTTCCGGCCTTGGGTTTTTTGCATATTTCTCATACATTCTCCTGCAGCAGCGGTCAATGATGCTGGTTTCCTTTTTCGTCAGGTTTCCCCTGTCGGACAGGATCAGGTCACATAAGGAAAGGATGAAGGAGCACTTTGCCGATATGGCGTCGTACTCTTCATCCTCCTCATTTTCCAGTTCCAGGTCAATGTCCAGCGGATTGATATAATATTTAGATCCAACAGACAGTTCAATGACCTGGCCGTCCAGCATTCTCGTAAGGTAACGATACTCTCCTTCCGGATCTATGATCATGATGTCATCCAGCGTTCTTAAAAATACATCGATCATCTCCCTTTTTACCGTAAAGGTCTTGCCATACCCCGGTTTTCCAAAAACCAGTCCGTTCGGATTGACCAGGCCCTTGCGGTTTAACGTGATCAGCATATTCGACAGGGCATTTAAGCCGTAATACTGGCCGCTCGGGGTATAAAGCGTTTCGGTGGTGAAAGGTATGAAAATCGCCTTGTTGGTCGTGGTCAGCATCCGCTTTATCTCTATCATGTTTTTCCCTAACGGAAGCGCCGACATGAATCCCTGTTCCTGCCGGTTGTCCAGCCGCACCAGGGCGCACTGGTATTCTTCCAGCTTACTGTTTACTTCGAAAATGTTTTCATCCAGCTCCTTTTTGGTTTTCGCAAGCTGTACAATGGTGATCGTGGCGAGGAAAAGCCGTTCGTTGCTGTTCCTTAAGTCCCCTACCAGTTTATCCGACGCTTTTTCATATTCCTTTAGATCCGGCGGGAGCAGGTCCATGTCGAACCCCTGCCGCACTGCATTTTTCTGTTCCTTGATCTTCTGCCTTTGGATATTGTTCAGTTCCGCCTTGGCCCTGTTAATCGCCTCCGTCTGCGGAAGCACATCCACATGTACCGTAACGAGCAGTGTGGAATGGATCCCGAGAAGGTCGGCTACGATGCGGTCTTCCATGTCTGCCGCATAGATCTTTATGTAACTGGCGGCTCCCCAGTCTTCCCCGCAGCGGAAATACCTGGTTGCATCCAGCTGTCTCGATGGCCTGAAATCAAAACTGCTGGGTGCAATGAAATCCTTGCTGGACAGTCCGGTGTTTACCGGAAGGTCAAAGTTCCACATGAATTTTTCATCAGACCTCTGATGGAAAATCCGGAACATGATTTTTAGGCGCTCCATTCCGTCCAGCACCCGGCTCTTGCAGTTAAACCGCATGAAATTCTTCTGCAGGGTAGTCGCGATCTTTTCCAGATGGATTTTCGCCGCCTTATGGTTCCTGGCATGTACCCCGAATGTCAGGTAGCGTTCCTGGCGGATGTCATTGGAGCCTTTTTCCATCTGGTGCAGGAGCATGCCCCCATACTCCTTCCTTACCGTCTGGAATTTATCATTCACCTGCGGGATACGGAAGTCTGCCTCATATTCCCGTCTGCTGATGCTCTGGTTATAATAATTGAATTCATAATGGACATCCGGCGAAAACGAATTGAGCAGGTCGCACCAGTGCTCGAATTTCTCCCCTTTGTCCATTTTGTCAAGGAGCTGGTAATTGATGTCTTCAAAGGCAATGGTTTTTGTATAGTATCCCGGTTCCGTTTCAAAGATTCCGTCCGCAAACGCCTTTTCATATGGTATGGTTTCCTGTGCGCTGGCCGGGATCCTGCCCGTGGCTTTCGCCTTCTGTACGGCCTTTTCCAGTTCCTTTTTTGTCTTTCTGTCGATCTTTCCGTTTGCCGGTATCGTAATGCCGCTTTTCTGCAAGATTTCTTCCACCTCCTTTTCCAGCAGCTTCTGCCGTTCCTTTATTTCATACAGGTTCTGTGTCCTGTAAGGCCGCTCGGTTGCCCTTACGTGGTGTGTCTCCCAATAGAACATGATATGCTTTTCAATGAACAGTCCGTCCTTTGTGTAAAAAGTGGCAAAACCAACGGGCATCAGACAAATGACCATGGAAAATACGGCAATCCCGCTGTCTACTCCCATTTTCTTATAAAGCAGCAGATAAAGCGGAATTCCGATGGCTGCCGCCAGCATGACCCCGAACAGCTGCCGTTTTGTCAGGCCGAGGGCCACGGGTTTTCTTACTTCGTTAAAATCCTTTGTCATGTTTACATAAGGCATCTTTCCGCCTCCCATTCTTCCCCTGCCGTACGTTCGCTTTTCCGGTACTGTCCATTCATCTGCCCTGTCTGTATCTTCTGAAGGTATTCCCGTTCTGCAAGGATACGCTTTTCTTTTTGGGAATATATGTATATGGTGTCAGACAGGCATTCTTCCTGGTCAGCCTGCCCTGCATTGATGCGGCGCACCAGTTCACTGACTGCCTCCAGCGGAATATTCCTCCTTACGGGCAGAAGCAGCAGTTCATGTATGGAGGATGGAATGATTACGAAATCACCGCCGGCACGTCCTGCCGCACGTTCCATCTCTCTCTGATAGCACATGGCGGCCGAGCCGAACCTTCCTGTTTTATGCGTCAGCAGATACAATTCTGTTCCCTGACACATCCTGTGGATATACTGGTCTGCCGGTACCTCTTTCACCTGCTCTGCCCTGAGCTGTGCCGCAACTGTTTCGTATAGCATCTCTTCCATGCTTTTCAGTTCAAATTCACCCATCATATTGATATAGGCATCCTTAAAGACCATTTCAAATCCGGTTCCCAGCATGTCCAGCACATTCTGCCGCAGAAGTATGCGGACCTCCACGCTTTCTCCCGCCACCCAGTATGCAACCGCGGCAAAATCCCCGTAATCCCGGTGCGGTGTTTCTGCCAGCAGTTCCCGGTTCGCGGATTTTTGTACCATGCAGAGTCTTAAATCCCTGCGTATTTTCTGATAGTCCTGCCGTTTTTCCAGTGATGGAAGATAATGGAATATCTGTCCGGTTCTGTATGTCCGCTCCAGTTTCCCGATCAGATACTGTGCAGTTTCCTGTATCGTTCTGCCCCCGGTATGCTGTTCCAGTAATTCCCCGGTATAAAAAACCGGTGAAAAAGGGGATTTGTCATGAAATACTATCCCGTCTTTCCCACCGTTGTTTTTTACGCAGAATGCTTCGGAAACATCATATCCTTTCCCTCTCAGGCAGTCCGTTAATTCTTTCCTGAACTTATCCCCGTCACTCATTGGCGGCCTCCTTTTACCTTTATTTTCCTCAGTGCCCTGCTGTAGGTGTTTATGAGTCCGTTCTGCAGCGCCGGCCGTGCCCTGTCCCGTTCGTTTACCTCTATGATGAGTTTCGGGTTCCTGTTTAAGATATAATCCATTTTTCTTAAATGTCCTCCTTACTTAATGTGCATTGAATATGGAATCGGCTATGGAACTGGTCTTGAATAATGCCAGTACCAGTATGACCATTGCCGCAAAAGATTTTATAAGCGCCCAGAAAAAGCTGTTTCCTGACTGCATCGTCAGCGTCCCGCTGAAAATGGAAAAGCATATGATCATATAGACCGGCTGGAAAGCCAGTGACAGGATTTTGCGTATATAGTTAAACCCCACCTGTCCCCACTCTTTATTCAGGAACGTGGCAAACGGAATCGGCGCCGATACCACAAACATATATAATTCAACAAAGCGCAGCCACACCGCTATCCGGATTGCAATGCTGAATATCCCGATGCCGGCTTTGATCACACATCCAAGGATAAGGTATCCGGTCATGGCAAATGCATTCATGGAATTTTCTATCAGTTCAATGGCCCCGATATCGCTTTCCAGCGCTGAACCCGTTTCCAGTCCGGCACGGGCCACTGCCCACTGTCCCACTTTAAAACATGTATTTACCAGGTCAGCGGAATGGGATAAGAGCAGGACGCCCGCCAGTGCCTTCAGGATTAAGATAAATACATCCTGCGGCCCGAACTCTTTCATCCTGTTGCTCTCCGCCATCATGCTTACACATTCATAGCTGAGAATACAGGCTAAGACAATCCCTGCAACCGGCATGAATGCCGTTTCTGATATTTCTATTATTTTTTCATATACACCGGGAAAAATAGCTTCCGGTGTCACCAGCAGTTCTGAAGATGCCGTTTCCACTGCCTCATTGGCCTGGCTGAATATGCTGGTATACATTGCTATGCAGCTTTTCCGCAGCCCTTCCAGAAACAGGTCTTTGGTTATAAAGTCTATTATTGTTTTTGCAAATTCACTTATGTCCAGGGGATTACTGGAAGCAAGCATTATAAAGTTCATTTATCCACTCCTTATGTAGTAAATTTCAGAAATTCGAAAATTTTAGGAATCAAAGCATTTGCGATTGCAATTACTGCAACTCCGCCTATTACTTTAGGTATCCCAGCCTCTTGTTTTGCTGCATTATGCTGGCTGAATCCGGTTGCCACATCAAAAGCTCCCCATAACGCAAATCCAGCTCCCACTGCCGATAAAAGTCCTGTTAATATTTCCTTTGCTGATGATATTATTGCATCCATTATTCTCTCCTTAAATAAAATTTCCCACCATCTGTTCATTATCAGATGCGGGACTACTGTTAATTT
The DNA here is from genome assembly GCA_910579935.1 of uncultured Lachnospiraceae bacterium. Classification (GTDB taxonomy): domain Bacteria; phylum Bacillota; class Clostridia; order Lachnospirales; family Lachnospiraceae; genus Kineothrix. Next base: position 19,923 of record CAJTVQ010000056.1, read on the forward strand.
TTCATATGCTGCCTTTATATTTCTTTCCTGAATTCAAGGGGGACGTATCCTCTGCCTTTTCATTTCCTTTTCCTCTTTTCTCCTCATATTCGAAACAGGAATCATTCCTGTTTTTGAAAATTTTCGATATCGGGAATTTCATATAATAGGAATGATTCCTGTTTTATCCGAAAATTTTCACTTCAGGCGGATCAGAATGTCTATTTCATATTTTATTTCATTGATTTCCTCTAATTCCAAAAAAGAGTTTAGATTATTTTGTGTGGAAGAAATACCGCATAACCAATCTAAAGAAACATGGCATTTGACGGCAATTTCTTGTAGAACATCTAAAGTGGGGGAAACATTTCCGGTTTCATATCCGGAGAGAGAAGGTTGTGCAATCCCTATTAATGCGGCAAACTCTTTTTGATTCATATTTAGTGAATGTCTTAGTTCTTTTAAGTTATCAGAAAATTTACTCATTATAAAAACACTCCAAATCCTTTCCAATCTTCCAGCCTTAAACAATATGCAAACTTTAACTGATCACCCGGTACACATCTTTTTTATGAAATACAATCCGGTTTCCTGCTTTCTTTCTCTTCTTCTCATACACCACAAAATCAAACCTGTTCTTTTCATCATAGTCTGATAAATACCTGAATCTTGGATGCTTGGACGTGTCAAATTTATCAGAGTAAAACGGTGCTACACCGCTCAGCTGTACAATGCATTTGTTTCTCGGCATGACATTTAATTCAAACACCGATTTCAGTTTCCGGCCCAGCTTCTGGAAATTCTGTCCGGAACTGCGGCTCTGTCCGAAGTTTTCCGAAGTATTGAATAAATCAATGGTTTCTTCCCCCAGGCATTCCTCCAGGTCCTTCAGGGTCGTCTTTTCCTTGCCGCCCAGAAAAATAGTCGTGTCACAGTTTCCCTCAATGGTTTCCACGTCATCCTTGTAAATACGCTTTAACTGTGATTTTGTCTGGCAGAAAATCATGGTGGATATCAGTCTGGAACGGATGGTTGCTATCAGTATCTCAAAATCCGGTATTTTCCCGATATTGGCAAACTCATCGATAATGCAGCGGATCGGCGTCGGCATCCCGCCTCCGTATTCGATATCCGCTTTGTCGCACCACAGGTTAAAGGCCTGCGTGAACATGATGGCCGGAATGAAATTAAACGTTTTATTTGTGTCCGAAATGATCACATAGAGAATTGTTTTCTGGTTTGCATCCCCATAAGTATCCAGATTCAGTTCATCATAGGACATCAGATTCCTTACCGCCTGCATATTGAAAGGAGACATATTCGCACCAATGGTGATCAGGATTGATTTTGTGGTCTTGCCCGCCGCCACTTTAAAACTCTTCCACTGGCGCAGGGCAAAACTGTCCGGATTCCGTTCTTCCAGTTCGTCAAAAAGCATGTCCACCGCATTTTTGAATTCCGGATCATCATCCCTCACCTCACAGGAAGAAAACATTTCCATCATGGTTCCGATATTCTGTTCCTCCGGCGGCGCTTCCATCCATATGTACGCAATAAAAGCACTCAGACAGAGGATTGCTCCGTTATCCCACATCGGGTCTGCCGGAGGCCCTGCATTATCATTCCCCTTCAGGTTCTCATAAAGAACCTTTGCCAGTGTCATTACGTCTTCTTCCTTTCGTATATAGACAAATGGATTGTAATGCATGGAAGTGGAAAAATCCTTGGAATTCAAAACTTTAATCCTGTATCCGGCCCTGCGGAACAGATTTCCTGTTTCCGGCAGTAAGGTGCCTTTCGGGTCTGTCAGAATATACGTTGCATTCAGCTGCATCAGATTCGGCTTTACCACGCCATACGTTTTTCCGGAACCGGAACCGCCGTATACCAGCACATTCTTATTTCTGTTATGTTCAAATACTTTCATTTTGGGATTCATTGTAAGGAATTCTGTCTGCGAAAGGATTACATTATTATAAAAATCATCATCGATATATGGCTTTATATCCTCCGGCGTTCCCCAGTGGGCAGAACCATATTCTACTCCGGGCTTCATGTTTTTTCTTGTAAGCTTCTGGTAATACAGAAAACATGCAAATAATCCGGCACAGACGGCACCCCATTTCAAATCTGCTCTGCGGATTCCCGGCAGTGTTTTTATCATGTAGTCCATATGGGACAATACCAGCAAAAGGTCCCCGCCGCTGATGCGGTACATTTCACCCAGCCTGCAGCCGAAATAAAAAATCACCAGGCTGAATATAATTACCACTTTATATTTCTGCAGCAGCCCGGAAGCATTGCTTTTGTTTAATTTTGTCATAAAGATACTCACCTCTCCAAATCGGGCTGACGTGTTCTTTCCGCATTTTTATCCTTATTCCTGTCCGTTTCCGCATTTACAGATTCTTTAGCCCGATTCCGAAAAAAGGCCAGTTTGGCAAGCACCGACGGTTTCGCCACTTCCGCTGCTGCTTCAGCAGTGTCCTTTCCGGCTTCTTTTGCTGCTTTCATCAGGCCCTGATCCTTTGTCCAGTCCGCAACGGCCCTTCTCATGATATCTTCTATCAGCTTATCGTTCCTTCCTTCAAAAAATATCATGTAACCCTCCCGCTCCGTCCCGTCTTCGCCTAACTGTTTTGTCTTCAGCGCGGAATATTTTACTCCGAATTCCCGGCAGTATTTGTCAAAGTACCGCATGGATTCCTGCAGCATCAGTTCATCCACTCTTTCCACCCTGCCGCTCTTCTGCAGTTCCTCTATGGAAACATTTTTATGGGAATACCGGATATCCCCTGTCTTTTCCAGCTTTTTGTCCAGCGCTTTCATGATGGACTTTTCCGAAAGTACTGTATTTTCCAGTATAAGGGCAATTCCTTTTCCCATTGTCTTTGCCGTTTTTGCAGTTATATCCACAGCTTCTTTTATTTTTTTCGGCGTATCTTCCTGCAGCTGCTCTGTTAAACTTGCCATTTTGATTCTCCTTTTAATTTAGGAATCATTCCTGTTTTGATAAATTTTCGATATCGAAAATTTTACATAATAGGGATCATTCCTGTTTATTGTACTGTTGAATGGCAGAAAACCATTTCTCCATATTCTTTTTCCGGCAGCTTCTCTAATTTCTTCACGATTCTCTCCGCCAGTCTCTGCATTTCCGTCTCCATGTAAGGAAGAGACTGCTCTATTTCTTTTATAATCTCTTCCCCCGGCTTTCCTGCTTCCCAATAGCAGCTGATAAAATCCGTTTCTTCCACGCTCCACTCTCTCAGATTCATCATCTTTCCATTTCCTCTCTTCCTGGTTTTTCCATTGTCCCCAATGATTTCCTGCTTTCCTGCCGCTTTATGAATTCTTTGTTTGCTGCAAGCCTGTCCTTTATCGAAACAGATTTTCCAGGCTGTTCCGCACTTTGCTTATGATAATTTCCAGAAGTCCGCTGCTGTAGCTGATCCTTCATGATTTCTGCATAATTAGCGTTGATTCCTTCTATCAGTTCCGCCGAAGTATTCCGGATAACTTCTAAAGATTCCTTTAATTCCGAAATCTCTTTTCCACTGCTCCACGCCGCAATATATCCAAAGGAATATTCCGATGTATCCAGTCCCAAATACTGGCATACACTGTATGCCACGCTTTCGGCCTCAACCTCACGTGTATGCTGGTCCGGAATTTTCCTCTGTTCTCCATGAGCGGATTCTAAATTTTTATCATGCAGTTTCGCATGTGCGATTTCATGGATAAATGTCTTAATATTCTGGGTTTCACTCATTCCTGTATTAAGGACTATCCTCTTTTCCCCATAATGACAGTATCCATGCGCTCCTTCTGTTTTTTCAAAGCTGACAGGAAACGGCGATATCTGTTCCACTGCTTTAAAAAGATTATGATAATCTTCTACGTTTCCGGTCAGTTCTGTTGCAAGTTTTGGCAGTTCACGTCCCTCTGTCTGGGATACGTCAAATACTGTTACGACCTTATAAGCCGGTACTGTTACCTCAACTTCCTTTGTAACCGGCTTCCCATCCTTTCCAATAACCGGACGCTGTGTTTTTTCATCCATCTGTGTTACGTTCCGCTTTATTTTATAGGGAGACGGTGCAATGATCTTTAATCCTTCCTATAATGTCAAGCTCTAAATCATTGTTTTTTCAGGCTTTTCTTTAAA
>CAJTVQ010000057.1 GCA_910579935.1 uncultured Lachnospiraceae bacterium
TGTGAACTCATCCTGCGTCAAAGTGTAAAGTTATTTCTTAACAGTTCCTAAGACAAATTAAGTTGGAAAAATTATGGGAGACAGGCTGATATGGAATTAGTGAAATTGAATATATCAAACAAAAATGAAGTAAAAAACTTTTTTAGAGAGGTATTTACAAAAGAACCTTGGAATGATGACTGGAGTAATGAGGAACAACTGGAAAATTATATTGTGGATTTGATCGGAAATAATAATTCATTAACTTTGGCATATTTTGATGAGGATAAGCTGGTCGCACTTGCAATGGGACATATTAAACACTGGTATGCTGCAACAGAATACTATATTGATGAATTATGTGTCAAAACCCAACTGCAGGGGCAGGGTATAGGCGGAAAGTTCATTGACGCTATTGAAGGATATCTTACGAAACACGATATTAAAGCAATATTTTTATTAACGGAAAAAGACGTACCGGCATATGACTTTTATAAAAAGCATGGCTTTAAGGAACATAAAAATAATGCGGCATTTGGTAAATGGTTATAATGACGCTGGATGAGAGAGATAAATATATTTGTGCAGAAAAAAGCCTCTCCCTGATGAACTGGAACCGGCCGCCAGTCATGGCGGCCGGTATGGGGAACTGGACGGCATCACAAGGGAATCCGTGCAAGCCGTTCTGCTCCCTTTTAAAATTCTGTCCGCTCACTCCACATGGATTTCCTTAGCAATGACAGCCTTATCTGCAACACTGCTGTTCATTCCTTCACTCTCCATTTGTGCCCAGTCATCAAGATTGTCAAAAATGAAAATATACAGAGTTTTTATCTTTTTTCCCTGAACGGCAAATCCGGCCCTGCCTGCCATTTCCATATCTGAGTATAGCATTTCCCCATCCTGATCAAAACAAATTGTCTGGCAGGGTTCATAAGTCAACCCAAGAAGCTCAAGCATTTCTGCATCTGTCAAATCAGGATTTTTTGAAAGCAGCTTTTCCCTCCTGTCATCTGTCAGTTCTCTCTGTTTTCCCGGTGTTGTCGCATGGACAATCACCTGATACGGAGATACCACTATATCATCAAGCGTGATATTTCCTTTTTTTTCACCTACTTCAATCGTCTTTACATCTGTCCCGTTCACCTCAAATGGAAGGACAATATTCCAGCTGCCATCCGTCCAGTGGGATGCGGATATTTCTTCACTGTCAAGCATCCTGTCATCATCATATCCAAGGCCGCTTATATTTAAGTTAAGTTCGCCGCTGTCTGTTACTTTCTCCGTAAGATTCACTTTAAGCATACCTGCAAATGTGCGGCTGTCGATTACCTCTCCCTCAAACGTATTTTCGAGTTGCTCAGGTGAATTCCCGCCAACACTCCATGTCCCGCCTATATAAAATCCTGCGGCTGTCCGGTTATCTGCGGCATTCATGCCTGTATAATGCTTTGGGATGTGAGTAAAATCTGCATCTTCTGCTTCAATATTCACCGTAAGGAATATGGAATATCCGTCACAGTAGACTTCCGATGCAGTCAGCGTTATTCCTTTATCAGATGCGGAATAGTCTGATGTGTCCAAATTCCCCGCATGATCTTCATTTGTCAGGACAGTTTCCTTATCTGTATAATCACCGGAATATGTGACATCATCCTCAACCTTCTCAAAAATTTTTCCAACCAGTGGAATCTTTGCTGCAAGTACCGGATTAAAACAGCCCAGTCCGCCAATTCCAATAACAGCCATTGCAATTACCGCTGCTGCCTTTCCTGTTTTACCCAATTTCTTCATTTTACCCTTCCTCTCTCTGCGTACTCGAATTTCTCTATCACTAATTTCAGGAGCAAGGGCCTGCTTTAAGATTTGATCCAATTTTTCATCTGTCATATCCTATCGCCTCCAATTTTTCCTTTAACTGCTTCTTTGCTTTCCGCATCCGGCTCTTGACGGTTCCTTCCGGCAGTCCGAGAATCTCAGATACTTCATTTACCTGCATATCCGCCGAATAGTACAAATAGATTGGTATTCTGTACTTTTCAGGCAGAGATGCAACTAATCCCTGAATTACGTTTATCTCATTTTGCTGCAATACAATATGTTCTGGCGAAGCCTCATTGTCATGACCGGAAACCGCATATCCCTCATCGGACATCTCATCCATACTGTCAATTGGAACCAGTCTCATCCTGTTTGCGTATTTTTTCTTCTTATTCTTCCAAAGATAAATTGAAGTGGATAAAGCGTAACTCTTTATATTCTGCGTAGAGTCCAGCTTCTTCTTTTTCTCCAGCAGTTTGAGCATAGTGTCCTGATACAGTTCGTCTCCATTTTCCGCATCTCCGGCAGTCATCCGGCAAAACCGCAGAATATCTTTTCCAAACTTCAGGACAAACCGCTCGAATTCATCATTATTCATAGCAGCCATCCTCCTTCTTCTTTCAAGTCGACTTGCAAAGATTTGCCCTTGCATGTATATATTGTCATGGCGCTGGAAAAAGTTTTTATTTTTTAAAAATTTTTATCATTTTCATGGCCGAATGAAAAACATATGTCTAAGCTGCGCCGCTCAGATTTGGTATTGGCTCATATTTTTTTATAAAAATGTGTGAGGTAGAGCGCCGGATAAAAATGTGTTACACTATACCACAGAAAATCAGGGGAAAGATGTCAGCGACTCTGACAGCACAGCGATCATTATAACCGGAGGATACCGCTTTATGGATTATAGCAGAAAAATAGCAGAACGTTTATGGAATATGCCGGATAAAGGTGAACTTGAAAGTCACCGTGAAGAAACCTTTATAGATGACATTATTCAAAAAAGCCATATTGAAAAGGAATTACTCTCTCATTTGGATGGTGTAAAAACCGTGTTTGACGGGGGTGCGGGATGCGGCAGATTTTCCATTCTTCTTGCAAGGCATGGATGCGAAGTGACACATTTTGACCTCTCACAGCCTATGATAGATAAGGCAAAAGAACTGGCCGAAAAAGAAGGAGTTCTTGAAAAGATAACATTTGTGAACGGAGCATTGGAGGATTTAAAAGGCTTCAAAGATAAATCCTTTGACATGGTGATTTCTTTTGACGCCCCTGTTTCATATACCCATCCCAATCAGGAAAAGGTTATCAGCGAACTCATACGCATATGCCGGAAGCGGATCATGATAAGTGTATCAAGCCGTTTAGGATATCTTCCGTACCTGGCTAATCCGATACAGAAAAACCAATTCCTGTTAGATGAAAACTGTGACGACCCATTTGTCAAATGGTGCATCGACAATAAAGCAAACGCAGTCGAAGCTTTTCATTTCAGCCGGGATGCTGTTATGAAGTTGTGGAAGGAAGGGCTCATGGGCGGTGAAAAGGAAATTGCCGAGTATGAAAATGGAGGTTCACCGTGGTGCATCACATACACTTTTATGCCAGATGAATTAGAAGATATACTGAAACGCCATGGCGTGAAAAACATCAGGCTGGCAGGTCCCGGCGCATATGCAAGAACCATTCCAAATGAATTACTTGTAAAGATTATGAAGGATTCAAAGCAGCGTTCCGACTTTTTGAATTTTTGTCATCTTTTTGATTCCAATCCATTCGTATGCGGTATGGGAAAAGATAACCTGTTTGCACAAGGCGAATTGTGATCATTGCAGCTGTTTTTGAAAAACTGCTAGGGAAGGGAGAAACAGTTCCTAATTCCGGGGAATAAAAATTTATGGAGGTTTGTTTATGAAGATAGAAACGCAGAGATTGCTGATTCGGGATGTAAGAACAGAAGATGGAATACCATTTGCCAAAATGGCGGCAGACGGAAGTTTGATCGATTGTGGTTTTGACAGAAACTGCGGCAGATGGATAACAAAATGGACAGCCGAGGCAGAGGGATTTGCCTTCAGAGATAATCCGGATATGGATTATCTGGCTTATACAATAACCTTAAAGGATGAAGCCGCGGTGGTTGGTTCTATTGGATGCTCCTACTATGAAGACTTCCGGAAAACGGGTATTACATATTTTATTGGCGCACAATATAGGAACAATGGTTATGCGGCTGAAGCGGTTAAAGCATACACGGATTATTTTCTCAAACATTATCATGCAAAAAGCATGATCGCCTCTGTGAGAAATGAAAACGTACCATCTTGGAAAGTGATTGAAAAGGCGGGATTTGTTCTGAACGAAAAAAGAATGTATAAAGATTTGAACGATGAGGAAGAGAAACTATATCGCTTTTATGAAATTGTAAGTAAAGTTTAGGCAGGTCTGCACATTTACTGCGCAGACTGCGCTAAAGCGTACAGCTTGGAAGAATCCGGCCATTTCCACGGGCGCCGCCGCGGCATTGACAAAATGGGGAAGCCATTGTATGATTTAAAAAGTATAAGCAAAGACTGTGTGGTAATTCGAAGTATTTGCTCTCGTCCCTGAAAAAGAAATTTTTCAGAGAGGAGGGCTTTTTTATACGCACAGGCACCAAATGGAAGGTTATTTATGGAAATATGAAATTGGCAGGTTCAGGAGGTAAATAGTATGTGGCTTGTATTCGCATGTGGCTCTGCATTGTTAGCAGGTGTGACTTCCATTCTGGCTAAATGCGGAATTCGGAAAACGGATGCTGCCGTGGCTACGGCAATCCGTACCATTGTTGTGCTGGCATTTTCATGGCTGATGGTGTTTGTCGCGGGGGCACAGAACCAGATTGGCTTGATTGGAGGAAAAACACTTTTGTTTCTGATCCTTTCGGGTCTGGCGACCGGAGCCTCATGGCTCTGTTATTTTAAGGCGCTGCAGCTTGGCGATATTAACAAGGTAGTTCCCATCGACAAGTCCGGTACGGTTTTGACTATTCTTTTGGCATTTATTTTCCTGCAGGAAGAAATCAGTCCGTCTAAGGCGGCCGGCGTTGTGCTCATTGCCGTCGGTACTTTTTTCATGATTGAAAAGAAGGATACCGGTCCGAAACAGGAAAAGGGAAGAAGCTGGCTGTTCTATGCCGCCGGTTCCGCCGTTTTTGCCAGTCTGACATCCATTCTTGGGAAAGTCGGCATTTCCGGCGTGGAGTCCAATCTGGGTACGGCGATCCGCACCGGAGTCGTACTGGTTATGGCCTGGGTAATGGTCTTTGTCACGGGGAAACAGCACACCATTAGGGAGATTTCCAAAAAGGAACTTGGATTTATCTTTCTGTCCGGCCTTGCTACCGGAGGTTCCTGGTTATGCTACTATAGAGCGCTGCAGGATGGGCAGGCCAGCGTGGTCGTTCCTGTGGATAAACTCAGTATATTGGTGACGATTGCGTTTTCGTATTTTGTATTCCATGAACGATTATCCAAAAAGTCTGCACTCGGACTTGCCGCCATCATAACAGGAACGCTTGTCATGTTGATTCTGTAGGAGAAAAAACGTATCCATGCAGCGCTGCATGGATGGAACCTTAAATATCGGAAGGCACAATTTGAAAAAGCAATCTATCCATAGGAGCAGAACGTACAGCGCAGGGGAACAGAACCGCAAGTGAGATTAAGCGGAGCGTTTTCCTTTTTTCTATAATGGATACAGGGAGGCTGGAACGGGGTGACAGGAAGCGTTTAAATTGCGGAAAAGATATTTGTATAGTATAATGAATCCGTTAACAAACGACAGAGGCCGGAGGTAGATAAGCATGTCCGTACAGGGAGAGACAAGAGAGAAGACACGAATAAACATACGGGAGCCAAAGCATTACCGTGTCATCATGCACAACGATGACTTTACTTCCATGGAGTTTGTGGTGGAAATCCTGATGGATATTTTTCATAAAAATGAAGCAGAGGCGGAGCGCCTGATGCTGATGGTGCATGAAAGCGGTAAAGCGGCAGTCGGTTCATATCCGTACGACCTTGCGGTGACCAAGGTTCAGGCGGCAGCGGCCAGGGCAAAGGAAGAAGGGTTCCCGTTTCGGATGACAGTAGAGGAGGAGTGACAATGAATGTATCGGGGGAAGTGGCAGGAATCATCAATACCGTGTTTTCACTGGCGAAAAATGCGCATTTTGAACTCGTGACTCCGGAACTGATGCTGTATGTGGTATGCCAGAACAAAGTATTTGCGCAGGCATTTGAAAACTGCGGCGGAAGTGTTAAGGAGCTGGATTATCATTTAAAAACATATCTGGAGGAGTATATGGAGGCCGGAACGGCGGAGGAAGAACAGACTCCCGAACTTTCGCATGGGATGGGAACCGTGCTGGCCTTTGCATGGGAAACGGCGCAGAACAGCGGACGTTACATGGTAGAACTGCCCCATATCCTACATGCGATGTATGGGCTGGAGGAAAGCTATGCCGTTTATTATATGCGTATGCAGGGCGTGGAACAGGCGGAACTTCTGCAGGAGATGGCGGTGGCATATGAGGACGGGAGCGGTGCGGACGGGAAGGACGGAACCGGCAGGAAGCGCCCGGAAGCGGAATATGCCGGGGGAATGGAAGCGGATGAAGACGGTGACCGGGAACAGGACGGGGCCGGTGCAGAGGCACAGCAAGGTTTCTGGCAGCAGTATGCAGTCTGTCTGAACGACGAGGCGGACAGGGAGCATCCGCTGATCGGCAGGGAGGAAGAGCTGGAGAGGACGCTGCAGATTCTCTGCCGGAGGGAGAAGAACAATCCCCTTCATATCGGGGAACCGGGAGTCGGAAAGACCGCCATCACATACGGACTGGCAGGTCTGCTGAGGGAAGGAAGGGTTCCGGAGCCTTTGGCCGGAGCAAGGATTTTTTCCCTGGATCTGGGAAGCCTGCTGGCGGGTACGCAGTACCGAGGCGATTTTGAAAAACGTTTTAAACGTGTGATGGACAGCATCGGCCGCGAGGAAAAACCGATTGTTTATATCGATGAAATTCATAACATAGTCGGGGCAGGGGCGGTGAACGGCGGGACATTTGACATTTCCAATATGCTGAAGCCGTATCTGGCCGCGGGGCATATACGCTTCATCGGGGCTACCACGTATGAAGAGTACAAAAAGCATTTTGAGAAAAGCAAAAGCCTGGTCAGAAGGTTCCAGAATATTGAGATCAGGGAGCCGGATATCCCGGATACCGTACGGATCCTGGAAGGGCTGAAAGGGAGTTATGAAGAGTTTCATGGCGTGAACTATGAAGCAGGGGTGCTGGAATATGCGGCTGAAACCAGCGCGAAATATATCAGGGAACGTTATCTGCCGGATAAGGCCATTGATCTGATAGACGAAGCAGGGGCTTACCGCCGTCTGCATCCGATGGATTCCAAGGTGCAAAGCGTTGACAAAGAGCTGATTGATGAAATCCTGTCCAAGACCTGCCACATTCCGAAACAGGCAGTGGAAAGCGGGGAAACGGAATCGCTGGCAACGCTTGAGGAACGTCTGAAGAACCGTGTATACGGGCAGGAGGAGGCAATCGGACAGGTAGTCAATGCGGTGAAATTTTCAAGGGCCGGACTGCTGGAAGAAGGGAAGCCGTTGGCCAGCCTGCTGTTTGTCGGGCCTACCGGTGTGGGTAAGACGGAGATTGCAAAGAGCCTTGCACAGGAGCTGGGTATCCGGCTGATCCGTTTTGACATGAGTGAATATGAAGAAAAACATGCGGTGGCGAAACTGATCGGCGCACCGGCCGGATATGTGGGCTACGAGGAGGGAGGACTTCTTACGGAAGAAATCCGCAAGCATCCTCATGCGGTCCTGCTGCTGGATGAGGTGGAAAAAGCGCATCCCGATATTTATAATGTGCTGCTGCAGGTGATGGACTATGCCGTACTGACGGATAACCAGGGAAGGAAAGCCGATTTCCGGAATGTGGTCATCATCATGACATCGAATGCGGGAGCGAGCCGGCTCGGAAAACCGGGAATCGGTTTTGGCGGGCAGGATGTGAAAACGGATGTGATCATGGAAGAGGTAAAGCGGATTTTCCAGCCGGAGTTCCGTAACCGTTTAAACCGGATCGTGGTATTTCATGGTATGGACGAAGGAATGGCAGAGCAGATCGTGGAGAAGAAGCTGAACGAACTGGCTGTCATGCTGCTGCGGAAAAATGTGGAACTGTCCGCGGATAAGGCGTCCAAAGAACTGGTGAAAAGGAAAGGCATCAGCATGGAATTCGGCGCAAGGGAAATCGAGCGCGTGATACAGGGGGAAATCAAGCCGCTTTTAGTGGATGAGATTTTGTTCGGGGCGCTCCGGGAAGGCGGAACATGCAGTCTGAGCGCGGAAGGTGACAAGTTCAGGATTTGTATTTCTTCCGAAGGAAGCAAAGCAGGAAAGGGGTAAGGCGTATGCCGGTTTACCATTTAGACAAGAGGGAAATTTCTTTTCCCAATCCCGTATATGCCCGTTCGGACGGGCTGCTGGCCGTGGGAGGGGATTTGTGTGTGGAACGGCTGCTTCTGGCGTATACACATGGGATTTTTCCATGGTATGATCCAGGGGAGGAAATCCTGTGGTGGTGTCCGAAGGAGCGGTTTGTCATTTTCCCGAAAGAGATACATATTTCCCGTTCCATGAAAAAGTATACAAAAAAGCATGAACTGCAGGTGGTGCTGAACCGGGATTTTGCGGATACCATGCACCGGTGCCGGACAAAGAGGGAGTTTGGGGAGGGCACTTGGATTACCGATGAGATGGAGGCAGCATACTGCCGCCTTCATGAAGCAGGCTATGCGGTCAGTGTGGAGACTTATGAGGACGGGGAACTGGCAGGAGGTCTGTATGGGGTTTCCATCGGCAGGTGCTTTTTCGGAGAGAGCATGTTCTCGGAAAAGGAGAACGGCTCCAAGACGGCGCTCATCGCTTTGGCAAAATGTCTGGAGCAGAGGCAGTTTCTGTTTCTTGACTGCCAGTTCCATACGGAGCATTTGGAGAGCATGGGCGGACGGTATCTTTCATGGGATGAGTATGATAAAATGCTGCAGGAAGGTACGGGGCGTGCGGATCTGAACCGCTGATGGCGTTTCAAATTTGATGCCCCGCTGCGTGCGGGCAAGGGAAAGAGAAAGAATTATGGATATCGATATCATAGAAAGGGACATCTATGCTTTGATCTGCAGCAGCGACGGTATCAAGGCGAAGGAGATTGCGAAAAAACTGAAAAAAGACAGGGGGATCATCAACCACTATTTATATGCCTCTCCCTATATGCATGAGCTGTGCTGCCGTGACAGGGAGTATAACTGGCACGGATATATTCGTCAGGCAAGGCCCCATAAAGGGTTGGGGGATTTTTGCGGCTATTATTCTACCGTAAAGGAGTTTTTGGAACTGGGGGAAGATGAGTGGATGGAAATGCTGCAGTTTGGCTGTAAGAGAATCGGGCGCAATCTGAACGACACGAGAGGGCTGTTTCATTCGTTCCGGGATACGGCGGAGACCATGCGGGCTTTGTTTGCCGATTTGGAGGGTGTGGCTTATGAGGACTGGGAGATTGTCTTTGAACTTCGGATCAAGAAATCCCGTGCGGTCAGAATCTATGCGGATGTGCTGGTGATTACGGAAAAATATGTATTTTCTTTAGAATTTAAAATGAATGACAGGATCGAGGAGAAAGAAGTGCAGCAGGCGGCCAAATACAGCGCATATCAGGAAGTCCTGTTCGGACCGGAGTATGACGTGATTCCGGTTCTTGTGCTGACAAAGGCGGATGATTTGTACTGTTATGTGCCGTTAAAGGGGACGACGGCGGAACTTCCGGTCTGTGCGGGGAATATGCTGTTTAATGTACTGGATGAGTATTTGGGGTTTTTGCAAAAATGATTTCCCGCTGCCTGCAGCGGGTTGCTGGCTCCTTGCTTTGTATAAAAATGACTAAAGGCTGCATCTGCTTTTCCTGTGCAGCCTTCAGGAACGGACGATTACCGGAAGGAATGCGGGGACCGTCATGCCCCCGCATCCGCAGATACCGTTTTCATACGGACCTCTTTCCTGTAAATAAAAGCCGCAAATCCGGCCGAAACAAATTCCGTAAAGCAGAAAGCATACCATACCCCGTCTGCTCCGGCAAACCGGCTGAGCAGAAACGCCGCCGGAAGGATTACGGCCACATACCGCAGCAGTGAGATGAATAAGGACTGGTATCCTTTTCCCAATCCTTCCAAAGCGCCGGAACTGGTGATGGAGACGGCGGATACGGCAAAGCCCAGACTGATGATATGCAGGGCGGTTACGCCAATTTCGACGGTTTCCTGACTGTCGGTAAACAGTCCGATCAAATACTGCGGGATCATCCATGAAAGTGCCGTACCGAGCAGCATAATGCCGACGTTCATGGTCAGCGCCGTATGGTAAATTCTTTTGACACGGCCGTACTCCTTTGCGCCGAAGTTATAACCCATTAACGGGCGGATACCCTGAATGATTCCGTTGGCAGTCAGATAAATAAAGGTCTGCAGTTTATAATATACGCCGAGCACGAGCACATATTTTTCTGAAAAAGCTGTCAGCAGTCCGTTCAGGGCGGAGATCAGAAGGGAGGGCAGCGCCAGGTTAAGCGTTGCGGAGACCCCTATGGAATACAGCTTTTGGAAAGTCGGTTTATCAGATCCGATGCAGTCCCGGCGGATTTTTACCGGCATGGGACAGAGGACGTAAAACAGCAGATAGGCAAGGAGGGTAATGCATTGCCCGATTCCCGTGGCATAGGCGGCTCCGGCAATGCCCATGGCCGGAAATATACCGATACCGAAAATCATCAACGGGTCTAAGATAATGTTTGCAATACAGCCGCACATCATACAGAACATGGTAAGTTTCATTTTGCCTGCGGCCTGGAATATTTTCTCAAAGGACAATCCAAGGTTAATGACCGGAGAAAACAGGAATGCCCGATTGGAGTAAAGCAGAGCCAGGCGTATCGTATCCGCATCGGACGAGAAATTTCCCATAAACACGGGCATTCCTAAAATGCATACAACAGCCAGCAGAATACCGTGCAGGAAGCTGAGCAGAACGCCCAGCGTGGCGGAACGGTCTGCCCGTATCTTATCGTCTGCGCCAAGGTAAAAAGCGATGCAGGCGTTGACGCCGATACCGAAACCGATGGCAATGGCGTTGATGAGATTCTGCACGGGATAGACGAGCGCCAGTGCGGTCATGGCATCTTCGCTCACTTTAGCCACAAAATAGCTGTCAATAATATTGTAAAGCGAATTGACTGCCATGGAGATCACCATGGGAAGCGACATGGACAGCACCAGCGGCAGTATATTTTTTTCTTTCATAAAAGTTTGATTCATAATGGTTCCTCCTGGCAAATGATCATGGGTTATTTTGACTATATGGCCGCCCGAACGCGGCCGGCAGCAGCCGGTTTTCCCGCATACAGCCATACAGCGCAAAAAACCACGCAATTACGAATTGTAATTACGTGGCGAAAAAAAGAATCCTCTTGAAAAATCCACTCCTGTAAAGGTTTTATAAAGAGTTTATATCATAGATCGATCTGGAAGTCAACCTGAATTCTGATATTTTCAGTTGCTGTGTGTTAGTTTGTTTTATGAAGTATCAGTCCTGTCAGATTGTTTGGGGGTGAAGGAGGATGCCCCGGCCGTGATTCTATACTTCACAATTTCTCATTTATTTGCTAGAATAGAATCAGTATTTTAAGAAAATGCTTTCTTCCTTCTAATCATACAAAAAGCGGACAGGAAAGCATAACAACAGATTACCGGCACGGTCGGTGGGGAAATGGGGTATGGTATGACACATAGTGAGAAGGCGGAACAACTCCTGCATCAGCAGTATCATTGTTCCCAGGCAGTATTTGGGGCATTTGCGGATGACTTTGGGCTGGATTTAAAGACGGCGTTTAAGATCAGCACATGTTTTGGCGGGGGGATGCGTCAGGGCGGAATATGCGGCTGTATTACGGCATCACTGCTGGTGCTTGGGATGACGCTTGGTTTTTATGATTCACAGGATCGGGAGAGGGAAGTATACGGCAATAAGAAGACGGATGAATTTATAAAAGCTTTTACGGAACGGATGGGAGGGGCGGTTAACTGCCGGGATATTTTGGGAAAAGATATTTCGAAACCGGAGGAGATGGCAGTGATCCGCAAAGAGGGACTGATCCTGCAGAAATGTCCAAGGGCAATCGGTGTCAGTATAGAAATACTGGAAAAAATGCTGGCGGATCATTTTAAGGACAGCATGGAAAGCAGTCTGGAACTGGAAGATATTCCGGAGAATGACGAAATGCAGGTCATATTGAAAAGTATCAGCAGACTCCGCCGTTTTAGGAGAAATGTCAACAATCTTATATTCAGTTCTGCTAAAGGAATCGGCTTTATCCAGTTTGATATCCGTAAATTTAAAATTGTCAATGATTTATACGGCGAAAAATTCGGCGATGAGGTTTTGGATTTTATTATCCTGCAGTTAAGGGAAAGCTGCGTGGAAGAACAGTTCTATGTGAATCTGCGCAGCGATGTGTTTATGGTCGTAACGGAATATGATGACGAAAAAGAACTGATGGAATTCATTCACCGGCTGGATTCCAGAATCAGCAGTTTCAAAAATGTGAAACTCCAAATGTCTTACGGGGTCTATACCGTAGAGGATAAGGAAATGGAACTGCGGCAGATGGAAGACAGGGCAGCCATGGCAAGGAAGGCAGCCAAAAATAATGTCCTGACCAATATTTTATTCTATAAGGAGCAGTTCAAGGATACTCTGTATAACCGGAAGTTCATAGAGGAAAATATGCAGGCTGCGGTTTCGGAACGTCAGTTTGTGATGTACCTTCAGCCGAAATACAGCATTGCCAAAAACGAGATCATAGGTGCGGAAGCCCTGGTAAGGTGGCAGCATCCGGAGCGCGGCATGATTTATCCGGATCAGTTTATACCGGTTATTGAGGAAAATGGTTTTATCCGGAAAGTGGATTATTATATATGGGAAGAAGCCTGCCGCTTTTTAAGAAAATGCACGGAGGCGGGGATTGAGCCCTGCCCGGTCTCGGTCAATGTATCGAGGGTTCATTTGCGGGATGACGAATGCATACGCGTGCTTTCCGGACTGGTTGAAAATTATGATATTCCCAAGAAATTTCTGGAACTGGAGATAACGGAAACAGCCGATGACCAGCAGGTAAGCTTAAAGGCGCTGCAGCTGAAGGAAGAAGGATATACGCTGCTGATGGATGATTTCGGAAGCGGTTATTCTTCCCTGAACATTTTACTGGAAACACCTTTTGACGTGATCAAGCTGGATAAGAAATTCATGGAGAATATGATGGTATCGGGCAAGGGCAGACTGATACTGGAGCAGGTGGTTTCCATGTCGGATAAGCTGGAACTGGGACTTTTGGCAGAAGGCGTGGAGACGAAAGAGCAGATCGAGTTGTTAGAGAGCATCGGATGCGACCAGGTGCAGGGGTATTATTATGCCAGACCTATGCCGGAGGAGGAGTTTTTCAGTCTTTTGAAGGAACAGCGGTCGAGATAGAGGGTTTAACAGGGAACGTATGCAGATGAATCATTTTAAGAATATAATCATGGCGGCAGTGATGGCAGGAGTCATGGCCATACTGCTGTTAATCTGCTATCTTCCGATTCGGGAAAGCATTCGGGAGCAGCAGGGGGAAGCGATATCTTTGGAAAATGAAAAAACAGCAGAGACGGCAGACGGCAGGCTGGAGGATGTGTCGGACAGCGGGATTTTACAGGAGTGGGCGGAGCAGGACGCGGAAGCTTCTGCCGGAACTGGTGCGCAGGCAGGAAAAGGGATTGCGTCGGGCGCTGATGAGGAAATGCCTGAGATTTTTTTTGAAATTTGGATACAGGGGCAGGTGCTGGAAACGGCAGTATGGCAGAGTATGGACGGAAGCTGCTATCTGTTTTTGCCCGGCTTTGCACTGGACGGCGGTACGGATGAGAAGCTGCTCCTGGCTTCCGTGGAGAATGAAGGTTATCTGCAGATTGGGAATGTGCAGTTCCATGCAGGAGACTGGCTGACTAATTTCGAGTGTGAAGAAGCTTATCCGATGACGGTCTATGATGACGGGGGAGAGGCGGTACTGGAAGTGCCGCTGATTTTTCTTTCTTCTTCGCGGCTTCCGGTAATTGCGCTGACGACAGAATCGGGTACAATGGAAGAAATAGAGGCGGACAAAGAGGCCTGGGAAAGAGGTTTGGTTGCTGTATGGGAGGCGGACGGAACAGCGGTATATGAAGGACAGGCCGGGGAAATTAAAGGAAGGGGAAATTCCACATTTGGTTTGGAGAAAAAGCCATTTCAATTCCGTTTGACGAAAAAAGCAGATTTGTTGGGATTTGGGGAAGCGAAGGCGTGGAATCTGCTGGCGGACGGTTATGACGAAACAGGGCTGCGCAATCTGATTACGATGGGACTGGCAAGGGCATTGGATATGGAGTTTGTACCTGATGGAAAAATTGTGGATTTGTACTGCAATGGGGAATATTATGGGATGTATTATCTGAGTGAAAAGGTGGAAGTGGGGAAAGAACGGGTTGCGATCCGGGATATGGAGGAAGAAGAGGAAGGATTGTATACAAAGCAGCAATGGGAGAATATGGACACTGCAGAAGCAGAGGACGGAAGCCGGAAGTGGGTGGAATTTGATTCCGTGCAGGAGGACATTACCGGAGGGTATCTGATAGAACGCGAACTGGAGGAAAGATATCCGGAGGAGGTCAGCGGTTTTGTAACGGAACAGGGAGATATATACGCTTTGAAGAGTCCCAAGTATGCTTCCAGGGCACAGGTGGAGTATATTGCCGGAAAGATGCAGGAATTTGAGGATGCGCTAAAAGAGGAAGACGGATGCAATCCTGATACCGGAAAGCATTATAGCGACCTGATCGACGTGGATAGTTTTGCAAAAAAGTATTTGGTGGAGGAAATTTCCAAGAATTATGACGGTGGCGTTACAAGCAGTTTTTTCTATAAGCAGGAAGACTCGGTCAGCACGAAATTGTTTGCAGGACCTGTATGGGATTTCAATGTGGCTTATGGTAACTGCAGCCTGGATAAGATTGCTTCAAATCCTATGGGAATCACAAAACTGAATGACCATATGTGGGGAACGGGGATTTTCGCAGAATTATATGAAAAAGAGGAATTTTACGTGAGGATGACGGAGTTGTATGAAGAAAAGGCAGTTCCGTATTTAAACTGGCTGTTGGAAAAGGGGATAGACCAGTTATCAGAACAGACCAGACAGGCGAAATTATTAAATGACATACGCTGGGAGGGACTGTCCAACCGGCATCAGTATTACCAGGAATATGACAATAGCATCAGATATTTAAAATATTTTATGGAAGAACGGAAAACATTTCTGGACCGGGTCTGGTTGAGGGGAGAAGTTTATCATACCGTTACATTTATGGTAGATGGCGAAGCATGGAAACGGGTTTACATAAAAGACGGGGAAACGATAGAGGAAGAACCGGTGCCTGCACGTTATCATTCCCTGTTTTTAGGATGGCATATTGTGGGAAGCGGCGTGCCCTTCGATGAGTACAAACCCGTTTATGAAGACATCACATTTTATGCTTCTTTCCAGGAAGGAAAAGAGGAAGAGACAAGGATCGTTCCATCGGGATTTGGGGAATGACCGGTATTTTAGCGGAAATTTATTTCCTTGGAAATTTATTTCCTTGGAAATTTATTTCCTTTTCCCCTCCCGCCGGAACTCCAGCGGATTCTGTCCGGAGATGGATCTGAAGACGTTGCAGAAGTAGTTGGCATTGCAGAATCCCAGTTCATCCGCGATCCGGCCGATGGAATAATCGGTTTCCGTCAGGAGTGTCTGCGCCTGATGGATTTTATAGCAGTTTAAGTAAGTTTTATAGGAAGAACCGATGGCCTGTTTGAAGCGCTTCATGAACTGGGCGCGGGAAAGGCAGGCAATAGCTGATAACTCTTCGATGGAAGGATTTTCGGCATAATGAAGATCCAGATAGGAGAGGACATTCATAATGGCTTCGTCTTTGACATTTATTTTCTGTTCGATGGAGTTGTGGAGAATGCGCTCCTTGAAAATGGTGACGAGGAGGTGGTTCAGCATACCTTCCAGAACCAGTTCGGAAGTTCCGTCGTAGTGTTCGTATTCATAAAGCATGTCCTTTAAAATCCGTTCCACCTTTTTCTGGGCGTCCGTATTCAGATGGTATCCCCGGTGCGACATAAATTCCTTAAATTTTTCCTCGCCGATAGTCCGGATAAAGTTCCGGATGATTTTTCGTGTAAATTTTACCCCGTATCTTTCATAGGGCCTGGAAGAAGTAGAAATGGTACGGTGGTAGAATCCGATATCGGTAAGCCCGACATCTCCGGCATGGATAAAATAAATTCCTTCCGGGGTGATGATCTCACGGTCGCCACTGGTAATATATCCGAGTCCGTAGAAATCCGTATAAACATCTGTGGAACGCATGGCATATTCTGCGGGTCTGCTGACAAATTCTACATGAATATTCATTCCCTTTTTCAATGGTTTTGGCATTTGAAACCTCCGGTGAAAAGTCTGGCCTGGTTTGCAGAAATCAATTTCCAGCGAATCGAAGGCCGGTTTCTTAACAGCTTCTTGGTTTGTGTGAACTCTCTTATTTTCCAAAAACGATAATATTATTACATAATTTTTGCAGAAAAACAACCTAATATTGAATGAAATATATAAAAAAGTATTGTATTATTGTAACAGTTCCTAAGCAGAGGGAGGCAGGTGAAAGGGATGAAATTACGGAAAAAAGATTTGTTCACAGAACTGCTTTGGAAGAACAAGTGGCTTCTGTTTGCGGAAATCGTGTTTGCTTACATACAGACACAGGCACTGGTGACAGGTAATGAGAGAATTTCCGGAGAGATAGACCGTATGCTGGGCGGAAACGCAGGCACTGTTTTGGACGGCGCCTTTTTCCGGTGGCTGGGGATGCTGGCGGTACTGGGGTTTGCGGCTGCTTATTTCAAGGGGAAGTGTGCGGCATATTTTGCGGTAAACATGCAGGTACAGTTCCGGGAACGGGCTGGGAGGAAAATCCCGTGGCTGGAATATGCTTATTTTGACGGGAATGACTCGGCGTCCGTGATGAATAAACTGGTTTCGGATACGGGGATTGTTTCATTATATTATTCGGAGACACTGCCGGGGATACTGATGACAGTTATCACTGTCTCAATTATTCTGGCTTCCATGTGCCGGCTGGACTGGACACTGGTTTTATTGTTCCTGCTGGTATTTCCTCCGGTTTTGCTGCTTGCCGACTATGCCAGCAGAAAAATTGCTGAACTGCAAAAGAGGCATTGGCAGTTGTGGGATGAAGTGAATGAAATTGCATATGACAACGTACAGGGAATTGTGGTGGGCAGAAGTTACAATCTGTTTCCGCTGATGAAGAAGAGAGTCGAGGATGCGAACCGGAAGATATTGGAATTTGAATTTAAGAGGAACCGGCTTTCCGTAATTCCATGGCTGTTAAATTACATAGTGAAATGGCTCCCCCATCTGCTGCTGGGCATTCTGGTGTTATACCGTGTCATTGCGGGAGAGCTTTCCGTAGGGGCAATGACTTATTTTATCCTGATGATAGACAGGGTAGTGCATCCTTTGGGGGAACTGCCTAATTTGCTGCTGGATGCGAAAAAAGCTTATGTTTCCAAACACCGTTTGGCTGAACTGCTGGAACAGCCGCAGGAGTGGAGCAGGGAAGTGACTGCGGAACAGCTGACGGCAGGAGCGGAACCGGCAGCTTCCCGTAAGGCAGCCGGAGCGTTCGGTGACAACGGTGCATCCATGGCGGATGGGGGTTCTGGCGGAAATGCGGCGGCCGGGGAGACCAGCGTGGAGTTTGCACAGGTGGTATTTGGTTATGAAGGGTCGGACCGGGTGCTGGACGGGCTTAGTTTTCAGATCCGGAAGGGGGAAAAGGCCGCTTTTGTAGGTGAATCCGGAGAAGGGAAAAGTACGGTTTTTAAGCTGCTGTGCGGATTTTACCGTCAGCAGGAGGGGACGGTGCGGCTGTTCGGCAGGACGCTGGAACAGTGGGGCATAGAGGAAGTGAGAAAGCGCATTGCCATCGTGTCGCAGAATGTATTTCTGTTTCCCGAAACCGTGGCATGGAATATTGCCTGCGGAAAGGAAGACTGCAGCAGGGAGGATATTATGGAAGCCTGTAAGAAAGCGAATATTCATGAGTTTATTCTGTCGCTGCCGGAAGGGTATGATACCTGCGTGGGAGAGAGGGGTGATTCCTTTTCCGGCGGTCAGAAGCAGCGTATCTCGATCGCAAGGGCTTTTCTGAAAGACGCTCCGGTGCTGCTGCTGGATGAGCCGACTTCGGCGGTGGATGTGGAAACGGAACGGCTGATCAAGGAGGCGGTTGACCGGATATCTGCCGGCCGGACGGTACTGACCATTGCCCACAGGCTGTCAACGATAGAAGATGCGGACTGCATCCATGTGTTATCCGGCGGACGGATTGCCGAAGCAGGAACACAGAAGGAACTGCTGGAGCAGAAAGGGATTTATTACAGGCTGTATGAGGGGCAGCGGGAAGGAAACGGGGAAAGATGAAGGTGCTTTGGACATTGCTGAAAAATTTTCTAGGGAAACGGGCCGGCCTGTATTTCGGCTCCATTCTGCTGATGGTGGTCTGCGGGAGTACGTTTCAGATCATGGTATCTATGCTCATCGGAGATTTGTGTGATATGGCACGGCGGGGAAGTGCGGAGGGGTTAAAGGAACTGCTGACGGGGAATCTTGTGGTAATCGTCTTTGCGATGCTTGGCAATATGGCGGGCAGCATAGGGTATAATGACGAGGCGAAACGGGTGGGAATTAATGTGAATAATGCGGTGTATGCCAAGGCATTGCGGCTTCCCATCAGTTTTTACGACAGCCATCATTCCGGTGAATTTATGTCTAAGATCATATGGGATGCAGGGCGCACCTGTGATATTTTCGGCTCCCGCCTGCGGAGGATCATCATGCCGGTACTGACGGTTGCGGTATGTATTTTTCCCATGTTTTACCTGTGTCCGCCGGTTATGGCAGGGCTGTTTCTGTTAAGCTGCTGCTCACTGGGCGTGCATTTCCTGATGATCGCGCCGATGAAACGCGTGGGAAGGCAGGCGGCAAAGGCCAATCAGGAGATGACGAAAAGCATTTCGAATATGTTACAGGGCATGGAAGTCATGAAGATGTTCCCGGTAAGGGAGAAGATACTGCGCCAGTATGAGGATGCGAACGGATGTCTCGCGAAAGCGGGCAGAAAGCAGGCGGATTATTCGGCAGTCCTTGGCGGGCTGAATACGGCATTTGATTTCATCGGGGCATTTTGCTTTCTGGCTCTCGGCATCTGGTATATCGGAGTGTACCATGGAGAAGTCGGTTCGCTGGTTTCCCTGTATCTGCTGTATGGGTCTTTTAACTGGAATTTCCTGCAGATCGGATTGTATGTACCGGATCTGGCCAACTGTTTGGTGAACGGGGAGCGGGTACTGGAATTTCTGAATCAGGAGGAGGAACCTTTTGTATATGGAGAGTGTGCAAAAGTACGGACAGATGCGGCAGCAAAGGGAAGCGGGGCAGGAAATACGGACATGGGGACCGGGCCGGCGGCAGCGGGCCGGGAAGCGCTTTTAGAAGTGCGGAATCTGACGTTTGGCTACGAAGAAGCGGAGGAGAAGGTACTGGAAAACTATTCGGTTTCTTTTGCAAAAGGTCTCTGCACGGCGGTCGCCGGAACCTCGGGACGGGGAAAGAGTACCCTCGCAAAGCTGATCTTAGGTTTTTATCCGCCGGAAGCGGGGGAGATTTATCTGGCCGGGAAGGCCATGGGAGAAATCGGGATCGCCGCTTTTCGGGAAAACATTGCTTACGTGCCGCAGGAACCCTATCTGTATAATGTGAGTATTGCGGAGAATATCCGGTACGGAAGACCGGAAGCGGGACGGGAGGAGATCATAGCGGCGGCAAAAGCTGCCCATGCCCATAAGTTTATTATGAAGCAGGAGCACGGGTACGATACCGTGACGGGAGAGCGGGGGGCAAAACTTTCGGGAGGCGAGAAGCAGCGCATCGCCATTGCGCGGGCGATTCTCAGGGATGCCCCTATCCTGCTGATGGATGAAGCGACTTCCGCGCTGGATAACGAGTCGGAATATCTGGTACAGGAGGCAATCCGGAAGCTGAGGGGGGAGCGGACGGTGATTATGATCGCCCACAGGCCAAGTACGATCGGGACGGCGGATGTGGTGGTGAGAATGTAAGAGATGATATGGGGAGAAAGGACGGGAAGGGCGGGATAACCAGCGGTTGAGTTTTTGGGGGAGGAGACTCCGTAAGCGGTTATTGTGGATGGATGCGGGGGGTGGTATGATGAAGATGTGAAAGGGGATAATGTGGGATTTGGGATGGGGGTTTCTTAGCAGGTATCATGTCTTAAGTTCCGCGGAAGGTTTTGGATTTTTATCTGTGGTGTTTATGTTTGCTGTGCATGGATGCCGGAGCTGCCCGTATGGCTGGTACGTGCAGCAGGTGGAACCGGAAGCGGGAGAAGCCCCCAGGATCTCCTTATACTGTTAAGAAAACTTCGTCCCAAATCCCATATGTGACGGCAGGCTTCCTCCTTCGCTAAATGTTTCAAACAGATTTTTGTGATCCATTTCTAACACTTTCTTTTCTGGCGATGTATCTGCCTGGTTTCATCATAGCGATCGAAAACAAATATGAATTGTAAAAAATTGCCAACTGCGGGCTGCTCCGTGTGCCGGAAGCAGCTTGAAAATTTTTGGAAATTATTATGAAGAAATTTAATGGAAATTTGATAGCAATGTGAGTGTGATTGTGGTATTCTGTTAGAAATACAAAATTGAAATTTATAGATACTATTCACAGTTTTGCGCTTCGCCGCAGGCGGCTTTTCATGCGCAAATATGAAAAAGATTCTTCGCACATAATGACATTTAAATTCCGGTTGGCAGGGAACCCGATAATTTAGCTGAAGGAGGTATGGGTTTATGAAAAATCTATTTGAACTGGGAAATCAGTACGCAAAAGAAAGTGATTGGAAAGATTTTGCCCTATTGAAATTCTGTCTGTGTGCTGTGGGTATAATGATTGGCACACAGGTTACACCGAAATATAAGAAAATCGTAGTCTGTGCATCTGCCGGAGTATTCATTGCTGCATATATTCCGCTAATGATGAAGGTTTGTAAAATTATGATGCGTGATAATATTGAGATCAACAGCGCCTCGGCAGAGTTATAAATTTCCGCCTGTCTAATCCATTGTTATGGTGTGCAGATACAGCCTGTAAATAGAAAAGAATGGTATGATAGGTGAAGGAAAGCGGACAAAAGCAGAATGGTAGAGCAAAGAGGAGTGTGCAGATATGGGGATCTACTTAAATCCGGGGAATGAACAGTTTACGGTTTCTGTCAATTCTGAATTGTACGTGGATAAGACGGAGCTGATACAATATACGAATAGCCGCATTGGGAAAGACAGGCCGTTGATCTGTTCCAGCAGACCAAGAAGATTTGGGAAAACGATGGCTGTGACGATGCTTGCAGCATATTACAGTAAGGGGTGCAGCTCCGAACAACTATTTGCAGGGTTAAAAATAAGTGAAAATGAGTTTTTTCAAAAACATTTAAATCGGTATAATGTAATCTTTTTAGATATTCAATGGATGTACGGGAATGCACTTGAGGAAATGAAAAGAAATTCTTCCGTTAAAGTAGTGAGTTATATCCAGGAGCAGGTGATTGCCGAGTTAAAAAAGGAATATCCTGAGTGTGTCCGGGATACGGATATTTCATTACCGTCTGTATTGGCAAATATTAATGATTTGACAAAAGAACAGTTTATTATCATTATTGATGAATGGGACTGCCTGTTCAGGGAGGATAAAAATAACGAAAAACTCCAAAAAGAGTATATTAACCTGCTTAGGGGATTGTTTAAAGGAACTCCGTCAGGAGCGTTTTTAAAACTGGCGTATATCACGGGAATTTTGCCAATAAAGAAATACGGCACACAGTCGGCATTGAATAACTTTCGGGAACATACGATGGTCAGTCCCAGACAAATGGCTGAGTATGTCGGCTTTACAGAAACAGAAGTAAAGACTCTTTGCGAAGAATATGATATGTCATTTGAAGAAATGCAGCGGTGGTATGACGGGTATTTTTTTGAAACAGCGGGTCATGTTTACAGCCCTAATTCCGTAATCGAGGCAGTGGACAGCAGAGAATTTGGTAATTACTGGTCCGGGACAGAAACTTATGAATCTTTGATGATGTATATTGCGATGAATTATGATGGATTGAGGCAGTTGATCGTAGATATGCTGGGCGGGGGGAGATGCAGTATTGATGTTGAATCCTTCCAAAATGATATAACCTCGTTTCATTCGGCAGATGATGTGATCACACTGCTGATTCATATGGGATATTTGGCTTATGACAATCAGACTAAAGAAGTTCTTATTCCTAATGAGGAAGTAAGGAGTGCCTTTATCAGGGCAGTTAAAAATGACGGGTGGGATGCAGTCATGAAGGCAATTGATGCATCAGAGGCATTACTGAAAGCCACTCTGGCCATGGATGAAAAGGCTGTAGCACGGATGATACAGGAAGTTCATATGCAAAATTGTGCCAGTCTTGTTTATAATAATGAGATTTCACTGAGCAGTGTGATTGCCTTGGCATATTACAGTGCCTGCAAAGACTATACCCTTATAAGAGAAATGCCGGCAGGCAACGGTTTTTCCGATATGGTTTTTCTCCCTAAACGTGCGTCTTTGAAACCGGCTTTGGTTTTGGAGTTAAAATGGGATAAAACTGCAGAAGGAGCAATAAGCCAGATTAAGAACAAAGAATATGTGTCTGCACTGAAAGAGTATAGAGGAAACATTTTGCTTGTCGGAATCAGTTATGAAAAGAAAAGTAAGAAGCACCAATGCAGGATAGAAAAATTCGAAATGTGATTATTTTATATTATCGGCATCGACATTGCAGATTTGATGAGACAGATAATTTCACAGGCTGTGGAAAGGAATGGTTTATTATGAAACAATTTCAATTCGAATATGACAGTGCGGAAAGTTTCACGGAGAAACTTGCAGGGTTTAGGAATTCCTGCGATTCCACCGGCATGAAGCCGAAGCTGTTTCAGGTTTATTCCGAAGTGCTGGATGCCGGCGTGATTCATGAAGTGTGCGGTGTGATCGAACGCTTTTTCCCCGAAACGCCGTATCTGGGATGTTCTACGAGCGGGAATATCATCGACTGCCGCCTTTCACGGGACATTACGGTTGTATGCACGGTTTTCGAACTTTCTTCCACGAAGATGCGTTTTTTTCAATATGATCTGTCCAAAGAGCCGGTGGAGCAGATCACAAAGGCGATTGTGGAGGAAACCGGAAAAAATCCATGGGTTAATGCTCATGTACGGTAAAGAAGCAAGCAACCGAAAACAAGAGATAGACCGCCA
>CAJTVQ010000058.1:0-7159 GCA_910579935.1 uncultured Lachnospiraceae bacterium
ATAAATGCGGCAGAGGCTTTAATACCTCTTGTCGCATTTAATTTTAAAACTTATCTCTATTTTTATCATTTTCACCTATTTTTTATCTTTTGTTACCCAAATGTCTTTATGACCGTTCATCCCAATTCCCGCAGCAATCCCTCACATAAAAGCTGATGCATCTGTTGTCTGTCACAGGTTTCCCTGCCTTCATTCATTGCAATATAAAATGCATACATCAGTATTTTAGACATAACTGCCAGCCGCATATAGGGAAATGGAAGCCGGCTGTTAATTTTTCCCTGACGGATTCCGGTCTGCAGGACTTGATCGATCAACTCCTGCGGCATACAGATTTGGGAATCACTTTTAATCTTATCCCGCAGCAGCTGACTAATGGGCCCATTGTCCGTCACCATCTGTATGAACTGGATCAGACAGTCCCTTTTCGATATTTCCCTGTCCATACATAGTAACAGATAATGTATGATTTCAGAGAAATCTTCCATTCTGCCGATATCCGACATCACATGGCTGCATATCTGATCGATATGATACAGCAGCGCACTGCCTATGAGTTCTTCCTTGTTGCTGAAATATTCATAAGCAGTTCCCTTTCCGATTCCTGCACGGCTGGTTATATCGGAAACCTTGACGTCGCGCACATCCACGTTCTCCGCAATCAGTTCCAGCACCGCCTCATACAATGCCTTTACCTTCGGCGACAGATTTTCTTTCATACTCTCCCTCTCCCTCTGTTTACACTGCTTCTTCTGCTTTCTTTTCCCGTCTGAAGATATCATAAATACATGGTACGACAATAAGTGTCAGGAGCGTCCCGTAAATCAGACCGCCGATGGTTACGATTGCCATTGGCCGCGAAAGTTCCGCTCCCATGTCATGACCGAACGCCATGGTGGAGAGCGCCAATATGGTAGTCATCGCCGTCATAAGCACAGGACGCAGCCTCGTCCGGCCTGCCTCTATGATGGCCTCTTTCTTCTCCATTCCGCCCTCACGCAGCTGGTTGATATAATCCACCAGCACGATACCATTATTTACAATGACTCCGGCCAGCATAACGAACCCGATGACCGAAATGACACTTACCTCACTGCCGCTTATAAACAACCCGAGGAAGCCTCCGGTAAAAGCTAACGGAATGGTAAACATGATGATGAACGGAGACAGCAGTGACTGAAACTGTGCCACCATGATCAGATACATAAAAATAATTGCCAGCAAAAGCATCAGCATCAACTGCTCCATCGCTTCCATAATCGTTTCATTTTCACCGCTCATTACCAGTGTGTATCCCTCCGGCATTTCATACTGATCCAGCTTTTTCTGTAAATCCTGTGACACCAGACCTACGTTATAACCCTCCGCTATGGAAGCTGTCACACCGATATAACGGTTCTGTTCCGCACGGTTTACCGAAGTAGGCGATACCTTCGTTTCAAACCGGGCAATATCGGACAACGGAACCTTCTCTTTTGTTCCATCCTGCCTGGTCACATCTATCTTTATCTGCTTTATCGTTTCTCTCGTCAGCGCTATGTCATTAGCGCTTTTTACATACACATCATATTCCTTGATCTCCGTCTCAAAAGTAGTCGCACTGGAAGCTGCCGCCAGTTTTGCCGCAATCTGCTGGAACACCTGCGCCACTGTCAGTCCGTGCTCCATCGCTTTATCCCTGTCAATGATCACCCGCAGTTCTTCCGCCGAATCCTCCATTCCATCCGAAACCTCTTCCGTTCCTTCCGTTGCCTTTACGATAGCCGCCACTTCCGCCGCTATTTCCTGCAGCGTGTCGATTTCACGTCCTCTCACCTGAATGGAAATGCCGCTGCCGCCCAATGCACTCATATCCATGGAAGAAGTATTGATAACAAGTTCCACCTCTTCCAAATCTGACATCATTTCTTCAATCTGCTTCGCCAGTTCATCGCCGGTCAGTTCCTTGTCCTCTTTCAGGGTGACATAAATATCCGTCGCATTCGTAGCGCTGTCTCCCCCGCCGGTCAGCATCATCAGGCTGGAAGTACTCGCCATGGCTCCCACATCCACCACATCCTCTATGGTGCGGATCCTCTCAATGATCTCGTCCGTTGTCTCTCCCGTCTCTTCCAAAGGCGTTCCGTCCGGCATGGTTACGCTGACCGTTATCTGTGTGCTTTCCATCTCCGGCATAAATGCGGTACCTCTTGACAATGCCAGCGCCGCACTGACAGCGACCAGTGCAGAAACCATCAAAAGCACTATGGGCTTCCATTTCAGGGCAAGACGCAGTATCTTTTCATATCCGCCCATCAATAACTCGAAAAACCGGCTGACCTTTGTCTCTTCCTTTGTTTTGCTCAGCATCTTTGAAGCCATTGCCGGCACCACTGTCAGTGCCACCACCAGACTCGCCGCCAAAGAATAACCAAAGGTCAGTCCCATGTCCACAAACAGCTGTCTGGTAATACCTTCTGTAAATACAATGGGAAGGAATACACATACGGTCGTCAGGGTAGAAGCCATAATCGCCCCTGCCACTTCCTTTGCCCCTTCGATGGCCGCCTCCCTCATGCCCTTTCCTTCATTGCGCATACGGTATATGTTCTCGATGACCACAATGGAATTATCCACCAGCATTCCCACACCCAGGGACAGGCCCGACAGGGAAATGATGTTCAGCGTCACTCCGCTAAAATACATACAGGCGATTGCCGTTACCAGACTGATCGGAATCGAAAATGCAATGATAAGAGTCGGCCGCAAATCTTTTAAAAATAAAATCAAAACGAGAATGGCAAGCAGAGCTCCGAACAAAAGGCTGCTTACAATAGAATCCATTACCATATCGATATAGATTCCCTGGTCCATCAGTATGATCATGGACAGGTCTTCATTTTCCTCCGACATTTCCCCAAATTTATCTTTCAGCTTATCGGACACGTCTCCGGTGGAATATCCGGTCTGTTTCTGCAGGGTGATCAATACGCCCGGACTTCCGTTGATATTCGTATAAATATCCGCAGAATTGTCTGTCATGAATACATCCGCCACATCGGCCAGCGTAATCACATCCACCCCGTCCATATCCGGATTCAGGATCGGCATGGCTGCAAGTTCTTCCACCGTACCCGGTTTATCGCCCACACGCACCAGATAACTGATTCCGTCTTCCGTCACATATCCGCCAGGCATGGTAAAATTCTGCGCTGCCAGCAAACCCTTGACCGTATCCACGGTGAGGATGTCGGTCATATCCGCCTGCGCATAGGCATCTTCCCTCGCCTCCGCCAGTTTCTCCTCACCCTCGTCTATCTGTTCTTCGCCCTCCTTCAGCTGCTCCAGTGCATCCTCCAGCTGTTTGACTGCGTCGTCAATCTGCTCCTGCCCCGACTCTAACTGTTTCTCTCCAGACTCCATCTGCTGTTCGGCAAATGTCATCTGAAGTTCTCCCAAATCAATCTTTGTCTGGGCATTCGCCAATTCCGTGGCTGCCTGAAGGTTTCCTTTATACAGCTGTGTCAGCCCGTCGTCTACTTTTTCCAGATTTTCGTCGATCGGCCCCAAAGAATCTTTCAGCTGCTTTTTCATACCGTCCAAATCCAAATTCGGTATATCTAAGCCGCTCTGTTTCAGCAGTTCCTGTATCTCTTCCCGAAGCTGCAGGATGCGTTCCTTTTCTCCTTCCAGTTCTTCCTTTTGGGCAGCCAACTGATCCTTTTGGGCAACCAGCCCGCTTTTTTCTTCTTCCAGTCCGGCTCTTTCGCTTTCCAGACTGCTTTTTTCTTCTTCCAGAAGGGCGATCAGTTCCCCTCCGGACAGGGAATTCTCATAGGCATTCAGAACGGATTTTATCTCATCCGCAGAACCTGATTCCGGCGGATTGCTGTCAAGCAGATCCTGTATGTACTCTACGTTCTGTTCGGAATAAGCAGACGCATAACTTATCGCAGCGTCAATCGCCGCGATTTTCCGATCAATTTCTTCTATTCTTGCATCAATCTGCGAAATCTGTTCGTCCAACAATGCAATCTGCCCGTCCAATTCCGCTATCCCGGCATCTATTTCCGCCATACGCTCGTCCAGCTTCCCTGAAGAATCCCCAATGGAATCCTCCAGCCGCTTTTGTATCTCCTCTATCATGGTAATCTGCGCCGTGATATTTATCTTCGCTGCTTCCAGATCCGCTTTTGCCGTCAAAAGCTGTGTCTCCATCTCTGCCAGCTGCTGTGCCACTTCATCCTTTTTCTGTGCAAGTTCTTTTTTTCCGTCCTCCAGTTTACTCTTATTTTCTTCCAGCTCCGTCTTGCCGTCTTCCAGTTCTTTCCTGGACTCATTCAATTCCTTTTGGGCATCCGCCAGTTCCGCTTTGCCATCGGAAATTTCTTTCTTCCCGTCCTCCAGTTCTTTCCTGCTGTCTTCCAGCTTCTGCTCCTGCTCTTCCAGTTCTTCGTCAATGTATCCGAATACCTGTTTATTAATCTTATCTATCTTGTCCTGACGGATAATGACATTGACGCTTTCCTCCAAAAGCCCCGTCGCACCGGCGCTGGCTACCCCTTCTATACTTTCCAGTTCCGGAACAATGGTTTTCTTCGCCAGTTCGCTTACCTCTGCATCCGTTGCTCCCTCCACGCCCACTGCGGCTACCATAACCGGCATCATGTCGGGATTCAGCTTCATGATAATCGGATTCCCTACCGAATCATCCCAATAACTTTTCACCTGGTCCAGATTTTCCCGTATTTCAAGGGACACTGCATTCATATCCGCATTCTGCGCAAACTCCATGATGACCATGGAATAGTTTTCTCCCGAAACCGAACTGATGCTTTCGATATTGCTCACCGTTGCCATAGAAGACTCCACCGGCTTCGTGACCACCATTTCCACGGTTTCAGGACTGGCTCCTACATAGGTAGTCATGACGATCACATAGGGAAGATTAATATTCGGCAGCAGGTCCGTTGTCATTTTTGTCAATGACACAATCCCCAGCACCACCGCAATAATCACCC
Organism: uncultured Lachnospiraceae bacterium; assembly: GCA_910579935.1. Lineage (GTDB taxonomy): Bacteria > Bacillota > Clostridia > Lachnospirales > Lachnospiraceae > Kineothrix. Next base: position 5,001 of record CAJTVQ010000058.1, read on the forward strand.
CTACCAATACTGTATAAGGTTTCTTCACGCTAAACTTTGAAATCATCGCTCCAACCTAACCTTTCTTTCAGACATCAGCCTCACTCAAATATATCCTCAATTTCCGTCCGACCAGTCGGTCAGTTCTGAGCCTTATTATATCACGCAGCAAAAACAAGTCAAGAGCCAATTACTTTTCTTAACTTTCCCTTAATCCTCTGAAGGGCATTGTCGGTTGACTTTTCATCCCGCCCCAGTACTTTTGCTATCTGTACATAACTCATACCCGTAATATACAGATCCAATACCTGCTTTTCAAAAATGCTCAGTTCACGCTCAATGATCTTTTCCAGTCTTTCAACATTTTCCCGGTCTATCAGCAGCTCTTCAGGACTCAGTTCCGCTTTGGAAACCAGTATGTTCTGCAGCTGCGCTTCCTCGCCGTCCTGCTCCCCGTCCCCTGTTCCATGCACATTGCTGTACAGGGAAATATATGTATTCAGGGGGGCATGTTTCTGGCGGCCGGAAGCCTGCACTGCCGTATACATCTGTCTGGATATGCATAAATCCGCAAAGGTAAAGAAACTTGCGTCCCGCCCGCTGTCATAGTCACGGATTGCCTTAAACAGCCCGATCATGCCTTCCTGAATCAGATCCTCATTGTCCGCCCCGAGAATGTACATGGATTTCGCCTTGCTCCTGACCAGATTTTTATACTTATCCATAATATAGTCCGTAATCTGCTCTTCTCCGTCCCGCAGACGCACGATCAGTTCCTCATCGCTGTACGGCTCATATAAATCCCTCATTTTCCCCTCCGTTCTCCCGTATCCGGCTTTTTCATCCGGTTTCTTCTGACATTCCCATTACTGGATAAGGATGGCCTCACCTCCATATTCATAATCCGGTTCCGGCTCCCTTTCTTCTTCATCCGGCGCATCGCTGCCCTGTGCCGGCTGTTCCGGTTCGGCTGATTCCGCCGGTTTTACTTCCTGTGCCGGAGTGATCACAACCGCATCCTCGGCTACCTTCTTATTATTCTCTGCCGCCTTTGCCGCCTCTTCCCTCTCTCTGGCTATCCTTTCTCTTTCTTCACGGAGACGCTCTTCCTCCCGCCGCCTGATTTCTTCCGGCGTCAATGTCTGTTCCGGGGTTCCCGCAGAATTTTCTCCTCCTGTTCCATTGCCGCTGACCGTTTCCTCCCCATTTTCCACCATCCCGTTGCCGCTGACTGTTTCCGCCTCGTCCTCGTCGTATAAACCGTTGCCGCTGACCGTCTCACTGTCATGCGCAATGCCTTCCCCGGATTCGTCACGCTCTACGATCTCTATGATATTCCTTGCCAAATGCTCTGCCAATATCTGATAACCTTCCGGATTTGCATGTACGCCATCCGGCATATAGTGGGTTATCACCTCAGCGTCATGCGTATCCAAAAGATTGGAATTATACAGATCGACCACATCAATCTGATACTGCGCAGCCAGTTCCTTTATCGCCTTGGCATATACGCTCTGCGGCAGCAGGTAATTTCTCTGGTTCCTCAGGTAATCATGAAGCACATTTGGAAGCGGTGTGGCAAATATAATCTTTGCCTCAGGGTAATTCTCTTTCAGTCCCCGCATCAATTCATCCACATCACCGTAAAAGGTCTTCCCTTTCTTCTCCTCAAAACTTCCCAGTTCCTTTTCCGATGCCGCGAAACCATCATTGGTGCCGCCCATTACCACTATGATATCCACATCCTGCGGAATTTCGCGATACCGGTCTACAAATGCATTATCCCAATACCTCCCGTAAGAAGAACCTCCGATTCCAAGGTTATAGACCTCCTCGGCCTGCAGTATGTTCTTTAAAACGGAGGGGTAAGAATACTGCTGGTAGTTTTCCATTTTATCCAAATTGCTTCCCTCTGTAAGACTGTCCCCCAGACAGGCGATTTTGGTTTCGGAAAAATCCAAACTGTTGTTATTGATGATTTCCTTATCTTCCCCGTTCATCTGCGTGGTTTCCTGATAAGAAGAGCGGATATTCCGCCTTTGTTCCAGAGTCGGTGCGGAATCGGCGCTTACAAAAGGTATCACACGCCCGTCTACTACTGCATTGCCGGAGATTGTATCCTCTTCCTCCGGCTCCTTCAGTTCATTTCCGGACACCGTTTCTTCCTCTTCCTCCGGCTC
>CAJTVQ010000058.1:7259-22068 GCA_910579935.1 uncultured Lachnospiraceae bacterium
TTCAGTTCATTTCCGGACACCGTTTCTTCCTCTTCCTCCGGCTCTTTCAGTTCGTTTCCCGACACCGTTTCCTCTTCTTCCGGCTCCGTCAGTTCGTTTCCCGACACCGTTTCTTCCTCTTCCCCGTTGTCTTCTGATGCCGGCTCTTCTATTACTACCGGCGGCTTAGGAGCCGGCGGTGCATCAATGATGATCGCGCCTCCCGCAGCCGCTTCCAAATCCTGCCGGCTCACTTCTTCCGCAGGCGGTTCCTCTTCCATCGTCTGTTCAGAGCCCCTTTCGTCCTCATTTCCGCCCTGCTGGTCAGGAAGCATTTCTTCCATCGGTGTTTCTTCCATTCCGATTACGATCGCACCGGACGATACTTCCTGTGCTTCATCCTGCCCTGCAGCTGTCTCCCGGCTGTTTTCCGGCGCCTCTGCGTCCTGTCCGCCTTCCGGCATCTCCGGTTCCGGTTCGGCTGAATCCTGTCCTGTTAAGCCCTGCTCGTCCGCCTGTCTTTCTTCCAGCACCAGAACCGAATTCACCTTTTCATCCAAAAACGCCTGTAAAGCTTCCGAATCTCCCGCCAGTTCTTCGATCTGCATCTGTACGCTGACAATCTCTTCCGTTATTTCCTGCTGTTTTTTCGCCCATTCCTTTTCCTGCCGCTTCTCCCGGTAAACGCCGTATCCTTTTGTAAACAGCACAGCCGCCAGAACAATTACCAAAACGCCAATCACGAAAAGCAAGCTTTTCTGAACCTGATTCATACCCTTTTTCATACTTATGTCAACCTTCCTGTCACTTATTCAACCGCTGTCTCACAATTTCATAAGCCAATACTCCTGCAGCCACCGATGCATTCAGGGAACCGATCTCCCCCTTCATCGGTATGGAGGCTGCAAAATCACATTTTTCCTTCACCAGCCGGCTTACGCCTTCTCCTTCATTACCTATTACAAGCCCGATGGGTCCTCTCAAATCCAGCTGATACATCTGCGTACCATCCATATCCGCACATACAAACCAAAGCCCCCGCTTCTTCAGTTCCTCTATGGTCTTTGCCAGATTCGTCACCTTCGCCACCGGCGTATAATTCAAGGCTCCTGCCGAAGTACGCGCTACCGATGCGGTCAGTCCCGCTGCGCGATTTTTCGGAATGATCACGCCATGGGCTCCCGCCAGATTCGTCGTACGGATCACCGCGCCAAGATTATGGGGATCTTCAATACCGTCCAGCAGCAGCAGAAACGGCGCCTCCCCTCTTTCTTCCGCCAGCTTTAACAGGTCCTCTACTTCCGCATATTCATAGGCAGCCGCATAAGCAATGACCCCCTGGTGCTTCCCCGTTTCCGACATCTGGTCCAACCGCTCTTTTGCCACATACCGGATCATCGTATCCTTTTTCTTCGCCTCACGCTTAATCGTGGCAATGGGCCCGTCCTGGCATCCATCCAGAATAAACACTTTATCGATCGTCTTACCGGAGCGGAATGCTTCGATCACCGCATTCCTTCCCTCAATCGTAAATTCCTCGTATCTCATGTCCTCTTCCTTTCCACACTATAATTATATAACAGAATCTACTTGGTATATCCACACTTTTTACGAATATTAAATAATTCTTAATCAAAAATTAATCTTCTCAAAGTTCCAGCCCCAACCGTTCCAGTCCCAGCTTCACCAGTGTTATTGCCCGCTCCGTTTCATCTTTCAGGTACAGATAACCGATCAGCGCTTCCAGGCCGGTAGCCTTCCGGTAATCCATGACCGAAGCATTTTTAGCCGTAGTATGGGACTTTGCATTCCGTCCTCTTTTATAAACTGCCGCTTCCTCTTCTGTCAGACAGTCCCCGAGGACATCCGCCATGTCTGCCTGTGTCCCGGCATTGACATATTTCGTCACGGTCCGGTGCAGTTGATTCGCCGTGCGGTTCCCGCGTTCCACCACCACGGTACGGATCATTACATCAAAAATGCTGTCCCCGATATAAGCAAGCGTAAGAGGCGAATATTCCCTGATATCCACCTCTTTGCAGTCAAATTCCTTTTTCAGTTGCCTTAAAAGACTTAAGCTCTCTTCCATTTAACACCTTCGCGGGTATCCTCCAAAACAATACCCTTATTTAATAATTCATTCCGGATTTCATCTGCCCTTGCAAAATTCTTCGCCTTCCGCGCCGCCTGTCTTTCTTCTATCAGCCTTTCGATGTCCCCATCCAGAATCGCCTCTTCTTTTTCCACGATAAGCCCGCAGATATCGGCCAGTTCCGTGATTTTTTCCTTTAAAGCCCCGACGAATGCCGCACTGCTCTTCTCTTCCGCATGGGTATTGGCAAATTTCACCAGTTCAAATATAACCGAGACAGCATCTGCAGTATTAAAATCATCATCCATCGCTTCATCAAACTTCGCAGCCAGTCCATCCATCCCTTTTAAAAGTTCTTTTTCTTCCCCGCTCATTGTAACAGAAGAAGCATTATTAAGCAAATAATTCAAATTTCCTACGCTGGTAACAATCCTCTCATATCCGTTTTTCGCCGCTTCCATCAGCTCCCCGCTGAAATTCAGCGGACTTCTGTAATGGGCGGAAAGCATAAAGAACCGGAGTACCTGCAGATCATATTTCTCACTGATATCCCTTACCGTAAAAAAGTTTCCGGCAGATTTGGACATTTTCCGGTTGTCGATATTCAGAAATGCATTGTGCATCCAGTATCTTGCAAATGTTTTTCCGTTGGCTGCCTCCGACTGGGCGATTTCGTTTTCATGATGCGGAAAGATCAGGTCTTCCCCCCCTGCATGGATGTCGATTTCATCCCCCAGATACCGCCTGCTCATAACGGAACATTCAATATGCCAGCCCGGTCTCCCGTCGCACCAGGGGGACTCCCAATAAGGTTCGCCTTCTTTCTTCGGCTTCCACAATACAAAATCCAAAGCGTCCTCTTTCTGGTCCTCTCCGGAAACAAGCAGCGAACGGTTTCCTCCCTGCAGGTCATCCAGATTCTTGTGTGACAGTTTTCCGTATTCCTGAAATTTACGTGTTCTGTAATATACCGTTCCATCCGCCGCCCGATAAGCATATCCCTTATCGACCAAAGTCTGGATCATATCCAGCATACCGCAGATTTCATTGGTTGCCAGGGGATGTGTGGTTGCCGGTTTCACATTCATAGCCGCCATATCCTTTTTGCACTCTGCAATATACCGCTTTGAAATCACGCCGGCGTCCACGCCTTCTTCGATTGCCTTTTTAATAATCTTATCGTCCACGTCGGTAAAATTGGAAACATAATTCACTTCATAACCTTTATGCTCCATATACCGTCGCACTGTATCAAATACGATCATCGGCCTCGCATTTCCAATATGAATCAGATTATAGACCGTAGGACCGCACACATACATCCTTACTTTTCCTTCTTCGATGGGTATGAATTCTTCCTTCTTTTTTGACAATGTGTTGTAAATTTTCATCTCATTTCTCCTTATTCCAGTTCCGCAGCCGATTACACCGTACCTTTCCTGCAGAACAAATTCTGCCTGCTTCGCAGTCACAATTTGCTCTGGGCACTGTTCCATCGGCTGCTGTTTTGACTCTGTTTCGCTGCCGCAGACCGGATTTCATTCCGGCTTGCTGCGGTTTCCCAGCTGTTTCTGCACGATTCTGACCGTATCTTCCAATTCCAGCAGGCGGTTTGTCAGTTCGCTGTTGGCATGTTGAAGATTGGAAATGTCCTCCTTCACCGGATCCGGAAGGTTCGTCTGGTCCATTTCCTCCTGCGGGAAGCATTGTTTCCTCCTTTTCACCACGCGCCCCGGCACACCCACTACGGTAGAACCGCACGGCACCTCTTCCAAAACCACGCTTCCGGCTCCTATCTTAGAATTATCACCTATTTTGAACGAACCTAATACCTTTGCCCCTGCACTTATCATTACATTATTTCCGACGGTAGGATGTCTTTTCCCCTGTTCCTTTCCGGTTCCTCCCAGCGTAACGCCCTGATACAGCGTCACATTGTCGCCGATCACCGCCGTCTCTCCTATGATAACACCATTTCCGTGATCAATAAAGAAGCCCTTTCCGATTTCTGCCCCAGGATGTATTTCAATGCCGGTTTTGCGCACTCCCCGCTGGGATATCCACCTTGCTAAAAAATAGTGCTTTTTTAAATATAATTTATGGGCAATCCGATAGTGGAGCATCACTTTAAAACTGGGATATAAAAATACTTCCATAGCGGAATGGATTGCCGGATCTCTCTGCCTGATAATGGCTGTCTCTTCCCGTATCTTTTTGATCAATCCCATGCTATCCCTCATTTCCATGCTGTTTTACTTTTACGACTTTTGAATGTTCCGGACCGGCATATCGGAAAACGGACAAAAACAAACTCCGTCTCCTTTTAATTAAGCCAATTAAAAAGAGACGAAGCTACTCCGCGGTTCCACTCTTATTGAAGATGTCCGGTATTTTCCTTCCGGACCCCTTCCCCTTGTATCGCGTAACGTGCGTTCTCCGGATCCGGATACTGCATGGCGCTCAGGCCGCCTTCCCCGGACCAGCTCACAGATGCACTTCGGTTATCTTCCCATTGGGACTGCTTACAGCCGGCGGCATTCCCTCTCTGCAATCTTCCGATAACTTACTCTCTCTGCTCACAGCCATTCATCTGTCTGTTTCTTCTCTTATCACAGAATATGCAATCTTTTCGGATTTGTCAATCCTTTTTACTCCGGAATTCTTTCTTTTATGTAATTCCGTATTGCGGCATTGTCCTCCGGCATACGGCAGCCCACAATATATCTACCCTCGTCATAAGAAGAACGGATAACACAGCCGCTCAGACTCTTCCCCTCCAACAGTTCAAACCCCTCAACTTCCACATCTACCTGTTGTCCTTTCGCATTGCTGAACTCACGGTCTGCACAGGAGAAAGCAAAGCCTCCCGCACTGATATTGATCATCTCTCCTTTAAAATGACTAGGGCCCATTACGATACTGCACGGGTTCTTTAAAGTTAATCTGGAAAATTTTCTCCGGTTCGTTACCTTCGGATTGCCTTCTACCCACAACCGGTAATAACCTGCTCCATCCTTCTTAAACGGCGTAATCCCCACATTTTTCCATATATAAAGGGCATTATCCACGATAATCTGAACTTCGTATTTCTGTTTCCTGTCTCTTTTGCTAAAATAATTTTCCATGTCACCCGTCATAGCGATCAGAATGCTGTTTTCAAATACTCCTTCTACTTCTGCGCAGCATTCCTTCCCACCCTGGTCTCCTGATACCAAAATGGTAAGTTTCATGCCTTTCCGCATATCCGATACACCCATGAACCCGCCTTCGCCCAGCTCTTCCACCAGCTTGCCGACCACGTTTTCAATCAGGATGACATTGCGTGAAGTCTCCGCATATTTACTCAGCATGGATTTTGTGGTGTCTTTGGAATTTCCAACGCTTTCCGTCATCATCACCATAATATCCTTCACCTGTTTCATATTATCAACCATATTTTGATTGGAATGTTCCACTTCCTTTATCGCATCCTCTACCACCCTTATCTCACTGCCAAGCTGAACAGAATCCTCGGTAATCGCACCCACGCTGTCATTTACCGTCTTCATCTTCTCCAAAGTTTCCTGAATCAGCCGCAAAATGGTGGTGATGGACTCCGTCATTTTTTCGGAAGTATTTTCCAAATGGTGCAGGGCCGTCATGATACTGCCGGAAGAATTCTGCGTTCCCATACTTAAATTTCTTATTTCGTCCGCGACTACCGCAAATCCCTTACCTGCTTCTCCCGCTCTCGCTGCTTCAATGGATGCATTCAGAGCCAGAAGATTCGTCTGTGAGGTAATGCTTTCAATCGTGCCGGTCTCCTGCTTCACCATATCGAACTGGCTGCGGAACTCGCTTAATATCTTCTCGACTTCGGAAGAAAGCTGTGCCATGACATTTGTGGATTCCACTACTTCCTCCAATTCCGCCGAGCTCATGGAAGCATGTTTGGACGACTTATTAATAAGTTCCACAATGCGCCCGGTCAGTACCGCCACATTCGCCACCTGACTGTTGATATCTTCCGTCATATCCATGGAAGACTCCACCTTTTGATTCAAAACATCGTTATTTCCCGCCAATTCCACCATGCTCTGTACAACGATATTGGCTCCTTCCTTATTTTCATCCGACAGTTCACGTACCACTGTCACACCGTCCACAACGGCAGAACTGGCTTCCTTCACCTGCTCGATCGTCCTGACAACCCTCTGCAGGTTGCCCTCCACCGAACCGAGCAGCGCCCCGTCGGAATCGCTCAGATGATTAATGGAAACAATATATCCCGCATAACAAAGCAATACTGCAGCCACCTGTATTTCATAATTGGCAACATCAGCCGGACTGTTAAAGCCTGCTGAATAATTTTTTACAATAAAGGCAATGACACAAAGTATATTCGCTATACAGCACCGTATCATAAGATTCCTGTTCTTATACAAGATCAGCATACTTGCCAAAGGCAGTATATACATGACGGCAAGCATGGATGTAGTAGTCATCAGTACGAATATATAAAATACGCCATAGCCTACCGCAATTGCTTCTTTGTATACTTTCGTTGACATTCCCCCGATTTTCAGGACTATCAGTCCGATCAAAAACGGCAGCCAGCAGATCAATTCAAAAACAATATAATATCCCGGTGTACGTGAGCCCTTTATTACCTCTATCAGATATGCACCCGAAAGAGTCAGACATAAAACCAGCCAGATCAGCATTGCTTTTTTATTCGCACTCTTTGCAAATGTTTCCTCGCTATATTCCATTGCCGTCACCCTCCTCATCCGTAATAGATTCTTTGCAATTATTTTTATTGTACCACAGAAACACTTCTTTTCCCATAAAATTTTTCCTGATTTACAATATATTCTTTATATTTTTCCACATCCGCCCGATGGCAGTCAGCAATGATCGAAATCCCTTCCTGCAGATATTCCCTCGCATATACCGAAGCATTCTCCATCAGCCAGGATACCTCACGTCCCTTCTCGTAAGGAAACAGAAATTCTGTCCTCACATGATCTGCAAACACCCTCTCCTGGATCATCTGTACCAGTTCCCCAATGCCCTGTCCGGTCCTGGCCGAAATGCAGATTCGGTCCGATCCTGCAAAGCGCGGCAGTTCTTCCGTCTCCATGCCGCATAAGTCCGCTTTATTATAGACGTAAATCACCGGAATATCACCCGCTCCGATTTCCAGCAGCGTTTCTTCCGTCACTTTTATCTGCTGTTTGTGGCTTTCATCGGAAAAGTCCACCACACATAACAGCAAATCCGCGTTTTTCACTTCTTCCAGCGTGGAACGAAACGCCTTTACCAAACCATGAGGCAGTTTGTGAATGAATCCTACGGTATCGGAAAGCAGAATTTCCCTGCCGCTTCCCATATCAATCCTGCGTACCGCAGTATCCAGTGTGGCAAAAAGCATATCCTTTTCCAGAACTTTCTTCTCATCCCTGCCAAAATACTGCTCCATCATCCGGTTCATCAGCGTCGATTTTCCCGCATTCGTATAACCCACCAGAGATACCTTCGGTATCCGTGAACCCATCCGCCGTTTTCCCTGTGTCTCCCTCTCCTTTTCCACTTCTTCCAGTTCCCGGCGGAGTTCTGTCAGTCTCCGCTCTATCTTCCGTCTGTCCAGTTCCAGTTTCTTTTCTCCTGCCCCCCTGCTGCTCATGCTTCCGCTGGTGCCGCCCTGCCTTGTCAGTGCATCATGCATACCCACCAGTCGGGACAGCAGATACTGCAGTCTTGCGGTTTCTACCTGAAGCTTTGCTTCCCTTGTCTTCGCACGTAGGGAAAAAATATCCAAGATCAGCGAAGTACGATCCAAAATCGGCCTGCCGATTTCCTTCTGCAGATTGCGAAGCTGGGAAGGTGTGAGGGAATTATCGAAAATCACCACATCCGCCTCCAGTACCCGCGCATATTCCTTAACTTCCTGCACTTTTCCGGTACCGATATAATATGCCTTATGAATGTTCTCCATCCTCTGGGTGACAGCCCCCGCCACTTTCATACCGCACGCACATGCCAACTCCCCCAGTTCCTTCATGGATCGGTTAAAATCCTCGTCTTCCCCGGTATCTACCCCTACCAAAAGCGCCTTTTCTCTCTCTTCCATATATCTCCTTTCCCGGTTCCGCTCCTTCCATCCGGTTCCATCACAAAAACGGACACGCTCCGCTGCTTCCGTCCTATACGATCTCATTCAGAAATACTTTTTCCAGCCGCTTCACATTATGCAGCTGGCACAGTATTTCTTCCCGTTCCGCCATATTGACGTACGACTCAAACCAAAAACCCTCTTCGGCTTCCTGGCAGCCGAATATCCAGGAAATCAGCGCTTCCATGGAAATATTCGCGGCTTTCCTGCTTTTTGCCGTATCTGTGCCGGCGGACGCCGCCTTCAGTTCCGCCTCTGTCCTGCGCACTTCTGCCTGCTCTTCCCCTAATATACATTCCCATACCCCGGTGTTCCCATCCAGTATGGGATCCGAAATCCGGATGCAGAAAACAGCCTCCCCGCTTTTTGCCCGCAGCAGGGACAACATGGTTCCGGCTTCCACAATCCTTGCCATGATCATCGGTTTCTCCGTTCCTGCGGGTACCACCGGACTGCTGCCGCCGTTCTCCCGGTCAAATACCGCCTCCTGTATCTCTTCTTTTCCATTCTCCTGTGTATACAGGAAACATCCCCTTAACCTTCCTTCTTCCGTAACCGTGCAGATTCCTCCGTCCTGCGCCTGTAATTCTTTTTCCATTACCTGGTAATAAGCCTCATCTCTCCGGATAAATACGTCGTAATGCTTTTCCAAAAAATCCTGTACAAATTCCGCAAGACGCGGAAACCACTCTGCTCCGGCCGGCTGTTTTACGGCTGTTTTGTTTCTGTCATATTCTTCCTTCACATAAATATAGCCAAACTGATAGGGGCGGTAGATGGCCGGATCCGCAGGCATGAGGAAGGTAAAAGGCTGTCTTTTTCCATACATATCCCGCAAAGCAGTTTTCAGGATTCTGTCCATAAAACCCCTGTGACGGTATTCCTCCTTTGTGGCCACCCCCACGATATAATTGATTTCCCTGCATTCAAACCGGTTCCCGCTGCGAAGCATGACCGGATAAGGGGACAGATACAGCATTGCAGCCGTTCCCTCTCCGCTTTGCAGCGCATACCCCCTGTTACGGACTGCCTTTTCCTGAAAATAATAATCGGTAAATTTTTTTGAGTCCTCAGAAAATACTTCTTCCCAAAGACCTCTCAGGCTCCGGCATGTCTCTCCTTCCATCCGCTCCAGCTGCAACGTTTCTGCCTCAGTTAAATCCGATTCCTTCCGCCGGTCCGATTTCTGTCCTGTTTTCTTTTCCATTTTCCAAAAACCTCCCGCACCGTTTTATGCCTCCTGCATCTCTTTCGGGCAGCCGCTGCAGCCCGCACACCTTCCCTGCACCGACACATCCTCGGTATAATAATTCACCGGACTGGTCAGCAGGCAGACCGCCTGTGAAGAGATCCCTTCCTCGGTTCCGGTAAATCCCAGTCCTTCCTCCGTAGTGGCTTTTACATTCACCTGTGATATATCAATCCCAAGCGCTTTTGCAATATTTTCCGTCATCCTGCCTATATGGGGCCGCATCTTTGGCGCCTGTGCAATGATGGTTGCATCAATGTTTTCAATAAGAAAACAGTGCTCCTCCAATAGTTTTCCTACCCGTTCCAACAATTTGATCGAAGAAATCCCGCGATACGCCTCATCCGTATCCGGAAAGTGCTTTCCTATATCCCCCAGTGCGGCCGCGCCCAGCAGTGCATCCATAATGGCATGCAGCAGCACATCTGCATCCGAATGCCCAAGCAGTCCCCTTTCATGGGGAATCTTCACCCCGCCGATGATCAAGTCACGGTTCTCTGCCAGTCTGTGAACATCATATCCCATTCCTATTCTCATATCTGTCTCCTGCTCCCGTATATTTTGCATTGCGATTTGTGTCTGTTTTTTGATTATAACATTATTTTTTCAAAATAGGAATGTATTCATGCACTTTACCGTCTATTGATTCATATTTTATATAAAAAATGAAAAGGGGAAAACTATGCGACCTTCTACTAACTATATCGGGGTCATAGGAATTATTGAGCGCATGTCCCCCATGCGGAACGACTGCTGTAACCAGATTCTTACACTGCGCACCATGAACGGAGTCGTAAATTTTATCCTTTCTCCCGGCACTTATGTAGTGGACAATACCCCGCTTCGTACAGGTATGCGCATTACTGCCTTCTATGACAGCAGCCAGCCGGTTCCGCTCATTTATCCGCCCCAGTATCAGGCGGCTTTCATCGGACGTACCGAACCTTCCGAAAATATTATGATTGCCTACTTTGACCGGAATCTTCTTTCCGAAGAGAATCAGTTGAAATTGAACATCGGTCCGGATACCCGCGTCACCACTGCCAATGGTCAGAGATTTACCTGCAATGCAGGGGAAAATCTTCTTATTGTGTACTATGGCGCCACTACCAGAAGCATCCCTGCCCAGACCACGCCGGACCGGATCATAGTTTTTTGTTGAAATCCCGATTTCCCTCTTGCTTTTTATCCTCATTGTGCTAAAATATCATTGTACGGGGATATAGCTAAGCTGGGATAGCGATGCGTTCGCAACGCATAGGCCGCGGGTTCGAGTCCCGTTATCTCCATTCTTCCTTTTTAGGCGGAAATGCCGTGTTTGGGCGGCTTTCCGCCATATAGCTTTTGGGCAAAAGTAATCAAAAAATGGATGTTTTGGGCAAAATCCTTTATTTTTTTGATTACTTTTTCTTTTTATTCCCGGCTTATGCCAGGATATTTTCCAGCATGGCGTCCGTCTGGCTTTCGGAATACCTGTTGTAGCAATAGCTTCCGTAAGTCGTCCGCTCATCGGCATGGCCTACCAGCTGCCTTATTTTGTTGATATTGATGTTTCCGTCAATCAGGGTCGAAATATAGGTTTTACGGATCTTATGCATGCTTTTTCTGGATATTCCCAGCTTCTCACAATAGGCATATATCGTCTTCTCCACTGCAAGGCTGTGCATCCTTTTCCCTCTCCGGCAGAAAATGAAATCCTCTTCCTGATTTTTGGCTTTCCTGTTATCTTCCCTTATTCCTTCCAGCAGTTCACGCACAAAAGAAGGAAGATAGACGTTCCGGACAGAATTATCTGTTTTGGTATGCTCCACTACACGGACACCGTTATAGTGCATGGTGGCATCCGCTTCCATTTCATACTCTTTTACTTCCATCCGCTGGATCATAAGGCAGTTTCCCTTAATATCACCGAAACGCAGCGCTACCAGTTCTCCCAGCCGCAAACCGGTCTTAAAAGCAACTACAATCGCCAGCCCTGCCGTATCCACCTTACCTTCCTTATAATCGTCCAATACGCGTTCAAGCAGCAATGGCTCCTCATCTACCAGAAATACCTGCGTCTCATCCGGCTTTTTCTTCTCCCTGACAAACAATCTGGAATCAATTTCCACCATATCATACGGGTTTTTTGTTATATATCCCTTCAACAGGGCATATTTTAATCCCTGGCGCAAAATGGTGGCCATGTTGTTAAACTGCTTTCTTGTCAGGTTCTTTGACTTTATCTGTGTGTGGAGAAATATATTAATGGCAATGGTATCCATTTTTTTCACCGGAATCTTCACAAATTTCGTTCCCTTATAAAATCTGTTCCACTCCACAGTATGCCGGTATACGGTGCCTGAAGAATTCGCTATGATGAGTTTGTATTGGATCCATTCCTCATAGAGCCTCTCAAATGTCAGTTCTTTTGACTTCCCGGGACTTTGTTCTATCCCCTTCTTCTGCTCTTTTTTCATTTTTCTGCCCCTGCCCTGCTTTTTCTCCATGGCTCTTATTGATTCATCCACTTCCATCAGAAGCTTCCCATATTGCTTCCGTTTCACAAGGCGCCTCCTGCTTTTTTTACTTTCATCAGGAATATATGTATACCAGGAACCATCCTTTCCCTGCCATACAGAATATTTGTGTTTTTTTAGTATTTCCTTTTCTCTTCTCTGAATATCCTCCATAATAAATTCATTACGGGCATCTGTACTTTTGATGATATCATCCTTTTTCCTTTTATTCAATGAAAATCCCCCCTCGCCTTATCATGTATAGTGAACTTAATGTGATGCACGTAGGGGAACGTACATCTACATTTTGGGGTTATGAGATATTCATCTGTGATGTTTGAACATACATCACATTAAATTCACTATTTTTGTTATTCATTATTTAAAAACTTGTTGCCGGCGGCAGTGGTCTGCTCCACAGGTAAGCACTGTTACAAAGTCCCAAAGGGTGAAAATCACAGTTTTGCCTCCCCCATTCCGATGGCGGACACTCTGGTGTGTATCATTATCCCTGCTCACGCTTCTTCGCCCCATTCTTTACCAGGGAATGGTCGGCAGAACGGTTCTTCCGCTCCCCTCATAAACGTTCCACTTCTAAATGCTATTACAGGTTACCGGGCTCATGGCGTTCTCCTCTGCTTAAGCTCCACGTAAACAGACGTTACCGGGCTTTATGAAATTGTCAAAGTTCAGGATATCTTTTATAATAAAAAGGCTTGATGCACCTTCTATTACCTATTTAGTCCACAAAACTAATAGCACATGCAGTCCCAGGTCACAGTCATATACGCTCTTCCTCTTCCACATCTTCTAAAACAGTATGTTTATCCGGCTCCAGTATATTTTTTATATGTTCTACTTTTCTGTTCGACAATCATATTGATTTTTTATTTTCATATACATTTATATTCTCTCCATGAAGGGATTAAAAAATGGTATATTCTTTCAGTATTCTATTAACTCTCAAACTATATAAGATTCCATTAAAAACTATTGGAACCTGCTCAAATAATTTGTTTAACGTGATGCACGCAGCGATTACTCTCGCGTGCATCTAACATGTAAAAGGGGAATTGTGGTACACTTCATGCACCACGTTAAACAAATCATTTATGCATTTTTCATTTGTTGTTCAGCTTCATAACAATCCGTATATGCCCTCATACAGTGCATACACTCATCTGTATTATTATTTATACAGCCATCGCAGTTGTGCAGACAAGCCAAGTTCCTATTAATATGGCAAATTCTTTTTGATTCATATTCAGTGAATGTCTTAGTTCTTTTAAGTAACTCAAACTTCCCACATCATTTGGTGTGTTCATAGACATCTCCCTTTTTAATAGTTAATCATGAATTAAAATCAGTTGTCCTATAATGCTTATTCAAAAAGATTCGTTGTCCGCATTCCGGGCAATATTTAGTCCGGTACTGCACTATCATAATATCCTCTATTTTAGCTCTGCACTTTTTATTTGGACAGTAGTAACTCTGCTCCTGTACTATTACACTTTTAGGATAATGCAGTTCCTTCAGACACTCATTTTCCTTTTTCAGATAACTCGTTTCAATCTCAATTATGGATTCTACATCAGGTTCCTTGGGAGATAGAGCTTCTCTTCCTTTAGCAACAGTCATATCCAGTTTATAGAGAAATGTGTCCAAGGGATTCCATTTACTTACTATATCTCTCATAGACCGCAACCCTCACCAAAAAAAAGTTCTTCTATTGTGGAGTTCAGATAATCTGCAATTTTCTTTGCTGTTTGTAATGATGGATTTCTTTCCCCACTTTCAATAAATCGCAAATGTCTTTCCGATAATCCTATATTATGAGACAACATTTCTAAACTGATTTTTTTTCCTTCACGATATTTTTTTACTTTATTCACCATCTTCTCCTTATGTACTATTAGTTCATTTGTTTTAATTCTAATAAACTTGTAGTACATTGTCAAGTTTTTTCTATTGTATGGTGATAAAATCATATAAATTGTATAGGAGGAACGGTATCTTGTTTATCGGAAAAAATATAAAAAAACTCCGGAAAGCCCATCATTTGACACAAAAAGATTTATCTATGCAGCTAGGGTTAACTCCTAAAATGATATCTTTTTATGAAAATGATGAGCGTATTCCTCCTGCTGATATCTTAATAAAACTTTCCCAAATATTTGGCGTTTCAACTGATTTTTTATTAGGTATATCTAATAAAACCCTAAATGAATCTAATTCAAAAACAATAGTGGTAAGTTTAGATGAAGATTTTTTGCTTTCTCAATACAAAAAATTAGATGATGAATTTAAAGAAATTATTATTTCAGATATAAAAAAATATATAAAGCTTCAAGAATATAAGCCAAAACATTCTTCAGAAAAAAAGCAAGCATAATACCTTTTTGTTCCAAAACATATCATTAAAATATAAGGCTGTTACATTCAAAAATTTTAATTTCCTAGTAACAGCCCTTATTTATGCTAACCTATCTTATTAGCATTTATACTTGAATTGTTCACGGTATCAAACTTAAAACCTGGATTTGAAATTTTCTAAACAGAAATATTGACATCCCCTTTTTACATTATTATTAATTTTGCTTTTTCTCCAAATCAACTACCCCGGTGCAAGCATCGGGGAATGAACCCTCCTATGATTCAAACTTCTCATTCTACACTTTATGTTCCTTCTAACTCTTCTTTCTTATCATTATTCTCCTTAAAATTATATTCTTTTTCCTGCAACTTATAATAAAGGTGATTATAAGATGTTCTTTCTCTTAATATTTTTGGCTCTTCAGGGGTAATAGTGGGTGAAAAGCACCCACAACCCCAGTGTT
>CAJTVQ010000059.1 GCA_910579935.1 uncultured Lachnospiraceae bacterium
AAGATAACATTTTGCGCCAAACTATTATCTTCAGATTTTGAAACCGCAAAAAGATTTTATTGATCTGTGCCGGAATTATTGTTACTATTCACAGTCGAAATGCGCATAAACTGCGCATTTACGACCCGATACAGCGGATCGTTCAAGCATTTGCGCCTCGCCGCAGGCGGCTTTTCATGCGCAAATGCCGTTACTATGAGCAGCCAAAAGCTGTGAATAGTAACAATTATCTTCCCGGATGTTTTTAAAGTATATATGACAGAGCGGCAGCAGACTGCTATATTTGTCAGAAGAATGAAAGGATAAGAGGAATAAAATGGTATTTGCAGGAATTTTGGCTGGAGGAACGGGTACACGGATGGGAAATTATTCGGTGCCAAAGCAGTTTTTACCTTTGAATGGCAAACCGATCATTGTTCATGTGATTGAAAAGTTTCTGGTTCATTCAGAAGTAGAGCGGGTCATAGTCGGCATGAATGGAAATTGGATGCATTTTATGAGCGATGTGCAGGAAAAGTATTTTAAGAATACGGAAAATCTGAACATTGTTGAAGGCGGAAGCGACCGGAATGGCACGATCAATGTAATCATTCAGGAAGCTCAAAAGTACGGTGCTTCTACAGAAGACATTGTTGTAACACACGATTCTGTGCGGCCGTTTATAACGCTGAAAATGATTTCGGATAATATTGCGGCGGTGCAGAAATATGGTGTGTGTGATACGGTTGTTCCGGCTACAGATACGATCGTCTATTCTGAGAACGATAAATTTATTACGGACATTCCGATCAGAAACCACACTTATCAGGGACAGACTCCGCAAAGCTTTAAAATTGGATTGTTTGAGCAGGTCTATGGCAAAATGACCGCCGAAGAATTGGAGATCGTAACAGACGCATGTAAAATGTTTATGCTGAAAGGCTTTGATGTTCATCTTGTAGAAGGATGTGTTTCAAATATAAAGATCACCTATCCTTTTGACTATAAAATGGCACAGATTATGATGGAGAAATTGACAAATGATAGTTTTGCAATACAAACTGATAAAACCGTTTGTAATAGAAACAACTTACAATGACATTTCACTGAGCGAACGCGATAAGGTGATCGTCAGGCCTGCTTTTCTTTCTATCTGCAAGGCGGATATGAGATATTACTTCGGACAGCGGGATTCAGGTATATTGAAAAAGCGTCTTCCGATGTCCCTCATTCATGAGGCCAGTGGTGAAGTGATGTATGACCCTTCAGGTAAATTGGAAAAAGGGCAAAAGGTAGTCTTACTGCCGAATATTGCCGGAAAAGATGAGTATTATGCGGAAAATTACCGCCTGGATTCCCTGTTCCGTTCCAGCCGTGCAGATGGCTTTATGCAGGAAATGATAGCGCTCGGGCATAACTTCCTCGCTCCATATCAGAAAGGCCTTCCGGATGAAGTTATGGCGTTCACTGAATTTATAAGTGTTGGCATACATGCCGTTGAAAGCTTTGCCAGAGTTTCCGGAAAACGCAGGGATCATATTGCGGTGTGGGGAGACGGCGCGCTTTCTTATGTGGTCTGTTCCATCCTGAAATGTATATTCCCTGATACCGTGATCACGGTAATCGGGATCAATCCGGCAAAACTGCAGTATTTTACTTTTACGGATCAGGCGTTAATGGCAGACCAGATACCTGCGGGGGCACAATATGACCACTGCTTTGAATGTGTCGGAGGAACCGGCAGCATCAGCACGATCCGTCAGATGATCGACACGATACAGCCGGAAGGAACAATGATGCTGCTGGGGGTAAGCGAGGATCCTGTACCGGTAAACACGAGGATGGTATTGGAAAAAGGACTTACGATCATAGGAAGAAGCCGGTCAGGAAAAAGTGATTTTCTAAAGGCAATAGAACTCCTGGAAACAAATTCCGTTTTTCTTGGGAGGATGAAACATTTGATTTCTGCTTCTATTGAAGCCCGGGGCGTAAATGATATCGGAAAGGCTTTCGAACTTGCTCAGACTGCTGATTTTAAAGTCATTATAAAATGGAATATATAGAGGCGGAAAGGAAACGTGAGGATGAAAATAAGTTACATAATTACACCGTTTGAAAGTTCAGAATATCTGATTCGTTGTGTTAATTCACTTTACAGACAAATTGGAAGCGATTATGAAGTGATTCTTTCCGAAAATAATTTTGGAAAAAGAAACGAAGAACTGAACGGGTTTTTAAATGAGAAGAAACAGCTTGTCAGAATCTCCAAAAGCGCGGAGAGTCCGGAAGCCAAGCTGACAGAAGCGATCCGGCTGGTTTCGGATGACAGCGATTATGTAATGTTTGTGGATGTGGACACTGTGGTCTCACCTGTTGCGGCGCAGGCAATTTTAAAATGCAAGAGATCGGATATGATCATTCCGGCAGCGGCGGTCCGCAATGGAAGCGGGTTTCTGCCCGATTTTCCGGACGCAGAGAGTTTGATAAAGAATATTGATCATTATGTTCCAGACAGAATCTGTTTCAGCAAAGCATTATCGGTTGAGTTTGCAAAGGAATTTTTGCAGGATCAAAGAGGGACCGGATACCGGGTATTGGCACGGCTTGCGGAAGGTGCGGTTATGAGCTTCACGGAAGATGTGTGTTTGTATATGGAAAAATCCGGGGAAGAGAACGAGGATGTCATGAAGGCGGAACATTTGAAAACCGCAATGGCAAGGGCGGCGGAATGTTTTAAAAAAAACGGGGATATCAATGTCAGGTTCGCAATTGTGGACAAATTAGTCTGTGATTTTCTGGAAATGATACAAAACGATCGGGAGAATGCTTTTTCCGGGTATGCGGAATTTTGGAATTTATGCAAAAAGTGTAAGGCTTCTCCGCTCTTAAACCTGCTGGCGGAGAAGAGAGTGGGATGTAAAATGGAGGATTTTTTACATTTCAGCCCGGAGGAATATGAGTTATATAGAAAGTTATCCCGTGAAAATAATGCATCTTCTTTTGCAGCCGCAGACCCTGCCGTACAGGACGGGCTTTTGGATAAGGTTTCTAAGATGGAGATGTCTTTGGAAGAACTGAAAAAAGATGTTGCGGCACTAAGAACAGAGCAAAAGATATACACAGCGCCTTTTTCCAATCAGCCTTTTTTAGATCCGGTAAAGGATATTCCGAGAATGTATCGGGAGGGCCGGCTTGGGTTCAGGATAATTCTTCGCAGTTTTAAGTGTTGGCTGATCTATAAGCTGGGCAGGGATTCCTAAGCCGCAGGTGCGGGAAGATTGGCGGAAAAGTATTTTGCGCAGATTTATTACTCTGCGCAGACAGGCAGGAGGTATAGGAATGGATCATTATGAATATAAGGTTTCGGTCATTGTGCCGGTATATAATGTAGCGGCGTATCTTGGGGAATGTCTTGACTCCCTGCTGGCACAGACGATCGATCATGACGAAATGGAGGTTTTGCTGATAAATGACGGATCCACGGACGGCAGTTTGGAAATATGCCGGGAATATGCGAAGTTGTTCCCGGTATTTAAAGTCTTTTCCAAAGAAAATGAAGGTCTGTCTGCTACAAGGAACTATGGCATTGAGAGAGCCGGGGGAAAATATTTAATGTATCTCGACAGTGATGATATGTTTATTCCCGAGACAGTGAAAGCTGTTACGGATTTTTTCGATACCGTTTATGATGAGGTGGATTTAGTAACATATTTGGAGCAGCCATATAAAAACGGGAAAAAAATAGATATTCACTTCAGATATGATTACCTGACAAAGACGGGAGTATACGATCTGAGTGAATACCCCTTCATATGCCAGACCCGGATCAATATCTGTGTCAAGAATTTGTTTCAGGGAAATCCGATGTTTGACACTACGCCCGATTTCAAACAGGAAGACCAGGAATACTGCAGTAAAATTCTTATGAAGAAACAGAGGATAGGATTCTGTGCCAAGGGAGAGTACTGTTATAACCGCAGTAATGAAACCAGTATTGTTTCAAACAAGTTTCATGCATATTATATGTTTGAAACCAGTACGGCTTACTTTGAAAAGCTTGCAGCGCAATTTGAAACGGATGTCCCGGAATACTATCAGAATATGATCTTTAACGACATGGTATGGAAATTGCAGGAGAACAAGCTGTTTCCGTATCATTATTGCGGCGAAGAATTTCAGAACGCTGTGGAAAGGCTGAAAAAACTGCTTTCGAAAATAAGTGTTTCGGTGATCATGAATCACCCGCGGCTTGACAATTTTCAAAAACAGTATTGGCTTGGCATGAAACCGAATGCAGCGCCAACAGTGGTAGCCAGGGAAAATGAGATCAGTATCTGTGTGGACGGCAATAAAGTATACGGCAGAACGAATATGGAAATTATCCTGCATAAATTGAGTGTGGAACAGGAGCAGCTTCACTTCAGGGCATTTGTAAAATCACCGGTATACAATCACTTGCCGGAAAACGCACATGTTTTTGCAATTGAAAATGGAGATACCGAAAACAAGAGATTGCTGGATGTGTGTTTATCCATTCACAGTTATTATAAAACGCAGGAAATGACAAACAGATTCTATTTGTTCTCATATCATTGTGATACCAATATTGTTCATAGTGTGAAGTTTGTTGTGGCGGTTGACGGCATTTTCTTTGATACAGTGTTTTGGTGTATGCCGGTTTCTGTTTTTAATAAGGAAACGGGAATTTCCTCTTATGTAAGAAACAGGGTGCAGCTGACTTTGGAAAATAACGAATTATTTTTTAAACAGATATCAGAAGAAGAGACGGAAAAGTTTGAACTGGCGCAGACCGCGAAATACATACAGAACCCCCCGATATATAATCTTCGTATGAAAAGCCTGAAATACAGAAAACAGCATCGTGTGTGGTTATATTATGATCTGTATACCGTAAGAAAGGATAACGGTTATTATCAGTTTATAAATGATTTCAGACATGCGGACGGTATTGAAAGATATTATGTTTACGACCGTGAATTGTCAGAAATAGAAAAACTGTTTTCCGATGAGCAGAAAAGCTGTCTTATACAATTTGGCTCGGAAAAGCACAAACTTCTTTATTTGAGCGCGGAAAAGGTGTTAACTGCATTTTACGGATTCTCAACGGTTTCTCCATTCAAAACAGAAAAGGAAGAAAGCAGTTATCTGGATATGATCAGGTTTCAAACAATTTATCTTCAGCATGGAGTTTTACATGCAAATCTGAGATTGAAAAATCATGCCGAACGATGCCGTGCGGACAAAATTGTCGTATCTTCCTACTTTGAAAAGGAAAATTATATCAAGAATTACGGATATGAGGAAGATGAAATTATCTCTACGGGTATGGCGAGATATGATCATATTGACAGAAATACTGCTCCAGAAAACAAAATTTTATTTGCGCCTTCCTGGAGAAAATATCTGACAAATGAAATTACAAGTTCAAAATGGGAGCTTTTAGAAGATAAAATTCTCAATTCCGATTATTATAAAAATTTTAATGCCTTTTTATCAAATGAAAGATTGGGAGAAATGTTGGAAGAAAAGAATCTTCTTCTTGACATCAAGCTGCATCCTGTGATCAGAGACGCCCAAAAGCTGTTCGAGATAGAAAATCCGAGGATACATATTGCTCCGGACGAGGTAAAGATAGAGGATTACCGTTTGTTTATAACAGATTTTTCTTCGTTTGTATTTGATTTTGGTTATTTATCCAGGCCTGTTATATATTTTGTCCCGGATATGCTCCAGTTTCAATCCGGAATGAATCATTACCGTGAACTTGATCTGCCTTGGGAAAAGGCTTTCGGCAATCTCGTAACGGATCCCGAAAGTGCAGTCGGCGAAGTTGTCAGGATCGCTGAAAACGGCTTCCTGCCAGATATTAAGTTTAAGGAAAGAATGGATCAGTTCTATCTGCCGATGGAGAATTGTGCGGATAGTTTATACCGTTACTTAATGGGAGAAATAAAAAATGAAGATATTAATGCGGGCGTCACAAAATCCATTTGATAATTTTAATGCGTTTGATACTTTGCTGACTGATAAGTTATGGGCAAATATTGGAAATCTGCTTTTTCCATATTCACTATACAGGAATCTTTTTAGTGAAAACACTTCCATTGAGACAATTGCAGGAATACCCCATCCTGATGAAGCTGCTGAAATAAACGATAACTACGACATGCTTCTGCTTCCGTTTGCGAATGCTTTCCGCCCCAGTTTTATTTCGCAGTTAAATCGATGGACGGCTCTTGTTAAGGAGCTGAAAATTCAGTTGGCTCGAACTGTTACGAACTGTGAATTTATCAATAGGAACCCGCATTCATGGGAATATTGCCGCTGTGCTTGCGGGAACACCGAGTTTCATTATTGCCACGGATTTTCGGATGCTGGAACTTGCCCAATATCATAATCTGCCTTATCAAACCTCTGCAGAGTTCGATTATACAAAAACGATAAGGGAAATATACGAAAAAACAGATTTTAAAGCCGTAAATCGAGGGCATAAAGAGAGATATGAAAATTTTATGGATTTCCTGAAAGCAAATGATTTAATGCCCTTAGAACAGCCAAATAGATATTTTGATAATAAAATGGCTGAAACAGACAGTCATCCGCCTGTTAAGAGCATCGTGAATATAGGTTCTGAAGAAGCGGCAGAAAGATTGAATAACTATTTGGGGCATCTGATCAGAAAAAATAATAAAATGCAAAAAGAGCTTGACCGCATGAAAAATATCAGGATGGAGCGTTAAAGTATGATAACAATAATAATACCTCTATATAATTCAGCCTGCAGCCTGCTGCCGCTTATAGCTTCGCTTTACCCGCTGGAAACAGCCTGCGAGATAGTTCTGATCAATGACGGTTCCACGGATAATACTGCTGAACTATGCAGAAAACTTGCAGAGGAACATGACGAAATCAGATTTATTTCCAAGCCTCACACAGGTGTTTCCGATACCCGCAATGCCGGCATAAAAGCGGCAAAGGGCAAGTATATCCTGTTTCTTGACGCAGACGATCAGATTGAAAAAGGTTCTGTCAGGGCTTTGGAAGTCTTTTTTGATCATTGCGACGAAAACGTTGACCTGGTAACATATCCGCTTGAAACACGTTACCGGGGGAAGGTTATGGAGCCGCATTTTCGGTATCAGACATTAAATCACAGCGATGTTTATGATTTAAATGTGTACCCTTATATCGGTCAGACTACAATGAATATTGCCGTAAGGAACAAATTCGCGGAAAATGTCCTGTTTGATGTTTCCATGACGTTTTCCGAGGATCAGAAGTATTGCTGTGATGTGGTGCGGAATAGTTTGAAGATAGGTTTCTGCAATGACGCAAAGTACATATATAACCGCAGTGAGAACAGTTCATCAGGAATGCTTAATGGCGCCTGTTATGTTTTCGAGCAGGCAATGAAAATGTTCGAGGATTTATTCAGGGGTTACGAGATCGTGCCGGCCGCCTTTCAGGGGCTGTATATAAACGACCTGGCATGGAAGCTGAGGGCCGGGATATTATATCCCTATCATTATGATGACAAAAGCTTTGAATTTGCCATGTGCAGGGTCAAGGCATTACTTTTAAAAGTTGATTCGGGAATCATCCTGAAGCATCCCCAGATTGATCATTTTCATAAGTTCTATTGGCTCTCCCTGAAGCCTGAGGCCGGAGTGACTTCTTTTTTTACAGAGAGAAATTATGGTCTGAAACTTGCTGATGAGATTATTTTCCAAAGTGACCGCATGGAGATTGTCGTGATCAGGCTCCGTCTTGACAATGGTATGTTTGTGTTCAGGGGGTTTATTAAATCGCCTGTTTTTCATTTTTGTGAACAGCCGGAACTGTTGGCTGTGGTCAATGGTGAACAGATAAGGCAGGAGTTATTTTTGTCTGCTCACAGCTACTACCTCTGTCATACACAGACAAACAGATTTTACGGCTTCTGCATGGAAGTTCCCGCGGATAAGCTGCATAAATTCAGTTTTGCAGTGAAAGTCAGGGGAATCCTGTATTCCTGCTTTTATTATTTTATGCCGAAATCACCGTTTTCACATGAACTGAGAAGATATGATTCTGTAATTTGGAATCGCTGTATACATTTTGATATAGACAGTGGAGAGTTTGTTTTTCTGCCGGATGAAGACCCTGCTGCCATCTGGTTCCGGAATGGCAGGATCCTTCCACGGCACTGCTCAGAACTCCGGAAGAAAGCAGTCTTATTAAAAAAAGAGAAAAGGATTCATCTTTACTATGACTGCAGAGGTGTCGAAAAGGATAACGGATATTATAAATTTTTGGAAGACCGGGGCAGGAAGGACGGTATTACACGCAAGTATATCTGCAGCCTTGACAATAAGAAATTACGGGAAATATTTTCTAAGGAACAGTTAACGGATGTCATACGGTTTGGCAGCAAACAGCATAAGGTATACTTTCTGGCAGCGGAAAGAATCCACACGGCATATATTGAAGACATTAATCTGTTTCCGTTCCCGGCGGATGAACTTGATATGTATTCTGATTTTTTTGGCTTTGAGGTGGTTTATTTGCAGCATGGGATATTGCACGGAAGTCTGCCCTGGAAATATACCCCTGAAGTGATCCCGGCGGACAAAGTCTGTATTTCCACTGATTATGAGCAGAAGTTATTTACCGAAAAATATCATTTCCGGAAGCAGGATGTACTTATTGAACCAATGCGCAGATTGTGTATACTGGATAAAAAGGCAGTCCCTGAACGTAAAATTTTATTTGCCCCCAGTTGGAGACAATATCTGATCGGTCCTGATATCGAAGGTATCTGGCAGCCGTTGGATAAAGTTTTCAGGAATTCCGATTATTTTAAAAATATAAGTGCGTTTTTGAATTCGCCACAGCTTGAAAAGTTTTTGGAAGAACGAGATTATGTGATCGAATTTAAGCTGCACCCTATTTTTTCGGTTTATAAAGCATTGTTTCATATATATAATAACCATGTTAAGATGATAGATCAGGTGGATAAAATTGAGAAATACGAAATATTTATAACGGATTTTTCGTCATATGCCTTTGACTTTTTCTATCTGGACCGAAAAGTATTCAGCTTTATGCCTGATGAAATGCAGTTCAGGTGCGGGATGAATTCTTATCGTGAGATTGAGCCGGAAAGCAAGAAGATGTTCATCCCACTGAAAGGCTGTGAAGATATGGATAAAATATTTGAGCCGGGGACTGTAGATCATAATTTTTCTTTTTTAGGAATACTTCATAAGTGAGAACCTTCATTCAATCTGCCGCAGGGCAGCCTGTACCGTATCGGACAGTTCTTCCTCACGGCATTCGCCAAATATATATGCCGGATCATGCAGGGCTCCAAACTCCCTTTACGCCGTCTCATTTCTCCTCCCCCTCTGCTCATACGCCCCGCACACCAGCTCCGGTTTTCCCACCATCTGCAGTACTCCCCTTTCAATCCAGACCGCCGTATCGCAATTTTTACGGATCACGCTGGAAGAATGCGACACGATCAGCACGGTAGCTCCGCTGTGAATCATCTCCCTGATCCGCGCCTCGCTCTTTTCCTTAAAAAACATATCCCCCACGCTGAGCACCTCATCCAGGATCAAAATATCCGCCGAATCCTGTACGGTTGCAATGGCAAAGCCAAGACGCGACACCATACCGGAAGAAAAATTCTTCATCCGCTCGTCCATAAACCCTTCCAATTCGGCAAAGGCTACAATTTCCTCAAACTTTTCGTCAATATACTCTTTGCTGTATCCGATAATGGCGCCGTTCAGATAAACGTTCTCCCGCGCTGTCAGCTCCATATCGAAACCGGTTCCGAGCGTCAGTATCTGCACCTTGCGCTTGTCCACGACAACCTCCCCTTTCGTAGGCAGCAGAACCCCCGCAATAATTTTCAGCAAAGTACTTTTCCCGGAACCGTTCGTTCCGATAATTCCTACCACTTCCCCCTGCTTTACCTCAAAAGATACATCGTCCAGTGCCCGCAGTATCTGGTAATGGTTCTGTCTTTTCACCGAACGTATCACATATTCTTTCAGGCTGGAAGCTTCGTCCCTCGCCAGTCTGAACTCCATCGTCACATGGCGCACCTCTATCACCTTTTTTTCCAGATTAATCATTTTCAATGCGCTGCTCTTCCGCTTTTTCCTTTTTGCTGCCGGCTTCTTTTCTTTTTTCCATTGCTTTATCAGTTCCAATCCATAAAACAATGCCATGAGCGATACTAAAATAAGGGCAGCCAAAAGCGCCGGCCTCAGCTTTGCATCCCCGTCTGTGTCCACTTCCGCATCATCGGGAGCCATGGTCTCCAAATCATCCGCTTTCCGGTTACCGGCATTTGTCTCTCCGTTCTCCTGAAGCTTTACGCGTTCCCCATCCCCTTCTTCCTTTTTTCTTTCCGGCGGTTCTGCCGGATGCACCGTACTGTTTCCGTCTCCTGTTCCTGTGTGATCCGTTTCCGCCGCTGCCGGCTCTTCCTTTCTTTCCACATACAGAGTATAGACCAAAGGTTCCTCCCGCACGCCCTGTACAGTCAATGTGACCACATTGTTTCCCAACGCCAGATCCTCTGCCGAAAGAATGACGTCCGCCTCCTCGTCCTCCGTCTCATACTCTATTTCCAGCCGCTCTGTCTCATATGCCACCTGCATATGATACTCTAAGACATCCGGAGAAAATTCTTCCATTCCCTCTGCCGCACCCACTGCCAGTTCCGAAAGCCTGCTGCTGCCCTTCTTCTGTATGACGATCGGCGCCCGTGCCAACTGCCCGACAACAAACGCTTCTTCCGCCACCGTCCCGTCTTCGGCAGTTATGATTCCGATGCCTTCTGCGGAAAGAATCTGCACTCCGGTCTCTCCCTCCGTCAAAGGCTGAAAATGAAGCATCCTCTTATAACCCGTTTCCCCTCCGCCGCCTTCTACCCACAGCAGATTCCCCTCCGTTCTGTCAGCCCCGTCCAGATACTCCAACGCGGCAGGATCATACTCCAGACAGACCGAATAACTGCTTACCGCAATATCTCCTTCAAAATACACCCCTAAAGGGCATACTTCCCCATTCGTCCATACATAAGACTCCGAACCGAAATGAACGGTTCCCTCCGCGGCTCTTACCAACATCAGATTCCGGCAGCCCAGCCACATCGCCAGCCCGAATAACACGCCCTGAACGAACCGCAGCTGCCGCCGCCTGTTCCTTTTTCCGGCTCTCCGTATATCCATAAAATTTTTTTCCATTCTTCTCATCTCCCGCAGCTTCCGGTCTCTGTTTCATCCCTTCCCCTTTTTGCTCCTTTAAATCTTCTGCAGCACCCGGTTTCCCAGCTTATCAAAACAGAACTTCCCTGCCAAAAACATACCGATACTCCAGACAAACAGCCTTGCCCACTGGTTTGCATCCGGCAGCGCTGCATCCAGCACGCATTTCCTCGCACATGCAATATAGTTGTATACGGGATTTCTCACGATCACCTCCTGCATCGCCTCCGAAGTACTCTCCACCGGATAAAAAAGCGCCGAAGCGTACATAAGCAGCGTCAGCAGGATGGAATACAAATGCTTGATATCTCCAAACACCGCATAGATTACAGACAGCCAATACCCCACTCCCAGAGAAAACAGAAATAACATGCCCGCATACAAAAAAACCAACAGCATACATGGCGTAAAAGAGATACGGAATATCAGAAGCATCACCACATATGCCACCAGCGAATATCCAAAATTGGTCATGGCCGTAAAACACCTGGACAATGGAAAAATCTCCATCGGCAGTTTTACCTTCACCAGCATACTTTTATTGTCCACCAGCGATGTCATTGCAGCATTCGTCGCTCCGGTAAACAGATTCCAGAAAATACTTCCTGTCAGATAATAGATGGGAAAATTTTCTATATTTCTTTTAAATACGGTGGAAAATATCATCGACATGACCGCCATGGATAATAACGGATTCAATACACTCCATAAAATTCCCAAATAAGACCGCGCATACTTCCTCTTAACTTCCCTTGCCGTCAATTCCCTAATAACAAAGAAATACTGGCGGACTTTATTTTCTTCGCTCATTCACCCTGCCTCCCGGACTTATGATCCGTTCCAAATCTTTCCGGAAATATAACAGTATTTTGTACAGGGCAGTCCGGGAAAGAATACTGCCGCCCGCCGCCCCCGATAATACCAGCGATGCCTCCGGCCAGGCGCTTGACTGGAACCTATGTTCTTTTCCCGCTGCATGACGGAATAATTTCCGTACGAGCCTTTCCTCTTTTATTTCTTTACGGGTCAGTGCACGGGCCAGCGGCCGCTTCTCTTCCCCCGTCACATCATCGTCAAACAGGTAACTTCCAAACACCTCCGCCTCTTCCCTGGACGGACATCCCATAAAAGAATGCAGCAGCTTTGCCGCCACACGCATTTCCAGGCGCAGATTCCGTTCCATCCTGTCCGCTTCACCAAATTTATCCTCAGACTCACCCGTATAACATTCTGCATACCGGAGCAGAATATCGGCTCCCGCCTCTGCATATCTCCTGTTTTTATTGCTTTTTGCCGCAAATACCGGCTCATAGCTTCCTTTATTTTTGTAATATCCTTTTACCATCGCTTCCGGAGAAGAAAAGACACATTCGAACAGGTTGTTGCAGAAAAATGCCTTCCTCCACTTCTTTCCCTTCGGCGCAAAATACCATGTATGGTAAAGCCCTGAATCTGCTCCCTTCGGATATTCATACAGCCCAAAATAATACCCCTCTACCTTTCCTTTGTATCCTGCACTCTTTAACAAGCGATGGATACTTCTCTGTACGGTTCCTGTCCAGCCGCTGTCCACAATGGCGTACGGAACATCGTCCATTAATCCTTCCTGCCGTAGATACCCTGTCACATAAGGATATTGCTCTCCTGAATGCTCCCGCATTTTATCCATAAAAAGGGGATTGTTTTCTAACAGCGGCCTCATGCCTTTTACCTGCTCATAAGTCAGCAGCTTATGCATCTTATGTTCCCAGCCCATGTATGTTCCGGCTTCCGCCGCTTCTTCCGCTGTCAGCAGGCCCCGCATCATCATCCGTTCCAATGTTACCCGCATACCGCCCAGACATATATGATCCAGGCTCCTTTTTCCAAGCAGCCGGTATTCCCCGCCTCTCAGGGAATACCTTGAACAGTACAAATACCTGCAC
This sequence comes from uncultured Lachnospiraceae bacterium, assembly GCA_910579935.1. GTDB lineage: Bacteria > Bacillota > Clostridia > Lachnospirales > Lachnospiraceae > Kineothrix. Next base: position 13,190 of record CAJTVQ010000059.1, read on the forward strand.
TCCATCGGAAGCTGCCACCGTTCACAAACATATTTCGCAACGGTATACATCATATAACCGTCCCTGGACAAAAAATACAGACGTCTCTTTCCATTCCACATCGCATCTGCCAGCACCCACAGAACAAAAAGAAACAATACGGGAGCAAGTACATAACAGTACGCCGTTGCCCATGCTTCCTCTCTCTTTCCTCTTTTTTTCGTCTGCATGTAGTTCACGTATACTTGCTGTGAATATTCATACAACCGTGGGAGTCTTTTCAAAATTCTCTGATACTGCCTCTTCTTTTTCCCAATTCCATTCCTCATACCTGACATCCTGACTGTGATATAGCTTTTTTGCCCTCCAAATCAAACCGGCGGGTACTGCCGCCGCCAAAAGGGGACGGATCACGTAAAACCATCCCAAAGGGTAAAGAATTCCCAATTCCTTAAAACTCCTGTAACGAATCCGCATTTCATCCATACGGTAACAGAATTTCCTCTTTGTGTAAGAATCCCTGTCTTCCCGGTAAAAAAACAGATCCTTCTGAATGTTCTGTCCCCGGTACCCCCGTTTTTGCAGACGCATGAACAGCTCGTAATCCTCACAGCGCCAGTTTTCCCTGGAATCGTTGTAGCTGTTCCCTTCTTCAAAAACCTCCCGCCGTATCATTACCGTCGGGTGGATAAACGGGGAACATTTTAAGAAGTTCTCCCTGTCCGGCTTTTCCGGCATCCTCCGCACGCCCCATACACCGTTATCATCCAGCAGCTTCGCATTGCAGCCCGCATACGCGACTTCCGGATGCGATTCCATGAATTCATACTGAACCTGCAGCCGGTTCCCTGCACTGATATCATCGTCATCCATTCTGGCCAGATATTTTCCTTTTGCCGCATGAATGCAGGTATTCAGGGAATAAGCCAGCCCGTGATTTTCAGGATTGCTGATCAAAATCACCCTTGGGTCCATCTGCCGGAACTGCCGCAGATAATCCGCCAGCTGTCTGTCGGAACCGTCGTCATAAATAATGAATTCAAAATCCGTAAATGTCTGTTTCAGGATCGAATTCACTGCCTCTTCCAGTCTCTTTCTATTCTTTTGATTGTAAATACTCATAATTACACTGATTGCCGGTTCCGCCATGCTGCCCATCGTATTCTCATCCTTTTCATCCCTGTTTCCCTTCCGTCATCCTCCGGTACACCCGCCGCATAATCTTGTCTGTCTCCGTCAGGTCAAACTTCCTGGCCCGTTCCATGCATATCCTTCCCATTTTCTGCCTTCCCTCCGCATCCGCCATCATACGGGATATGGCCTGCGCATACTCGTCCACGCTTCCTCCCTGACAGACATACCCCGTAACCCCGTCTTCCATATACTCCCTTGTTCCCCTGCACCTGGAGGTAATTAACGGAATTCCCCCCGCCATCGCCTCAATTGCTGCAATCCCCAGCCCTTCCCGCTTCGACGGAAAAGCAAAGCAGTCCGCACACTGCAGCATATCCGGTATATCCCTCCGAAACCCAAACATGGTAAACTGGCTGCTGATCCCCAATTCTTCCGCCAGCCTGCCAAGATACCCGCCCCTCTTTCCGCTTCCGCATATTCCATAGTGAATGCGGGGATTTCCGAGTTTTGCAATCGCCCTTAAAATCACCTCATGATTCTTGTTCCTGTTTAATTCGCCCACCGACAATATGTAAAATACATCTTCTTTTATGCCCAGCCTGTCCCGCATTTCTTTTCTGCTGCCTGCCGCCCTGCAAAACCGCTGCGTACGTACCCCCACGCCCGGAATCTGCACCCGAAGGCCCCCTTCTTTTAAGCGAAAAGAAGAACTTCTCTTATAGTCTTCTTTATTAATGGTGATCAGACAGTCCGTAAATCTTGCCAGCAGCGCCTCCACCGGAAAATAGAACAGCCAGTTGACCAGCGGCGCCCCTCTGTAGAAGTGAAACCCATGTGCCGTGTATATCACGCATACCTTCTGCTCCCGGCAGAAAAATGCAGCCAGCCGCCCCAAAACACCGCCGAGGGGATTATGACAGTGCAGCAGATCGATCCGCTCTGTCCTGATCAGCTTACAGATCTGGCAAAATGCCTTTATATTATGAGCCAGATGTCCTGGCGATTTTTCGATATCAATCTGATAAAGTTTTATTTCTTTTCGTTTCAGTTCCCCGCAGTCTGATTCATAAACCGGATTACGAAAATTAGATGCATAATGAATCTCGCAGCCCAAATCTTTTAATATGTCAACATCATTCATTTCAAACTGCGCCAAAAATCCGCTTATGGTAGTTACGATCAAAACTTTTTTCATGCCTGACTCCCCTTGACAGCCTGCCGTTTTCAGACTGTCCGGTCTATCCGTAATTCTCTTTTTCAGCCGGCTGGGTTGCAGCCGGCTGTCTTGCCACACTTGGTCTGATGAAAACCATGATTTTCTTTTTACCTTTTTTAGGCTTGTTTTTCCGGAACTTTTATTTTCCCTTAAGGAATTGCCACAAATGCAACGGCGCCCGAATTTGTAAGATTCAGGACTACGTGGTCCGCCCTTATCTCAACGATCTCCACGTCTATCCAGGAACCGTTTACATACTGCCTTGCAGCAACTTTCGTACTGCCTGCCAGCCCTTTCAGGTAGAAATTGATGGTAGCCACATTGTAGTTTGCACCGGGGAAATTTACGGATAATACATTCAAAAGAGTACCGCCAAGAGCCGACGCCTGGTTTACGGCATCGGCCGCAACTGTTTTGCTGACTTTCGCCAGTGTTGCCGTCAGATTCGTAACAACCCCGTTGATCATTATTTTTCCGCCCTGGCCTACCGGCACCGCATTTTCAACACCGGGCGTATTCACAATTGCATTGTTGTAATACTCGCCGGCAGACAGGCCGCGGTCCGCCGCAGCCTGTGCATCCGCAGCATTCGTGAATCCGGCGGATGCCAATACCGCCTGTGCAGACGGGCTTGCCGCAGATACTGTAGCAGAGCACAGAATCACGGAAGCGCTTAATAAAGCAATAAATTTTTTCATTCTCTTTCTCCTTTCCATTCCTAAGTGTGGTCTATATCAACATCAAAGATGCCAATACCTGGTAAATATCTAATCCAAAATAACCCTCTCGATCTGTCCTGCGGCATCTTCCACCAAAACTCCGATCACCACATACTGCGACGCCGTGCTGTTCTCCGTACTGCCATTTAACGTGAGCAGGAAATGATATGGCGTCAATTCCTCCCATCCTTCCCGGAAGTTCTTTCCCATATCCTTTGCACCGTACATCTGCATAAGGTAATCCTGGCAGCCCTGGAACGTGGTATAATCATGCCGCCTTAAAATATCACTGCCCTCATCGTAATATGCCGCAACGATCTCATAAGTCAGCACATTGTCCGAAAGATAAAGATACAGCTTATTGTGTTCTGCAAAAAAATCCGGATTTTCAAAAAAGTGCATATCATATAAAATATCCCCCTCTTTTTCATCCTTCCCATGAATGATCGTATTAAAATCGCACATATTCATCAAATTGGCCATCTCGGTATACAATGCGCCCGTTTCGCCTTCTTTTCCATCCGCAGTATGGCTTTCATAATAATCATCCGCAATTCCGCTCTGCAAAACCGGCCCGTCAATGTCCGTTCCGGGGACATACAGCCAGGCAAAAATATCCGGATTCTGTTTCTGAAGCGCTTCGAGATCAATGTGGCCGTCCGCCGCTGTTTCCATCCCTAATCTGTCTTCTTCCTCCCCTGCCATATCTTCTGATCCGGTTCTCTCCCCTGCGGTATCCTCCCGTTCCGCCCTGGCCCCGTCACCGCATCCGGCAAAGCAGATGCCTGCCGCTGCAAACATCCAAATGAAAAGAAATAATCTTTTAACCCTGCCGCTCTTCATCCCTCCGCCGCCTTCCCATGTTTCATTTTGATCAGCCGTTTCCAACGGCACGGCCTTTATTCTCCATTGTTACGTTGGTACGTTTTAAACGTATGTTAAAGTTACGTTTATAACGTATTAATTATATACGTTAAAAACAGGTATTGTCAATACCAATTTAAACAGATAATAAGTACGAACCATAAAATTTAAAATATTCTATGTATGCTGCCTGCTGCATAAAAGAAAAAGCAATGCTGCATAATTAAAATACTCAACAGAGCAGCCCCGGTACCCCGTCAAAAACTCCGCTGCAAGCAGCGGAGCATCAGATTTGCAACGCAGCAGAGCGCAAGCACATCAAAAATGTGTTGGTATTTGACCCTCGCGGCATTCACCAATATGCTCAAGCCAACCTTCGGTTGGCTTTAAGCGCGACACTTGGCTCATTGCCCGCGCAAATAAAGGATGAACAGGATAAAATGAAAGGAATGATAAAAAAATATGAATCCGACTCAGACCTATGACCGACTTGCCGTTGGAGAAAGACTGCGCAGAAAACGCATCCTGTTGAACATGACCCAAGACGAAATGGCCGAAAAGATCAACCGCGCCCCAAAATACTACGCAGATATTGAGCGCGGCAATTGCGGAATGTCACTTGAAACCCTGCTGGCCCTTTCCAATACCCTGAATATGTCATTGGACTATATCCTGCTGGGAGACATCAAAAAAGAGCGGGAAACGATCCATACCGAAGAAACGGCCGCCGTACTGAACCTGCTGGATAACTGTGACGAAAAAAACCGCATTTATGCAATGCGCATACTAAAGCTGTTTTTGATAGCCTGCCGGAAAGACGGCAGCGCAGATGAGGGAATACCAGACTGACATTCCTTCTTCTTTTTAACTATGATCTGACTCTGCACAGGCTGCGCAGACACTCATTGGGAAACAGACGCTGACACGCTTCGCGGACCGGTTTATTGTAAGGAAAAAGCAACGCCTCTTGGCGTTGCTTGAAAACAGTTTATGACTTTAGACTGGCAAACACTCATTTAATATATGAGAACCATTTTTAGAAAAAACGCGAAAAAGAGCAGAAATATGATCAGCGGAAGAATACCTCCGACCAGCAAAAGGCAGCGAACCCTTCTTCCTTCTTTCCGTGCCGCTGCAAACTCCTTAAGACAGCAATATAGGCCATAGCCTATAACTGTCCCCCATAAATTGTTCCAAATATCATCCACGTCAAAATATCCCAATTTCGTCAGATATTGTGTGGATTCTATAAAAACAGTCAGAACGCACGCCAAAAATAAGGTATGTACCAAACGAATCTTTCCATTGACCCACGTAAGCAGGAAACCGAAAGGAATCATCATGATCACATTGTCAATCAATCCCCATAAAATAAATGTATGATTTTCCTCCCATGCCCGCCGGTAAGAACCAAAAAGCGTTGTCCACGCCATTCTTTCCGGTTCCGGCTCACGGTTTAGAAGAGTCAGGTAAAAGATCGCTGCAAGATAAAAAAGAAGTATCAAAATCCTTATGACAGGCTTGATAAACCTGAAATTTTTTTCCATTTCCTTTTCCCTTTGCCACATTACTCGGGAAAAATCTACAAATCCTTAATTTATCCGGATTCCCGAACTTTTCCTCATTTGACCCTCGCGGCAGTCGCCAAATGTTGCAGCCACTTGGCCCATTGCGCGCGGGAATAAAATTTTTCCCGGCAGAAACTATAAACGTATTCATTCTATATGTTTAAAACGTATGCTGTCAATAGCCAGAACGAAAAAGAAAGTTTCCAAAGTCATCATAATTATGTATAATGAAAGCATGGATAAGAATCAAATCACCCGATACTTTAAAGATGCAGAAATGAGGTAACCATGTTAAAAACAATCTCCGGAAAATCGAATTCAGCCATTTGGATTACATGCATACAGGCCTTCTTTTCGGTCTGGGCTGTCGTACTTCTCTGCGGTCTGTCCACACGCAGCATACTGACGCCGGTTCTGTTTGCCGCGCTGCTGTATTTTTTCCGGTGCGCCTCTGCCAAAAGAGCGGAAGCCCCGTCCATATACAGTCTGCGGCTCTCCGTCATCACACCTCTCTTTTCGGGAATTTTTACTCTGTTTACATTGATGGCAGAGCATCAGAATATTACCGCCGGTTTGGAAAACCGGCTTTTCCGGATTCTTGTCCTTTCTGCAGGAGGATTGGGTATCTTTTTTCTGTTTTATTATTTTCTTCTCCTGTTGTTTGCATCCCTTGCCGATTTTACTTTGCGGCGTGAATATGCCCCGATCCGCTTCCTGCCTCTCATTGGTTTCTTTGCCTGTCTTATTTTATGGATGCCGTATTTCCTGTATGAATATCCGGGCATCATGACGCCGGACAGCGTCAATCAGTTTGAACAGGCGCTTGGTATGATTCCTTACAGTAATCATCACCCGTGGGCGCATACAATGGTAATCCGGTTCTTTTATTCCCTCGGACATCTGTTTACCGATGACGTCAATACCGCCCTTTCCTTTTTTACCTTATTTCAGATGTGCTTTATGGCTTTCTGTGTAGCATGGCTGCTTTCAGCTTTGCAGCGTCTGCAGGCGGGAAATCTGCCCTGCCTTTTGACGCTCGCATTTTATGCCCTCACTCCTTATCACGGAGTCTTTGCCGTTACCATATGGAAGGATATCCTGTTTTCAGGCAGTATGCTGCTTTTTACTGCCGCCTTGCTCCGCCTGCTGCTGCTTTTCCCAAAAGACAGACGCAGCATGAACAGGGAACGGAACCGGACAGCCGCCTGCATTTTTTCCATAACCGCCTATATCCTGTCAGGCATCATGATGTGCCTGTTCCGCTCCAACGGCTGGTATGCGTTCCTGTTTTCCCTCCCGTTTCTGCTCTTTGTATTCCGCCACTGTCTGAAAACCATGCTGCCGGTACACCTTGCCATACTGGCCGTGACGCTCATCGTCAGGATTCCTGTCATGAATGCTTATCACGTCACCCAGCCGGACTTTACGGAATCTGTCAGCATCCCGCTCCAGCAGGTATCCAGAGTCATCTGTGAGGACAAGGGCCTGACCGCCGGACAATGGGACAGCGTACACAAAGTCATCGATACCACTTACATCCGCCAGCTGTATTCTCCCGGATTTGCCGACAATATGAAAGAACTGGTACGCGCGGGCCATCCGGAATACCTTGCGGAACACAAAGACGAATATTTTCAGCTGTGGCTCTCACTGGGCCTGCGCTACCCCGGCACCTATTTTCAGGCATATATCGACCAGACCATAGGTTACTGGTATCCCGATACGGAATATGCGGTAGGCAATATTGACGGCATCATTGCCAACGGGACCGGTGCCGGCAGCCATCCGGTCATCGGAGGCCCTTTTGTGGTCAAAACAAAAGAAATCCTTTTGAAACTAAGCGATATGATTCCCCTTTACGGCCTTCTTTCCAGCATGGGCGCCATGTTCTGGGCCTTTCTCTGCTGTTTCGCCGTCAGCATCATAAAAGAACAGCCGGACCGCTATATCCTGTTCCTGCCGGGACTGGCAGTGCTGCTTACGCTGTTTATCGCCGTTCCCGTTTCCTCGGAATTCCGCTATGCCTATTCGCTTGCCTATACGCTCCCGCTGTATCTGCTGATCCCGTTCTGCGATATGGATTGACGGCCTGTTCTATTTTCTGCCGATTCATAATCACAAATATTCGTCCTCTGAAAAATCATCCGCCCGGTATACGTTTGCGCTTTCTCCCGTCTTTACATGATAGATGGAAAATACTGCGTCAGGGTCGATATGTACTACATTTCCTGTTGATTTCACATTCGCCCCGAATCCGCCCTTCGTACTGTTTTCTGCCTTTCTTGCTCCCTCCATGCCGGATATCCTGTTGTCCCTATTCCATTTACATTCATTTTCTTATCTCCTCCATTATTTTGTCATAGCGTTTCCTCTGTCGTTCAGAGCCGCTCCTGCTCCCTTGTAAAAAGTCCGAGCAGTTCATTGTCTCCATGCAAATATACCTGTTAACCTCCCCGGCCAAATTCCATATCGGCCTTCACCTCATCTCACTGTTCTGTCTTAACGCCGGGGAAGCCTGCCCTGTCCGGCGCGACTTTGGCGACCTCGCTTTTCCGCAGGGCGAGGAACTTATTCCCCATATAGATGTTCTGCGCCGCATCCTGTTATCTTCTCCCGGAGGGAATCGGACAGCTTGGATGATGCCTTTCCCGTCTTTTGGATGTCCGCATGATGGCTTTTTGCTATTCCTGTTATATCCATGTTCAATCGCCTCTCTCTGTTTTGATGGAACACAGGGGATGCCTGCCTTGCCTCGTCAAGTTACTTCTGCGTTTTCTTTCTGATAAGCGTAGAAATAAGCATGGCCACTATCCCCAATGCAGGATAAACTGCCGCATACAGGATAAATGCCGTCTCCCCCATGTCAAAGAATATCCATGTGCCCATGAGGAACAGCGCTGCCGAAATAATCGGAAGGCTCCACAAATGCCGGATGTCCTTTCCCGCAAATGCTCCGATTAGCACAGAATATAATGGATTGACTGCAAAAAACAGAAGAAAAAATACCGCCATTCCTGCATCGCCTTTTACGAAAGTAACCGCAAGCCACGGAAACGCCAGCATAACTACCGCCGAAGCCGCCAGCCATAAAATAATGTTCTCTTTCATATGATACCTCTTCCAAAAGCTGTTTTAATTATTCCTCAATCTGTCGGATACCCCTATTTATGCTTTCCTGTCAAAAGACGGCTCTCCTCCAGATAATCCGGCAGTGCTTCCATATACTCTGCACACAGCTCCGTCCTCCGCCTATGGATATATTCCAGTTCTGCC
>CAJTVQ010000060.1 GCA_910579935.1 uncultured Lachnospiraceae bacterium
TTAAGCCATTCTTCCATACTTTCGCCTGCGAGTACCCAAATTCCTATGGCATCAACTTGAAATAGCCGCCTGTGCCGCTGTTAGATTATGATGACTTTTACCCCTCTTTACCCCATTTACCCCACCCAATTCGACATTCGACAAACGGGATTCGACAAAATTTCCTTGCTTTTATGCGGAATCCGGCATAAAATGATTTCAGCGGAACGCTCCGCAGCGTTTGACAGATGCGGGGGAATCTGCTACAATAAAAGCACAAAAGGGAATACTGCCGATAGACGGTCAGTTCTGAAAGTTAGTTACAAAAACAGTAACCGCGTTCCTCGACCAAAGGGCGGTTACTTTTTTGTGTGATTTATGTAAGCAATCAAGATTGACACGATGATCCCAAGAATCATCAGAACAACCGTCAGCAGTTCATAGTCACTCATCAAGCATCCCCCCTTTCCCGGTTTTACCCGTAGTCAGAGGGGCAGTCCCCTCTGCGTTTGCATCGGAAAACTGACCGCCTACCCGTTATGGCAGTACCCCATGCGAATATATTATCAGAAAATGTCGGATGCCACAAGATGGTTTTCCGGCTTTTTATTTTTCCACTTGCTAAGGAACTGTTAAGAAATAAATCTTTACATTTGACTTGTCTGAGTCCGCAAATGCCGCGTTGTCATCAGTCGTCGATGCCCGCATCGACTCCATCTTCCGCCTTGCCTTTGTGAACTCATCCTGCGTCAAAGTGTAAAGTTATTTCTTAACAGTTCCTAAATCCCAAATTCAGAGGTAAGCTACGACACCAAGGAAGGAGGGATTGGATGGGAAGCGATTCAGCATTATACCAATTGATGGGCATCCGCATGAACGGTGTCATGAACGGCATCGTAAGCAGTGACGGGGAATACCAGGCGATTCTCCGAAAATCGGACATATACTCCGGCGAACTGGACAGGACGGAAATGCTGCACCCACAGCCCTTCCGCCCTGTCCCTCTTTCGTTTTTAAATGAATATCCATACTTCCAGTTCCGCGTACCTGTTGGATTTTGACCACTGCGGGTGTTTTTTGAACCATGCCCGCTCGTCATCCGGCGTGGCCGTTATCTTCTTAAAATAAACGGGGGAACCGGCATCATCCAGTTCCCCGCGGGCATCGGGGCTCAGGCTCAGCAGCCGCTTTCCTAAACCCCATCCGTTTCAATAATCTCGTCTGCCGGAGGATGTCCACCGATTCCCTTTTATCGTTTGTGTATTATTGGTCTGCTCCCTTTTCGGAAAAGTGTTCCCACTCAATTCTCTGGCACAGCTTTACAGCTGTACTTCCACAAATATCTCATAAATGGCCCGGATTGCGTTTTCAAAATCGGAATTGGAAACGCCGATGATGATATTCAGTTCGCTGGAACCCTGATCGATCATCCGGACATTCACGTTCCGATGCGCCAGCGAAGAGAAAATCCGTCCCGCCGTTCCCCTTGTGGACTTCATGCCCCGTCCTACCACCGCAACAAGCGCCAGGTCTGATTCGATTTCAATGGTATCCGGGTCCGCCAGCCTGTGGATGGCTGCCGCCACTTTCTGCTCCTTATCCATGAATTCGTCCTGATGCACAAATACGGTCATCGTATCAATTCCGGAAGGCACATGCTCAAAGGAAATCCCGTAATCCTCAAATGCCTGAAGCACTTTTCTTCCGAAACCGATTTCCGAATTCATCTTATCCTTTTCGATATTCACCGAACAGAAGCCTTTTTTTCCGGCAATACCCGTAATGACATATTTGGATTTCTGGCAGGTGCTTTCCACAATCCACGTACCTTCATCTGTGGGCGCATTGGTATTTCGGATATTGATCGGAATCCCTTCCCTCCGGACAGGGAAAATCGCATCCTCATGAAATACGGTAGCTCCCATATAAGAAAGTTCTCTCAGTTCCCGGTAAGTAATCGTTTCAATGACCGGCGGATTTTCTATAATGCGCGGATCAGCCACTAACAATCCCGACACATCGGTCCAGTTTTCATACACATCCGCTTTCACCGCCCTTGCCACGATAGAGCCGGTGATATCGGAACCGCCTCTGGAAAAAGTCTTTACCCTTCCGTCTTCATAGGCGCCGTAAAATCCGGGAATGACTGCCTTCTCCACCTTTGACAGACGCCGGGCAAGAATCTCGTTTGTCTTTTCCGCCGCAAATTCCCCGTTTTCTTCAAAAACAATTACGGAAGCCGCATCAATAAATTCAAAACCGAGATAATTCGCCATGATAATGCCGTTCAGGTATTCGCCCCGGGACGCCGCGTAGTCTGCTCCCGCCCTTCCCTTGAAATTTTTTTCAATGGCTTTGAATTCCTCATCCAGCGAAAGCTCCAGTTTCAGTCCCGTAATGATTTCCTGGTAACGCGCCTTGATTGCCTTTAAATCGGCCTTAAAATCTTCTCCGGCTGCGGCTCTGTCATAGCAGGCATAAAGCATATCCGTTACTTTGGTATCCTTGCCGTCGCGTTTGCCCGGCGCGGAAGGGACTACGTATCTGCGTTCCGTATCCCTGCGGATGATATCTCCTACTTTCTTAAACTGTTCGGCGCTGGCAAGGGAACTGCCGCCGAATTTCACCACTTTTTTCATACTGACTAATCCTCCTCCTGGAACAAATGCTCTATTATCTTATGCCCCTCGGCAATATAATTGCCGCTTTCACGGGCCGCCGCTTCATTATAATCCCATTCCTCCGACAAGGGCGACGTACTGTCGTACAGCATATAAGGCACACAGTCGGCCGTATGGGTCCTCACACGGATCGGTGTCGGATGATCCGGCAGTACCAGCAGCCGGTAATCCACATGCCCTGCATCCAGTTTTTCCGTCAACGGCTTCAAAACCCGGCTGTCCAAATATTCGATCGCCTGTACTTTCTTCTCCACACTACCCTGATGTCCCATTTCATCCGGAGCCTCCACATGGATATAGGCAAAATCATAACCGTCTTCCAAAACCGCTTTTAACGCCGCCTCCGTCTTTCCCTCATAATTGGTATGCAGCCCGCCGTTTGCACCTTCTACAAGACTGATGCCCATCCCCGCACCTGCCGCAATCCCTTTCAGCAGATCCACCGCCGATACCATCATACCCCTTTTTCCTGTTTTTTCTTCAAAAGAAGTAAGTCCGGGCTTTGTTCCCGCTCCCCAGAACCAGCAGCAGTTGGCAGGGTTTAATCCCTGTTTCTTCCGTTCCACGTTAATCGGATGATTCACCAAAATCTCATAGCTTCTTTCCATCATCCGGCGCAGGTTTTCATCTTCCGGAAGGTACGGTCCGATTTTCTGCGTCAGTACGTCATGGGGCTGTGCCAGTTCCACTACCTGCCCCTTCTCCCAGATGAGACAGTGTCTGTAACTGGTTCCCACATAAAATTTATAAATATCCGTTTCCAGCTCTTTCCTGACCGCTTCCAACAGGACGGCGCAGTCTTCCGTACTGATTTCACCGGAGCTGTGGTCGATGATCGTCTGTTCCCCGAAAGGCACATCCTCTTCGGAAATCGTTACGATGTTACAGCGCAGGGCAATATCCGTATCCTTCATTGGTACGCCTATGCTGAGCGCTTCCAGCGGAGAACGTCCCGAATAATAAATCTTCGGGTCATAGCCCAGCACCGACAGGTTCGCCGTATCGGACCCCGGTTTCATACCCTCCGGTATGGTATGCACCATCCCGATTTCCGACTTTTTACTCAAAGCATTCATCACCGGTGTGCAGGCATATGCAAGAGGCGTCTGATTCCCCAGCGCTTCTATGGGCTCGTCTGCCATGCCGTCGCCCAATACAATTATATATTTCATCATTCTCCTCATTTCTGCGTTGCTTTTCGCGCATCTCCTATTTCTTAACCTTCCACACGGATTCTGTTCAGCACGCATCCCAACCGTTCCGCTTTTTCCGCAAATTCCTTTTCGCTCATTTCTTCCGTAACAAAGGCATATTCTCCTTTTACATCCGCCACGACTACCCGTGTCATCCCGAAGACATCCACCGCTTTCCGCTCCAGTTCGGCCTTGGTACGCACAAAAAACCTGTGCCGGATATCATCCACCGCAGTCTGCTTCACATCCTCGTCATCCCAAAAGCACATAATCGTCTTGCCGATATGTCTTGCACAGTCTACCACATCGGAAACCACCGCGCTCGCCGTAGGCAGTTTGCCCGCGCCGCGCCCGTAATACATGGAATCCCCCAGCATATTGCCATGCACAAAGACCGCGTTGAATACTCCGTTCACACCGTGCAGCGGATGGCTTACTGGAATCATGAACGGCGCTACCATGGCATAGAAACTGCCGTCTTCGCTCTCCCTGCTCATCGCCAGCAGCTTGATGGAGCGCCCCAGCGCCTTTGCATAAACAAAATCGGCGGTTGTTATTTTCGTAATCCCTTCCGTATAAATATCTTCGTATTTTACGTTCTTTCCGGTCATCAGCGATGAAAGAATCGCGATTTTGCGGCAGGCGTCATAACCTTCCACATCCGCTTCCGGATTGCGCTCCGCATAACCTTTTTCCTGCGCCTCTTTCAATACTTCTTCAAAATCGGCTCCCTCTGCCGCCATTTTCGAAAGAATATAGTTGGTCGTCCCGTTCAGGATACCGGTTATGGCATCGATCTTCTCTGCCGTCAGCGAATAATTGATCGGACGGATAATCGGAATTCCGCCGCCCACACTGGCCTCAAACAGATAGTTGCACTTATGTTCCCTTGCAATGCGCAAAAGTTCCGGTCCGTGATTCGCCACCAGTTCCTTGTTGGAAGTACATACGCTCTTGCCCTTCTCAAGCGCCTGTCTGGAAAAATCATAAGCCGGCTTAATGCCTCCCATGGTTTCACATACGATCGCCACCTCCGGATCATCCAGAATGATGTTCACGTCATGCACCACCTTAGACTCATAAGGGTCTCCCGGAAAATCCCTTAAATCAAGGATGTATTTCACATTCAGTTCTTCTCCCGATTTCTTGTTGATTTCCGCTTTATTCTTTTCAATTACCTCCACTACGCCGCTTCCTACGGTACCGTATCCTAATACTGCTACATTTATCATTTTGCTCCTCCATTCTCCTCACAATCCACTGTATCGGGTCGTAAATGCGCAGTTTATGCGCATTTCAACTGTGAATAGTAACTCAACTCTGCATTTCTTCATTCCTTTGCCAGCACCTTTACATAATGTACGCCCCTGTGCGCCTCCAGCGTTTCCAACATCTGCGATACATCCCCCGTAGCGGGAAGCACCTGCACGCTGATGCTTAAAGACGCTACCCCGTTGATCGGGATACTCTGGTGAATCGTAAGTATGTTGGCGTTAAAATCTGCGATTACTTTCAGCACCTCCGACAATACCCCCGGCTCATCATCCATTTGGAGCGTGAGGGTTATCGTGGTTCCCTGCGCACCGTCATGAAACTGGAAAATATCATCCTTGTACTTATAAAAAGAACTGCGGCTGATACCTGCCTGTTCCGTCGCTTCATGCACACTGGACGCTCTGCCGGTCTCCAGCAGGCGTTTTGCTTCCAGCACCTTTAAGAGCACCTCCGGTATCGCTTTTTTCTTTACTACAAAATAACTGCTTGTCGTGTCCATGCAAACACCCGTATTTCTTTCTTTGCAAAAATTCCTTTTCTCTTTCTTTATTGGAAAACAAATGGTGTCCGCGTGTTAAATACATTCGTGTGCGACAGTCTTTCATTTGCGGACAGTTGTTTGTCGCCGAAAGATATTGTAGCATAATACATGGCGTATGGCAACTAAAACATAAAGGAATTTTTGTGTTCACCACCAAACAATCCAGCCGTCACTATGCCGCTATAACACCCCAAACAATTCCCAAATCCTCTTATCCTCAATAATCCGGTCACTGGCCTTCCCCTCATTCGCAAGCATCGCCTCCACTTTATTCGCCAGCGTTACGTCAATGAAATGCCCCACATCGATTCCCCTCAGTTCAAAGAACAAAAGCGGCTGTTCGTCCAGACGCACCCCTACCCCATACAATGCCGCCGCCACATGCTTGCACATCAGCGCCCAGTCCGGACAGCTGCAGTTAAAGCTGATTTCCCTGGGCGCCGGAAACAGACCGTCTTTTCCCTGAAAAAGTTCCTGCATTTCTTCCGGAAAATTTCCGTTCAGCAGCGCCTCCATATTCTCTATTTTTCTGCCGCATTTCTGAATAATGCTCTGGCATTTTTCCTCGGAAAGCGGACTGATCCGAATTTCTACCTTATAGGGCACTTTGCGCGTTCCCTGCACCCTGGCGGAGATCTTTCCCTTCTGTATCTTCAGGTCGATGACCGCTCCGGTCCGCACATAGCGTTTCCCACGGTCTAAACGGCTCTCGTAATCCGCATACCGCTCCAGATTGCTGCACCATGCTTTCCCCCACCAGTTTTTTGCAATATTCCTGCCCTGCGCCGTCACCGGTTCCAAAACATTCCCTTTCTTTGCTTCTTTCTTCCTGCTCTCCGCCGCATTCTTTTTCAGTTCTTTCGTATTGGGCTGTTCATAATATGTTGTATTCCAATATCTGCTCATCTGCTACCTGCCATTCTCTGCTTTTATCCGTATCTTCAATCCGGCGCCTCACTTCTTTATCCCCGTTCTGAAACCTGCCGGCTTACTTTTTCCGCGAAGCGGTCTGCTTCGGCAGTTCCAGTCTCAGAATGGACATCAGTTCATCATTATTCAGTTCCGTGATCCACTTCTCGCCTCCGGAACCTATGACATTTTCCGCCAACTCCTTCTTTGACTCAATCATGGCGTCTATCTTCTCTTCCACCGTTCCCCTGCATACCAGCTTATGCACCACAACATCTTTCTTCTGTCCAATCCGGAATGCACGGTCCGTTGCCTGATTTTCCACTGCCGGATTCCACCAACGGTCAAAGTGGATGACATGATTTGCTTTCGTCAGATTCAATCCTGTTCCGCCGGCTTTTACCGAAACAACAATATAGGGGACATACTTCTCTCCCTGAAAGTCCTCTACAATCTTCCCTCTCTTCGCCACCGGAGTCCCGCCATGGAGAACATGGCCTCTTATCCTGAAAATTTGCGTCAGGAATTCTGACAGATATTCCGTAATCTCCTTAAACTGCGTAAATATGATCACACGTTCCCGCTTCTCATAAATCGTTTCACAGATCTCTTTCAGCATGATCAGCTTCCCGCTCTCATCCATCGAATAGCCAGACTGTCCCAGATACTGATCCGGATGATTGCAGATCTGTTTCAGTTTCATAATGGTGGTAAGTATAATACCGCTGCGCTGAATCCCCTCCGTCTGTTCAATCAGACGTTCCATATCCGACACGGCTTTCCGGTACAGGACTATCTGTTTCTTCGTCAGGGAAACATAATCCACGCTCTCCAGTTTTTCCGGCAGATCTGCAATAATACGTTTATCGGTTTTCACACGGCGGAGCATAAACGGGGCCACCATTGTTTTTAACTTCTGATATCCTTCCGGATGCGCGTCCAGTTCCTTGCAGTATTCATGGAACTCCTTGGAAGAACCGAGCAGACCCTTATTCAGAAAATCGAACAGTGACCAGAGATTCATCAGTTCATTTTCAATCGGCGTTCCCGTCATCACGATCCGCATCCTGGAAGAAAGCTTTTTGATTTCCCTTGTCTGTTTGGTTCCCGGATTCTTGATCGCCTGCGCCTCATCCAATACTATGCAGTCCCATTGGATTTCCTGCAGTCCTTTTATCCTTGCGATCATGCCGTAAGTGGTAATGGTCAGAAACGCCTTGCTTTCCTTCAGTTCCTCTTCCAATACGGCGGTTCCTTTTCCGTGAAGCATCAGCAGACTCATCCCGGGTGAAAACTTTTCTACCTCCTTTAGCCAGTTCCCCAATAAAGAGGCCGGAAGCACCAAAAGAACACGGGCTGTCTTATCCGCACCCCTTAATCTCTCCAAATATGCCAGTACCTGTACAGTCTTTCCCAGTCCCATATCATCTGCCAGACAGGCCCCGAAACCGAGCTTGTCCATATAATTTAACCACGCATACCCGTTTTTCTGATAGGGGCGCAGTGTAGCGTGAAAACTCTTCGGCAGCGCCACTTTACGGATCGTTTCCGGCTTTCTCAAATGCATCAGGAGTTCCGACAGCCATTCTCCGTTGGAAACCGCCGTTCCCACATCCAATTTCCCGTTTTCCTGTCCGAGCTCTGTCTGCATGGCCTCCAAAAGCGTCATTTCCTCCGGAAGTTCTTCCATCTTCTGCAGCAGCTCCTGCAGTTTCTTATGGTCTACCTCCACCCATTTTCCCTTCAGCAGGGCCAGTCCGTCGGTCTGTTCCAAAAGTTTCCGGATATCCTCCTGCGTTAATTCCACGCCGTCTACCATCAGCTTCGGACTGACGGAAATCAACGTATCGAAACCGAGCATGGACGGTTTCCGGTCCCCCAGACTCGCCGTCAGGGAAACGGATGCCGCTTTTTTCTTCCACCAGTTCGGAATCCGGCATAAGATTCCGGTATTCTCAATCGTCTCAATATCTTTTAAAAAACTATAAGCTTCATCCGCCGTCAATCGAAGCGGATGAAACATTTCCCCAGTTTCCATGAACCCGCCGATCAGGTCCGACACTTCCGCGGCACGGTTCAGACAGGATAAGAGCGTCAGCAGCTTTTCCCGCTCGTTTTTATACTCTGTCAGCGCATACTTCAACGGAACATGTTTTACTTTCCCGTCCTCTCCCTTCGTGGCATAAGTGGCCAGAAAAGCAAACGGGAACTCACTCTCCCTGTTCTCCACCAAATGAAAGAAAATCCGCTCCGGCACGTGCAGGCGCTGGCTTTTTTCTGTCAGGTACATCTCCACGGTTCCGTTATACTGCGCAATTTCTCCTGCAAATATGCCTGTCAGTCTGCCCCAGACTGCTTTTATCCACTTTTTGGTAACATACTCTGCTCCGATTGCAAACGGCACCGCTTTCAGCAATGTCTCTATATCCTCATCCGACGGTTCCGGTTCTGCATGTTCCCTGACAAGCTCCAGTTCCGTCAGACTCGTCAGCTGTCTCAGAAAAGAATCGGAAACCAGCCGGAGAAAAACCCCCGTGGCTGTCAGTTCCGCAAACTTTTCTTCAAAGCCCATCTGATATAACGCATAATACCTGTCTTTCTCAAAACGCCCTCTCCATTCTCCCTGCGTCTGCGCAGACTGCACGTCCAGGCAAAAGTCTTTTTCCGTAAAAATAAACTGCAGTCTTTCCGCCTGCCCTTCTCCTTTATTCATAAAGTCCCTTTCCTTTTGTATGGTATTGTACTGTCATTATATACAAAAAGCGCCTGCATTACAAGGCGGTCCCATACAGCACGGAAATCAATTATCAATTCCTGTCTGTCCTGCCCCTGAGACTGCCTTGCGATTCAGCCCTGATGATCAGCTAAAGAACCGTCCTCAGATATTCCACAATTACCGCCGCTGCCCTCGCATGGGATCTTTCCCCCGGATGTTCCCTGGAACCCACCGTCTCCGCCGTGGTATTGGGAAGCTGGAGAAACGCAAGATTGGCATCCCCCGTTTCCTTTTGGTAACGGTTCATGGCATCCGTAATGGCAAAGGTCAGATCATATCCCAGCATCCCGTATGTCCATACGATATGTGACCCAGGATTATGCTTCCGGATCATGCCGAGGAAATCGATCACTGCCTGTTTCAACCGTTCAATATCCTCCGTGTGGTAAGTTCCGTCTGGATTCCTGCGCTGCCGGAATGTCTGTCCCGTTAGCGGGTCTTCCCATGCCGGCTGATCGAACGCACTTGCATCATTCGTACCCAGGTTTACAATGACGGCATCCGGTTTCCAGCTTTGGAAATCATAGGGTTTTGCTGCCCCCAGCCTTTCGTTCCTCTCTCCGCCCGCCAGACCGCAGATTTTTTCATAGCGGGAAGGGATATTATGGCGGGGGTCATTGTCCCAGCCGCACAGTATCCCCCAGCCGCCCTGGGAAATCAGCCGGAATTCCGCTTCCAATGCATCGGAAACCATCCCCGCATAGTTCCGGCTGACGCTCATGTACATGGGAAGCCAGTCCATATCTGTTTTTTCCCCATAGGTTCCCTCACCGGAAGTAATGCTGTCACCGATAAATTCCAGCTTGTAACGCCTGCCGGGAACCGGACAAAAAGCGCCGTCACTCCGAAAGCCTTTGATCAGCAGACAGCATCCGCCATCCTCCGACATCGCCTGAAGTTCCCTGACAAACCTCACGTTTTTCACGGTATCAGGACTCATTCCCCTGAAAAGACACAGGGAATAACTGCCTGCCATCAGCATCTGCCTGCTCAGGAACGCGCCGTTTAACGCAGTCCAGACCCACGGCTCATACACATCAAAATCCACTTCCACATCAATCCACAGCTCACTGCCCGTCACATTCACTTCAATCCCGCTTCCCTGGCTGAACAGAGGCAGCGGATCCTGTCCCTCGTCCGTCCTTCCGTGAATTTTGTAATTTTCTACTTCTTTCAGTCTGTATTCTTTCAACTTTTCATTCCGTACCATCTTTCCATCTCCCATACTTTTACTGTCGCAGCATCCTGTCTGTGCTGTTATTACCAGTGTATTTCTTCCTGACATTTTTTTCAAGAAAAAAAGCGCTTTATTTTCATAAGCGCTTCATTCCGTATCTCTCCGGCCAATTGCATTTTATGATCCTGTCCTCAATCCGAAATCCTGTTTAAGGTAATATCATCCACGGTTCCCCAGCTTTTTGCATTACACTTTATACGCACACCGATGGTCAGAGTGCCGTCCGCGATCACTATGCCAGAAATCACGGGATTCTTCCAATCCCCATAAGCCGTCACCATAAAGGGCTGCGCCTGTTCCCCGCCTTCCGTCACTGCATACAATTCCATTTCCGCTTCCTCCGACATGTCGCCGCCCTGCGCATAGGCCGAAAGCTGATAGGTACCGGCCTCCAAATCCGTAAACTCCTGCTCGATGGAAAATTCCATATCCTCTTCTGACCAAAAATGAAACGCCGTCTCACCGCTGTACGCATCATCCGCCTTTACCTGAAAATCCGTAGGATCACTGCTGCCCGCATATGCCACCTTCCACATGGAAGTATCACTGTCTTCAAAACCCGGATTCTGCACCAGGTTCATCCTCGTAACTTCCACACTGCAGGTAACCGCAACCCCCTCTTCTAAAGAACCCGTAACCTCATAGACACCTCCGGTTTTTGTGTCAATCGCGGCAATCTGTGCCTCATTCCATGCAACCGGCAGCTTTTGGTTATGGGAACGGTCATTGTAAATTACTTCCACCGTTTCCGGAAGTTCGACTGTGCCGCCCACTTCACAGACCACCGTAACTTTTGGAACCTCAATCACTGCCAGAGGCGCGGATGCACCGGATTTCAAATATTTGAATACATTAAGGGATGCCAGCGGATGCCCGCTAAAATCAAACATTGCCTGATTATCCCATGAACAGCCGCCGTAATACAGTCCGGCATCCTCCGGATCATACTCTCCCGCATAGCTGCTTGCCCAGCCGCTTCCAAACTCCTCCCATACCGGAGAATTATCCGCCGTCGCTTCGCCGACAGGAATCCATACACCTTCCCAGTAAAATACGCCGATGACGCCCGCTTCGTTTGCCGCCGCGCAGACATCGCGGATCATGGAAGCCTGTCCCTGCACGGTGGCAGGATACCCTTCCGTCAGATCATCCATACCGGTCAGACTGTTGGCGCTGCCGTCACCATCCTCAGAGGTATAGCAGTAGGAAGTCTCTGCGATCAGGACTTTCTTACCGTATTTTTCCTGAAGCATTCCGGCAGTTTCCTGCATATTGCTTATGGTTCCATGCCAGAACGGATAGTAGGACAGCCCGAGAATATCATAATCCAGTTCATTGACCGTCAGATTGGAGGCCAGACTGTCTAACTGGTCCCGTTCGGTCATGTTAGTATAATGCACAACGATCTGAATATCCCTTTCATAAACCCCGGATATTTCACGGACTCCCCTGCTTCCTGCATGCAGGAGTTGTGTAACCTTAGACAGGGAAGTCTCTCCTGACATCCCGTTGTTAATTTCATTTCCGATCTGTACCATTCCCACATCCACACCGGCGTCCAGCATCTCTGCCAGGCTTTCTTTTGTAAACTCATAGAGTGCATCGCATTTTTCCCCGATATCCATACCCTCCCACGCCTTCGGTGCATGCTGCCTTTTCGGGTCCGCCCAGAAATCCGAATAATGGAAATCAATGCAGACTTTCATACCGTATTCCGTTGCACGCTTCCCCAGCGCAATGGCAGTTGCAACGTCGTTATTCCCGCCGCCGTATCCGTTGCCGTTTTCGTCATAAGGGTCATTCCAGACACGCAGACGTATGTAATTGACGCCGGACTCCGCCAATGTCTTAAAAACATCCTGTTCTTCCCCCTCATAGTTATAATACTTCACACCGCTGTTTTCTTCCGCCAGCACAGAAGACGCGTCCATACCCCGGATAAAGTCGTCCGAAATACCCGCAACCGGTTCTATATAAAGCTCTGTCTGTAAACCCGCAGATGCCTGAACCGCCGGTTCCGCTTCTGCTTTGCTTTCCATTCCCTCTGCTTCTATTCCTTCTGCATGCGCCTCTCCTGTTTCTGCTACTTCCAGTGTTTCTGGCGGCGCCTGTTCCCGCATCTCTGTGTCAGAAGCCGCATTTGTGCTCCCGCATCCTGCCATGACGGCAATACTAAGACTGCCGCAGATACCTAAAACTAATAATCCTGTATAAAACCGCTTCATAAATAAATCCTCCCATTTCCTGTTTGTTGGGATCTCTCCGAAAGAATACCGGAAACTGCACTCCTGCTTACCAGAAACAACTCCTGTCAAAACAAACACAGCTGCTCATATTTCTCCGGAAATTCCCGCAGATACCGGAAACATGCATCCGCATCGCACACGATTCCATTGGCACGGCATTTCTCCCGAAGCAGTCCCATCAATTCCCTGCTTCTGTCGCTTGGCAGTTCATATGAATACCCGTACTTCTGACGGTACTTCTCTTTCATTCCCGGAAAGTGCCTGTCCAGCGCCCTGTAAAAATATTCCCTGTCACCCTCGCGCAGCGTCACACCCATGCCAAACGTGATTATTCCATATACCTTTGCGGAAATACAATAATCCAGAATGCCCCCAATATTTTCTCTTGTATCGTTGATAAAAGGCAGAACCGGTGTCAGCCATACGATCGTTGGAATTCCGTTTTCATGGAAAATACGCAATGCTTCCGCCCTCGCTTTCGTACCGCAGACATTGGGCTCTATGATACTGCACAACTCCTCGTCATAAGTCGTCAATGTCATCTGCACCACACATTTTGCCTTTTCATGAATGCGCTTCAGAATATCCAGATCCCTGAGAACACGGTCGGATTTCGTCAGGACTGTCACCCCGTATCCATAACGCTCGATCAGTTCCAGGCACTTCCTGGTCAGTCCCAGTTCCTCCTCGCAATGCATATACGGGTCGCACATCGCCCCTGTTCCGATCATGCACTTTTTCCGCTTGGAACGAAGCGCCTTTTCCAACAGTTCCGGCGCATTCTGCTTCACTTCGATATCTTCAAACTCATGGGTAAATCCGTAACACTTGCTTCTGCTGTCACAGTAAATGCAGCCGTGGGTGCATCCTCTGTAAAGATTCATGCCGTTTCCCGCGGATAAAATTCCTTTTACGTTTACAAAATGCATATTTTCCTCACTCCTGTCACACCGGAAAAATACTCACGGAATTTATTTCCGAAAGAAAATCCGCACTCTAAAAGCGGCACATCCTCCGCTGTCATTATCTGCTGTAAATTATACACTTCTTTTCCTGACATCAGTATGTCATATTATAAACATAATTGAACAAAATCGTAAGGGATGTGACCTGAAGAATGATTTATATGTTCGGATCTAATATAAAAACCTTTCCGCAGGAATCACCGAATCCGATACATTACCCGCAGTTTCTTCCAATATCACAAACCGATTCTTCAACCAAAAATGTTCTGCCTGCGGATTGCCTTTTACCCAAGCTAATCTGACAGAAACAAATCCCTCTGTCTTCAGGGCATCACATAATTCGGAAATAATTTCGGTTCCTATGCCCTTTTTCTGTATCGCCCTATCTGTCATAAAAAAACCTATGTATGCGGTTTTCTGCCCAGGGTATCCACATATGAGATCCATAACCGCAATCAGCTTTCCATCTGCATAGAACCCTATATATAATATGATCTGTTTTCACAACATAGATTGAAAATATCCTGAATGTCACTATTCTCAAGCTTTTTTACCGCATACTTACCTGATAATCCATTTACAGTCATTCTGTCACCTCTAAAGCTTTTGACCGGAAACCCACAATCTGATATGTACCCCCGCAGCAGCCGGAGAACCGTGATGCATGTGCAAATTATATTATAGCGGAGAATTTTAGTGAGGACAAGCGCATGTAAGGTGAAAACAATCGTCTTGGACAGTACCTCCTGGCAGAATATGCATCGCGGTTCAATATATCTACTGCCGCCAATTACAGGCAGCGCCATTAAGGCGCCTCATTCGACGGCGGCAGGCAGACATGCTCCTTACAGACATAATACGTCGTTTTCCCGTTCAGCAGCCGATACCCCTCCGTTTCCTCCGGCAGGATCCGCACCTCTGCATAAAGGGGCAGCTCCTTCCTGATCCTTCCCTTCCATCCCTGCTCCGGTTTCCTGTCTTCCTGTGCTGCTGCCACCGTAATCTTCTGCATCGGATGCAGATGCATCAGCAAGGCAAGCAGAAACATACCATGCCCCGCCGGATACTGCCCTGCCTCTCCGGATAAAAAGGCAAGCTGCCGCTCCGCCAGCCTCCGGTATTCTTCCTCCCCCGTAATCTGGGAAAGCCGTACCAGACAGTATGCCATAACCGAATTTCCGCTGGGCAGGGCCCCGTCATATGTTTCTTTCGGTTTCAGAATCAGCGTGTCATTTTCCGTCCCGCACAGAAAATACCCGCCGCGGCTTTCGTCCGCAAACTGCCGCCCCGCTTCCCCGCAGATCTGCTTTGCCCGCTCCAGATAAACCGCCTCGCCCGATGCTTCATACAAGTGCAGGAGCGCTGCCGTATAATAAGCATATTCATCCAGAAAACCCTTACCGGAACGGACATGGTTGCGGCAGCTCACAAACAAAAGATTTCCCTCCGCAAGATTCTTTTCGATAAACTGCTGCGCCGTTTTTGCCGCCGAAAGATAACCGGCATTTCCCGTTGCGCAGTAAAGAACCGACAGCGCGCCGATCATAAGGGAATTCCATGAGGTCAGGATCTTGTCGTCCAAATGCAGGCGGAAACGGGATTTCCGGTGTGCGTACAGCGTTTCCTTTTCTTCTCCGAAGTCATCCGCAGCCTCATTGCCGTTTAAAAGATTGGGGATATTTTTCCCTTCAAAATTCCCCTTCCTGGTCATTCCGAAATACCTGCAGAACTTCCTGCCTCTTTTCTCACCTAAGATCTGGCAGATTTCTTCATGATCCCATACATAAAATTTTCCTTCTTCCCCCTCACTGTCCGCATCCTGCGCGGAATAAAATTCCCCTTCAGCGCCCGTCATCTCTCGCAGCACATACGCCGCCGTCTTTTCCGCCGTATCCAGAAACAGCCCGTCGCCCGATGCCTTGTAAGCCGCCCCGTAAGCCAGGATCAACAGCGCATTGTCATACAGCATTTTTTCAAAGTGGGGCACCAGATAGTACCGGTCCGTGGAGTATCTGGAAAACCCGAATCCGATATGGTCGAAAATCCCGCCCCTGCGCATCTGTTCCAAAGTCTTTTTCACCTGACTAAACACCGACTCATCCCTGTGAATCTGCGCATATAACGTCAGGAATAACAGATTGTGCGGCGTGGGAAATTTAGGCGCACTGCCAAACCCCCCGTACGTTTCATCAAAACTTTCCGTAAAAATCCGGACCGCCCTTTCCGGCAAAAAACAGTCCACGATTCCTTCCGCTTTGTCCGTCCCCGCACCCACATGCGCTAAAATATGTCCGGCGGATTCTGTTAATTCATCCCTGCCGCTTTTCCATTTGTCCGCAATGAGCAGCAGAACATCCTGAAATCCAGTCATGCCGTACCGTGATTCGGGCGGAAAATAGGTTCCCGCGAAAAACGGTTTCTGCTCCGGCGTCAGGAAAATACTCATCGGCCATCCGCCGCTTCCCGTCAATGCCTGACAGACCGACATATAAACGCTGTCAATGTCAGGACGTTCCTCCCTGTCCACTTTAATGGAAACAAAGTTTCGGTTGAGAATTTCCGCGATATCCGCATTTTCAAAACTTTCCCGTTCCATCACATGACACCAGTGACAGGTGCTGTAACCTATGCTCAAAAACACGGGTTTGTCCTCCTGCGCCGCTTTTTCGAATGCTTCGTCTCCCCACGGATACCAGTCCACCGGGTTCTCCGAATGCTGTAAAAGATAAGGACTGCTTTGCCCTTTCAGATGATTGCCCATGCCTCTCTCCCTTTCCGCAGTTTCTGCTGTCATACCTGTTATCTTTATTCTCTGCATTCATCTGAATTTTATGTGCCGCCGTTCCCCCTTTCGAATCCCCTCAGTCTTTCATTGATTCTCCTGGCATCTTTCCTGTTTAACAAGTCAAAAACTCCGCCGCAGGCAGCGGGACATCAAATTTGAAACATCCCAAGGGGAATGTGTCTTTTAGACACATTGGCATTTGACCCTCGCGGCAGTCGCTGGAGATGCTCTGCATCTCTTAAGCAGCCGCTTGGCTCGTTGCCCGCGGAAATAGAAGCAGGACCAGATTGCCGCTTCTGATGTTGTTCCCATATTGTAATCCGGATATTTTTCTGATACAATAACCTTGCAGTTGACTTGAAACACCCTGAAGAAAAACGGGACAGGACTTAATGCCCGGAAAGGGAGACGGACCATGGCAAAGACGGTAGGCATTGGAAATCGGGAGTTGCAGATGAATTTCTTGAATTTTCCTTATTTTTCAAGGCTTTTTAAGCATTATACAGTGAATTGCTATGTATTTTCCCTTGTTTTTGCCCTTATGGGCAGTTTACAGGGGAAAGTTTTTCTGAATGTATCTAATCGTTGCCCGCTACTTTATCCAAGAGCCTAGCGGAAGTCCGCTTTGCTTCTCTTGTGGCATGGGCATACACATTCATTGTGGTACTTACGTCAGAGTGTCCCAAGAGTTCCTGCACGTCCTTCGGCGCTGCACCGTTTGACAGCAGGTTGCTTGTATAAGTATGGCGGAGCTGGTGGAAGTGAAAGCCCTCAAATCCGTCCAGTTTCTTTGCCAGTGTCCGGCAGACGATACTCAATGTACTCGGCGTTTCAAGACAGCCGTCCGGTCTTAAACATACAAAAGAGATTTCGTTGTAATCCGCCGGAATGTCCTGCGTGTCCTCCAAGCTGTAATGCTCATAGTAAACCCTGTTTTTGTCCTGCACTTCCTTGTAATAATTGCGGTGGTACAGTTCCCCGTACTGCATCTGGTTTTTAAGCTGTTCTTTCCTTGCTTTCTTCAGTATGGCAGTAAGCGTATCTCCAAAATCAACCGTCCGCACTTTCTTACGTTTTGTCGGTCCGATAACCGTCTTATGTTTTGCACCGTCATAGCGGACACTCCGTTTTACCGTAAGATACTGTTCCTCAAGGTTGATGTCCTGCCAAGTCAGCCCGCATACTTCGCCGATCCTAAGACCAGCATAATAGGCTATCTGTATTGGCAGAACCGCAGGGGGATTTTTCTTTTCAAGATAAGCGATAAGTTTCTCATAATTTTCATGGGAAATTGGCTGTGTGCCTGACTGTCCCATATCTTCCTCCGAAAACAAATCCACTTCCTCTGCTTTTCGTTTCAGCTTGATGTACTGCATTGGATTGAATGTAATCAGCTGCTTTGGGAATACCGCAAAACGGAACGACTGTTGTAAAACCGCTGAGAAAGAGTGGATATAGTCTTTGCTCAATCCCTTCTTCATTTTTCCATCGGGATATGTCCCTCCGAAAGTAAGCAGGTCAAGGAATGTCTGCAAATGCTCCGCTGTTACGGTTTTTAACCTTCGGTCAGCAACAGGGTGTTTCTTAATGCACCGCATCGCACCGAGATAATTTTCCACAGTACCGTTGCTAAGCGTGCCGACCTTTAATTCTTCCTCCGCCCAAATATCAAGCAGTTCCCCAAGCGTGATATTGTCAGCTTTTGCAATAAATTTCTTTTCTTCGTAATCCTCCATTGCCTGCCTTAACAGCTTTTCCGTCTCGCTCTTGCTTTCCGTACCCGTAAACTCTTTCTGTACCAAGTTGCCGCTTGCGTCCTCCACATAGAAGCGGTAGTACCATTTCTTTCCTTTTTTTCTTACAGAACCTTTTGCCATAATCCGTTCTCCTTTCGATAACGGGCAATCGGAACTGATGAAATGCTTTCTGCGTGTAAGTAT
>CAJTVQ010000061.1 GCA_910579935.1 uncultured Lachnospiraceae bacterium
ACAAATCCACGCGAAAGGGGTATTCTTTTTATTAAAAACTTTCAACTCTCAAGAATATAGTTTCTTTTATAAAATTCCATCGTCAGCGTACAAACCTCATCGGGCGTAAAGGATGCCCTCGGTACATCGTTGGATTTCCGGTTGATACAATATTTGCAGTCATAGATGCATTCGTTCGTAAACAAGATCTTCAAAAGCGAAATACAGCGCCCGTCCGAACTGAACGAATGACAGATTCCTGCCGCCATCGTATTCCCCATCCCCGTCCCGTCCCCACGGCGTTCCACGCCGCTGGAAGTGCACGCCACATCATATTTCGCGGCATCCGTGAGAATTCCCAGCTTTTCCATAATCCCCTGTTCTTCTGTTATCTTAACCTGTACCATTGCCCTGTCTCCAAACATATCTCGAACATTTGTTTGAATCCATCATAGCATACCGGAAACAAATATGCAAGCCCTTTATGAACATTTGTTCTTTTTGTTCCCGCGAGCATCTCCGGCCAAAGCCCCCAACAGGGGCGTCCGCTTTCACCGCAGCGCCGCCTCACGCATGAGCAAGAGAAGGAATCCGCAATTTTTCCGCCTCTATCATGTCCAGCGCCTCCCCTTTTACAAAACATGTACAATCTTCCTCCCGAAACTCCTCAGCCTCATACCCCTCAGTCTCCACCGGCGTAAAACCAAGCACGATTTCCTTTATATCCTCCCCGAACAGCGCTGCCGCTTCCCCGGCTTCCCTTAGCTTTCCCGAAAATATATTATGAAGAAACAGCTTTCCGCCCTCTATGTCTGCAATCGCATAGGTATCCGTTTCTTTATGGTAATACACGTTTTCCTGCATAAATTTAGTCACATAAAACATGACCAGTCCGGGATTATCCACCATATCGAACCTTCCGCAAAATACCGTATTTCCCATGGCCTCTTCCAGCCGTCTCCACGCGTCCGGTCCGTCCATGATAACCTTTTCCATCCGGCTCGTCCCGCGGTTTGATACCTTTTTCCTGTATTGGTACTCCGCCGATTTCTTAAAACCGAATTTCGGATAAAATTCAAGCACGCTGTCATTTGCAAAGAGATAAATCCCTTCCGCCTTATTCCTATAATCCTCATCAATCCGCTCCATCAGTTTCCGGATCAGCCCTCTGTTCCGATAGGTCTCCTCCGTCATAACCGTGCCAAGCTGAAGAAAATACCTGACTCTTCCGTCCAGAACAAAATCCGTCCGGTTCACCGAAACATTTGCCGCCACTTTACCGTCCACGATCACCGAATACGGCTGATAAGCATCTCCCCAGAACCCGTTTCTGTACCAGTCTTCAAAACTGAGTCCGAACGTCTTTCCCGCCAATTCATTAAAGCTGCGCCGCAGCCCGTCATCACCGCGGTAATCCTTCCTTATTTCATATTCCATATCCTTCGAACCTCCTTCCAGTCATTATCATAACATTTCCCCTTTACCCTGTCTGCCCCATATTTCTTTCTAAAAAAATATGCGGCTGCCGCAGTCAGTTACATACATGAAAATTCCAGGCATTTTCACCAAACGGTTCCTTAACCAATACACGGAACCAGCCGCCGCGAAATCCCTTTCGTCCGCCGCCGGCAAAACGGCTGTGACTGTCTGTTCCCACAAAATTGATTTCCATACACAAACCTCTTGCATTCTTTCCCAAAAAGCGTTTAAATAGTAATGAATCTATTAGAAGCAAAAGCGAGGATAAACAACAATGGACAATTTAATAATACCAAAGGATTACAAATCCGCACTCAATCTGCACGATACCCAGATCGGCATCAAGACCGTAAAGGATTTCTTCCAGAACCTGCTTGCAGAACGGCTGAACCTGCTGCGGGTATCAGCCCCCCTGTTCGTCACTCCCCAATCCGGATTGAATGACAACTTAAACGGCGTGGAACGTCCGGTCACCTTCGGCATACGGGAACAGGATGATGCCGAAGCGGAAATCGTCCACTCCCTGGCAAAATGGAAACGCCATGCACTGAAAAAATACGGTTTTTCCGTCGGGGAAGGGCTGTATACCGACATGAGCGCCATCCGGCGGGATGAGGCAACCGACAACATCCATTCCATTTATGTGGATCAATGGGATTGGGAAAAAATCATTACAAAAGAACAACGCAGCCTGGACACTTTAAGGGATGTAGTCCGCACGGTATACAAAGTACTGCGCAAGACGGAAAAGTACCTTGCCATCCAGTACGACTACATAGAAGAAATTCTTCCACACGATATTTTCTTTATCACGACACGGGAACTGGAAGAAATGTTTCCCGAATACAGCCCGAAGGAAAGGGAATATTATATCAGCAAGGCAAAAGGTGCCGTCTGCATCATGCAGATTGGCGATTTGCTGGAATCCGGCGAAAAACATGACGGACGCGCACCGGACTATGACGACTGGGCGCTGAATGCAGATATCGTCGTATACTATCCAGTTTTGGACATCGCTTTGGAACTTTCCTCCATGGGCATCCGCGTAGATAAGGAGTCCCTGCTGTCCCAGCTGGAAAAAGCAGGTTGTCCCGAACGTGCCGATTTACCGTTCCAGCAGTCTATTATTAAGGAAGAACTTCCTTATACCATCGGCGGCGGCATCGGCCAGTCCCGTATCTGTATGTTCTTCCTGCGCAAAGCGCATATCGGCGAAGTACAATGTTCGCTCTGGCCGGAAGAGGTCACAAAAGCCGCCCAGGAAATGGGTTTACAGCTGTTATAGCTTTTCATACAGTCACAATGGGTAAAAAAGC
The DNA here is from genome assembly GCA_910579935.1 of uncultured Lachnospiraceae bacterium. Lineage (GTDB taxonomy): Bacteria > Bacillota > Clostridia > Lachnospirales > Lachnospiraceae > Kineothrix. The sequence goes on from CAJTVQ010000061.1 coordinate 2,775, forward strand.
ACTGCCGTGTTACATCTGTTAACACGGCAGCTTTTTTTGGCTCTTTCCCGGATTTAGGCATCCGGTTGACCCCTGCTATGGCCTGTCTGTGGAAGAGCCGCTTTTATGCCGCTTTCCACTCTTTTTTTAATCCCAGGTAAAACAGTACGGACATAACTGCTGCCACGCTCCAGCCCACAGGCCATGACAGCCATATTCCGATGGACTCAAGCCATCCGGACAGCACGAACGCCAGCGCCACTCGCAGCACCAGGTCCGTAAAGGTGGAGACCATAAACTGCTTCATCGCCCCCGCCCCGCGCAGTACGCCGTCCGCTATCAGTTTTACGGAAATCACAAAGTAAAAGGGTGACACAACCCTTAAAAATATCACGCCGGTCGATAAAGCCACCGTACTTTCTGCTCCCATAAACAACCGTATCACTCCGCCGCTGAACAGGAAAAATACCGCGAAGAAACATACCACCACCAGCATGGCCAGCTGTATGCCTGCACGGAATCCCTCTCTGATCCTGCCGCTCTTTCCGGCGCCCAGATTCTGTGCCGTAAAATTGGAAATGCCGTTCCCCAGCGTGGTAAAACTGGTAATGGCAAAAGTATTCAGTTTCACCGCCGCCGAATATCCTGCAATAACCGATGAACCGTAACTGTTTACAAGTCCCTGGATAAAAATATTTCCCACGGATACGAAACTCTGCTGTAAAATGGAAGGAATGGCAATCTGGCTGATCCGCCGCAGCATCTCCCATGAGAAAAGAACGTTCTTCCCCTCTGTCCTCACTTCATCCAGCCGCCTTTTCATCGTCAGCAGCGCCAGAATGCAGGCAATTCCCTGCGCAATGAAAGTTGCCCATGCCACACCGGCCACGCACCGGTGCAAAACGGCCACAAACAGGTAATCCAATACAATATTTCCCAATGAAGACGCAATGAGAAAATAAAGGGGCGTTTTGGAATCGCCCAGCGCGGAAAAAATTCCGGTCGCCGCATTGTATAAAAACAGGAACGTAAAACCGCCGATATAGATTCTCAGATAGAGCGCTCCGTCCGCAAATATGTTTTCCGGCGTGCGTATCATCACCATCAGTGCCTTTGTTCCCGCCAGTCCCGCCGCCGTCAGTATCAGCGAAAGCACAAAAGCGGTAAGCAGCGTGGTATAAACCGCCGTTTTCATCTCCTTGTATTTCTTCGCCCCAAACAGGTTGGATATCACCACCGAACAGCCAATGTTGCTGCCCACCGCAATCGCCATGAATATCATCGTAATCGGATAGGATGCCCCCACTGCCGCCAGCGCGTCTTCTCCCGCAAACCGCCCTGCGATGATACTGTCCGCAATATTATAAAGCTGTTGAAAAATCACGCTGACAAACATAGGAACGGTGAACTGCCGCAGCACTTTGCCGGGAGCGCCTTCCGTTAAATCCTTTACCATCTTTATCCTCCTATTCCAGTTCCGCATCCGCCTTTCCAGCACCATTATGGCAGAGAAACTTCTGCCCGCTTCGCTGTCATAAGTTCCTCTGGGCGCTGTCCGGGCTCCTGCTGTTTTTATTCCAGTTCCGCATCCGCCTTTCCAGCACCATTATGGCAGGTCAATTTTGTCTGCTTCACCGTTTACTTTTTATATCGTTGGTATTATACTACTTATGAAAACATAAATAAAATTAATATTTACTATATCATCCATTGTATTTGTCTATGGATATGCAAAAGGAGCCGCCTATGTCCGTAAGCTTTGATTCTTATAAAGTTTTTTATCATGTAGCAAGACACGGAAATATCACTGCTGCCGCACGCGCCCTCTATCTTTCCCAGCCTACCGTCAGTCAGTGTATCCTCAATATGGAAAGGGAATTGAACTGTACTCTGTTCCAGCGTTCCAAAAAAGGGGTCCTATTGACGCCCGAAGGCGAAATGCTTTTCCGGCATGTCTCCATTGCCTGCCGGCATATATGGGAAGCGGAGGAAGAAATCAGCGCAGCGCTTCAGCTCACCGACGGAACCGTCCGTATCGGCGCCACCGGAACCACACTGCATCATTACCTCATGCCCCATTTAAAGCATTTTAAAGAAATGTATCCCGATATCAAACTGAAAATTTCCAATAATAATACACCTGCTACTTTAAAAGCCCTGGATACAGGACTGATTGATTTTGCCATCATTGTAACAGTCTCCGAATCCTTAGACGGATATCAGGTCTATCCTCTCACCGAATTCCAGGATATCCTGATCGGAGGCGTCAAGTATGCCGGTCTCTGTTCCCACCCCCTGTCTATACAGGAATTGTGTTCTTACCCTCTTATCTGCATGGAACCGGACTCTGTTACCAGACAGTTTCTGGAAACCTTCTTCACCTCCCACGGAGCAGTCCTCGCTCCGGATATTGAACTGGAAACCGTAGACCTGATAGTACCTATGACAGAAAACAACCTCGGTATCGGCTTTGTCCCGTTTGACTTTGCCAGTCAAAAAATGGAGGAAGGAAAGATTTTTCGTCTTTTCCTAAAAGAACCGCTTCCATTCCGCCGCATCTGCCTCGTACTTTCCGAAGCGCATCCCCTGTCTAAAGCCGCGGGACTGTTTACTGCACTTCTGCGGGAATGAAGCTTAAAAGCCCTGTACAAATCCTTCTCCGGATAGTAAAATAATGATAACATCAAACCGGAAAAGGAGTAACTTTACAAATGAAGATCTCTCCGGACTCTGAGCATCGCGGAAAACGAACTGACGGATATCAGCTTCGCCGAAAAACTGCCTGCGTTGGAGCAGATGGATCTTACGGATAATTTTGTAACGGATCTAAAACCGCTCTCCGCGCTTGGCGAATTGAAATTGGTTGTCTGCACGGGCAATCCGATATCCAACTACAGAGTGTTAGACGAAAAAGTCACTATCATAAACGAATGACCTTTACCCGGTAAATGCAACATCATACTAGCTGCAGCACCGGTGAACTTCCGGCATTAGGAACTGTTAAGAAATAACTTTACACTTTGACGCAGGATGAGTTCACAAAGGCAAGGCGGAAGATGGAGTCGATGCGGGCATCGACGACTGATGACAACGTGGCATTTGCGGACTCAGACAAGTCAAATGTAAAGATTTATTTCTTAACAGTTCCTTACGGCGCTGGAAGTGAAACACATCAGGACGCCGGAATAACCGCATTCCGGCGTCCATAGCCTTTCTTCCGATTCTTAAATTCCTTACTTCCTTCCCCCTATTCCAGCCGGATATAGCCTTCCAGCCCGTCCCTGATCTCTTTTACTGTCATGGATTCGCACTGCCATATACTGTTATTGCTGCCCACGGGACTTAAAAGGAAATCGTCTTTGCGGTCTTTATCCACTACAAAGAGCAGCGTATAACTGATCGACTCCCCTTTTTCCACGGAATGATAGAAAAAGCCTTTGCGGTCCTCCCCCTGCGTATGTTCCGCCACATTGATATAGACTGCACTGTTGTCCATCTGCAGACTGTATTCTTCCGACGGAATGGCATCATAACAATCTTCTTCCCATGTATATGTTCCATCCTGCCTTTTTTCCACATAATTCAGTTCGAAATTCAGCGATACATCATCCAGCGGCAGACCTTCCCACTGCTCATCATAACAATACACCTCAAGGTCTACCCTGAGAATCTCCTGCTCCGTTTCCTCTTCCGAAAGAAGCGTTCCGTTTTTGTCATAGTGCTGTCTCATATAAGGGCGGAGTGTCTTGTCTGCATTCAACCATCCTTCGAATCTGGCATAATCAAAGAAGTCCTTTTCCGCAAATCCCTCCAGACTGTCCAGAAATTCATAGCCTGTCACTTTGTAACCGTAGGCGCCGGCATAAGTGTACAATTCCCCGCCCACATCGTAAATTTTATCCTGCGGAATTCCAAGCCGCATCAGTTCATCCCAATCCCCGGAAGCTTCTGCCTCCAGATTTTCCGCATTCGCCTCTTCCTTCTCCCGAAGTTCCTTATCCTCCTCTGTTTCATAACTTCCGTCCCCGATCTTTACGACGCTTAGACTATCGGCAAATTTCAGAAGTTCCTCTTTTTCTGTCTTATAACCGGCTACGATATGGAGTACATAGCCTTCTCTTTCATTAAACAGGAACATGTAGGTATTCGCCTGGTATTTTTCCGCTTCCCGGAAAGTAATGATATCTGCCTCCATACCGCTCAGAACCGCATGTTCCACCTGCTCCATATCTTCCACCACAATCTGTCCGTTTGCCTTTTCCAGTTCCGCCATCGTATAAATCGGCATCACGGTAATCCACCGGCCGTCCGCACCGGAATACTTACCGTACCCCTGGTCTGTCATGCCATCCGGAATCTCTCCGGGCGTCACCTGATATTCCCCCGGCGTCAGTTCGTAATTCAGTTCGAATTCATAGGTCAGCCGGTCTGCTTCCTGACGTACGTTTTTCTGAAAATAAATGACTGCCGCAAATGCCGCCGACGGCACTGCCACAATCAGCGCCAAAGCTGCCGCAATACTTATCCATCCCCTGTAACTCTTTTTCTGCTTCCCCTCCTGTCTTATCCCGCCTCTCCGTATTGACTCATACGCCTGCTGCAGTCGTTCTTCTACTACCTGAGGCAGTTGCTCTTCCGCATTTCTGTCCATTCCATGCATTCCATTCATTCTATCCATCAGCGCCCTCCTGCTTCCTGCTTACCCGCCATTTCGTTCCGCAGCATCTCCCGCCCGCGTTTCAGCCGGGTTGCCACCGTATTTTCCTTCATCTCCATATATGCCGCGATCTCCTTTACCTTCATGCCATACATATAGTATAAGGTAAAGATACTGCGGTCCTGTTCCCTGAGCGGTTCGATCATCTCTTTAAACTCCTGCTCCCCGCCGCCCGATGTCTGTTCTTCAAACTCCGGCAGAATTTCCACGGAAACACTCCGTTTCTGTTTTCTCAGAATATCCTTGCAGTGATTGATCAGAATCCGGATCATCCATGTCTTAAAATAGGCGTCTTGCTTAAGACTCCCTATTTTCTCATAACATGTCAGAACGGTCTCCGACATCGCATCCGCCACGTCTTCCTCATCCCTTAAAAAACCTTTGGCCACTTTATACATACTCTGTTTGTTCTGTTCTATCAGTTCTATGAAGGCTTCGGCGTCACCTCTCTTTGCCCTCTTTACAAGACGTTCCACCTGTTTTTTCTCCTTTCGCAGTTAAAATCATCTGATACCTATTTTGCACCGGCGCGGTGTAAGATAAACGATTCGTTTGCTGTAACCTTTCATCTTTTGTTATCTTACATCTATTAGACAAACATGGGGTGGAAAAAATTGCAGGAGACTGGAATTTCTTTAGAATTGGAAAAATGGAAATCTTCCCCTTATCGGAAACCGTTACTGATCCACGGGGCAAGGCAGATAGATAAAACATATTCCATGCTTGCGTTTGGAAAAGATTATTACGAAAATACTGTCTATTGCAATTTTGAAGACAGTACGGCTTTACAGCAAATATTTGACTCCGATCTAAACCAGAAAAGAATCCTTCAGGCGTTGGAGATCATGAAATCCACAAAAATTTCCCCTGAAACAACGCTTCTTATTTTTGATGAAATACAAGCATGTGAAAAGGCCCTGACTTCATTAAAATACTTTTGTGAGGAAACGCCTAAATACCATAGCATTGCCGCATATCAGAGTATCCATGCACAGCTTGCCAGGGAAAATGCAAAATTTCAAGACCCGGTCATCGGCAGCGGTGCACTCGCAAAAGACTATGAACTGGCCTTGGCATGGCTGAAAAGCGCCGGAGCGGTACTACGCTGTACACTGATCACCGAAGGACAGTATCCTATCCACATTTATGAAAACCAGACGGTTTTCAAAATCTATTACTCTGATATCGGGCTTTTATCCATGCGAATGGAGCTGACGCCCCAACAAAACGCTCCATTACTGGCAATCCGGCAACACCGCCGAAGTAGACTTTATCATCCAATGCGGCGATTTAGTCCTTCCAGTCGAAATAAAATCCTCAGACAATGTCAAGGCGAAAAGCCTTCAGACTTTCGTCAAACGCTATTCCCCCGCCTACTCCCTGAGGATTTCTTCCCATAATTTCGGATTTGAAAACAAAATCAGATCCGTGCCGCTTTATGCTGTTTTCTGCCTGTAATACAGCGCTACTGCACCATCAGATTACTATACCCCATCAGACTCTCATCCACGGCCCGTGCCGCTTCCCTGCCCTCGCGGATTGCCCACACCACCAAAGACTGCCCTCTGTGCATATCCCCGGCCACAAACACATTCTTCACGCTGGTTTCATAAGCATCCGGCGCCGTCTTCACATTCGTCCGTTCATTCAGTTCCACCTTAAAAGCATCCGTCACATATTTCTGGCTGCCCAAAAATCCCGCCGCGATCAGGACGATTTCCGCCGGCAGCGTCTGCTCGCTTCCCGATACCTCCTTCATGTTCATGCGCCCTGTCTTTTCGTCCTTTTCCCACTGGAGCTTCACGATTTTTACAGCCTTTAAACTGCCGTTCTTATCCTTGACAAATTCCTTTACCGTGGACTCATAAATCCGCGGGTCATGCCCGAACAACGCGATGGCTTCCTCCTGACCGTAATCCGTCTTGCACACCCTGGGCCACTCCGGCCAGGGATTGTTCTCCGCCCTTGAATCCGGCGCCTTCGGCATCATTTCGATCTGGGTCACCGACTTACAGCCATGCCGTATCGCCGTACCCACACAGTCATTTCCGGTATCCCCGCCGCCAATGATCACCACATTCTTATCCCTGGTATTAATAAACTTCCCGTCTTCAAAACGGGAATCCAGCAGACTCTTTGTATTCGCCTTCAGGAAATCCACGGCAAAATAAATCCCTTTCGCATCCCTGCCCGCCGCCTGAATGTCCCTTGGATTGGAAGACCCGCAGGCAAGCACTACCCTATGATACTCTTTTAACAGCGTCTCTGCCTTCACATCCTTCCCTACATCCGTTCCGGTGATAAAGGTCACGCCTTCCTCCTCCATGATCTTCACCTTCCGCTCCACGATTTTCTTTTCCAGCTTCATATTCGGAATCCCGTACATCAGCAGACCGCCGATACGGTCGGAACGCTCATACACTGTCACCGAATGCCCGCGCTTATTCAGCTGGTCAGCCACCGCCAGCCCCGCCGGCCCGCTTCCCACTACCGCAACCCGTTTTCCCGTACGCACTTTGGGCGGATTCGCCGCGGCATACCCTTTCGAATAAGCATTTTCAATGATCGCATATTCATTTTCCTTCGTCGCCACCGGCTCCCCGTTCAGTCCGCAGGTGCAGGCCGCCTCGCACAGCGCCGGACACACCCTCGAAGTAAACTCCGGAAAACTGTTCGTCTTTTTCAGACGGTTATACGCCTGCTTCCAGTTACCCGTATACACCAGATCATTCCATTCCGGCACCAGATTGTGCAGCGGACACCCCGAAGTCATCCCGCAGATATTCATCCCCGCCTGGCAAAACGGAACCCCGCACTCCATACACCTTGCTCCCTGCAGCTGCTGCTTCTCCTGCGGAAGAGGTTCATGGAACTCATTAAAATTCTTTACCCTCTCCTTCGGCTCCGCCGCCCTGGAAACTTCCCTCTTATAATCCATAAATCCCGTCGGTTTTCCCATCTGTCCCAACACTCCTTTCCCACTGCCGCCTCCCGGCAGACCACTCATAGACATACCCTGCATCTCATGCCGCGGCAAACGGCTCCGCAGGGCGCGTCCTCACGCCAAAATCCTACCTCGTCTTATTGGCATAAAACGCCTCAATCTGTGCCTGCTCCGCACTCAGCCCCTTTTCCTCCATCTGCACGATGGCGGTCAGCATCCTTTCGTAATCATAAGGAATGATCTTCTTAAATTTCGGCAGATAATCCTTGAAATTATCCAAAATCTCTTTTCCCTTGACCGAATTAGTCAGCGCTACATGTTCCTTAATCATTTCCTTTAATTCCAATACATCATATTTATTGGTCAGCTCACGGGAAGAAACCATTTCCTTATTCAGACGGATATACAAATCCCTGTTTTCATCCAGCACATAAGCGATACCGCCGCTCATGCCGGCAGCAAAATTTTTTCCCGTAGGTCCCAGGACAACCACACGTCCTCCCGTCATATATTCGCAGCCATGGTCGCCCACACCTTCCACTACCGCATGGGCGCCGGAGTTGCGCACACAGAAACGCTCACCCGCCACACCGTTGATAAACGCCTTGCCGCTTGTAGCCCCGTAAAGGGCCACGTTGCCGATAATGATATTTTCTTCCGGTTTGAACCTGCTGCCCGCCGGCGGATATACGATCAGTTTCCCGCCGGATAAGCCTTTGCCGAAATAGTCATTGCTTTCGCCCACCAGCTCCAGGGTCAGCCCTTTCGGGATAAACGCGCCGAAGCTCTGTCCGCCCGCGCCTTTGCATAAGACACGGTACGTATCTTCCGCCACGTCGTCTCCCAGCCGCTTCGTAATCTCCGAACCGAGAATCGTGCCAAACGCACGGTCCGTATTCTTCACATCCACTTCGATGCTTCTCCCTGCCCCTTTGTCCAGGGCACCGGAAAGCTGCCTTAACAGCGCCTTTTCATCCAGCGTTTTCTCCAAATGAAAATCATAGACCTTTTTCTGGTCAAAGGTCACCTTTTCCCGGCTTCCCGCATAAGGATTGGATAGGATCCGGGTCAGATCCACCTTTTTCTGCTCCTCCGTCAGGGTTTCCTTTATTTTCAGCAGATCGGTACGCCCTACCAGTTCATCCACCGTGCGTACGCCCAGCTTTGCCATATATTCCCGCAGTTCTTCTGCTATGAATTTCATGAAGTTCATGACATATTCGGGTTTGCCCCTGAAATTCTTCCGCAGTTCCGGATTCTGTGTTGCCACGCCCACCGGACAGGTATCCAGATTACATACACGCATCATGACACATCCCATGGTAACAAGGGGAGCGGTGGCAAACCCGAATTCCTCCGCACCGAGAATGGCCGCAATCGCCACATCCCGCCCGCTCATTAATTTTCCGTCCGTCTCGATACGCACCTTATTGCGCAGTCCGTTCATGATCAGTGTCTGATGGGTTTCCGCCAGACCAAGCTCCCACGGAAGCCCCGCATTATGGATCGAGTTTCTCGGCGCAGCCCCGGTTCCCCCGTCATAGCCGGACACCAGGATCACCTGCGCGCCGGCCTTTGCCACACCTGCCGCAACGGTTCCCACGCCTGCCTCGGATACCAGTTTCACGGAAATCCGCGCCTCTTTATTGGAGTTTTTCAGATCATAGATCAACTCCGCCAAATCCTCAATGGAATAAATATCATGATGGGGCGGAGGGGAAATCAGACCTACGCCGGGCGTGGAGTGCCTTGTTTTGGCAATCCACGGATAGACTTTCCCGCCAGGCAGGTGTCCGCCTTCGCCGGGTTTTGCCCCCTGTGCCATCTTAATCTGAATCTCTTTGGCGCTGACAAGGTAACGGCTGGTCACGCCGAACCGCCCGCTTGCCACCTGCTTAATGGCCGAGCACCGGTCCAATCCATCGACTCCCACGGTCAATCTGTCTAGATCCTCACCGCCTTCACCGGAATTGGACTTGCCGTGAAGCTTATTCATCGCAATCGCCATCGTCTCATGGGCTTCCTTGGAAATGGAACCGTAAGACATGGCGCCTGTCTTGAACCGGGTAACAATGGAATCCACGCTTTCCACATCCCCGATGGGAATGCTTTTCTTCGGATAACTGAAATCCATCAGCCCCCGCAGGTTCTTGACGGAAGTCTCGTCATTGACCAGTGCGGTATACTGTTTAAACATGTTGTAATCCCCGCGTCTGGTGGATTCCTGTAACAGATGGATGGTGGCCGGATCGTACAGGTGTTCATCCGCACCGCTCCTCATCTTATGGTGTCCCAGACTGTCCAGCGTCAGGTCAGATTCCAGTCCCAGCGGGTCAAATGCCTTGGAATGAAGGGCATCCGTCTGTTTTTCAAGGTCTTCTATAGTAATTCCCCCCACACGGCAGACCGTGTTGGTAAAATATTTGTTCACGACATCATAGTCAATGCCGATGGCTTCAAAAATCTGCGAGCCCTGATAGGACTGAATCGTGGAAATCCCCATCTTGGAAGCAATCTTAACGATACCGTGCAGAATCGCATGGTTATAATCATCCACTGCCGCGTAATAATCTTTGTCCAGCATCCGGCTGTCTATCAGTTCCCGTATGGATTCCTGTGCCAGATATGGATTGATGGCACAGGCGCCGTACCCTAACAGAGTGGCAAAATGGTGCACTTCCCTCGGTTCTCCGGATTCCAGGATCAATGCCACGCTGGTTCTCTTTTTCGTCTGCACCAAATGCCCGTTCAGCGCGGAGACGGCCAGCAGAGACGGAATCGCCACATGGTTTTCATCCACGCCCCGGTCGGAAAGGATCAGGATATTGACCCCTTCCCGATATACCCTGTCCACTTCCACAAACAGCCTTTCAATGGCACGCTCCAAACTGGTATTCTTATAATAGGTGATCGGCACTACTCCTACTTTGAACCCATCCGCTTTCATGTTCTTGATCTTCATGATATCCGTATTGGTGAGGATCGGGTTATTGACCTTTAAAATATTACAGTTCTTCGGAGTTTCCTCCAGAATATTTCCTTCCGTACCGATATAGATCGTCGTGGAAGTTACCACTTCTTCCCGAATCGCATCAATGGGTGGATTCGTCACCTGCGCAAAAAGCTGCTTAAAATAATGAAACAGCGGATGATATGTCCTGCTCAGAACCGGAAGCGGCGTATCCACGCCCATCGCCGCGATTGCTTCGCTGCCGTTCTTCGCCATGGGAAGAATACTGGTCTTTAATTCCTCATAAGAATAGCCGAATGCCTTCTGCATCCGCTGCCGTTCTTCATAAGAAAATTCCGGCACTCTCTCATTGGGAATTTTCAAATCCTTCAGGGATACCAGATTGCTGTCCAGCCACTCACCGTAAGGCTGGGCGCAGGCATACCGCTCCTTCAGTTCCTCATCATCTATGACCTTCCCCCTTACGGTATCCACTAAAAGCATCTTTCCGGGACGCAGCCGTTCTTTTACCACGATTTTCGCAGGATCAATGTCCAGTACCCCCACTTCCGAAGAGAGAATGAGCTGGTCGTCCGCCGTGATCATGTAACGGGAAGGACGCAGGCCGTTCCGGTCAAGCACGGCCCCCATTATGTCCCCGTCGGAGAACAGAATGGAAGCAGGTCCGTCCCAGGGCTCCATCATGGTTGCATAATACTGGTAAAAATCCTTCTTATGCTGATTCATGGTCTTGTTATTTGCCCACGGTTCCGGAATGGTGATCATCACCGCCAGCGGCAGATCCATGCCGCTCATTACAAGGAATTCCAGCGTATTGTCCAGCATCGCCGAATCGGAACCGGATGCATTGACCACCGGAAGCACTTTATGAAGCTGTCCATGCAGATGTTCGGATTCCATATTTTCCTCGCGGGCAAGCATCTTATCCGCATTGCCGCGGATGGTATTGATTTCCCCGTTATGCACGATAAAGCGGTTCGGATGCGCCCGCTCCCAGCTCGGATTAGTATTCGTGGAAAAACGGGAATGCACGATGGCGACAGCCGACTCATAGTCTTTATCCTGCAGATCCATAAAAAAGGTACGAAGCTGCCCTACCAAAAACATTCCCTTATACACAATCGTCCTGCTGGAAAGGGAAACCACATAAGTATTGTCGCCGGACTGCTCGAACACCCGCCGCACAATATAAAGCATACGGTCGAATGCCAGCCCCTTTGCCACATGGGCAGGTTTTTTCACATACCCCTGCATAATATAAGGCATACATTCCACTGCCTTATGCCCCAGCACTGAAGGCACGATATCCACCTTCCGCCAGCCAAGGAACTCCAGTCCTTCTTTTGCCACAATGATCTCAAACATCTTCATGGCCTGGTTTCTTTTCATTTCATCCTGCGGGAAGAAAAACATACCCACACCGTATTCCCTTTCCTCTCCTAATTCAATCCCAAGGGGTTTTGTCACTTTCATCAGAAACTTATGGGGTACCTGCGTCAGTATTCCAACGCCGTCCCCGGTCTTCCCTTCTGCATCCTTTCCTGCCCTGTGTTCCAGATTCTCCACGATTTTCAGTGCATTTTCCACAGTTTCATGACTCTTCTTCCCTTTAATATTTACACAGGCGCCGATCCCGCAGTTATCATGTTCAAGTTCTTCCTGATAAAGCGGCGCTTTCGGCACTGTCATCTTTGCATCAAACATCTTTTTCCTCTCCTTTCCGGTTCCGTATCCCTTCGCGGCTCTCCCTGCCCTTTGCTCTTTTTCTTCTCTCTCCCGCATTCTTTTTCCGTTTTCAGTTCATGCCGGTCTTTTCCAGCTTTTCCGGCTTATAAAAGCATGAAAAAAGCCGCACCGAACCCTTTCTGCGCTCCGTTGCGACTTGCTAGAAAATACTATACACCTATTTTTCTTACTTGTAAATAACTTTTTTTCTTTAAATTTTCAGACAATTCGACAATTTGGTGTTTGCAGCATAAATAGTCTGTGATTTATGTTTTGTTCCGTCACTGAACATGGAAATCCATTCTCAGTTTCTGCCTGCTGCACAGCCGACAATTTCATAAATCCCTTTGCCGGCTCTTTTTTCAAATAATTCTTTTAATTCCAGATTCCTGTCCCACTTTTCCTGCGGATAAGAACCGTATCTGCGCTTTACATCATTCATACGGTCTTCGATCGTCATAACGCCCTCCGCCCCTGCCAGGCTGTCACAGAGCTGGATCAGCAAGTCATAATCATCATATACAATATCCTTTAACGCCGCTTTCAGCTCCTGCTGTTCTTCCTCTGAAATATCAAATCTGCCGATATAATCTCTGATATCCTGTACGGAAAAGGAATGCGTCAGACAGATCCGCGCCACCTCATCGTACCCCATATCCTTCATATAATGCCAGCCATCCGATATATGGCCCAGATGCTTCACACCGAACTTTCTCCCAATGTCATGAAGCAGGCCGCAGACATATGCCTTTTCCGGATCCATTCCCCCACATGCCAGTGCGATCTTTTCCGCACAATAAGCTGTCACGCGGGAATGATCCCCCCAGGCTCCGGGATTACACTGCTCCGCTTCTTTTAAAATGCGCTCCGCTGTTTCTCTTACAGGTATCAAATCGTATGCCCTCCTAACTATCCATATCATCTGCTTTTTACATCCCCCGGTCTCCTGCATATGGCAATACAAAAATGCACATATGCAGGAAGGGAGAATGTTACTGCTTTTTATAGAATGTTTCAATTGCCTCCGCTACAAACGCTGCCGCTCCATTACCATATTTCTCATCGGTAAGCGTCCGGATCCTTTCGCTTCGGTAAGATGCTGCCAGTGCAAGCATCATCCCCTCTTCCTCTTTTAACTGGCAGATCTGCTTCAGAACAAAGCCATATTCTCCGATTGCTTCTCTTACCTCGAAAGAGTCCGGTCCGCAGTCTTTTCTGGCAATCAGTTTTTGCAAAACCGCATCCATGCGTTTATTATAGCTCTCTGCCACTTCTTTGCTGACTGGATTCTTTGTGACAGACAGGTATGCTTCTTTTCCGCCGTACCATTCCACCATTTTGGCATATCGCTTCTGCATCGCTTCGGAAGATACCGTTTCGATATAATGCCTTTTCCATTCCTCCATGCCGCCGAATTCCTCAACAGCTGTTTTTTTCAGTTCATCCGGCATATGCTTCGTCATTGCCTGAAACAATTCCTCTATTTCGGCTCTGTTAAAAATTGCAAAATCCATATGATTCTCTCCTTTCAGAATATCATCAATGCTGGAGATCAAACACTCCAGGCGTTCTTTTTTTGCCACCAGCATTTTTCTCTGCATCTGCAGAATCTGGTCTCTGTCAAGAGCAGGATTTTCCATGACGGCTTTTATTTCCTTCAGCGGAATGTCAAACTCACGGAAGAACAAAATCTGCTGCAGATTCTCTAAGGCTTTATCGTCATAAAGCCGGTATCCCGCTTCATTTTTACCGGTCGGCTTAAACAATCCGATTTCATCATAATAGTGAAGCGCGCGCACGCTGATACCAGTGAGTTTTGATACTTCTTTTACTGTTCTCATACCATCCAGCCTTCCTGTTCCTGATAGAATCACTTTAATCCATGACGTTCCGTGAAGGTCAACAGGTTTTTGCAGATTTTACAAATTTTTTTCTGCATTTCCGCAGCAGTTCCTTAGTTACTTTCACTGTTACGCATTTCTTAGTCAAAAACCCCGCCGCAGGCAGCGGGGCATCAAATTTGAAACGCTCCGGGGGATGTGTCTTTTAGACACATTGGTATTGGACCCTCGCGGCAGTCGCCGGAGATGCTCTGCATCTCTTAAGCAGCCACTTGGCTCGTTGCTCGCGGAAATAAAATGCACTACTTACAAGCAATATAAATATCCATACTATCCCCGTCTGTTTCAAAACAGGGAATAACGTCCTTTTCCGTGTGTTCCAAACCGTTCACGCGCATATACTCCATAAGCGTTTTATAGGCGTTGGGAATGGTCACAAAGGGATTTTCAAAGGGTTTTTCAACGTGTATCGCTGCGTACCTGTGAGCTGCCTGCCCGTGAATTTCAATGTCAGGGGGGACGACTCCATCAGGCAGTATCCATGCCGCTTCGTAGCCGTGCATATTGAAAACATTTACCTGCTCCTGTGACACATTTGGAAAATCCCAGCCAATGATACGAGGGTTATCCACGCCGCAGCTACGGGCAATGGAAAATACTCTGTCGATAGCGTCCCCCTCCGGGACGGAGCTTATAACGGCATGTTTTATATAGCGGAAAGCAGGAACGGTCTCAACACGCAAATTTGTATACGCTTCGCCACAAGTGACCATTTCATCGCGGAACAAGTTGTCCAGCGAACAATTAAAAAGCCTGCAAAGCTCTATGGCCTTGTCCATTTCGGGCTGCGCTGTATCCAGCTCCCATTTTGATACGGTTTGACGGCTGACATTCATTTTTTCAGCCAAATCCTCCTGCGTCATATTTCCTCTCAAATGCCTTAAGAACTGCAAATTTTTTCCGAAGCTCATAAAATATTCTCCTTTCATTTTTCTGCGCCGCGCCGTATCATCAGTATAGTATTTTCCCCGGCAAGATACAACCAATCTATATGCGCTATTTTTATGAACCACGCAACTTCAACGTGCGGAGAATATTTTCCTTAGGAACTGTTAAGAATTAACTTTGCATATGACGCAGGATAAATCTTTCTGCGCAAGGCGGAGGAATAAGGCATACTGGGGTACGCCGATTGACGACAACGCCGCACAGGAAGATTTAGACAAGTCGGATTTAAAAATGGCTCTTCAGGGGTAATAGTGGGTGAAAAGCACCCACAACCCCAGTGTTTATA
>CAJTVQ010000062.1 GCA_910579935.1 uncultured Lachnospiraceae bacterium
GGCGACGTAGGAGCCGAGCACAGTGCTTGAGTGCTTGCACCGGGGTAGTTGATTGGAAAAGAAGAATATGTGGCAGCAATTTATTTATTGAACGAGGGAACATCTATAGGAAAGTCGGATAATGGTCCCGCAGGAAAAGGAGGTGCATTTGGTAACGGACATGCAGCGCTTATGCTTGTGATGGATAATGGGGAAGGATATTTCTTTAGTTATGCAAGGGCAGTGGAAGTTGGTGCAGCTATAGGGAGTGGTAGTGAAGGATATTTGGCTACCCAAGTGGATGGAATGGGAAATATAGATACGGTGAATGTTGAATGTGAGCAGAGAAAAAGAAAGGTTATGTAAACGCCATCATTTTTATCCTGAATTAAGGATATCAGAAGATAACAGATATCTTATATGTATGGACGCGGTGCAGGTTCTATCATCTTATATTCGTTTTGTATATGTAGTAGATATGGAAAGTGGGAAAAAAGCATGGTTGAGAAAATGGGGGTTGAATGATCCTGGATTAAGAGCGGTGGAATGGAACCAGTGATTTTGTGGTTATCAGAATGCCGGATGATGTATGTATGACATATTTGTTTCTTCGGATAGCGGGACAAGTGGACATGTTTAAGGGATACAAAGAGTGGGAAAAGGTTGAAAGATTTGAGTCTGCTGAAGCGGACATGGGGGATAAGAGTGAAAGATTTTTTAAATCTTTCACTCCCAAGTTTGTGTCTGCGATGCATCCACAAACTTGAAATGCGCGATGAGGCAGCGCAGAAATGAGGTAAAAAATGAACAGAAAGAGTGTTTTGACAATCGTATGCATTATAACAGTATTACTGATGGCATTGTCTATAAATGTTTATGTCCGTTGTAAGGAAAATGAAAAAAAGGCAAAAGAGATTGCTGTAAAACATTTGGAAGCTGCCTATTCAGAGCAGATGGATTATACAGGGATAAGAAGGGGGTGGATCGATCCTGATATATATCATGTGTTTTTTAATGTTAAAAAGAATCCGGACATAAGCTTTGAAGTAAGGGTTGGTACGGATTTCCGGTTGCTTAGCGATCCGGATGATTACCTGTTAGAATATTTTGCATATTATTTTTCGGATGAAATACGGAAAATGACAGAAATGGTTTGGGAGGAAAAGACTGTATACCGTGGTGTGATTTTTGGGTTTGAGTCTCGGGTGGCGGAAGAATTGCATGAAAATATGCCGGTAAGGGAAATGGAGCCGTATATTGGTGAATACAGTTTGGCAATTGATATAAAAAAAACATGGGATGATACGGAAAAAGACGCAGAGGCATGCAGGATGTATGAAGTGATAAAGAAAGTGCAGGAAAGCGGGTACCTTCCGGAGTCCATCTCATTCCATTATCAATCCGGCGGGGAGGAAATAAAAAGTTTTTGGTATGAGGAGTGGTATGAAATAAAAGATGTATCGCAGGTAAAAAATATGTTGGATTAGATGCTCTCTTGGAAGACTGTAGACAGACAGCGTATGGGGAAATAAAAGAGTAGGGAAAGGCAGGGAAAATAGTGTAAAATGCCTTGAATATCTTTGGAGTATGGAATTGATTTTACGGAAAGGCAAAAGGAAATTGGGGGAAGGAAATGGAATGCAAAAATTGAAATTTTTGAAAAAATGCAGAAAATTTTACATTATCTCATTGCTTCTTCTCGTGTTCGGTATCCGCTTAGATGTTTATGCATGTGAATTGGAACTGGAGAAAAAAACAGAAGGGGAAGAGGAAAAGGATATTGAATATTTTGATATCACGGTTTCTAAAACGTGGACATCAAGGGGAAGGGAGATACTTTCCTATGATGTTTCGGAGAACGGCAGTATTCTTATTGTCTTTCCAAAGCAAAAAGTAGGGGTATTTGATGAAAACATGAAATTTTTGTTTGAACTGTCATTTTACAGCAGCGGGGCATACGGGGCGGTATGGAATGGGGATAATATTTTACTGGTGGATCTCCGTTCTGACAAGGCGGCAGAATGTGACAGAAATGGGGAAATTGTGGGAAGTTATGCGGTTATCGGACCCAATAATTATGACAGTGATATTGTAATGAAGCGGAAACGGGAGTATGGGGAATATGAGTACTTCTGTACAAACAACAAAGACGGTAATGGTTTCTATTACATTATATTGGAACGTACATCGGAAAAGTACGGGAAGGAAATATTATATAAGTCAGGCAACATCCTTGACGGTATACAATACGGAATCTGTATACTCGTGCTATTTGCAGCAGTAGTTATCGGTTTTTTCCTATGGCTGGCAGCGTTGGACAGTAAAAGTACAAAGATATTGGATGGAAAGCCTTTTGACGGAACCCGCACATATAGTACGGATTATTCCGTGGACGACTGCATTGGGCTTTTATCCAGAAAAAATATATATGACGTACTTCGGTATTCTTTCCGGCTGGAAAAGGAAGACACGGGGGAACTTGTGATTACGGGGCATAATAAATACAGCCGTCTGCAGATGAAGGTCTGCCATCAGGTGGTGTTTGGGGAAAATGGGAATACAGAGATAAGAATAAAGAATCGTTCCGGTGAGAAAACAAATCCGTATTCTTACATCCCACAGTGGTGGATGGACGAGTTTATGGAACAGAAGCTGGATGCATTGCCCATGGATATGGATGTGTGTGAAGCGGGGGAAGACAGGTAAGGAGGAAGCCATGGAAAAAGTTATTTGGCGGAAGGGAGAAGCTTGAAAGGCTGGTGGGAAGCGATAAGAGCGGAAAAAAGAAAGGCTGTGGAAATCTTCAGGAATTAGGGTTGAACATATACGGACCGCCAGTATGGATAGAAATTATGAGAGATCAACTGATAAAAAGTATCCAGTACATAAATAGAATAGAAAGGGGATGTCCTTAATGCAAATAAAAGACGGAAAAAATAATGAAACAGGCAGACAGAAATATTTTCCGGCAGGTAGAAGAAAGTATTATATGATATGGAAAATCGGGAATGCAGGGATATCCTGTGTGGGGAACAGATAGAAGCGTTTCTTGATGAGAATGGATACACGAAATTGGTTTCTGACAGAAACGGATATTGTGTCAGGTACTATGGCGGGGATAAAATCAGTCTGTTATATGGTGATTACATACTGGGGTATTCCGAGGGGGATGGTTTGAAAGTTCTATACGAATTTCGCTATTTTCCGGGCATGGTATATGAATGGATGGAAAATGATACTGTTTTGCTAATCAATGATGGATATGAACTGGTGAGATATGATCCCATTACAAAAAAAGATGAATTAATAATGCTACAGTCCAGTACATTTAATTTTACGCTTTCCGCAGATGAAAAGATCCTGGTATATGAGGATACAGACAAAGGGTATCTATGGAAGTATGATATGGTGAGCAGAGAAAAAGAAAGGTTATGTAAACGCCACCATTTTTATCCTGAATTAAGGATATCAGAAGATAACAGATATCTTATATGTATGGACGCGGTGCAGGTTCTATCATCTTATATTCGTTTTGTATATGTAGTAGATATGGAAAGTGGGAAAAAAGCATGGTTGAGAAAATGGGGGTTGAATGATCCTGGATTAAGAGCGGTGGAATGGAACCAGTGATTTTGTGGTTATCAGAATGCCGGATGATGTATGTATGACATATTTGTTTCTTCGGATAGCGGGACAAGTGGACATGTTTAAGGGATACAAAGAGTGGGAAAAGGTTGAAAGATTTGAGTCTGCTGAAGCGGACATGGGGGATAAGAGTGAAAGATTTTTTAAATCTTTCACTCCCAAGTTTGTGTCTGCGATGCATCCACAAACTTGAAATGCGCGATGAGGCAGCGCAGAAATGAGGTAAAAAATGAACAGAAAGAGTGTTTTGACAATCGTATGCATTATAACAGTATTACTGATGGCATTGTCTATAAATGTTTATGTCCGTTGTAAGGAAAATGAAAAAAAGGCAAAAGAGATTGCTGTAAAACATTTGGAAGCTGCCTATTCAGAGCAGATGGATTATACAGGGATAAGAAGGGGGTGGATCGATCCTGATATATATCATGTGTTTTTTAATGTTAAAAAGAATCCGGACATAAGCTTTGAAGTAAGGGTTGGTACGGATTTCCGGTTGCTTAGCGATCCGGATGATTACCTGTTAGAATATTTTGCATATTATTTTTCGGATGAAATACGGAAAATGACAGAAATGGTTTGGGAGGAAAAGGCTGTATACCGTGGTGTAATTGCCGGACAGCCGCTGTATGGCTTTCGGGTGGCGGAAGAATTACATGAAAATATGGCGGTAAGGGAAATGGAGCCGTATATTGATGAATACAGGTTGGTAATTAACGTTGGAAAACCGTGGAATGAAGCGGAAAAAGACACAGAGGCGTGCAGAATGTATGAGGTGATTAGGAAAGTACAGGAAAGCGGGTATCTTCCTGAAAGTATTTCATTTTATTATCCATCCGATGTTGAAGAGAATTTTTTTAGATTTAAAGAATGGTATGAAATAAAAGATGTATCGCAGGTAAAAAATAAGTTGGATTAGATGCTCTCTTGGAAGACTGTAGACAGACAGCGTATGGGGAAATAAAAGAGTAGGGAAAGGCGTGGAAAATATTGAAAAATGCCTTGAATATCTTTGAAGTATGAAATTGGCTTTACGGAAAGGCAAA
Organism: uncultured Lachnospiraceae bacterium; assembly: GCA_910579935.1. Lineage (GTDB taxonomy): Bacteria > Bacillota > Clostridia > Lachnospirales > Lachnospiraceae > Kineothrix. Next base: position 4,671 of record CAJTVQ010000062.1, read on the forward strand.
AGGGAATTTGGGGGAGGGCCGAATACAAAAAATGAAATTTATAAAAAAGTACAGGAAATTATATATTGTCCTATTGTTTTTTCTTTTGTCTGGTATCTGCTTAGAGGTTTATGCATGTGAATTGGAACTGGAGAAAAAGACAGAAGAGAAAGAGGAAAAAGACATTGAATATTTTGATATTACGGTTTCGAAGACGTGGACATCAAAGGGGAGGGAGATACTGTCCTATGATATTTCGGAAAACGGCAGTATTCTTATTGTCTTTCCAAAACGCAAAGTAGGTGTGTTTGATGATAAGATGAACTTTCTGTTTGAATTGTCATTTCAGGGTAGTGGCGCATATGGAGCATTATGGTATGGTGAAAATATCTTATTGGTGAATATCCGTGGTGATACTGCTGTTGAATGTGATATGAAAGGGAAGGCAGTTGACAGTTATATAATTACCGGTCCTAGTAGTTATTTCAGAGTCATTGAGAAACAACGGCGTAAGTATGGGGAGTATGAGTATTTTTGTACAAACAATAAAGATGGTATTAGTTTTTATTACACTATATTGGAACGTACATCGAAAGAAAATGGAAAGGAAATATTATATAAGTCAGGCAACATCCTTGACGGTATACAATACGGAATCTGTATACTCGTGCTATTTGCAGCAGTAGTTATCGGTTTTTTCCTATGGCTGGCAGCGTTGGACAGTAAAAGTACAAAGATATTGGATGGAAAGCCTTTTGACGGAACCCGCACATATAGTACGGCTTATTCCGTGGACGACTGCATCGGGCTTTTATCCAGAAAAAACATATATGACGTACTCCTGTATTCTTTCCGGCAGGAAAAGGAGGACACATGGGAACTTGTGGTTATGGGACATAACAAATTTACCCGTCTGCAGATGAAGGTCTGCCATCAGGTGGTGTTTGAGGAAAACGGGAATACAAAGATAAGAATAAAGAATCTTTCCGGTGAGAAAACAAATCCGTATTCATACATTCCGCAGTGGTGGATGGATGAGTTTATGGAGCAGAAGCTGGATGCATTACCCGTGGATGCAGAAGCAGATAAGAATGAATAATGGAGTTGTTACAAGGCTTTGCAGGAAACAGGAGCAGTACAAAGAAAAAAATATAGAATGACAGGAGGTTGTAAAATGAGCGAGTCAATCAAAACAGGCGGTGTTGGGAAAAACCCGGCCATAGAAAAGGTAAACCGTCTGAATGCGGTAAGCAGCCGTGTGCAGGCGGCGTCGGAGTTGGAAAAGAGGGCTTTCCATGCGGAAGAGGGCAGGGCAAAAGCAGCGTTGGAAAAGAGGAGACGGATCATGGAGGATTTCAGGATGGATTTCAGGGGGAAGCGTGATGGAACAGATAAGGAATGAAGATTTTGACTGTTTTCTTCTGAGGATGGAGCGGGAATTTAACGAAACCGTGGAGCGGAAGGAAACAGATACCGGGGAGAAGGAGTTCGGTTTCGGCTTCCGGATACGTATTCCGCCGGATTTCAGGGAGGGAAGCAGGGAAGAAGCAGAGGATATCTTCTGGTCGGAGGCGCGTCCCCCAGTCCTGTTCCTGACTGCGGACAGGAGAGCAGGAATAACCTTCTGCCGGATGGAAACAGATGCCGTTGCGGACGGCTGTCTGGAAAAGGTCCGGCAGGCGCTGCAGCGGGCAGACGGGCGGACGGTATTTTACGGAAGCGGCATTGCGGGAAAGGACGGGGATATCAAGTGGCTGGAATATAAAAGTTTTGCCTCGGATGAAAGGGTGTATAACCTTGCTTTCCTGTTTGCGGCGGGAGAGGGAGGCGTTATGGGGACGTTTTACTGTGCATTTGAGGATTATGACAGGTGGAAACCCGTGATTTTCGGGATGCTACATACAATCAAAACAGCGGATCAATAAGGAGGATACAGATGAAAGAATACAATATCAGGACAAGCCCGGTATCTTTTCTGGCCATTCTGGAATTACGGATGGAGAGGGAGATCAACCGGCACGGAAAGGTAACCGTTACGGGTTACATAGCGGATGAGGATGAGGAAAGGTACCTTGGTTTACTGACGGGGGAAGTATGGGAGAAAGTAGAGGGGATAAGCGGTGACGGGGAACCGGAGACGCTGTTCTGGGGAACCGTGATGGATTTCCTGATCACGTCGGACAATGACCAGAAGAAGCTGACACTGGAAATAACCACCGGAAGCTGCCTGTCGGACCGGACACGGCACCTGCGCTCCTATCAGGACAAGGATATGGCATACGAACAGATATTCCGTGACAGGGCTGGGGATTACGGGAACGGCGGGGTGATATTCGCATCTCCGTTTCCGGACAGGACGGGGGAACTCATTCTGCAGTATCATGAGACGGACTGGGAATTTTTAAAGAGGATGGCGTCAAGGAAGCACTGTTTCCTTGTACCGGAGCCGGCGGTGGCAGGCATGAAGTTTTTCCTTGGAATGCCGGAGGGGAAGGAATTCCGTTTTCCGGAGCAGGGAAAATACACGGCGGGGAAGAATCTGGAGGAATACCGCCGGAGAAAGGCGGAAGGGCTGCCGGTATCGGAAGCGGACTGCCTGGAATATACCATCATATGCAGGGAAAACCACAGGATTGGTGATTATGCCATGAAGCACGGAAGGAAATTTTTCCTGTATAAGATAGAGAGCAGCTATACGGACGGGGAACTGCTGCATGCCTGCCATTTAAGAATGGAGAAGGGAACGGAAGTTCCTGCCGTGAAGTCAGAAGCGGTCGGAGGGGTTTCCCTGGATGCCATGGTGCGGAAGGTAAAAGAGGATAAAGTGCAGGTGTCCATACAGGGGGACGAAAACAGGGAGCAGAATATCAACATCTGGTATCCTTATGCCACCGTCTATTCCACGGCGGATGGGACCGGCTGGTACTGTATGCCGGAGCCCGGTGACATGGTGCGCCTTACCGTGCCGGAGACAGATGAGGGGCAGGCATTTGTCACCAGTTCGGTTCATGTGGAAACAGACAGCGCGGACAGGAAGGACCCTGCGCACAAGGTATTGAAGAGCAGGTATCAGAAGGAGGTACGTTTTACACCCGATTCCATAGTGATTACCAATAACAAGGGGACAAGGATAGAACTGACGGACGCGGAGGGGATCCATATTGTCAGCGCCCATTCCGTCATGCTGGAAGCTGCGGGTGACCTGACCCTGTCCAGTGATTCCGGTTCCCTGATGGTGGCTGGGACATCCTCAGTCAGCCTGCAGCAGAAAGGCACGAGTATCCAGCTGGACGGCGGTATATCCTTTATCGGAGGGGAACTGAAGGTGCAGTAGACAGAAGGAACAGGGAAGCAGAAGGGAAAGACGGACTGGAGGGAAAAGGGAGAATGGACCGGAGGAAAGAACTGGCGGACGCGGCAGAGGAAGTGCAGAGGGAACTGTTCACGGCCCGGATCAGGGAATTGGAAGCGGAATACAGGAAAACGGAACGCAGGGAGGAAGCCGGGAAAGCATTTGCGGAACTGTTCCGAAGCTGGGAACGGCAGGAGGGCAGAAAGGCAGGGTGTCTCGGTATCTCCTACCTGTATGGCAGCATGCTTATGAGGACATATGATCTGCGGCTGGTTCTGTACGGGGAGGATTTTTACCTTGACAGGAAACCGGCTGTGTGCAGCTGGAAACCGCCCTGCTTTTTTGAGATGTTCGAAGAGGACATGGAGACAGTTTTAAAGAAGCTGAAGAATATGTATCCGAGGATTTATGTGTATGAGGAAGAGGCAGTCAGAATGCGGTGCGCGGAATATTATCTCGCCGCAGTCTGCAGGCTGTGTGCGGATATGGCAGGGGAGATCCTGCGCACGGAGGAGTTTCTGCACATGGAGAGGGCGGACGGCTTTTACATATTCTTCGGCAGGTACAGGGGGGAAGGGGAAATACTGTACCGCGCCGGAGAGGATGTGCCGGACCGCGGAGACAGGAAAGACGGCGGGGAAATGCTGCGACAGGATGGAGGAATGATTCATGGGAATTAACGGGGAATATTATGTGCTTACGTCCCAGGAGGGAAATCCGGTTCCGAGAGTGGTAAACTGGTACGGAAAACTGGATGTAAGGAAAATAAACAGGAGGGATTACAGGGAACTGCCCGGATATGTTCTTTTGGACATGAAAACGGGAACGGATGTAGTATATCCGGATATACTGAATGATCCGGTTCTGATGGTGTCGGCGGAAGCGATGCAGGTGATAAAGAGGTATGAACAGGAGATGCCATTCCTGTTTGTGGCACTGTTTGATACGGACAGAGAGGAAAGTGCGGCGTATTACTGTCCGGTGCTGGCCGATGCGGAGAGAGACTGGGAATGCAGGGAGGCGCTGTACCGCATCCGGACGGAGAGGGGCAGCCAGGTACGGATCAGGGAAGACCTGGTGGAAAGCCTGCTTGACAGGGGGGCGGTTGGGATGAAGCTGGAACGAATTATGGATGCAAAGCGAGAATCATAACCAAAAGAAGAAACAGGACATAGTGGAAAAGGAAGGGGTACAGGAAAATGGGAAAAAGCTATTTAGTGGAAGGAGCAAGATTGAAGTGCCTGTGTGGCAGTAAAGCTGGCAGTCTGAAGGTGACTGACCACGGGTACTATGCAGATGGGAGAAAGAAGGCGAATTGTAAGGATTGTCTGCCAAATGTTAACATACCTGATTTTGGGATGTGTAAGATGAACAAGGGTGGGAAGGTGTGTAAAGGTTTTATGAAACTGGCGGATAAATGGGATAACCTTGGTGATTCCAGCAGCCTGGAAAAACTGAGCGGACATACCGCTCTTACCATGGACAGCGTGCTACTGTGTAAGAAAGGCGGGCTTATTGTGCCGGAAACCTCCGGGCAGGGGGAAGTGCGTGAAATAAACTGGGGACTTTTTTTTGCACGGTACGGGGTAAAGCTGGTGCTTTCGGCCCTTGGGGTAAAAGGAGGATGTTTGTACGGGCGTGATCCGGTCAATCTGAATACGGGGAACTTCCTTTATGAAAAGGAGGATCTTGTGATACAGGGGAAGACAAGGCTCTCCTTCCATATATATTATAATTCCATGGATAAATCCTGTGACGGGAGTATGGGCAGGGGATGGAATCACAGTTATGCGATATTCGTTAAATGGAAGGAGGACGGGACGGTCTGTCTTCATCTTGGGGATGGGAGAAAAGTTTTTTTCCGAAAAGGTGTCGGTTCCGTGTATGTACCCATATATGGAGGAGGCGGTCTGCTGAAGGCGGAAGATTCGGGATACCGGTATGCATCTGCAGGGGAAACGGAGTATTTTTTTGACGGAGAGGGAAGACTTGTTTCCAAAAAGGATGGGGAGGGAAAAGAAACTCTTTTTATGTACAACAGTAACGGGAAGCTTGCCGAGGTAAGGGGCACTGGTGGAGAGAGTCTCCATTATTATTATAACATGGAAGGAAATCTGTACAAAATCCATGACCATACAGGCAGGGAAGTCCGTCTCTTTTACAGTTACCATGTCCTTCAGGGATTTGTAAATTCTTCCGGACAGAGATATACTTACGGATACAATGAGGACCTGTGTATGGAGAGTGTGACAACACCACGGGGGATTGTAAGCATCCGGAATACCTATGACGGTGTCGGCCGTGTGGTAAAACAGGTGACCGCAAATGGCGGCACGGTGGAATTCTGTTATGATGACGGCGGGATGAGGACCTATGAGAAAGACCAGAACGGAAATATTATTTCTCACGAGAGTGACAACAGGTTCCGGAATGTGAGGACGGTTTACAGTGACAGTGAAGAACTGTTCCAGTATAATGATGACGACCGCCTGACCCTTTACACGGACAGGAACGGCAACCGGACGGCGTACAGTTATGACTATGAGGGAAATCTGTCGGGAATCACGGATGCACTTGGACGGCAGACCAGTTTCACACGTGACAGAAAAGGGCGTCTGATGTCTGTCAGCATTGGCGGAAAGGTGGTGCGGAAGAATGTTTATGACGGGAAAGGACGCCTTGTAAAAACCATGGATGCGCTGGGACGTACGAGGGAGACGATTTATGGGGAGAACGGACTGCCGGAACAGATTATCCAGCCAGATGGGAGTCGTATTCTGTTTTCGCACGATGAAAGGGGAAATATCAGATGCATTACGGATCCTTACGGTTGCACTGTAAGGTATGAGTATGATGCGCTGAACCGTGTCATAAAAACAACGGACGGGGAGGGGAACTGCATAAGTTACCAGTATGACGAGGGGAACCGTCTGGTTTCTGTTATGAATCAGGAGGGAGCTACGAGAAACTATACCTATAATGTAAGCGGAAAGCCGGTGCGGGTGGAGGATTTTGACGGCAGATCTATTGGTATAGAGTATAATGCCATGGGAAAACCAGGGGAATTCACAGACAAGGAAGGAAACCGGACAAGGGCGGAATATGATTTGGCAGGGAACCTTGCGGAAACAGTTTCGCCAACGGGTTTGGTGACAGTCTGCAGTTATGACAGTGACAATCGTTTGGTACGGGCGGAAGCAGCAGCTTTGGATTCGGGGGATGATACTGCTGTCGTACTGGAGTATGAATATGATCCGGCAGGAAATTTGTTGCATGAGTCTGCCGGGGATAAAAAGGAGACGCTGCGGGAGGTATTTTATGAGTATGATGCAATGAACCGCGTAATAGCTGTTACGGAACCGTTACGTGGAAGGACTTCTTATGAATATGACAGTGTGACAGGCAGGATATGCTGTATTACGGATGTGCTTGGAAACCGAAGAACCTTCCATTATAATGAAGCAGGGGAATTGGTAGAGGAAACAGATATACATGGAAACACCACACATTATGCGTATAATTTGTTGGGGCAGGCAACATCCATAACAGACGGCGCAGGACGTGTAACAAACTACCGTTACCTGACTGGGGGAAGGAGGGATAGAATCGTGTACCCGGACGGCAGACAGATAATTTATGAATACGATGGAATGGGCAGGGTCAGCAGGGAAACTGACGGGCAGGGGTACAGTCTGTCTTATGCCTATGATGCCATGGGACGGGTACAATGTGTTACGGGAAGCACGGGACAGAAGAAATCCTATGCCTATGATATTATGGGGAATGTCACGGCAATTACGGATGCCAACGGGAATACGACACGGTATGCTTATACTCCCAATGGGAAACTGTGCATGGTGACGGATGCCCTTGACAACCGGACGGAATATGTTTATGATGCGGCGGACAGGCTTGTCAGTATCTGCCAGCATGGGAAGGAGGATGAGGCAGACCGCACCGCGGAATATGTGAGGGATGCATTTGGCAGGGTGACATGTACCAGGGATGCTTTGGGCGGGGAGGAGTTTTACCGTTATGATGCCCTTGGACATGTAACGGAAAAGAAGGACAGGGATGGTCTGGTAACTTCATGTACCTATACGGCAGGAGGAAAGCCGGAGAGCATCCTCTACGGAGATGGATGCAGGGCCGAGTTTACGTATACGCCATTAGGCCAGCTGGCCGTGGTCAGGGACTGGCTGGGTGAAACAAGGTTTGAACGGGACAGGCAGGGTAGGATTTCAGAAATCGCGGACCACGAGGGCCGGACAGTATGTTATGAGTGGGGTTCCATGGGAGAAAGGCGCAGGATGACCTACCCTGACGGAACAATAGTAAGTTTTCAGTATGACAGTCTGCTACGCCCTGCGGAGTTTATAAGGTCAGCCAAAGGGCGGGAAGCGCTTTGGGTACGGTACCGTTATGACGGACTTGGGAGGCTCATCAGGAAAGAAAATTCAGGAGGATACCGTACGGAATGGGATTATAATGGGCTGGGACAGTTGGAGTGCCTTGTACATCAAAATGATGCTGGAATACTTGACAGGTATCGCTACGGCTATGATGCCATGGGAAACCGGACATCCATAGAAAAGGAACGTCGGGGGCTGTCAGAGGAAAGCGGAAGATACCGTTATGTTTATGATGCACTACAGAGGCTTACGGATGTGGAAAAAGACGGGGAAATGCTGCGCAGTTACCATTATGATTCTTTCGGAAACCGCACGGGAATGGAGGATTACGGGAAAAGAATGAGGAATGTTTTTGTTTATGACGCACTGAACAGGATACAGGAAGAATGGGGATGGGAGAGTATGGATGCAGACTGGGAGCGGGAAATGGAAAGCATGGCAGATGGATTTTTCCCTGACGACAGCCATATACATAAAACATATACCTATGATGGAAGGGGGAACCTGACGGGGGAATACCGGAATGGAAGTCTTCTCCACGGTTACAGATTTAATGCGATGAACAGGCTTGCAGAGGCGTGGGACGGGGAAGGACGGCAGACGGAGTATTCCTATAGTGCCCTGGGACAGAGGACAGGGAAGAATGGCAGCGGAGGGGAGGAAAGTTATCTGTTGGATTTGACAAGGCAATACCACAATCTGTTATGGAGAGAAAAGGAAAGTGAGAAGCAGAATTTTTACTGGGATTACGGTATTGTAGCCATGGATGAAACGGGCGGGGGACAGAGGTATTATCTTCCGGATGAACTTGGAAGTCCGTTGCGTGTATTGTATCGGAGTGGAAAAGGGGATGTTTATGGGTAGAATTTGGAATGGATGTGCATGAAACGGAAGGATGGGGCAGGACTGACCGGTGTTATGGCAGACAGGGGGAGAGCCAGCCTTTTGGTTATACGGGGTATCGTTATGATGATGTCAGCGGGACTTATTTTGCCCAGGCTAGGGAGTATGAGGCTGGTATAGGGAGATTTATTGCTGAGGATGTGGTGAGAGGAAATCGCGCAGTGCCAATTACATTAAACAGATATGGGTATTGCTGGGAAAATCCAATTATGTATATAGATAAAAATGGAATGGAACCAGAGAAGGAGTATACATTTGAAATAATGGATGATATTAATGGAATTGGTCTGATGTGGGATCAAACAGGAGTAAAGGGAACTATTTTGATGGGGAGTGATGCCACTATTGATGATGCATATGCAATTATTGCGTTAGATTATTTGAATGATCAAGGATGTGATGAACAAACTATAAATGAATTTATTGATAATTATCGTGAAAGCAAAAATAATGATACACTGATTGCTAAAGAAAAAGGAATCGAATATTATACTAATTTTGAAGACATAACAGAGAAATTAACATACCAAATGATAAAAAATGAATATGAATATGGTGATAAATATGCAGTTGTAACATGGGTAGCAAATTTAATGGAGTTTAAAGAAAATGTGCAAAATGGAGGTCCATGGGATTTAAAGCAATTAGATGAATGGAATAATTCTTCTTTGTATATTTTTGATGGAGAAATTGTAGATAGAGATGCTCCGGGGAATATTATGTATGGTTATATGGGGCATACATATGGGATACCAGATTCGGTATTATATTATGCAGCATCTACAGCACAGATATTAGCTGGAACTTCTAAAGTGGCATGGATTGCAACATTTCCCAATTGTACAATGGGAGATGACCCAAGAGATCAATATAATATTAAAAGAGGAATTGACTACTGGCTAAAACTGCATAAGAAGCTGGACGGGAAAGAAATGGGTGTGGAATGTGAATAAATTAGGAGAAAAAATACTTTTTTTAGTTATGATTTTGCAGGCATTGTTTTGCGGCGGAATATATATGTACAGCAGGATGGAAAAATGGAATCTGAGGGAGAAATACACGGTTTTTATCTATCCATTCATAGTTTTCATGCTCATAGGCTGTGTTTTGGTTTCGTTTGTGGTTTCCATATGGTATTTTGCATATAAGATGGTTCATACTGGCAAAATCTGTTTTTGCCTGCCGGTCTTACTTTTGGCTGGAATCGTAGCATTTTCGATTATTCATTTTAGTGAACTCAACTTACGTGCAAAAAATTTTACACAATATCAAAAAGAAAGAAATGAAATTGTCAGACTGATCATGGAAGGGAAATTAGTGCCGGATGAAAGGGGGAATATTCCGTTGCCGGCGGAATTGTTAAATGAGGAAATGGCAAGAGGGGGATGCGTGTGGATTGTTTCTTACCAGGGGGAAACGGGGATATTTTTTTGTACCTTTACAGGATTAATGGAAGATACTGCAGGCTACGTATATTTAACAAATGATATAAAGTATGGCGTGAATCATCCATTGCAAGTAATATTACAGGGACAATATGCAGATAGATGGTATTTTTGCGGAACTTATTATGATTAACCCGGTTTTTTCATCAGCAAAATCTTGGCGCTTTCCTGTATTTATGGAGAAATAAACGAATATGCCGGACAGACGGTAGCTTCTTATATGATTAGTAAAACAGGAATTGTCAAAGTGACTGACATATCTGGGCTTTTCATGTGCGGTCTGATAACCTTAACATACACAATTGCCATGTTTATGGAGGGGCAGAAATCCGGATGTTATTATTATTTTGTTTTTATGGGGGATATGCCCTGATGAAAGTACCGCAGTCAGAAATAGATGCGCTGCATAAGGTGATGGAAGATCTGGAAACTTGAAGTGGTAATATAAGAATCGGAGAAATTGCACGAAACGCAAATGGTTTGGCGATTTCTCCGATTCTTATATTTTTCAAATCTGATGAAACTATGATGCAATTATGATGCAAAAGTATTCTATGATGGTATGCAGGGGAAGAACTCAGGGTGAATATACAGAAGTGACATAAGAAGAGGAATCTTTCAGGCTGCAGGAAGTTTTGGGACTATAAGAGGATATGTATGATAAGGCGTGAATTATACAGGAGGAAAGCGAGATGGCCGCAGACGGCATTTGCAGTCGGGGGAGGCTGCCTGTACATTTGGCTTAACTCTGCGGATTACTGCCATGTGTGGGGAAACAAAACAGATACTGACAGAAATACTGGAGGAAGAAGGAGCAAACATACGGGACGGGTATTTGGAAGCAGCAGGAGACAGTCTTCTGGTCAGGGTAACTGTGTTTAGAGACAAGAATAAGTATGAGAGCATCAGGGAAAAGACAGTTTATTTTAAATACAGAATTGGAAAACAGCGGCCTGAGATGATGGACAGGAAGGAAATGAGGGATGATTATGGGAACAGTGGGTATTAGTTCCGATTTTACGGTTGATGATATTCATTAGATTCGTGAAGCGAATTATGAGCGCACTAAGAATATGACATTTGAAGGGAAAGTGGCTTATTACAACAGCCATATGAGGAAAAACTTCGGGGAAATCTCAGTTAAGGTTAACCAAATACTGGACAAATATGAAATAATGCAGATTCTGTAAGGGAACTGGAGTACAGGCTTGCCTGTCTTCATACGGAATTTGCGGACGGATAAAGGAGAGGGAAATGGAGGGAAGGCGAATAATTTTTGGAACAGGGATATTTATCTCAACTTTGCTTGCTGCAGTTTTCATATGGCATGGAAAGGTGGCAGAAAAAGATGAGTCTGTGTCTTACAGATGGATGAACTGGCGGGACGAGGAAAAGCAGGGGGAATCGGGGAAAGGGCAGAATGCAGGGAAAAGCTTAGAAGAAAAAGCGAGAATAAAGACAGCACCGGAAGTGGAGTGGCTGGTGGAAGAGGATGTGCGGGGCAGTTCCATTGGGCGTCATTTTTCTTATGGCGGTTCCTATATTCTGCAGGAAAGGGACTGCCTGTTCGTGGCAGGACTTGAACTCGAAACCGGGGCAGCGCTGTACGGGGGAAGGAATGTGCCGGAGGAAAGTCTCTGTTATAATATATACCGCCTGAAGGATGATGTATGGGATGTGTTTGTGTCCCACCCGCCGGAATCCGTAAATGATGAAAGAATTGAGATGCATTTGTATTATGATGAAACATACGTAAAAAATCTGGTATATTATGAGGATTTTCTTTATTACAATCTTGTATTTGATGATGGGCCGGGGGAGGGAGGAGACAGGCTGCAGTTTGTTTACAGAATCCCCGTGCAGGGAGGGGAAGCGGAGAAACTGGCCGCGGCCTGTGAAACCTTTTACATTTACAACGGAAAAATCTATTATATGGAGCTGGAAGAAAATACAGAAGAATACAGCAGTTGGGAATATGTTTACTGCGAAATGGAACCAGACGGGACAGGCAGGCGTGAATTATACCGGAGAAAGGCGGGATGGCCGCGGACGGCATTTGCAGTTGGGGGAGGATGTCTTTATGTGGAAGAAGCAGACGGAAAAGGAATAACAGGAGTGAATTTGAAAACCGGAAATATGAAATATTATGATACTCCGGAGCATATAGAAAGACTTTATTATGAAAGCGGCTGTTTGTATATTTGGGTTTCATCTGATGCTTACAGTCCTATGACCGGACATATTCTGTGCATGGATGCAGTTTCCGGTAAAAAGGAGTATCTGGCGGACGGGGTTCATGAAGCATGGCTGGAAAACGGTTATTTGTATTATACATGGCAGGAGGGAAGAACAGGGGAAGATGCGGAACTGGTTTTAAGCGTCCTTGATTTGGAAACAAAGCAGTCAACAACAGAAGCACTGGTGGAAAAAGGGGCTTCAATGCTGCAGATAGTGGGAGATGATCTTTTAGTGTCCATAACTGTTTATAATAACGGGATAAAGGAAAGGATCGTCTGTTTTAGATACAGAGCTGGCACACTGCCACTTGACATGTTGGACAGGAAGGAAAAATTGGAAGCGGTTCCTTACGGGACGGAAAAGAAGCAAAAAGAATAAGGAATCTTTATGGCAGCCCTGTTTGCGGCCGGTTTTTTATGGCATGGAAGAGCGGAAGAAGACGGGGTAGCCTTATGGGACGCAACGTTTCTTGCAGGGGAAGCGGACACTGCATTCTGCAGGAAGGGGACAGTCTGTTCGTGTCAGGACTCGAACTTGAAACCGTGGCAGCGCTGTACGGGGGAAGGAATGTGCCGGAGGAAAGCCTCTGTTATAATATATACCGCCTGAGGGATGGGGATGGGATGTGTTTGTATCCCATCCGCCGGAATCCGTGGATGATGAAAGAATTGAGGTTCATTTATATTATGATGAAACATATGTAAGAAATCTGATATGTAAGCGGGGGATGGCGGATTATGGGAAGTGAAAGAATGCAAAAGAGAAAAAAAGTATATCCGGCGCTGGTTTTACTTCTTTTAACAGGCATTGGTGCAGTTCTGTTTTTTAAGGCGGCGGATGTAAGGGCAGAAAAAGAGCATAAACAGGATATGGAAAGATTTAATCAGGAGTTAAAGTCTGGATACCAGTTACTTTATGGGGAATGGGAGACAACGGAATTTTTGGGAGGGGGAATGCCGGAATATTCTTTGGGAAATGAATGCGTGAAGCTGGAGCCGGAGGACAGGGAACGGATCGCGATCTATCCGGACCGCATAACGGTTGACGGAAAAACGGAGTATGGGG
>CAJTVQ010000063.1 GCA_910579935.1 uncultured Lachnospiraceae bacterium
CCCCATACTCCGTTTTTCCGTCAACCGTTATGCGGTCCGGATAGATCGCGATCCGCTCCCTGTCCTCCGGCTCCAACTTCACGCACTCATTTCCCAAAGAATATTCCGGCATTCCCCCTCCCAAAAATTCTGTTGTCTCCCATTCCCCATAAAGTAACTGGTATCCAGCCTTTAACTCCTGATTAAATCCTTCCATATTCTGTTTATGCTCTTTTTCTGCTCTTACATCCGCCGCCATAAAAAACAGACCTGCACCAATGCCAATTAAAAGAAATAAAACCAATATCTGATATACTTTTTTTCTTTTGTGCTTTCTTTCTCTTTCCATAATCCCCTCCCTATTCTTATATGTCTTCAAAATACAAATCTAATAATTCATCAGTACGATTCATCCATCCTTTTAAATATTTATTTGCATTTTTACGAGTACTATAGTAGTTATATGTAGCTTGATATATAGCGTTTCTAGCATCTGTATCTGACATGTTTTTTTTCTTACTATCAACTATCGCATCCCGTATTCCGGAGGGTATATAACCCATATTATATTTCATTGCAACCAAAGCATCATATTCGTTTTGATTAACATTTAAATTATTTTCTTTCACAAACTCATTAATATTACTTTGGTATCCCTCTCTTATTACATATTCAAACATTTGATCTAATTCTTCCAATGGAATAGGTGGAATATCAGATAATTTTATAGGCGAATCCCCCTTACCATCAAATGGTACGCCAGGCGCATATACAATACGATAATATTGATACATCTGGCAGTATCTATGTTCCAACTTTGGATCTAAACTATCAGCATTCATAGCCACGCCAAATCCAAATGTAATCATTCCGTCTCCAACATAATATGGATAAACAGAAATATTGCCATTTGCATCCTTTACAATATATGATTTATTACTGGCTAAATCTAATTCCATATCTTTTAACACTTGCATACCATGTGTCAGAAAATTCGAATCAAAGTCATAACCTAAAGCCGTAAAATAATTGATACCATTTTGCGAAGCTAATATTCCTGCTTCCCGCAGTGTTTCATTGCTTATATTATTATCTTCTATCCATTTCCTTATAATATTCAATGCAACTGCTTTTCCGCTATCTCCAACCAATTGTCCATCATCTGTCGCAAAGATTAAACCTCCCCCTTTCATACATACAATATATGCTTCGTCTTTCATTAATCCATATCTATCTTTCCCTAAACTTTTTCCTTCATCATAGCCATTCCAAATTTCTGACTCCAAATCATATACACATTTTCCATTTGTCTGAGAAGCACATTTACTAAATAGAGGTGTAATTTTACAATCATATTGACATAAATCATCATTTTTTTGTGTTGTCACACCAACTGTTTCCTCATTTTTAAATACCTTTGAAACACTGTCTCCTTCTGCATTCGTACAAGCAATACGCGCACCATTTACAATCCATCGCGAGTCTGTTGAGCTTTCACCCATTAATTCTTCTTCTGACTTCCTTTCCGGTTGCTTACCCCTGGAAGTTTTTTTTGATTTTACTTTCAATTCTTCCTGTTTTTCACATAATGACAACATATCCGCCACCCCAGCGGATACTAACATTACTAAATCACTCGATATCGGCTTCATCGTCTTCCCAGCTCCTAATTCATATATATCTTTCCGCCGCTAATATTGATTGCATCGGTCATCTGAATGCAAGCTCCTCCCTGACTGATAGTCACACTGTCCGAAGCCGCCATCCTGATACCTCCTGCTCGGCTACCCATGCGAATATCCCCTTCTGCCTGTATCTCTATATTCTGACCGCTGAATATCTTAATTCCCTCTTTATCCGAAAGTTCCACGGACAATCCCTGATTATTCCTAAGTATTAGTGCATTTGGTGTAAACAAAATTTCTTTCCCCTGTTTATTTTTCCACGACTTTTCATCTGGATGCACCCGCTCCTCCGATTCTAAGTGTACGCAACTTGATACATAAGCATGGTCCTCATCTGAATCCGGGAATGTAACTCTTACCTCATCCCCCTTTTCAGGCATGCAATACCATCCTGTCCCATCCGGTGCAGAATATACAGTCGCATAATCAAGCCATCTACACCCTGAATGTTCCTTGTTCTCGTCTCCCTGTATACATACTTGTATTTTAGAACCGTCCACATCCATTACATTAGCTTTTAATGATATCCCCCTTAAAAGACAGTTGTTTTCTAACATAACATATCCATCCTCTTTTTTATGTAAAGAATAAATATGTTCCAATTCCTGACCGTTCAATCGGCTTACAGCTTTTCCTATTACCCATTCCCGATTTTCAAATAAAATATAATCCCCTGGTTCATATACCTCCCTTGATATAATTTCAAATTTCCATTGCTGCTTCCCCTTATTGCTTTGAATCAAGTGGTAACTGTCTGTGACAACTTCCTCCATTTTACGGGTATCCTTATATCCGAAATACATTTTTCTACCTGGCACTGCATATTCCGGTATCACCACTGTACCTGCATATCCTGCCAGCCTTTTAATAAACTGCCAATCCGTCTCCCCATACTGAACTAAGAAGCGCCCTACTTTTCCATTCTGTTTATCACGCATAATAAGTTTACCACCATCAGACTTCAGACAATCCTCTATCACTTCACGGTAAGTATAGTTTTCCCTCTGGTAAGTCCTTGTATGTGGAGTTATATCCAATAGAAAACTTCCCGTTTTCACTATCAAGGATAAAATATACAATTGATTTTCCTTTTCTAACTCCATTGCGGTTATAACACCGCAAAAAAATACCTTCTCTTCACCAATCCCATCTTCCAGTTTTACAGTCGCCCAGTTTTCCTTCCCTGCCATGCTCCGGCACTCCGCCGCATAATTTTGTGATATTATCCCCCTCATCCTGAGTTCTCCGTGTCCATTCAATTCTTTCGTACACTCCACTGACAGCAGACTGATAAAACAGAACGGCTCCGTTACAATTTTCATTTCTCTCACCTTAATACATCTCCTTTCTTTTCAACAGGCCGTATGGTTTTCCACATTAATATAACAACTTTCTGCCACTGTTTATAATCTTTATAAGGACAGTTAAAATTAACCAAAACGATACTTTTTTCAAATTTTAACGCAAACATCATATTGTACAGGTCACTATCCATTGCATGACTCCTAAAAGCAAACCAATATCCCTCCATTTTCTCCATTTCCCTGCAGCCATAGAATCGATAATCCGGATGTTCCCTCTCAATTGCCGATGCCATCCGTCTTACCATAGCTTCCATTTCTCCTTTCGGAATCTGCCTTTCAAAGAGATTAAATCCCATATTTACACTTAAATTTATGGTTGTCAGTATTATCTGTGGACGGAATTCAGACGGATACTTAATTTTTGCTACTTCATCCGGCATAATCCCCATATTGTCAGGAAGATGTATGAAAAAACTTTCCAGAATTTTTTCTTCATTAAAATGAATAACCCTGCCTGCCACATAATATCCGCTTTCAAGATTGCTATATTTCCTTTTCTTAAGTTCCTCCCGCTTTTTTAGTATTTCCTCATCCAAATATGCTTCCATCCAATATTTTTCCTTTCCCGGCATTTCATGCAAAAACAGGGCGTGCCCACCATTCAGGCACCCCCCGTATACTGCATGTTTTAACCGTTAAGCCGGGTATCCACCCTCTACCGTAATCATATTGAGTTTATCCTTCTTCTGCTTGATCACCAGCGTAAAGGTTCCCGTTCCTTCCACATCCCCAAAATCTTCCTTGTAATCAATGACAAAAGCATTGGGGAAATAGTACTTCCTCTCCATGACTCCCGCAGCAATATGTTCCACCGTAACTTTTCTGTAGCAGTCCGCCTTTTCCGCGGGAACTGCGGACCAGAGCGCCAGCTTTCTTGTGCTGTCAAAAGGATCCCCGTCCACGGCAGTCAGTATCCTTCCGGTAATGGTCAGCGTGCTTCCCACATCCTTTGTCCTCGCATTGGAATCCAACGGGATATCCGTCGTGTACTTCACGCTCCTGACACATTCTTTTGCAATCTCGAAGCTCTCCACCCCTTCAATATTTACCTTATATGACATGGCTGATTCCTCCTTTCCTCTTATTCACCGCCAAAGCCGCCTTCAATTCTGGCAGCCGCGTTTTCGTCTTTTTTCTGCTTCATGTTGATGTAGAAAGTTCCCACACCGCTCTCGTCATCCACTTCCTCGCTGTACTCCACAACAAACGCATTGGGCAGCGTGAACTGGCGGACCACCTGTCCTGCCGATACCACGGTAATCTCCGCACTCCTGTAGCAGTCCGCCTTTTCGGAAGGTACCTGTGACCATTTTGCAAGCTCAAGGGTGGCGTCACTGCCCTCGCCTCCCAGTTTGTAAAGCATCTTTCCCCATACCCTGACACTCAGCCCGTAGTCTGTTGCCCTTGCATTGGAATCCTTTGCTGACGCAGAATCAAAATCCACTTTTAAGATGCTTCTTTCATCAAACGTGATAGGTTCTGCCCCGCCTGTGATTTTCATACGAAATCCCATAATCTTTCTTCCTCCTTTTTCTTTTGGTTGTATGTATATAGGGTTTCCCCCATATGACACCCCTTCTCTCGTTGCAGTTCTTCTGTACGGGACTTAGAACTTCTTAATGTCCCGTCCCATGGCGGGACATTTTAGAAGTTCTTCCCGTACTACACTCTGCTGGATGCATTCAAACGGTTAATTTCCACTTCAAGATTCTTTACGTTGCCATTGAACGTGATATCCAGCGTACAATAGCCGTTTTCTTCATCAATCAGGTAGGAAATATCGTCCCCTTTCCCAAGTATGGCGTTGACATTTTCCCTCTTGGAAAGCCATTCGCTTTTCTGGCTGGTTGGATTGTTGGAGAAAAACCGCACAATGGAGTCCTCCTTGAAATCCCCCGTTCCATGCCGCATGACCCGCTCTATATACGTCGTGACCTGCGTCTTGTAAATCGGCTCAAACACCGCCCCGTCGGAAAGCAGGTTCCTTGCTTTATATACCATGACATCCGTCACGTTCAGCCCGTTGTACACCGCATTCTCTGACGAGAACACGAATCCGAAATTCTTGCGGTTGATATCCGCCTTGATGGCATTCGTAAATCCCGTGATCTCTTTTGCCATCATGGTTCTGACCGCAAGCGAATGGTCATCTGCCTCTATGTCAAACCTTACGCCCGGCAGTTCCGGATCCACACCCCTGCCGAACTTTTCCTTCAGATATTCCGGACTCTGGTATGCCGCAACCAGACCGGCCGCCACATAAGCGGCGCCTACATAAACACCGTCGATCCACAGCTTCATGACATCTTCCGATTCCCTGGACAATTCCACGCTTTCGTCCTCGTTCATTACCATGCGCCGGTCAAGGATTACCCCTGACTTGTCTTTCGGTATGATGGTAAAATTCGGGATACAGGGTATGGCATACTCGCTGTATGCCTTCCCCATCAGCGGCGCACACCGGTCTTCATATTTCTCTATCCCTTCCGTGGCCAGCCGGTTGAATGTGGTAGCATCTCCCGTTTCATAACTGAAGAAACACTGTACCTCATAATCCTTGAACACATCCAGCAGTCTTGCCAGAGATTCCACGCTGTTTACATCTGTCTTCACCGCCGCCGTATTTCCCTTAAACCGCTCCCTTGTCAGTTTCATCTTGGAATACTGGTCAAGCGAAACGGACGGAACAATGGCATACCATACCGTATTGCCGAAATCATTCTTTGCATTTACCGTGTTGAGATAAGTGATCAGACGAGAAATATTCCCCGATTTCGCCATCATCTCATTGGACTGGTTAGTAATGAGCATGGAGGGCCTCATCCCCTTCATTTTCTTCGGATACTGCTCAAAAAAGCACCATATTCCCAGCAGTTTCTCGATCAGGGGCTTCACGGTACGGATAAACTCATCCTTGCTTTCCTTATAAAAGGCAAGATAGGAATTATAATTGGCCACTTCCTTTTCCTTGTCAATGCCGCTTTCCATGGTGGAAGCCAGCGGACAGAACGTTCTTGCCACAAGCGCTTCCGTATAATCGTTGCTTTCCTCATTCAGCGCCTGGTAATCTTCTTTCAGCGCCGCGATCAGCCCGGCATTTATGTTGTCATCCACGGTTGCGAGTGCGGTAGTCTCTACTTTCGGCGCCTCCAGCACCCGCAGTTCCCCGTCGTTTCCCATGCTCAGGACCCCCAGCGCCAGCGGCGTATTATCCTTTTTCTCCGTCCCGTCTCCTAAAAGCAGCCTTGTTTTGATATCTTCAATGGCGAGCGGCAGCATTGCCATTACATTATTATAATTGGCGCTTGCTTCCTCAAACATGACATTCAGCTTATCCGCCAGATCCTTCTTATGAGGGTCACCGTCTTCCAGTTTTGCATATTCCCCATAAGTGTACTGCAGTTCCTTGCGGTTCTGCTTGATGTCATCCATAACCTTTTTTGGGGAAATCATGTCGGTTAGTTTCTCAAATTTGAAATCCACGTTGATCACACCCTCTGCCCTTTTCGTATCGATCATGGACATGAGCATATTCAGGAATTCATTCTTCCTGTTAAGCGGTATTTCGGTCAGCATTTCCTCCGGTATGGTTTCCGGCTTTTCCAGACTGTACATAACCTTCTGGTTGTTTGCATTATAGTAGCAGTACACTGTCGGCTCAAACTTCTCCAGCGCTTCGTCAAAACTGCGTACCAGCAGGTGCTCGTGGATTTCCTTGATCTTATCATCAGAAAGGCTCTCCATCCCCCTGACATCCCCGACCAGCGTAAGGAAATCCTGTTTTTCCGGATTCAGCGTCTCCATGAGCATCGTCCTGTTGGTTTGGCTTATTGTGTTTCCCATCCTGTTCTTCCTCCTGCATTTTTTATGATATGGGCGGCATCCTGACGGACAGGCCGCATCCCGATCATCTCTTTTCCGGTTCCCTTTCACCGGGCTTTAAGTTTTTATAATGGATTTCCATTTCCGTAATCCCGTCCTCCATGGTCACGGTAAGTTTTTCATTATAATATACCGGATACCCGATTCCTTTTTTCAGTATTTCCATCCCCCGCATAACCGTACACTGCTCCGACTGGTCCATGACGACCAGCGCTTTATCCGGTCCTGGATAAAAAACAATATCCCCTGCCCCTGTATTTCCAAACTTTATCCCACAGCTGTTTAAAATCCATTCCAGCGTAATCCTTGCGCTTTTCCTGCCAAACAGACGGATGGTCTGCGGCGCAATATCCCTGCCGTTTGGCGTCTGCACCACATACAGGTTCAGTTTTCCTGTATACTGACAGGACTTCACTTCATATTTTTCCAGATTCTTTCCGGAATCCGGCTGCCCGACATAAACCAGTTCCGCCTTCCCCTTCCGTATCCATATCAACAGAATAAGAACCAGCGCCGCCGCAAGCCCTCCCAATATGTACCAGAGGGGACGATAATCTGTTTCCGCAACCGGATCGGGCGGCAGTTCCACCGTTATTTCTACCGGCACGGCTTCCCGGTATATCTCATAAAAACCATCTGTCCGGACAGATATTTCCGCCGTTTCCAGTCCGTCCGCAATTAAGGTGTGGCGTATAGCCCCGTTTTCAATTTTCCCGTTAAAATTCTCACCGTTTATTTTATATGACACCGGGTGTCCATTGTAATATCCGGATGCCCACAGGTTGGAATTCTCACTGTCCCGGTTAAGCAGCCTTATCTCCAGATCCGCATAATGCCTGTATACGGGTTCCCTGCCTTTTTCTTCCTCCTGTAGTGTTTCCGTCCGGTATTCGGTCTCCACGTTAAGAACTGCCCTGTATTCTGCCGTCAGCCATGCCTCCACCGTGGAGGCCTCTTTCAGATCAAAGGTTATGTCAACAGTCCCCTCCGGTCCTGCCAGATCCACAACCGCAAACTGCTTTCCCCTGACCACCTGCCCGCTTTCTGCCGTATATCCTGCATTTACATTTTCCATTTCACTTTTCCCTGTAAGCAGTACCTTCACCCTGGATGCTCCGTCCACCGGAATCTCTATATGAAAATTCCCGCTGTTTCCTTCCATGGTTCCCACCGCTTTTCTTGGAAAATTAAACTGCCTGTATATGATTTCTTCCGCTATGCCGGACAGTTCCCCGTCCGTCCCTTCCGTATAAATTTCTCCTCCGGATATTTCTGCGGCTTCCAGTATTTCCCTTTCCTCATCCGGAATCCCGTCCACAGCCATGATATGTATCTTAATTCCCCTTCCGGCTGCAAGTCTGGCCTCCTGTATGAATTCTTCCCTTGAGGTCTCGGATTCTTCCTCGCTTTTCATGTCAATTTCCCCGTCCGAAACCATAATGATATGCCTTTCTATATCTTCTTCACCGGAAAAAAGAGAAAGCGCCTGCTTTAAGCCCAGCCCGGCATTGGAATACCCCGTATATTCCACGGTACTTAATATACGGTCTGTCTGCGCGGGCTCACTCCCCATTTCTGCAATCCCCTGTATATCCGTATTGTATACCACAAGCCCTGTCCTGATATCAGCCGGCAGACTGTAAAGAATCTGACGAACTGCATCCGTTACGGCATCATCCTCCCTGCCACCCATGGACTTACTGACATCTACCAAAAAAACTACTTCTTTCTCCGAAACCGAAAATGAATTGTCATTCTGCGCCATTGAAAAGAACACAAAAAAATGTGATAAAAATAAAAAAGATATGAAACAAAAAGCAACTTTTCTCACTTTTCTTCCTTTCTGCCGGTATTTTAACTTAGATTTTTCAAAATAATCCGCTTTACAAAACCGGATGGCCCTCTTTGGAGCCATCCGGCTACAGACTCCATGGCGTCCATAAGAAATACCGCTTCATTTTCGGGGACAAAATGTGACATTCCAGCCTGCCATGAATAAGAACATAAGAAAATATGAAATCTTCAGCCTGTATCCTTTTTCCGTTCTAAAATGAGAGAACTCCATTGTGATGTACCTTCCCCGTCAATATGTTTTCCTGATCCGTTCACAGCCGAAATCACCCTCCTTCTGCTGTCCCCTGACAGAATTCGATAAATTTCAGCAAATTGATTTTACCATGTTATAAATCAAGCAACTTGACGTTTCCGGAAAAAATAATTTTCCGGAAACGTCAAGTTGAAACGTGATTTTTCTGTTATACTGTTTTGTAGAATTGTAAACATACTTTCAGAAAAGGAGAATAAACATGAAAAAGAATATTAAAACTTTCGTCGCTTTAATACTTATATTTACAAGTGTGCTCTTCCCGGGATTCCAACCCTCACAGGGCGATAATACCGTTCAGCCGTTGAATGGCTGGCAACTGGAATGGTGGTAATCCTCACCCATACCACTGTTTGTCTGCATCATAATATTTTTCATAATATCCCTGTATCATTTTATGATTTACCTGCAAATCATAAAAATCGGTTAAATAAAAGACCTGTATAAGCAGCCTACCACAGGTTGCTTTATCTGTTTTCTCCAATTTATCCAAATCCAATGCCCGCTCGCCAATTCCATATCCCAAGAATTTTCCATCCGATAACCTGAAACACAGATCAATGAAATTCTCCATGTATTTCAGAGATTCCCCATATTCTCCCATATCCGACAGCATATTGGCCAAATTAAATATCGATAACTTGATACTCTCCCACCAATACTCAAATCCCACCTGACTTCCTTCCATCTTCTCCAGCATTCTTTTTAACAGTTCAATGCCTTCCCAATCTTTTCCCATTATTACCAAAACATTCGCCAAATGTGTATGTAAAATAATCTCAACATATGAAAAATAATAGAATTTTGTCCTTTTTAGGTTTTTCTCCTTAACCGATAATTCCAACAACGCCTTATCTCTCTGATAAAACACTTCTGCATCTATACGCCCTGTTGCAAACGCAACTTGGTTTTCCATCAAACCCACAAACTGCCGGTTATTAACACTTTCCATATCCACCCTTTTACGGATTTCTTCGATCAGCTCCCCTGCTTTCTGCCATTCTTCTCTCCTGGAAGCATCCTTAAACTGATGCAGATATTCAAATGCCTGATAATCCGTAGTTTCCAAATCTCCCCTGAAATAGCCCCAGCCGATTTTCAGACGTTCCAAAATTGCCTCTCCTTCTTTTAAATGGGGCATCTGCTTTCCTCTTTCCAGCCTGCAATATGTTTCCACCGCACAGATACCCATACTCATTTGTACCTGTGTCATCCCCATGGCTTCCCTGCAGGAAAGAATATACTCATTCAGCAGATAAATCTGCTTGCGGCTGTCAAATAACAATTCCGGCTGGAATGCTGTATCATAACCTGCATCCCCCAACGCTTCCACAAATGCCTGGTACTGCATCTCGTACACATGTGCCTTTCCTGCATCCAGCTGCCGCAGATCCTTGATATACAGGCGCAGCAGTTCCGGCAAATGATAAAACCTGTAACTTTCCTTCAGAAGCTTTACCGCCGTTTCTTCCAGCGACAGCCTTTCTACCGGTTCCATCCGCTCGCCGCATATATGCAGCATTGCACAGACCATTCCCGGAACCAGTTTTGCACCTTCCTGCTTGTCCGCAACTTTCCGTATGGTATAGTCAATCAGGGATTTCAGCCTGGAGTGAACTTCTTCCGGATCTATCAGATGCCGCATCCCCCCTTTGTAATAATACAGCGCCAGCAGTCCGACTTCGAATACACTCAGTCGGTATGCATCCACTCCGTAGTCCCCGCACCCCGGAACCGTTTCGCTTATTGCCTCCCTCAGGAAACGCAACATCTTCTCATTATCTTTTTCCGTCTTTTCGGCAAGTACGGAAGACAGATACAGATAAAACTGATTCTGTATTTTCGCATTACAGCTCCTGTCTTCTGCCAGTCCGCTGCAGTACAGCCGTTTTACTTCTGACCAGTCCTGTTTCTGCAGCGCTTCAAAAACGGTCTCTTTCCACACATAATACTGGTATTCTCTCGCGGAAAGCATAACGGAGAAATCTTCCGGATTCATTCCCAGCCGCTGCATAAAGCAGTGAAACAGCAGCCCGTCCGGTATCCGTTCCCCGCTTTCGTACCTGCATAATGTTCCTGCCGAGCAAAGCCCGGCACTTAACGCCTTCCGTGATAGTTTCTTTTGTTCCCTTATCTGACCTATCATAATCCATGCTTTTATCTGGCGCATATTTCCCCTTCCCCATCTGTCGTCCTATAAGAACATGATCAATACCCGTGTCTTTTTCCGTCGGAATTCCTGCATGTTTATACATAAAATAATTTTACTATTACTTCTCCCACCCGTCAACCTTGTGATTTTCCCCTATTTCGATCTTCTTTTTTTACTCTGCCTTTATATGAAATTCCTCATATATTCCCACCGGAATATCAGTTCCAAAAGAATATTCTTCTACAGATTCCTTTTCAAAGAAATAAACCGTAACACGCTGTTTTATGGGATCCACGATCCAATATCCCCTGACTCCGGATGTACGATACCGAAACAGCTTCGTAAAGTAGTCCATAGACTTACTCCCCGGCGAAACAATTTCAATCACCCAATCCGGAGCGCCACTACATCCTTTATCCGTAATCTTGTTCTCCATACCTCCGCTGCTGACTTTATTATAGGCAAAATTTATGGGAAATACAACTGCTTATTCCAGCCTTGAAAGACTTGCCGCCGCAGATGGCACAAACCAAAGGTATAAGATTTAATCCTATTATCAGGGACTTTACACTTTTGAAATAGATAGTCCGGCAAAACCAGATGAGGGACAGTGACACACAAGTCACTGTCCCTCATCTGAATTTTTTGTCTGCATGGAAGGAGCGGAATGCCCTCCCCTCATGCGCCTGCAGGCAAAACAGCCGCCGCATCACGATAAAGCCCGACTTTATTCTCCTGCTATTTCACCACCCTCACCCGGAACACTCCGTCTATGGACTGCAGCTTCCCGATCATTTCCTCCGTAGCCGGGCTTTCCAGATCCAGCATGGTATATGCCACTTCTCCCCTGGACTTATTCATCATGTCAGTGATGTTGACCCCCTGATCGCCGAAACATGCCGTAAACTTTGTGATCATATTGGCAATGTTTCTGTGGAATATGGCAATCCGTCCTGCCTGTGCGCATACTCCCATGTCGCAGTTCGGATAATTCACGCTGTTGACGATATTTCCGTTTTCTAGGTAATTCATCATCTGCTCTACTGCCATTTTGGCACAGTTGTCTTCCGACTCCTCGGTGGAAGCGCCCAAATGGGGAATCACGATGCACCCGTCCTGTCCGGCCGTGGTCGGATTGGCAAAATCGGATACATACTTACGGATTTTTCCGGACTTAATTCCTTCCAGCACATCCTTCTCATTTGCCAGCAGATCTCTTGCGAAGTTCAGCAGGATAACACCGTCCTTCATTTTATCTATGGCTGCCTTGTTGATCATGCCCTTCGTGCTGTCCAATAACGGTACATGAATTGTGATGATATCGCACTGTTCGTATATTTCATCCACACTCATCGCATGTCTGACATCCCGGCTCAGATTCCATGCCGCATGTACGGACACATAAGGATCATAGCCGTATACTTCCATCCCCATATGTTTCGCCACATTCGCCACCTTCACGCCGATCGCACCTAAACCGATAACGCCCAGTTTCTTATCCTGCAGTTCGGTACCCGCGAATTTCTTCTTTTCCTTTTCCGCAGCCTTCGCAATATTCCCGTCATCCTTATTTGCCGTTACCCAGTTAATCCCGCCGACAATATCACGGCAGGCCAGCAGCATTCCGGCAATGACCAGTTCCTTGACGCCGTTGGCATTGGCGCCGGGCGTATTGAATACGACGATGCCTTTCTCCGCACATTTCTCCAGCGGAATATTATTGACGCCCGCACCGGCCCTGGCTACGGCCAGCAGTTTTTCCGGCAGCTCCATATCGTGCATGGCCGCACTGCGGACCAGAATCCCCTCCGCTTCCTTCACGTCATCCGTCTTTTCATAACTGTCTGTAAACTTATCCAATCCGACCGCTGCGATCGGATTCAGGCAATGATACTTAAACATATTCAAACCATCCTCCCACTTATGCATTTTCTGCTTCAAATTTCTTCATAAACTCTACCAGCTTCTCCACGCCTTCCAAAGGCATTGCATTATAAATGCTGGCGCGCATACCGCCTACGCTTCTGTGCCCTTTCAGGTTTTCGAAGCCTGCTTCTTTTGCTTCCTTCACGAATTTCGCATCCAGCTCTTCATTTCCCGTCACAAAAGGCACATTCATCAGGGAACGGTCCTGCGCCCTCACCGTGCCTTTGAAAAGCCGGCTCTCATCGAGGAAATCATAAAGAATCTTTGCTTTCTTTTCATTATACTCTTTCATTGCTGCAAGTCCGCCCTGCTTTTTCAGCCATTTGAATACCTTGCCGCAGATATAGATGCCGTATGCAGGCGGCGTATTGTAAAGGGATTCCGCATCCGCATGGATTTTATACCTCAGCATAGTGGGCGTCCCCGGCAGTACGTCTTCCGTGATCAGGTCTTCCCGTATAATTACAATGACTACTCCGGCAGGCCCCACGTTCTTCTGTACCCCGCCGTAAATCACGCCGTATCTGCTTACATCCACAGGCTCCGAAAGGAAACAGGAAGATACGTCCGCTACCAGTGTATGCCCTTTTGTATCCGGCAGTGTCTTAAATTTCGTACCGTAAATCGTATTATTTTCGCATATGTAGACATAGTCCGCATCCTCCGGAATGTCCAGATCGGAACAGTCCGGTATATAGGAGAACGTCTGATCCGCGGATGAGGCCACCTCTACCGCTTCCCCGTATATTTTCGCCTCCTGGTATGCCTTCTTCGCCCACTGTCCTGTAACGATATAGGCCGCTTTCTTATTCTTCATCAGATTCATGGGAATCATGGCGAACTGCTGGCTCGCCCCGCCCTGCAGGAACAATACCTTATAATTATCAGGAATGTTCATCAGTTCCCTTAAATCCGCTTCCGCTTCCTTAATAATGGTATCATATGCCTTGGAACGGTGGCTCATCTCCATTACGGACATGCCGGTTCCCTTGTAATCTAACATCTCATCTGCAGCTTCTTTCAAAACCTCTTCAGGCAAAACTGCCGGACCTGCTGAAAAATTATAAACTCTGGACACTTTTCTCTCCTCCTGTATATTCATACATTATATTTATGCAACAGTTCAGCCTGTGACATACCATAGGCTGAACTCTTAAATATTTATACATAAATTCCATTTTACAATCATTCATTCCATTCGTCAACTATTTATTTTGGCCGTTTTATACCGCCCTTTTTCATTTCCGTGTCCGTATCACCCGGCAGTCTTCCCCGTTCCGTCCCCGGCCAATTCTCCGGACACAGATAATCTGGAAATTCCTCTTTTTTCATCAGCATGGTACATCTGATAGAATTTTCGATAATTTTATCTGCTTCTACCATAATCATATCATAAATCAGTTCTTTTCACGTCCTTTGGCAAAACTCACATTACTATTCTTGTGATTTCATTGTTCCATTTGGTGCATAAATGATGCAGCATCATTGTTTAAGCAATCTATAGATGCGTATCTATCCATATAATTATCCGCTATTCATCATCAAAATTATATTCTATCACTATAAGGCAATGTCTTTATGTATCTTTCCATATATTCAAAGTCCGGTAACCCATCTTTTTTACCTGGCAACTTTATCACAGTATCTTTCATTTTTTCCAAAGTCCATTTTCTACCATACCCGAAACGATATTTATTTGCTTTTATCACTGTTATAATAAACATCGCTATATATTGATTTAATTCCCAAAAATCTTTTGCGTATAAAACATTAACATCATCAGATGCCCAAAATGGTTCCATTTGATAAAAGGCTGCGCCTACACTCCCATTATAATTAACAGTTATACAATTCGGTTTCCATATCGTTTCAGTATCGATTTTTTCACGAACTCCATTATTTTCACTGATTGCTCCTATATAATTTATCTGCCCTAAAAACATGTCTGCTTTAGTTAATCTTTTACCTTTTTTTAACTCAAATAATTCTCCTAATTTATATTCATTCCAGTCTTCCTCTTTCAATACGCACTTGCATTCGTTAACTTCGGTTCCTATAGGTTTAATCTCGGTATTATATATCCACTGGGGTAAATCACATAAATCCATTAATTCTATTTCTTTTAATCTGGCAACTGAACATTTTCTGCCATATCCAAATTTATATTTATTTCTATTAATCAAAAGAGAATAAAATAATAACTCTTTATCCGTTAATCGTTTTTTAGGAGTTAGCACCATAATTTTTTCGTTTCCACAAAAAGGAACAAACTGAACAAATGCATCTGCACTGTCACCATCCTTGCTCACGGTTATTTTTCCTCCTGTATATTGCGCAGGATAATCCACATAACATTCAACTCCATTATTATTTGCCGTTGTGGTAACATACGGAACCGTGCCCGGGTTATCCTTTGCAAATGATAATGGTATGTGATTTTTGCATATCTCAACTTCAAATAATTCTTTTAGTTTCATCTTTTCACACCGCTCTTTACTAAATATGCTAAATAATCATTAATTGTTTGTTGAAAATCTTCCTGACATAATTTTGAATAATCCGTTTGCATATATGCTTCACATAACCATTCATCATCACATTTAACACAATGTCTTGCTGATAATCCGTCTACTACATCCCTATTTCTATATAGATTCAACCATTCTTTTTCAATTTCTTCCCATTTTCCTAAAGCATCTATCCTTCCCAATTTTTTTCGTTTTACAAACCCATCATCTTTACAATATCCAAAGAATGTTTCCTGCTGCGAGTCATGTGGCGTGTGTGCTTTCCATACCATAACACATACATTTGTGGCCGTTGGATAAAAAATATCATCCGGCATTGAAAATACAGCTTTCAGTGTATTTTTTCTCATCAATCGTTCTCTAACATCTTTAAATTTCGTACCAATTGCACAACTCATAGGAACTACAACTACACCTATTCCGCCTACCGTAAGTATTTCTAATAAATGTTCCACAAATTCTAGTTCAACCACATCTTTTTGCGAATATGGCGGATTTATTAATCCAATATTTATACTCTTTTCTTTTAATTCCTTTGTTATACTGGAATTAAAACAATCTCCTTTATAGATATTAGATTTTCCATCTTTACGAATAATCATATTGGCAATAGCCAATGTGTAAAGACCATCATCAAATTCCACCCCATATAATCTATTTTCACGAATGTTTTCCACTTCTTCCGGATTAGCCGCTTTAAACATTTTACTCATTGCTGTTACTAAAAAGGAACCCGATCCACAGCATATATCAACAACACGACTGTTTTTATTCACTCCGGCCAAATCACACATAAATTCTGTTAAATGTTGCGGCGTCAAAACAATTCCCAATCCACTTCCATCACCACCAGAATACTTAATAAACTCATGGTAGAATACGCCCAATGCATCCACCGTACTATCTGCATAATCCATCATCGGCTTAATTTTCATCTCTAATTGCTCTATGTACCAAGTAATAGACTTAGAGTGTCCTAATGGAATTTCTGCAAACTTTGTATTATCTTGAAGCGTACTGAACACTTGCTTGATATAATTTATCCGACTACTTTTTATATCACTCTCTTTAAGAACGTTTTCAATCGCATTTTGAATATTCTGCATCACCAGCTTATATGAACTTAACATGGAATAACTTTTTGAAAAGTCTTCATCATTTAATGCAATTAATATTCCCGCAATAAAAATTGGCTTATGTGCTTCTGTTACTTTTATTTCCCGCAACGAATTATGCATATCAATAGCCGTATTCCTAATTTCATCTAACGAATATGCTTTTTTCAGCTTATTACCTCTAATCAACTCCATATAATTCTTAGGTTCCAGAATAATATCTTTTGCCTTTTTTAATGATGAATACTGTTCCTGCCCTTGCTGCCAGTAATATGCATCCACTTTCATATTATCCACATTTGTTCCGCTTACCGCAACTGCAATAACATTATACTCCTGTTTTAAGAACTTCGCATAGTACAAAACTCCATCTACGGCAAATCCGCTGGGTTTATTTAAGTTTGCACTACAATGCTTTTTAACCGTATTTTTGCACTCAACCACAATTACAGTGTGTATATCATCATTAAATGTAATTACATATTCTGGTTTGGCTTTCCCTTTCCCCCCTTGAGTATAATCATCCAATTCACACTCTTTGGGCTTTCCTCCCGCCTTTTTAAGAAGTTCTTCAATTTTATCTACACTGGAAACATCTCCCTGAGGAAAGACATAACCAAACTGATTTTCTCCAATTGTACATTTCATTTCTTTTAAAGTTAAACTTTCAGTATACTGTTCAATTGCCATTATGTCTTCCTCCATCTATTTATTTTTTGCTGCAATCAAATAATCATCTATATCACTTTTTTTATTCGCCATGATCCACCTATCTTAGAAGCCGAAAGTTTCTTATCCGAAATCAGTCTTCTTATCGTCTTATCACATACTTGCAAATACTCCGCTGCCTGCGGAATTATTAAAATCTCACCGCCCATTATTAACCTCCATAATATACCTATCATAACACATTTAGAAGTAGTTTTTCTAGTAATCTATAGTATTTGAGGACATATTTGGACTTTCTTGCAAAAACATACGTTCTTATATTATAAGATATCATCCTGACTTTGCCTGGTCAAGTAATACTTGAATTTTTTAACAATCTTCGATGGCGCATGATGGCAGAAAAAGACGGTACAGCCCTTGTAATCGGGGCTATACCGCCTAATCGAAACTTACTTCCCTGTAACCGAAAACCCTTGATTTTAGGCTCTTCAGGGGTAATAGTGGGTGAAAAGCACCCACAACCCCAGTGTTTATAC
>CAJTVQ010000064.1 GCA_910579935.1 uncultured Lachnospiraceae bacterium
AACCATGCGGGTTTCAGCAGTTGATGCCGTTATTCCGTGAATAATTCAGGTTAAAGATTCAGGCACTGCTGTGTGATGGCAGTGTCTTTTATATAGAAGAAATTTATTTATAGAGGTGACAGAATTATAGAGAATTCAATTGAATTGTTGAAATATATAGAAGAAAACGGTATTATTGATTTAACATATGTGCAAGAGCAAATTAAGATGAAGAAAAGGGATGAGATTTTAAAAAGACACCAATATTCCATATGGTTTAATGAGAAGGAAAACGTCTGGTATAGTTATTTGCCGGATGGATCCAAAGCAAACAACCGCAGGAAAATCAAAAGAAAGAACAAAAATGATTTGGAAAAGATGATCTGTGATTATTACCAGTTATCCCCTGATAATCATGCAGAGAAAGAAAAACCCAAAGAATCACTGTCTGTGGAAAATTTGTTTTATGAATTTATGAAACATAAAACGAATGAAGTAAACAGTGGTACGGTCAAACGGATGATGGCAGACTGGAATAGATTCTACAAGCCTGATGAAGAATTTATTGCAATTCCAGTGAAAAATCTTACCAAAATCAATATTGATGATTTTTTTAATTCTGTATTGGTAGAACATAATTTAAAGAAGAAAGCATTTTATAATATGTGCGGAATACTGAAGCAAACATTAGAATATGCAGTGGATGCCGAATACATAGAGAAAAATCCATACCGTGTCAAGGTGAATAAGAAGAAATTTGCAAACAGTAGCAAGAAACCAAGTGCTAAAGAAGTATTTCAGGCTGGTGAAAAAGAACTATTCATCAATGAAATGGAAAGAAGATTAGCGAACAATCCATCCAATACGGCACCATTGGCAGTGCTGCTTGATTTCGAATTGGGAACAAGGAAAGGTGAAATCCTTGCAATCAGTAAATCCGATATTGTTGGGGACAGAATCCATATACATAGGCAGCTTGTAGAGGAATTTGACACAGGCAATCTTGATGAAATGAAGAGTAAGGGTTTTCATGTTGTTGATTATACAAAATCGGAAGATGGTGACAGATGGCTTCCACTGACTGCGAGAGCAAAAGAAATCATCAGGAGGGTGGAAGCAATAAACGGGGAATACGGCTATAGCTATAAAGATTTCCTGTTTGTAAGAACTGGCAAATGTATTTCACCTGATGCAGTGGATGCACAAGTCAAACGGGGGTGTGATTATATTGGGATTCCTGTTAAGACGATGCATAAAATCAGAAAAACTTATGCGTCAACACTTCTCCATAATGGTGTTAATATCAGCATTGTAAAAGATATGCTGGGACATGCAGATGAATCGACAACGCTTAAACATTACATTTACAATACAGAAGACAGCACTGAGACAGATTATAAGGTACTGGATGCGTTAGAGCCCCAAAGGACTGCCAAAAGTGACCAAAGTGACCAAAAGATAATCAGTTTTCCGAAAAGTAAAAAAGCCAAAAACCTTGAAATACCAACGTTTCCAGCTCTTTCATAGGACTGCGGAAGATGGGACTTGAACCCACACGGCATTGCTGCCACAAGATCCTTAGTCTTGCTCGTCTGCCAGTTCCGACACTTCCGCATGGACAGGATTTCCATATCATTTCCCTGCCGCAAGTGATATATTAACACTTAATGCGGTAAAAGTCAATCACTTTTTTACATAATTTTCAAAAACTATTTTGCGTTTTCTCCTCTTCTGTGTTAAAATAAAACAGATTTGACTGCAAGAGTGGTCGGGAGGAAAAAGAATTTAGGGAGATTATTATGAAAAAGAAAAAGTGGTTGGCAGCGGCTGTGATGCTGGTGCTGGTAGTTTTTGCAGCCTGTGACGATTCGGATGGGGCAGCGGCCGTAACGTCGGATATGACGGGAATGGAAGCGCGGACAGTCGTTCCGGAAATTACGGGAGGGCAGGCGGAAGACGGTGAAGTGAACTATGTTTATGCCGAACCGGTGGAGATGGTTGTATATTACAGCAACGGAAGGGCGGATGGACTGGAAAAAGAAACCCTCGAAGTGACGGGGATGACGCCGGAGGAGATCATTCATAACCTTTCCCGCCATAATATCGTTTCCATTGATACGAAAGTACTCGGTTTTACAAAACGGGAAGCAGATGCACAGGGAAGGCTGGTGCTGGAACTGGATCTGTCGAAGGCGTTTGGGGAATATTTAAGAACGATGGGAGCGGATGGAGAAGGAGTGATCCTGGCGGCCCTGACCAATACGTTTTTGGAGAATTATCAGGCGGACGGGCTTTTGCTGACCGTGGACGGCGGACGGCTGGAAACGGGTCATGGGACTTATGAAGGGGAATTTGTTTATCAGAAGTTGGGAATGGATCATAAATAAATGGAAGAAACATTTTTGAATTATATTGGCGCTGTGTCCGCAGAGCGGAAACCATTGGCTTTGGATTGGTGGGCAGCGCGGAAAAGAGGGAAAGTATGGCAGAAATAACGGAAACGGAACAACTGATCTTTGATATTGTCCGGGCAGAGTGGGAGATGTTTCAGAACGTGAACAATACGGGAGGGAGGGCATCCTGTCAGGATGATCCGGATACCTTTTTCCGTATGCGCATGAGCCAGTGGATGGTGTATGAAAAAGAGATCCTTGAAAGCTACGCGGAAGATATCCGGCAGGCCTGTGCGGAAGGCAGGAACTTATTATTTGAGAAGTATGCCCGCATGATGGAAGCGACTTATCCGGAGGAATACGAGCAGGTGAAAGCCTGCCTGCCGGCGGTGAGTCCGGAGAAACAGGGAATGGCGGAGAGAATTATAGAGATTCATATGGAATGGGACAGATATATGCTGGAACATTATCCTGCACTGAGGGAGCAGGGCAGGGTTATGACCACGGCAGAAGATTCGGCGTTAAACGGTTCCTCCACGGAAAGTTATCTGAGAGGAGAACTGCTGACTTATTCCGACCGGACCGTAGAGCTGATCCTGAAACAGGTAGAGGACGCCCATGAAAAGGGAGAAAATCTGGAAAAACAGATCATCGAAAATGAAACAAAGTTTTATGGCTATGCAAGCATAGACGATGCAGAAAAGAAACATGGAATAAAAGGCTGATGTGCAGAAACAGGATTTTCCGGTCGGAAAATCCTGTTTAAAAATGCAGCCTTCTTTGTACCGCATCCCGCAGCCTTCTCCTTGAGAGAATTGTAACAAGTGCGACCACGATGATGCCGCAGGCAGTCAGGACAACGGCTGACCAGGATAGCCGGAGAGGACTGCCGGTGAAGCGGTGGATGAACAATTCGATTCCGGAACAGAGGATGGCTGCTTCCGCGAAGAGGTAAATGGCAGTGGAAATAATGGATACGGGAAGTCTTCGGAGTAAAAAGGTGAAGATTTCCACCAGCGCCGTGACCAGCAGGACAATCGGCACGGCAAGCTGCCAGAACCATCGTTCCGAAGGAGTCAGGTAGGTGATCAGGTACAGATAGACAGCGATGGCGATGCCGTCGAGCAGAAGGGAAAGATAGACGGGCAGTTTCGTATAAATGACTGCGGGGAATGCAAATACGAACAAAAGGATGCAGATTCCTATGATGAGCAGCGACCAGCTTGTTCCCGTAAAAACGAGCAGGTTAAGCAGACCGCAGCTTAAGGCAGTGGCGGAGAGGACAATGGTAATAAGAAGCCCCAGGTCTTTTCGTTTTACAACCTCTACCTGCCCCTTTTCCTGCGGATATGGAAAGTCCGGCATGGCGTTTTTGAGTTCTTTCGGATTGATGACGGGTGTATGGCAGAGCGGACAGGTCTGCAGGGAAGCGTCCAGTTCCACGCCGCAGTTTACGCAATATGACATAAGTTACCTCCTGATATGATAAATGTTTGTTGCCGGTCAGTGTCTATATTTTCCGGTTGCTTTCGATTTTTACATGAATCCCGTCCTGAACCAGCTTGCAGAAAAAATAGCGCTCCACATCCGATTCCGCAATGCTGCTGGCAAAGTTGATGGTGAGCGTATCCTCGAAACTGGAAACGGCGCAGTTGGTGCGGGAGGAAAAAGGTTGTCCCATATAAATATCAAAGCGTCTGATATGAGGCTTCATATCCTCCGGTACTTTCAGGACCCCCATGTTTGTCAGTCCGGCGGAGGAATTCCGGTCCTGTACTTTCGTATAGAAGAGACGGACCGTAAAATCCTTAATGAAGAGCGGGACAATACGGATAAAAGGGTTGCGCTGGGTGGCAGCATTGGTGGTAATGTCGCCGCGCAGGAATTTTTCGTTGATATAATAACGCATATAGTTGCGCACGTGAACGACAATTTCATCAAAGGTATATTCGCCCAGCCTGGGGTCGATGGAAGGATAGATCATGGTAATGAAATTGCGGAGCGTTTTGGACGGAAAAAAACGCCGCAGGTTGACCGGCATGGCTATTTTCAGCGGCCGCAGTTTCCGGTGCCATTCCCGCTCCTGTTTCTGCATGAGGGCATATAAAAGGACGGAATTCAGATATTCGGTAATCGTGGCATTGTACCGGGCGGCCACGGACATGACCTCCTTTACCGACATGATGCCGTCAATGATATTCAGGGTATAAAAAGGTTCTTTCGTGCCGCGGACACGGTAGGTTTTTTCACCGGGACGCGGGGGGCGCACCTGGGCGTTGGCGTAGCGCATATAGGCATCTTCCAGCTCTTCGGGATCCGGTTCTTCGTTCACGTTCAGCACAAAACCGCCGTCAGATACCGGATGCCCCAGCAGGCGCAGGTATACGGCAGTCACCGTCTGGAGTACGCACATCCCGCCGGTACCGTCTCCCAGGCTGTGATGCGCTTCCAGTGCGATCCGGCATTCATGATAATAGAAGCGGATGAGATAACGGTTATTTGCTTTAAAGGGCATGGGCATACAGGGATTGCTGATATCCGGCTGTACAAAGGGGCCGGGACGGTTATTCGGTTCCAGATACCGCCAGAACAGCCCTTTGCGGATAGCCACCTTATAAGTGGGAAACCGCATCAGGGCAGTATCCACCGCCTGCTGCAGGATATCCGGCCGGACAGGTTCCTTTAAAACGACGGATAACCGGTAAACGGAGGAAAAATCCCTGCGCTGCAGGGTAGGATATACGATGGCGGACAAGTCCAGCTTGTACCAGGTTTTTCGTTCGGTGCGTTTATTTGCGGGCATATGGGAATCCTCTTTTTATGTTCAAAATAAAACTTATGTATTAGTATACCACATTTTGTGGGAAATGTGATAGAATTGTATGAAGTTGAAAAAAAGACGCGGCAGGACAGAAACGATGCGGAACAACGGAGGAAGATATGGCATTGCTGAAGAAGAATCAGAATCTGATGAATTTGATCAAAAAAGTACACAGTGTGGTGGAAAACGCGGATATTGAAAAGCACAGGCAGTCACAGGATTATTTCGGTGCATTGCTGGGGAACAATAAAGAGGCGGCGATCCGCGAGATTGAGATTGGGGGAATGTATGGGGAGTGGGTGTCGGTCAACCGCGCCCATATGAAAAAGTATGTGATCTTGTACTGCCACGGCGGCGGATATTCCACGGGGAGCAGCCTGTATGCGCGGACGCTGACCACAAAGCTTGCCATGTCCACTTCCATGGACGTACTGAGTTTTGATTACCGCCTGGCGCCCGAAAATCCTTATCCGGCGGCTCTGGAAGACGCGATGAAGGCGTGGGATTATCTGATGCTGTTGGGATACGGGGCAAGGGATGTCATCATTGCGGGGGATTCTGCCGGCGGGAATCTGGCGCTGGTATTGGTTCATAAGCTGAAAGAAGAGGGGCGCATCCTGCCAAGGGGACTGGTGCTGATGTCTCCCTGGACCGACCTGACTTCATCCGGAAAATCCCATGAAACACGCAAAGAGGTGGACCCGGTGCTGCACAGGGAGTATCTGGAGCAGATGATACAAAACTATGCGGAGGGGCAGGAACTGACGGATCCTTTTATATCTCCTCTTTTTGGTGATTTTGCGGATTTCCCTTCCACATACATACAGGTGGGGGACAATGAAGTGCTGTTAAACGATTCTACCATGCTGCATAAGAAGATGGTAAAGGCAAATGTGCCGGTGCAGATAGATGTATTTAAGGGGATGTGGCATGTGTTCCAGATGTCGCCTTTTAAGACGGCTTATGAGGCAATGGAGAAAAATGCGGAGTTTATTTACGATATCTGCCGGTGACGGGGCTGTGCAGTCCGGTGTGTGCCGACAGGAAATGTAAAAATGATGCAGTAAGCATATGACAAACGGAATAAACAAAACATGGAAATATTTTTGAAAAAATAAAGGATTTCCGTGTCAGGTGCGGAATATTTTAAGTAGATGAAACTATTGTCTATGCAGGAGTTCGTGAAAGAAAGAGGGCTTGGGGGATGAGCATGCTGATTCGCGAAAAGCTTGAACAATGGGAAAAGGACTATTTAAGCCCTTATGCATCTCTCAGCATGAACAGCAGGGGGAGGCAGCGGGAAGAAGAGCCGTGTGATATCCGTCCGGTCTATCAGAGGGACAGGGACAGGATCCTCCACAGTAAATCCTTCCGCAGGTTAAAAGATAAGACGCAGGTCTTTCTGACTCCGGAAGGAGACCATTACCGGACGAGGCTGACCCATACACTGGAGGTTTCGCAGAATGCACGTACGATTGCCAAGGCGCTGCGGATGAATGAGGACTTGGTAGAAGCCATTGCACTGGGGCATGATCTGGGGCATACGCCTTTCGGACA
Organism: uncultured Lachnospiraceae bacterium; assembly: GCA_910579935.1. Classification (GTDB taxonomy): domain Bacteria; phylum Bacillota; class Clostridia; order Lachnospirales; family Lachnospiraceae; genus Kineothrix. Next base: position 6,751 of record CAJTVQ010000064.1, read on the forward strand.
TGCCGGTGAGCGGGCGCTGGCCAAAGTGTGCCCTTACGGGTTCTGCCACAGTGAACAGAGTGTGCGGACGGTGGAAGTATTGGAGAAGAACGGGCGGGGATTAAATCTGACGGATGAAGTCAGGGACGGTATCCGCAACCACCAGACGAAAGGAATGCCGTATACGCTGGAGGGCAGGATTGTGCGTTTTTCGGATAAGATCGCCTATATCCATCACGATATGGACGATGCCATACGGGGCGGCATTTTAAGAGAAGAAGACGTGCCGAAAGAAATCGGGGATGTGATCGGCTATACAACGGGAGAACGGCTGGACCATTTTATCCACGATATCGTAACGACCAGTTATGGCAGCGATGATATCCGCATGTCGCCGGAGGTGGCGGAAGCCATGCGGAAGCTGCGGAGTTTTATGTTTGAGAGGGTATATCAGAATAAGGCGGCGAAAAGTCAGGAAAATAAGGCAGAAATGCTGCTGGTATCGCTGTATGAATATTATATGCGACATTTGGATAAACTGCCGGAATATCTAAGGATACGGATGGAGCGGGACGAGGATGCACCGGAGATTCTTGTGTGCGATTACATAGGGGCAATGTCGGACCGGTTTGCCATTGCACAGTATGAGGAACTGTTTATTCCGAAGTCGTGGCACTACTAAAGAGTCCGGCGGGCGTTACTGCCCCATAGGGCTGTTTTGGCATGGTTATGTAAGATATGGAAATAGAAAAGGAAGGAAAGCATGTACTATCCTGACGAGTTAGTGGAAGAAGTACGAATGAAAAACGATATAGTAGATGTGATTTCCGGTTATGTCCGTTTGCAGAAGAAGGGCGCAAACCATTTCGGGTTGTGTCCCTTTCATAATGAGAAGTCGCCGTCATTTTCCGTTTCCGGCGGTAAGCAGATGTATTACTGCTTTGGATGCGGGGCGGGGGGGAATGTTTTTACATTTATCATGAACTATGAGAATTATACCTTTGGCGAGGCGGTGAAAATGCTGGCGGACAGGGCAGGGGTGAATCTGCCGGAAGTGGAATATTCGGAAGAAATGAGAAAGAAGGAAGGACACAGGAGCCGGCTTTTGGAGGTCAATAAAGAAGCGGCAAAGTATTTTTACTACCAGCTCCGTTCGAAACAGGGGGAAGCAGGATACCGGTATCTGGCGGGACGGGCTTTGAGTAAAGAGACGATGCAGAAATTCGGGCTGGGGTTTGCCAATGTGTCGGGTAGCGATCTGGTTCAGTACCTGCGTTCCAAAGGCTATGCGGACGAACTGATACAGGAGGCGGGGCTTGCAGGTTTTAATGAGAAGTACGGAATGCATGATAAATTCTGGAACCGGGTCATGTTCCCAATTCAGGATATCAACCACCGGGTTATCGGTTTCGGCGGACGCGTGATGGGGGATGGCAAGCCGAAGTATTTAAATTCACCGGAAACCATGATCTTTGATAAGAGCCGGAACCTGTACGGACTGAATTTTGCAAGAACAGCAAGGCAGAATCACGTGATTCTCTGCGAGGGATATATGGACGTGATCGCCATGCACCAGGCGGGATTCGGGCAGGCCGTGGCATCCCTGGGAACTTCGTTTACCTCAGGACAGGCGAATCTGTTAAAGCGTTATGCGAAGGAAGTGCTGCTTGCCTATGACAGCGACGGTGCGGGAGTGAAAGCGGCGCTGCGGGCGATTGGGATTTTGAAAGAAACGGGGCTGGGCGGAAAAGTTATTAACATGGAACCGTATAAAGATCCAGATGAATTTATTAAGAACCTGGGCACGGAAGCGTTCCAGGAGAGACTGGCGCAGGCGGAAAACAGTTTTTTCTTTGAAATCCGCATGATGGAGCGGGAGTATGATCTGAAAGACCCTGAATCCAAGACTGCTTTTCACAGAGAGATTGCCAGAAAACTATGCTGTTTTTCCGAGGAAGTGGAGCGGGAGAACTATGTACAGGCCGTGGCGGAACGGTATCATATCGGGGCGGATAACTTAAGGAAACTGGTGGTTTCCTACGCGGCGCAGACAGGACTGGTCAGTCCGGTGGTGCGTCCGAAATCCGGACTGGCATCGAAGAAGAATACACCGGAGGAAAACCAGAAAAAGTCACAGCGTCTGCTGATCACGTGGATTACGGAGGAACCGGGGATATATCAGAAGATTGCAAAATACATCACGCCGGAGGACTTTACCGAGGAGCTATACCGGAAAGTGGCGGACAGGCTCTTTGAGGGACTTTCCAGGGGAGAATATAATCCGGCGGCGATCATCAGCATGTTTGCGGATGAGGAGGAACAGCGGGAAGCGGCGGCCCTTTTTAATACGAAGCTGACGGAGCTTTCGACGAAACAGGAGAGGGAAAAAGCGCTTCACGATATCGTGTATACGGTGAAAAAGAACAGCTATGAATATTATTCCAAAAGAATAGGCGCGGATGTCAATGCGGTAAATCAGGTAATTGCAGGAAAAAAAGCATTGGAAGAACTTAGCAAAACGCATATTTCTTTAGATGAATGATAATACTACTACTACATTTAGGAAGGATGGAACCCAAAATGGATGAAAACACACAGGCAAAGTTTGAAGAACGCTTAAAAGAGCTTTTAAACGCTGCTAAAAAGAAAAAAAATGTTCTGGAGTATCAGGAAATCAGTGACTTCTTCGTAGAGTTCACTTTGGAAGAAGAACAGTTTGACAGAATTTTGGAAACGCTGGAACAGAATAACGTGGACGTCCTGCGGATTACGGAAGAGGACGAGGTGGATGATGAAGAGATCATCCTGACGGAAGAGGATGAGGTGGATGTAGAGAACATTGACCTGACCGTGCCGGACGGCATCAGCATCGAGGATCCGGTCAGGATGTATTTAAAAGAAATCGGCAAGGTTCCGCTGCTTTCCGCAGAGGAAGAAATAGAGCTGGCTAAAAAGATGGAAATGGGCGATGAAGAGGCAAAGAAGCGTCTGGCAGAAGCCAACTTACGTCTGGTGGTCAGCATTGCCAAAAGATATGTGGGGCGCGGGATGCTTTTCCTGGATCTGATCCAGGAAGGCAATCTGGGGCTTATCAAGGCAGTGGAGAAATTTGATTACCGCAAGGGTTATAAGTTTTCCACTTATGCCACATGGTGGATCCGTCAGGCAATCACCCGCGCCATTGCGGACCAGGCAAGAACCATCCGGATTCCGGTGCATATGGTAGAAACGATCAACAAACTGATCCGTGTGAGCAGGCAGCTGCTGCAGGAACTCGGGAGGGAACCTACTCCGGAGGAAATTGCGGAAGAGATGAATATGCCGGTAGACCGTGTCAGGGAGATTTTGAAGATTTCCCAGGAGCCGGTTTCTTTGGAGACCCCGATCGGCGAGGAAGAAGACAGTCATTTGGGAGATTTTATTCAGGATGACAATGTTCCGGTGCCTGCGGATGCGGCAGCGTTTACCCTGCTAAAGGAACAGCTGGTAGAGGTGCTGAGCACCCTGACCGACAGGGAGCAGAAGGTGCTGCGCCTGCGTTTCGGGCTGGACGACGGACGGGCGAGGACACTTGAGGAAGTGGGTAAGGAATTCAATGTGACCCGTGAGCGTATCCGCCAGATAGAAGCGAAGGCGCTGCGGAAACTGCGCCATCCCAGCAGAAGCCGCAAGCTGAAGGATTATCTGGATTGAATATGAAAAAGCGGGAAGTCAGGTTGTCCAAACGGCTGCAGGCGGTAGCCGCCATGGTAACAAAGGGAAATGTAGTGTGTGATGTGGGATGTGACCACGGATTTGTGCCGGTTTATCTCGTGTTAAACGGCATCAGTCCAAACGTCATAGCCATGGATGTAAACGAAGGACCGCTGACGGCGGCAAAAGGGCATATCAGGGAGTACTTCCTGACAGACTACATAGAAACGCGGCTGTCCGACGGACTGACTGCCCTGCGGGCAGGGGAAGCGGATACGTTGATCTGTGCCGGAATGGGCGGCAGGCTGGTGGTGAAGATACTGGAAGAAGGCAAGGAGAAGCTGGCCGGGATGAAAGAACTGGTTTTACAGCCCCAGTCGGATTTACAGTATGTCAGAAAATATCTGCGAGAAAAAGGGTATGCCATTGCCGACGAAAATATGGTGGTGGAAGATGGAAAATATTATCCGATGATGCGGGTCTGCCCGGAGCGGAGCGGGAAGTATCTTTTAAAGGACGGGCTGCCGGAAAGCGTACAGAACTGGAAAGAGGAAAAAGAACAGGAAGATATGCCGGGGAAAATCCGCATGGAAGACAAATACGGCCCCGTGCTTCTGCGGAAAAAACATCCCGTGTTACGGGCATATCTGGAACGGGAAGCCGGTATTTACAGGCAGATTCTTACGAAGCTGAAAACGAACGGAAACGGACAGGGGACGAGGCAGCAGGAAGTGATGTATCAGCTGGGAGATACGGAAGCGGCGCTCTCTTATTTTGAATCCCATGGGAATGCGGAACACCTTCCGTTTGAATAGGGCAGGAAGGGAAAACGGAAGGAGGAAGTGCAGTATGAACAATGAAAAAAGCGTGGCGTGCAGCAGCATTATAGAAAGCCTGGAGCAACTTTCGCCTTCTTTTTATGCGGAAAGCTGGGATAATGTAGGACTTTTGGCGGGAAGACGGGAGAAACAGGTGCAGAAGATCTGTATTGCGCTGGATGCCACGGATGAAGTGATAGGAGAAGCGGCGGCGAAGGGCGCCGATATGCTGCTGACCCACCATCCGCTGATCTTTTCCGCGTTAAAAAAAGTGAATACCGATGATTTTGTCGGACGCAGAATCGTGAAGCTGCTGCAAAACGATATCAGTTATTATGCCATGCACACCAATTTTGACGTAATGGGTATGGCGGATGCGGCCGCTGATGAAATGCGGCTGAAGGAGCGGCAGGTGCTGGATATCACTTATGAGGATGAAATTTCCAAGGAGGGTATCGGCAGGTATGGAAAACTGCCCCGGGCGATGACGCTGGAGGAATGCGCTTCCTATGTGAAAGAGGTTTTTCATCTGGAGAGCGTGAAGGTATACGGGGACCCCGGGCGCATGGTGGAATGCATCGCCATATCCCCCGGCTCCGGCAAATCCATGATAAAACATGCGGTTGCCGCAGGTGCGGAAGCGCTGGTGACAGGAGATATCGAGCATCATGAGGGGCTGGACGCGATGGCACAGGGGCTGATGATCATTGATGCAGGGCACTATGGGATCGAGAAAATTTTTGTACCGTATATGGTGGAATATCTGAAAAGGGAGTTCCCGCGGCTGGAAATATCCGCGGCAAAGGAAAAGAATCCTTTTTGGGTGATGGCATAAAACATTGGAATTTATTGGAAAAAGGGATACGGAGGATGTTATGGTAACGGTAACAATTGACGGGATAGAAAAGCAGTACGGGGAAGGCACTACCTATGAGACGATCGTAAAGGAATATCAGTCCCGGTATGATGATACGATCGCACTGGTTTCTGTCAACGGGAAGATCAAAGAGTTGTTTAAAAAAGTAAAGAACGACTGCGAAGTTTCTTTCTTCACCTTGGGAGATGCGGTGGGACACAAGACCTACGTACGGAGTGCGGTCATGCTGCTGATCAAGGCGCTCCGGGATGTGGCAGGAGCGGAGAAACTGGAGAAAGTGAAGGTGGAATTTGCCATCGGGCCGGGTTATTACTGCAGCGTAAAAGGCGATGTGAAACTGGAAGAAGAGCTGATCCGCAAGGTGAATCAGAGGATGCGCGAATTGGCAGAGGCGGATCTGCCTGTGGTGAAGAAGTCCTATCCCCTGCAGGAAGCCATGGAAATATTCAGGAAACAGAAAATGAAGGACAAAGAAAAGCTGTTCCGGTACCGCAGGAGTTCTTACGTCAATGTCTATTGTCTGGACGGGTATTATGATTATTATTATGGATACATGCTGCCGAGTACGGGCTATATTAAATATTTTGAAGTGTTTGGGTATGAGGATGGTCTGATGCTTCTTTTGCCGGAGCAGCAGACGCCGAATAAACTGCCGGTGATGGAGCCCAGGGAAAAACTGTTCCAGACACTGAAACAGGCTGACGAGTGGGGCAGGATGATGGGTATCGATACCGTAGGGGATCTGAATGACCAGATCTGTCAGGGCAATATCAATGATATGATATTGGTGCAGGAAGCGCTGCAGGAAAGACGGATAGGGGAGATCGCGGAGGATATTGTGAACCGGGGCGGAGTGAAATTCGTCATGATAGCCGGCCCTTCTTCTTCCGGCAAGACGACGTTTTCCCACCGGCTGTCCATTCAGCTTAGGACGTACGGTCTGACGCCCCATCCCATTGCGCTGGACGATTATTTCGTGAACAGGGAGAAGACTCCGAAGGATGAAAACGGCCAGTATAACTTCGAATGTCTGGAAGCAATCGATATAGAGCAGTTCAATAAGGATATGACGGACCTGCTGGCAGGGAAGACGGTGGAACTTCCGAGTTTTAACTTTAAAACAGGGACGAGGGAGTACAAAGGGAATTTCAAGACGCTGGGACCGGAGGATGTGCTGGTCATCGAGGGAATCCACGGGTTGAACGACGCCACTTCCTATGCCCTGCCCAATGAAAGCAAGTATAAAATTTATATCAGTGCACTTACCAGTATTAACATCGACGAACATAACCGGATTCCCACGACCGACGGACGGCTGCTGCGCCGGATGGTAAGGGATGCGAGGACAAGGGGAACCAGCGCAAAGAGAACCATAGGGATGTGGTCTTCCGTCAGAAAAGGGGAGGAGCAGTATATTTTCCCGTTCCAGGAAAGCGCCGATGCCATGTTCAATTCGGTGCTGATTTATGAACTGGCGGTATTGAAGCAGTATGCCGAGCCGTTGCTGTTCGGGATCAGCAGAGGGGAGCCGGAGTATTATGAGGCGAAGCGTCTTTTGAAATTCCTGGAGTACTTTATCGGGGTCAGCAGCGATAACCTTCCGAAAAATTCCATCTGCCGGGAATTTGTAGGCGGAAGCTGTTTCCAGGTTTAAAGAGAATACTAAGTAGAATAAATGATCGCGGCTGCGGGAAACCGCAGGTGAGGAAAGTCCGGGCTTCACAGGGCAGGATGCCGGATAACGTCCGGTGGAGGCGACTCCAAGGATAGTGCAACAGAAATATACCGCCGCAATGGACAGCATGTCCGCATGTTTCTCCATTGGAAAGAATCCGTAAACGGATCCTTTGACAGTTCGGCTGACGCCGAACCGTTGGTCAGGGTGGAAAGGCAGTGTAAGAGACTACCGTCCGGCTGGTAACAGACGGAGCCATGTAAACCCCATCCGAAGCAAGACCAAACAGAAAGCGACAGGCTTGCCCGGCCTGCTTTCAGGTGGGTCGCTTGAGATTGCCGGTAACGGTAATCCTAGACAGATGATCATTCACGACATAACCCGGCTTATCGTTCTGCTTAGTATTGAAAGAAAAAGGAATCATATGGAATGGAAAAGAAAGAGCAGGAACTGCCCGATTTTGTGGTAAGGCAGACAGGGGCGGCATACGGTGTGGGGGCGTTCATTATCGCCTCCGCCGTAGTGCTGCTGGTTTTGGAAATAAGATATCACATGAAGGAAATACCGGTATGGATTTATTGTATCATTGCCGGTATTTTTCTGCTGGGAGTCTGGGTGTGGATGGAGGCATGTAACCGCAGGCCGGCAGTAAGGGGACGCATTTTCTCTTACCGCAGCGCCATAGGGAGAAACAGTTCCTTTACCCTGGAAGAAATCGGACACGGGAAGGCTGCCTATCATGCATCGAAAGGGCGCGACTATCTGTGTCTGTACAGTAAGGAGGGAAAGACGCTCTGCCGTTTGGAATGCAGTATGCAAAATGCCAGCCGGCTGGTCTGGTACCTGCATGACAGCCGTATTCCGATGGAACTGGAGCAGGGGGCGGAAGGATTTGCCGGGGATATTCTGAATCAGCGGCCGGTTGCGGAAGAGGAGATGAAAAAACTTTCCGGTCAGGTATATGGCCGGATGCAGACTTTGACAGGAAAGTGGCAGGAACGGAATGAAAATCTGGGCGCCGGGTTCGTATACGGATTTGCCTGCTATTTCAGGGGAAAAATGAAGGAAACCGCGTGGATAGAGCCGGAGGAGAGCCGATTTTTTCAGACAGGGGGAATACCCGGAGGCACAGAAGGAAACAAAACCGGAAAAAAGGAAAAGGAGCTCCTGCCGGAAGACTATCTCTGCCGTTTGGAACTTTATGTGGAAAAAGAAGGACATACGGTGCAGGACAGGAGAGGAAGACTGGTAAGGCTGGAAGTTCCGGTTCTGTACCGCAGGAAAAGCGATGCCGGGGACAAGGTCAGCCGCCTTTATTATAACGGAGGATGGGAGAGGGAAATGGAAGAGGGGCTGTACTGGCTGGGAAATTACCTGCCCGGGCATAAGTTTGTCCTGGTGCAGGAACCTTTGGAATACAGGCTGGAAAAATCGCTGTAGGGAACGGTTAAGAGCGGGAGCACCGCTTTTTTAGGGGACGGGAAGGAAGGGAAGCTGTACAAGGAACGTGCTTCCGCCGCCCGGCGTGTCTTCCACGCGGATGGTACCTTTCAGGGAATGGACGATTTCTTCGGCGATGCAGAGTCCCAGCCCAAAGTGTTCCTTCGTGCTGCGGGACCGGTCGGAGCGATAGAAACGGTGGAAAATGCGGCTTTTTTCCTCATCCGGTATGCCGATACCGTTGTCGGTGACGGCGATGGTGTAGGAATCGCCGCGGTTTAATGCCGTATTTCCCGTTTTCTGGCCTTTGGAACAGGTCAGGGAGAGGCGGATGGTTCCGCTTTCGGGGGTATAGCTGACGGCGTTGTGCAGAAGGATGGCAATCAGCTGTCTCAGACGTTCACTGTCGCCGAGACAGGGCGGCAGGGCTGATTCCGGCAGGAAAATCCGGAGGGAGATATTTTTTTCGGCAGCCAGGGCTTCAAAAGCTTCATAGGAATTTAACAGCAGAGTGTCCGGTTCAATGGGTTCCTGATTCACCGAAAAGGAGTGGGAATCCGCGCGGGAAAGGAACAGCATGTCGTCAATCAGACGCTTCATCCGCTGTCCTTCGGAATATATGGTATTTAAGAAAGTCTCTTCCTCTTCGGGAAGGGCTTTTTTTCCGTTGTGCCCGCGGATGGCTCCGGTGCAGGAGAGGATAACGGCCAAAGGGGTACGCAGTTCATGGGAAGCGGCGGCTACGAAACGGATCTGTTCCAAGCGGTTTTCCTCCACGGGAATCAGAATTTTTTTGGTAAAGAAAAAGGAGAACAGAAAAAGAAGCAGCGCCGCCGACAGGTCAATGCAGGCAAACCGGATACGCTGGGTGCGGATCTGCAGGTTCAGAGGTTCCATGGGAGAGAGGATGAGCAGTTGCGTTTCTCCGCTTTCGCTGGGAAGGCAGGCATATGAGACGTAATAATCTTCCTGAGTGGAGGACGTAAAAGAGAATTCCGTATGGTAGGAGCGGGAACGTGAGCCGGAATCCACAAGAAGAACGGCAAAATGGGAATGATAATATTCCAACGCTTCCTGCTCGGTATTTTTACGCTTTTCGTCCTGTTCCCTTTCACTGAAAAGAAGGGGAACTCCGTTGTCGGTGATGGATATGGTGAACGCGTTGAGGGATTCCATTTGGGAGAGCCATGTATGGGTGATGACTGCCTGCTGTTCAAAATTGGCGATCAGGGTACCCGCGTCCCGCTGAAATGAAAGAAAATGGCTCTGCTTCAGTCCGGTTTCGGATACGTACAGATAAATGAAGGACATGACAAGCAGTATGAAGATGGTGATGCCGGCACATAAAAGCGTCAGGCGGTAGTGTACTTTTCGAAACATAGGTTTGAAGCCCTTTCTTAACAGAGTGTATGACAGTTTCTTACTGTTCTTCCGGCAGGCAGATGCGGTAGCCGATGCCGCGCAGGGTGCGCAGGACGACGCGGCTGCCGACGGCAGTGAGCCGGCGGCGCAGAAAATGAATATAGTTGTCCAGATTCCCGTTTTCGATGTCGGTATCCAGTCCCCATATTTTTGTAAGAAGCTGTTCCCTGGTGAGCGTCTGTCCGGGATTGCGGAAAAAGAACTGGAAGAGTTCGTTTTCTTTTTTGGACAGGCTGCATGCGGAAGCCGGGCCGTTTAACCGGCTGTCCGTAATATGCAGGGTCAGGTCGCCGAAGGCCAGGCTGTCGTTTTCATGGATGAGTGGGGAACGGCGTGTCACGCAGCGTATGCGGGCAAGCAGTTCCTCGAAATCAAAAGGTTTTACCAGATAATCGTCGGCACCCAGGTCCAGTCCGGTGATCTTGTCATTCAGGGTGCCGAGGGCTGTGATCAGGATGACGGGAGTCGTGTTGCTTTTCCCGCGCATGATGGTGAGGAGCTGCGTGCCGTCGATGGACGGTATCATCCGGTCCAGCAAAATGCAGTCGTGAATGTTCTGACTGATGTAAAAAAGCGCTTCTTCACCGTCAAAACAGGAATCTACCATGAAATTTTCTTTTTCCAGCTGATATTTTAAGGAGTGGTTTAATTTTGGGTCGTCTTCGATGAGCAGTATGCGCATGGCTGTCTGTACCCGCAGGGAGTTGCTTCTGCGGGGCTCCTTTCTTTCTCTTTCCCAGATTTGAAAATTCTTTTCTTTTTATTATAGCAGGAAAATCTCTAAAAAATCTCTAAACCTGAATTATTCACGGAATAACGGCATCAACTGCTGAAACCCGCATGGT
>CAJTVQ010000065.1 GCA_910579935.1 uncultured Lachnospiraceae bacterium
GGCGTAACGGAAGATGAATTGGCGGATTACATGGGTGAGGTATAGAGGATTGATGAAAATGTACGGCTTGGAAAGACTGGCGGAGATGAAAGAATACTTGCACAAAGAGAAAGAACAGCTGGCAGGGAAGAGATTAAAAGAGATGCAGAATAGATTTGCAGACAACGGGTATAGCTTTAAAACTGATTTGGAAACTATTATGAACGAACTGGTTAGGGGAAGGAAGGAGGGGAGTTTGGTAATATCTTATCTGAGGAGCAGCTATATAACAGAAGCTGCAGAATTTTATATAGCATATTATTCGGATGAACCTTTTGTGGAAGAAGAGCCGGACGGTATTTGTTACAGTATGCGTGAGCTGCTGAAAGGAGTGGAGGATGACAGGGAAGTTTTAAACAGAAAACTGAAGGAGAAATTTATTCGCTGTAAGGCTTCTGAGCAGGAGGAAATACGCAGGTGGTACATGGATTGGATTTACAGGGAAATGGAAGGGATATTTGAAGCGGCATTGGAAAATATGGAGGGGGAAAAGCTGATGGATGTTTATTACGGAAATTATATGGACAGACTGGAAAAGATAGGACGGGTATAGAAATGAAATATTTTATTGTATCGGTAGATGATAATTATGTGACTCCGGTCTTCCATGATTGGCATGGAGTTATTGATAGGAAAACATTACATAGAAAAAAAGTTTTTGAAATTCAGAAGCATTTGCTGTTCCAGGTTGAAAATCATATGCAGCTTGTGTTTACGGATATACTTACTTTTCCTTGTTTTATGGTAAGTGAAATGGTAAAGAACGTTATAAAAATGTATAATCCCTTTTTAAAGTATGTCAGGGTAATACTTTTCCAAAAAGAGAAGGAAAGAAGTATGGCTTATTATATTCCATATTTGGAACAAGTAATATTTGGAAAGCAGAATGATGGGAGGGGAATGTTTATGGAACAGGAAAAAGCAGGGGATAAGGTAGTTATGGAGATTGTGGATGGAGATAAATTACATATAGTTATGCGGATGGATTTGGTGGAAAGCATATTGAGGAGGAATGCAGTCGGAATCGGACTGAAGGAAATAGATGTGTTTTGATGAGCGGAGGATTTTATATGGAAAAGAGTTTTGAGGTAAGAGAAAATGGAATAACATTGCGAACAGCCCTTCCATTACTGGCTATAATAGGAATGAAAATAGGGATAAATGAGAATGAACACGGAAAAGGAAAACTGGAAGCGGTTGTCAGGAAAGAATATTCTGCTGAAGTTCTGCGTACGGATTTCAGCGGAAGTGGAATGATTGTGGAGGCGGAAGACGGAAAAATCCTTTTCAATGGTTTTTTGGAAACGGCTGCGTTTCATATAGAAAACGGGTATACCAGCGTTAGCGCGGAGCTGGTCAGTAGGAGTATTTTGTTCGACAGGGAGAAAAAATGCCGGAGTTTTCAAAAGCCGGAGATGACATATGAACAGATCATGAGGGAAGTGATCAAGGATTATGAAGGATGTGACTTTTTGTGGAAAGGAGAGCAGGATTGTCGTATATGTTTTCCCGTTATCCAGTATGAAGAAACCGATTGGGAATTTATAATAAGGCTGGCAAGTCATTTCCATACGGTGATTTATCCGGGATATGGGAGCAACGGCATATCTTTCTGTTTGGGAAAAGCAAAAGGGAAAAAGTGGCAGTTGGAATCACAATATATTATAAAGTGGGGCATTGGGGAAAGTTTCTATTCGGGGGGATGTTACGAAGGAGGGAGAAATAGAGAGGGCAGTGTATATACAGAAGTAAAAGGCAATATTGGATGGGATATCGGAGACGTTGTTGACTGTGAGGGAATACAGTATATGGTGTTCCGAAAAAAGATGATATTTGAAAAAGGAGAAACGATTTGTACATACTTACTTGGAAAGGACGATTTTATTTACAAAAGAAGGAAAATAAATAAAAATCTCAGAGGCAATAGTCTGGCAGGAACTGTGCGAAAGTCGGTTAAGGAAAACATTTGGATTCAATTGGATATGGATAAGGAAGAAAAAGCGGATTATCCGTGGCCATGGGTACCGGAAACAGGAAACCTTTGCTATTGTATGCCTGAGACAGGAACAAAAGTAATGCTGTATTTTCCATCGGGGGAAGAGCGGGACGGGATTGCTCTTCATGTATTGCGTAAGGACGGAGAATGTGCGGCATGCAATAATGTACAGAACAGGGAATTGCATACGGTGTACGGCATGAAAGCGGGACTATATCCGAACAGGATGTTCATGGAAGGGAAAGACGGCATGGTGTCCTTAAATATGAAGGATGGTGATGGAATCTGTTTGGACAGCGGCAAGTCTGTTTTACTGGAAGCTGCAGGGAAAATCAGCATAAACGGAAGAAAGTGTATGTCTTCCGCGCCAATGGAGATTCTGTATCAAACATCCCATTCAAACATTGAAATATGCAGGGATTTTAATTTTTATGCGCCGGGGGGCGTGCAGACGAACGGTAAAATAGACGGGGCGGAAGCTGATATGCCTGTATCTTCTGCAGGAAACAGGGAACCGGAGCACTGGCAGATATCTTATTCCGCAATGGCGGCGGTTCCGGTAGCAGATGTTTCAAGATGTGATGCGGACAGTGTGATGGAGCTGGCGGCATGCAGTGCGGTTCCAAAGATTGCAGGAGGCAGACAGGTATTGGCAATGAAGGACACAATGGAAGGGAAAACCGGGAAGAATGTGAGGTTTCCGGATGCCTTGCAGGGGATGGAAATATTTACGGTAAAAGGCGGGCATAGAGTACCAGGGGATGAATAGCATTTCCTTTGCGGGAGGAAAGGAGTGGGTGGATGGAATATACGGAATCCTTGTTAAATATGTTAGCGGTAGCAAAATCGTTTTTGGAAAGGAGTGCGGTAAAGGATAAGGCGGAGGAAATCCCTAAAGTAAGTGTGAGGGATGTGTTGGATGAACTGACAGTGCCAAATCAAAACCCTGCTGTAGTGAAAGTGACCTAATTGATGGGGAAGTAAGTGTTAATATGTATTCATATATGATATGCGGAATTGGCGGAGGGTATATTACCCTGAAAGAGGATGGACAGCGGGCAGGTGGTGTAAGGAAAATTTATTGGGGGCATGATTTTACAAAAGTGTTGGAGATAATTAAAAACTTGGAGATTGATCCGCAGGGTGGGGCATATATTCTTGATGAAAATGATATTCCGGTTGCGATAGACATACAGAATGTAAAGGATGGTTGTATAACGATTGGATATGGACATATACTCCAGACTGAGGAAGACATAGAGAAATATGGATTTGGCGAATGGAAGGAGGAAATACTTGGAAATATAAAGGCATTATATAATGGGGGAAATTTACCTTATGATAATGCTTATATTAATAATATTATTAAAATGCAGAAAGAAAAGATGGAAAGGGCAGGTATAGATAATCCGGCTATTTTACCCATTAATGAGGCAGAAGAAATACTGATGGGGGATGTGAAGGAAAGATATCTGATTGCGTTGAAACAGGGATTTGGATTTACGGACAATCAAATTGATGCACTGACGTGCAATATATTTAATGCGTGAAATGGATTTCAGTGAACAGGGTGTTGAAGAAATGAAAGAGATAGTCATGCACTACGGCAGGGACAGTGCGGGTGTGGCAGGGGGATTAGGACAGACAACTTTTTCAAACCCAATTGATATGTGTCTGTTTAATGTGAATGCCTGCGGATTTAGAAAGTTTAGCCAGCCATCCTATGCAATGGGGACGGGGGCAGTCAGGACTGGTACTTACCATTATGTGGAAGATGGGGAGCGTACCGGTAATGTAGCAGAATTCAATTTCAGTGACCGGGGAGTGGATGAACTGGTTGATGGAAAGGAAATTGGCATATCTTTTGAGGAAGCCGGTGGGTACATCCATTGCTGGCAGACCGCCTTGTCCAACCCGGAGGATGCGTACCTGAGCTGTATTTATATGGTAAACGGTTTTTGGAATGCATGGCATGTGTGGGGAGAGGTGGATGCTGGAAATATTCGGCTGAGGGATGCATTTCGGAAGGATGACGAATATGTCAGCCTTGAAGGAAAAGACAGGCTGGTGGAAATCAGTGGTGATGGCGGATTTTCCATGGATTCCTTTCATGGTTATTATTGCGGAAGCCATCTGTATGCAGACCCTGATGACACGGAAACCCTGTATCTAGATGCATGCGGTCTTTGGGAACTAAAGCGGGCGGATTAACGAGCTCGTGGTTTAAAAAAAATGAGTGAGGAAAATATATGGAAATAAATTTTTATGCAGTACTTGGACTGGACGCGGCAGGAAATGCAACCCAGGAGGAGATAAAAAAGGCATACCGCAGGCTGTCAAAAAAATACCATCCGGATGCCAATCCGGGAGATAAAGAAGCAGAAAACAGGTTCCGTGAGATATCGGAGGCATATGCTGTTTTGGGAGATGAGACTAAAAGGAAGGAATATGACAGCCGTCTCCGCCAAACGGGACAGCAGCAGAAGAAAAAGCCGGAACAGGGAAACGAAAGGAACAGTGGAAAGAAAAGGGCGCCTGAGAACCGGGAATTTGACATTGGTCATATGTCAGCAAACTTTGAGCGATTTTTTGGATTCCATCCGGAAAGTGGGGAAATCCATGAGGTACAGTTAAGAAAAACAGGGAAAAAAAGTGCAAACCCATTGGATACATCGCATTTGTTTGAAAAATACATGGGATTTCGATGATGGAAAGGAACGCAAGTATATGGAAAATATGGCATCAGTGTTGCAGTGTATAGAGGCTGCGAGATTATTTGGGGGGAATAGTGGTAATAATGAGGTGACTGGAATTAGAGAAATACAAGAGGAAGAAATAATGGATGAACTGTCTGGGAGCAATGATAGTCCTGTAGTTGTGGGTGCAGAAGTGCAATGTTCGCATATGAGGGATAAGAAGTTAAAAGTAATGGCAATATCAGTAATCCCGGCAACAGATAAAAGGAATGGAGGATTTGGATTGAGGGAGATAGATACAAAGCTGGTACCAAATACATTCGGATATTGTAATTATCTTATGCAACCATGTCGTCCGGTAATAATAGGAAATCGTTGGCAGGGAGGGAATATCAAAGACTTAATAAACGGAAATGCAAGCGTTATTATGAATTCATATATGATTTGTGGTATTGGGAGAGGCTTTATTAGCTTAAAGAGTGATGGGCAGAAAGCAGGAACGGAGAACGAAAGAGATTTTGAAAAAGATTTGAGAGAAAAAGGTTTTCCGGAAGGGTACATAAAATACCTGATGATTTTACATGAAAAATTTCCTAAATGGGAATTTGAGCCAGTGATAACAAATATTGATTTTGAAGAATTTCTTGATTATCAAATTAATAATGAGAATAAATGCGCAGATTCTATAAAATATCCTGTTTATTGTACAAATAAAAGATTTTTAGGAGAAACTGATCCAAAATATTATGTAGCTACGCCAGAAGCAATAACCTTTTTTTTACATCCGTACAGTATGTTACAGACTAATCAGGGAAGTTATGAAAATGCGTTACAATTTTTAAAAGCAGATCAAGAACTACCCCAAGAATATGTAGATAAGGTAGTAGAGTCAATGTTAAATGGAAGAGATGCTCAAATAGTTGATTTAATTAAAAACTCAGATTCATGTGTAAACCCTGTTTTTATGGCTAGTATTTATGGCATAGAAAGTGGACCGGCCGGTGAGATGTATAATGGGAAGAAAGTATATAATTTATTCAATATTGGTGCATATAGTGGAAGAGAAGATGCAAAAGAGTATGCATATACACATCAATGGTTTACTCCAGAAAAATGTATTGAGGAAAGTGAAGAAATATTTCAGGATTTTTTAGATAGGGGGCAAGACACTTTGTATGCATTAGATTGGGATTATGCAACATTTGGAGTGTGGAGTGCAAGGAACAGTAAACCAATATGCTACTTTAGTTAATGATGCAGAAGATAAAGCTATTATGATGTCAAAAAAAGGAAGTGACATTTTTGATTTGAATCAAGAGTTTGTTTTTAGTATTCCGGTATATGAAAATATACCAACATATAATAATGAGGAATATGAGGCATATCCGGATCCAAATAAATGATAATATAAGGGGTAAGTATGAAAAAAAAATTAAAACATGTTTTAATCTTTTGTATTGGAGTATTGATAACAGGAATAATCCTTTTTGTACATATAAAATATTCCTTTTCAGAGAATCTGTTACAAAAGGGCAGGAAAAATGTTTCAAATAAATTTATGCCGGAAGTGACAGATGCCATTGCAATGGATGGGGAGATAATTGTATTATGCAGGGATGGAACGGTTTGGAAGTGGGATTATATTTCAGGTATGGAAGGCGCTGTCAGAGTGTCCGGTCTGGAGGGAATCCTCAAGCTTGCTGCCACAGGAACGGCAGTATATGCATTATCGGAAGATGGATATATTTATGCGTGGGGGAGTAATAGTGAATGGTCGATAAGTCCGGAAGAAAAACGGGATAAGATTTAC
This sequence comes from uncultured Lachnospiraceae bacterium, assembly GCA_910579935.1. Classification (GTDB taxonomy): domain Bacteria; phylum Bacillota; class Clostridia; order Lachnospirales; family Lachnospiraceae; genus Kineothrix. The sequence continues at coordinate 6,542 of CAJTVQ010000065.1, forward strand.
TATGAACCGGTTCCATTGATGGGGTTAAATAATATTGTGGACATGGGTGCAAAAAACGGAACTGCATTTGCAGTAGATGATTCAGGAGAATTGTTTGTATGGGGATTGTATTTATATGGGGATGAATGGAAAGATCGTATACCGGGATTTCCTGAAGACAGGAAAGGGGAAGTAAAAGGTGTCCAAAAAATATTTGCCGGGGCAGATGGATATCATTATTTCATGAAAGAAGACGGAATGGTTTTTTCCATAATGGAATCCCCGGGAGCTGATACTCTTATCTGTGATTTTATTTTTCCCGAATTGGATGGTGAAAATAAGAAAACGGATCATCCGCGTTTTTTGGATGAAATCGAATATATTGACTTGCGGGAGGGAACCAAATATGCAGTTACTGTTTTGTATGAATTGGGAACAGGAAAAGATATTGTGGAAATGGATGCGGATGGATATACGGTGTTTATGTACAGGGCCGATCATACCCTTTGGTATTGGGACAGTAATACCATTAAATATCATGATTTTAAAGACGCCATGGCGGAGCCGGAGAGCGGACGTGAAAACTATGCGGGGAACTTTGAACAAATAAACGTAAGGGAAATTTTGGGAACTGGAGACGGGGAAGAAATAATTCCAGAGATTAAGGATATTTGTGCAGGGAAGGAGAATGCTTTCTTTCTGACGGAAGACGGTCAGGTATTTATGAGTGAATATGTGACACACGAAGTGAAAGACGTGGAGTACTATAATGTGTCGGATACAAGGAAGGACAGAGTAATGGATACAAGCATGCTGCCCGACATGCATTTAAAGAAAATGTCTTTTCGGAAACTGGACCTGGAACATATTGTCTGTATCAATACAGACGGCGGATCTTCTTTTTTGGCAGTGGGGGAAGACGGCAAGTGTTATTTATATGATTTAAATGAAGATTTGGGATAGCAGATTATGAAGAGGGAGGACAGAATGGACAAAAGAACAGGAATGGATTTATGGATAGCTTGTATCTGTGCAGCGATTACGGGAATCGCATGGATTTACATGGAGGAAGGGAGAAACCGCACATGGGTAATGGCGGCGGGAATAGCTGCGGTGCTGTTTTTTATCCTGCTGGCGTTTTCCGAGAAAAAGGGCAGGGAGAAGAGACTTCTACGGGGCAGTACGGAAGAACCCATGCTGCCAGCGGATACTGGAACCGTATCCGAACTGGCGCTTTTAAGCGAGGAGGACACGGAACTGATGGTGTGGGACATGTACGGGAAGGTTTCATTAGTGATAGGCAGGGATATGGGGGAGAATCAGGTGGATGTAGATTTAAGTCACAGCCCTTATTCGGGCATGGTGGATGTGGAACATGCGGTACTGAATTTTTCAGGAGGAAACTGGTACATAGAAGATTTGGGAAGCACGAACGGAATCAGCATCCGGAAGGCACAGGACGGCAGGTTATACAAGATTTCCGCGAATACGCCGTGCCGTGTGGAAAACGGGGATGTTCTGTCTGTCGGGATGAACCGGCTGATGATCAGATAAAGGAAAACAAAGGAAAGGAAGGATACAGGTCATGGGGAACAGTAATTTGATCCGCTGCCAGAACGGGCATATGTTTTCGGCAAGGAGATACGGTACGGTATGTCCGTACTGCAACATTGAAACGGCAACAAAAGAAAAAGAAGAGACGGGATACAGCGAGGAAGCAGTGGAAGAACTGCTGTTCCTGCAGGAAATGAATCCGGTCTGCGGCTGGCTGGTATGTATATCGGGACCGAGGCAGGGGAAGGATTACCGGATCAAGTCCGGGAAGAACTTTATCGGGCGGGCGGACGACATGGACATCCAGATTCTCGGGGACAATAAAATTTCCAGAAGGAATCATGGGATTATCGTGTTCGACCCTAAGAAAAGGGAAACAGTTCTGCTTCCGGGTGACAGTAACGGTATTGTGTACCTGAATGATGCAGCAGTGTATACGCCGGCGGTACTGGGAGCCTTTGATACGATTGAGATGGGTGAGAGCATATTTGTGTTTATTCCGTTCTGCGGCGAGAATTTCATGTGGAATGAGGAACCGTCGGACAGGGAAGCGAAGTAGAGGGGAAGTACATATGGGTATGGATATCTGGTTACCGGCAATGTGGGCGCTCGGAGCTGCGGCGTTATGTCTTACGGCTTACCGTTTTCTTGTGATGGGGAGGCAGGGGAAGGAATACAGGCAATATGAAACCGGCGCCTGTGCAACCATCGGAAGCAGGGAAGTGCAGGAAGATGCCTATGGCACCGTGGAGGGGCAGGGAGGAATCATGGCGGTGCTTGCTGACGGGATGGGAAGCAGCTATGGCGGCAGGATTGCCAGTCGGACCGCCGTGGAAGTTTTCGGGGACATGTTCCGCGACGACAATGCATTTTATAATCCGCAGTACTATTTCCGCAGGGCGTTTCATGCAGCAAACCGCAGCATACTGGAACGCCTGGGCGGAGAACGCGGGGCGGCTTCGGTAGCAGCCGTGATGGTAAAATGCAGAAAACTGTATTATGCATCAGTAGGAAATGTAAAAGTTGCGGTTTACAGAAACGGCGAACTGGTGCCCGTCACATCAGGTCATACGGTAAGCGTGCTGGCAAGGAAAAAATACATGGAAGGAAAGCTGACCAGACAGGCAGCGGTTTCCCTGCTGGAACAGCACCGCACCTATAATTACGTGGGACAGGACGGTTTTCATGACATAGAGTTCTTTGATGTTCCGATCACGCTTTACGGCGGGGAATATGTGACGCTTCTGAGCGGCGGGATGTATGAAGCGGTGTCATGGCGGGAGATTGAGGAATGTCTGGCAAAGCGGGGAAGCTGCGCGGAAAAGGCGCTGGAACTGACGGAACTGGTGAATGGAAGGATAAGTGAGGACGTGGACAATGCAAGTATTGTCATCCTGCGTGTGGGATAGGATGGCAGCAGGCGATATTCCATGATCAGGCAGAAAAGAAACAGGGGAAACAGAGGATGAGAAAACAGAACAGTACATTCCGGACGGTATTTCTGTCGGAAGCAGGAGGCGAACCGGTAAACAATGATTATTTTGCTTATGTGGAACTGGACAAATATGCATGTTATGTAATTGCGGACGGGCTGAACGAACAGCCGGATGCAGAAAGTGCAAGGCTGGCAATCGAGACCATTCTTCTTGCTTTCCAGGACCATCCTTCCATCGGAAAAAAGGCGTTAAAGTCATATCTCCGCGCAGGAGACCGTGCACTGCGGAAAGCAGACGGGAAAAACAGTCTGAAGGCATCTGTTACGGTGCTGGTCTCTGATTATGTAAAGATCCGTTACGGATATGCGGGAAATACGAGAATGCGCCTGTACAGGGACGGAAACATAAAGGAGCGGACGGAGGACATGTCTTTGGGAAATGACATGGCAAAGGAAAAAAGGCAGACATCCGACATACTGTCCAGACATGAAGAGCGGAATAATCTTTATACATGGCTGGGATGCGGGAAGGGATTCCGTCCGTACATTTCAAAAAAGACTGCTCTTGTAAACGGCGATATCCTGACGCTGTATACAAGGGGAATATGGGAAAATCTGGACGAAGGGGAACTGAAAGACGTATTTTCGGAAGCAAAGGATGATCCGCAGGAGAGCATTGATAATGTGGAGGACATGCTCCTGTCAAAGCAGCCGGCGGATTTGGGGAATTATACTTTCGTTACCATATTCGTGGACAAAGTATTTACGGATCCGAACCGGAAAAGGCGTATCAGGAAAATCATACTGGTATCGGTGATTGTTTTGGTAATCATAGTGGTAATTGCGCTGGTCATATGGCTGCTGCGCCGCCAGCGGACAAGGCGGACGGACGAGATGGAACGCAGTCTTGCAAATACCATGGAATACATGAAGGACGGTAATTATGTGCGTGCAGGGGAAGAGTGCGAAGAAGCCCTGGAGTCTGCGGAAAAACTGCGGGATAAGGAAATGATTGAGGATATCTCATCTTATCTGATGCTGATAGAAGCAGTGAATAAGGCGGACAGCCTGTATGGGGAACAGGAATATGAAAGTGCGCAGGAGGACTATATGACGGCAATGGAACGCTCCCGCAGCGCCGACCATGTGGCGGACGAATACATAGAAAAGAAACTGTCGGCCATCAATGATTATCTGTCCGTATATGATTATATCCGGATGGGGGATTCCCTGAGCGTCAAAGGGGATTATAAGGCGGCGGAGGAAAAATACCTGCTTGCGAAAAACCTTGCGACGGGCATCTGCTTTGACGGGGGCCGGAAGGATGCCATGGATTCCCTTGACCGGATCTATGAGGAAATGGCAAAGGAGACGGAGGAAGAGGAAGCCGGGAGAAAGGAACTTGCCGCGGCGCAGGCAGGCGCCGCGGAGCTGCTGGCGGAGGGCGACAAGGCGTTTTCCGATGGTGATTATGAAGGGGCAAAGGTATACTATGCAATGGCGCTGGATAAGTATCAGAAACTGGAGGATGACGGGAACAGTGCGCTGGCCGGGATCCGCCTGCAGTCCTGTGTGAAAAAGGCAGAGGAAAAGGCCGGGAAAGAAGCAATGGCGGAGCAATACATAGAAGAAGCGGCGGCACTGGAGGAAGAAGGAGACCTGGCAGGAGCGATGAAGAAATATCTGCTGGCAAAGGATATTTATAAGGAACTGAAGGAGGAAGACAAGGCCAGCCGGACAGAGAACCGGATGGATATGCTGGATGTGGATGCAGAGGAAGAGCGGGAGAAAAGGCAGCAGGAAGAGCAGCAGCAGTACAGACAGCAGCAGGAGCAGGGCGGGGAGAGCGTGTCGGGGAATATGCTGGAGTGAAGGCAGGCTATAAAGACAAAAAGAAGAAAAAAGGAAGGGAATAAAGCAGATGGGGAAAAAAGAACACTTAGTAGAAGGTGCGGTGTTAATGTGCATTAATGGAAGTAAAAAAAGCATGCTTAAGGTACCAGTTGGTCATGGCTATACCAGTGGGGGAAAGAAGAAGGCAAACTGCAAAGATTGTAAGAAGTGTGTGAATATTTCTTATTTTGGTAATTGTAGTAAGAATAAAAAGACACATATTTGTGAAGGATTCATGAATCTGGCGGAAAAATGGGAAAATATTACGGTTTCTTTGAAAGAACCGGAAAAAATTGACGGTGAAGCTGTTATAACTATGGATAGTGTTCTTCTTTGTAAAAAAGGTGGAATTATTATACCGGTTACTTCAGGACAAGGGTATGGAATCGGGGAAAACATAGAAAAATTAAAAGAAAAACTGCAAAAGGCAATTCAATGGATACGGGGAAAGAATTTAATATGCTGCATATTTGGTAAAGACCCGATAAACTTAAATACAGGGAATTACATTTATGAAAAAGAGGCTCTTGTTATCCCCGGTATTGTGCCATTGTCCTTTCGGATTTTTTATAATTCCATGGAAGATGGAGACGGAGGGTGTATTGGCAGTGGATGGCATCATAATTATGAAATGCATGTGCGGTATAAGGATGATGAGAAACGGGTTTATCTGTGTCTTGCTGATGGGAGAGAACTGCCGTACTGCTGTACTCCCGGTGATATATATGTTCCGCTTTTTGGAAACACGGGATTGTTAAAAAAGAAAACGAACGGTTTTTTGTATTGTGATACAGAGGGAGTAGAATATATCTTTGATAAAGGGGGACAGCTTGTATCCAGGAAGGAGAAGAATGGGAATGTTGATTCCTTTATTTATAATGAAGAAAATCAGCTTATTGAAGTAGCGGGGGCAAACGGGGGCAAACTGGTATATATTTATAACAAAGAGGGAAACCTGATTTGCGTGAAAGACCATGCAGGCAGAGAAGTACAGTTATGGTATAGGTACAGGAAACTGTGGAAGTTTGTGAATGCATCAGGGTATACTTATGTATATGACTATAATGAAAACGGTAAACTTGAAAGTGTTGTAACGCCGAGGGGAATCATGGGAGTATTTAACGAGTATGATTCTGTTGATCGTGTAGTAAAGCAGACTCTGCCCGATGGCAGTGTGGCAGAGCTGGCATATGATGATGAACATATGCGTTCTTATGTGAAGGAACCGAATGGAAGTATGGTTATTCATGAAAGGGATGAAAGGTACCGTAACATAAAGAATATATATGGAGATGGAGAGGAAAATTTTGCGTATAATGACAATAATCAGTTGACATTATATGTGGATAAAAACGGAAATACGACAAAATATAATTATTGCGGAAATGGAAACCTGACGGAAATCATTGATGCATTAGGGAATAGGATGAGATTTTCTTATGATGAAAGCAATCATCTTACGCGGACTACATTTCCGGATGGCAGTTGTATGAAGGATGCATATGACCGGGAAGGAAATTTAATACAAAGAGTAGACCAGAGCGGAAACAGCATTTATATTGCCTATAATATCCATCGGCAGCCTGAGTGTATTCTTCAGCCGGATGGTTCAAAGATAGGCATACGGTATGATGAAAGGGGTAATATTACAGGTATCACGGATGCCATGGGGAACTGTACCGGATACGAATATGATAGTCTGAACAGAATCGTTGCGGTTACTGACGGAAATGGAAACCGTACTGGATTTATCTATAATGCACAAAATGACATTGAGAGGGTTATCAATGCATTGGGACAGGAAAGAAAGTATGAATATACACCAAGTGGTAAAGTCACATCGGTTAGCGATTATGACGGATATACTATAAAAATAGGTTATGATTCATCAAACAGGATAGAACGTTATGAAGATAAAGAGGGAAACACAATCATATATAAATACGATTTAATGGGGAATTTAGAGGAAGAAAGGATGCCGAATGGAGGAATACGCTTCTTCTCTTATGACCTGATGAACCGATTGGATAAGTATACAGACGAAGTTGGAAGTGCCGTACAATACAGGTATGATGCAAATGGAAACTGTATTGAGAAGGTGGGAGCAGACGGGGCAGTAACTGTTTTTTCTTATGATGCACTTAACAGGGTAACTAAGGTGACGGAATGTGACGGACTGGAAACGAGTTACGAGTATAATCCGGCAGGGCAGATTACAAGGGTGGTTTATTCAAATGGAGAGACAGAGGAAGTGGAGTATGATATCTGTGGAAGAGAATCACGGATCAAGGATATTTATGGGAATATTACTGTATATGAATATAATTCCATGGGAAATGTGAAGGATATTACAAATGGAATGGGTGGTAAGACAACTCTCGATTATTATCCGGGAGGATTGCTGCGGAAAGTGGAATATCCGGATGGAACAAGTGAAGAATTTACATATGATGGGAATGGGAACATTACAGAGAGGAAAAATAAGACCGGATATATCGTACAGTTTTCTTATGATAGTCTGAATAGGGTAATTGCGGTGAACAGCAATATTGGCGAGAAAACAGAGTATGGATATGATGCGGTCGGAAATGTGATTCTTACGATAGACGGAAAGGGGAATACAAGAAGTTATGAATATTCCCCAAATGGAAATCTGACATCTGTAACGGATGCCGAGGGATACAGGACAATTTATGGTTATGACTGTATGGGGAATGTAGTTTCCGTAGAACAGGAAGGACAGCATATTACCTGTTATGAGCGGGATGTGTCAGGACGTTTGACTGCGATAACAGATGCATTGGGTAACCGGGAGACCTATGATTATGACTGTAATGGGAGAATAGTGAAAAAAACAGACCGTGAGGGGTATGAAACAATTTATGCTTACAGTTTATGGGGGGACATAAGCAGGATAGGATATGCGGATGGACGGAGTGTGGAATATGAATATAATTCCCTGAGACAGCTGATATGTGTAAAAGACTGGTTAGGGAAAACCTGTGTAGAACCGGATCAGTACGGCAGGGCAGTCAGTGTCACAGACTATAACGGGAAGAACGTACGATATCAGTATGGAAGCATGGGGGAAAGAAGGGCAATTTCTTATCCTGACGGCGGAAGTGTGGAATATAAGTATGATAATTGTATGCGCCTCACAGGTATACATGTGGAGAAAGAAAAGGCGGATATTGCTTACCATTATGATGAGAATGGATATCTGGCAGAAAAAATATTACCGGGCGGTGTTACGGCTGCTTATCGGTATGATAAAACAGGAAGAATAACAGGAATAACAAACAGGGATTACCACGGAATAATGGATGAACTGGAATATACCTATGACGCGGTGGGGAATAAGTCTGCAATGAGAAAAAAACGCAGAGGAATTTCCAAATTCGATGGAGAGTATTCTTTTTTGTATGATAAGGAAAACCGTCTTACCGGAGTAATGCAGGATGGAAACCTGATAAGGAAATACATGTATGACAGATACGGGAACAGGATACACAAGCAGGGAGAAAAAGGAACAGAATCGTATTTATATAATATAACCAACCAGCTTGTGCGCATGGAGGGAGATGCAGGAAAGGAGTATGCATATGATAAAAGGGGGAACCTGACGGGTATATGGGAGAAGGGAATACAAACTTCAAGATATGAGTATGATGCAACAAACCGAATTACATGTGCTATCGTAAATGGGAGAAATTACAGCAGGTATATATATAATGGCATGGGACAGAGGGTTGGAATAGAAAATGGTATAGAGACAGCGGAAGGCAATAAGCAGATGGAGTCAGGACAGGAATATATCCTTGATTTAACTGCAGGTTTTCATAATCTGCTGCAGGAAGAGCAAAAAGGAACAGGAGAAAAAAGAAATTACATATGGGATGATGGAGTATTATTGACAAGGGATGGAAATAGCAACAGATATTATCTAAGGGATGAGTTGGGAAGTCCAATCCGGCTCTTATACCGTAATGGAAATTTATCAGAAGCATACGACTATGATGAGTTCGGAAATTTGCTATATGGTCAGTTGGGAGAAGTACAACCCTTTGGTTTTACTGGTTACAGGAAAGACACTGTAAGCGGTAGTTATTATGCGCAGGCAAGGGAATATCTGTCTTTGGAAGGGCGGTTTGCGGCACAGGATGTCATAGGACAGATAACGGGCTATCAGCAAACGGTAAATAAATATAATTATTGCTATAATAATCCGGTCATTTATATTGATAAGAATGGTAAATTTGCTTTTTTAGCTACTATGGGAGTTGGGGCTCTTATAGGGGGTGTTATTGGAGGGGCTGGAACAATTATATCGGATGTAGTTCATGGAAATGAGGTAGATTGGAAAAAGGCAGGAGAAAATGCACTGAAAGGTGCAGCGGCAGGGGCGATAATTGGCAGTGGTGTAGGGGCAGTAAGTGCAATAGCAACAGCGGCAGGTGTATCGGCAACTACTGTAACAACAGTAACAGTAGGAGCAGCTATTGGAGGAACTACAAATGGTGTTATAGAAGTGGGTAATCAGATTCATACTAATCAGGAGATAGATATGGGAAAGGTTGCGATAAGCGGTGCTGCGGGCGCTGCATCAGGAATGTTAATGGGATCTACGGCTAATTACCCGATTTCTGCGTTGGGGAATTCAGGAATTTCAATAGCACAATCAATAGCAACTGACTGTTATACCGGAGATATGGAGAACATAAAAAGGAATGTGGCTATTTCAGGAGTATCTGGGTTCGTTGCAGGTATGTTTGGAGGAAGGGGAGCATGTTATGGAAATTTTAAAGTAAGTACATTAACTAACTTTAGATTTATGATGCATGATGTAACTATAAGAACAGTAAGTAAATCAGTAATAATGAAATCAATGACTGTGGGTACAGTAAAATCAGCTGCTTATGGTGTTCTCACCAGTTTATTTATGGATGATATAAAAAATGAGGTAGATTTGCTCATAGATAAAGTAAAAGATTGGATAGAAACAAAGAATTGCGAAGGAGTGGATTGAATGAAATGTAGGTACATTCCCCGCCCCTTGGGGCGTACAAACTAGTACAGCATTGCTTAAATAATAATGAATAAATATTGCTTTTACATTGTAGTCGGTGCATAATAATTCTATTACGAAAGAATGGATGGGTTATTATGCGAAGGAAAACAATTGATACTATTCCGGTTTTATCTGATGCCATGAAAAACATATTATCTGCTTTTCCAAAAAGCCGCTCCCTCCCATCAGGACTGGTCAAAAGGGCCAGTATTATCCTGCTTGCGTCACAGGGGGAACTCAACCAGGATATTGCACTGCAGGTCGGGCTTCATTATAATAATGTCGCCACCTGGCGCAGCCGGTTCCCCGCGGCGCTCCCAGCCCTGCGGAAGGCTGAAATGGATGCCCCGGAAAAGCTTGGAGATGAGATACGGGCAGTCCTGTCCGATAAAAAGCGCCCCGGCTGTTTTTACGCCGGAACAGATCATGCGGATCATCGACCTTGCCTGCAGCAACCCAAATGATTCCGGGTACGAAGTAAGCCAGTGGAGCCTCCCGCTGTTAGTGGCAGAAATTAAAAAACAGGGGATCGCTGAACAGATTTCTAGGAAATCTGTCAGCCGTTTTTTAAAAATGAGGTAGATTTACATCCCCACAAAATCCGTTACTGGCTTCATTCTTCAGAAAAGACGGAA
>CAJTVQ010000066.1 GCA_910579935.1 uncultured Lachnospiraceae bacterium
CGGATTGGAGGTATACATATCCACAAAATTAATCCCCATCCCCATTGCCCGCTCCAGCATCGCCTTAAATTCTTCCGGTGACTTTTCCATAAACCCTTCGCACCCCAAAGCAATCTCGCTGACTTTTAAATTTCCGCATCGTTTTATCGTCCTATACTTCATAAGAGCCGCTCTCCTTCTTTGTTTTTTCTATGATTTCCTCCATCCTTTCCCACTTTTTCTCCATATCGGCCACCAGTTTGAACTGTGTCCTTGCCCTGTCCAGATTGTGGTGTTCCCTGTGAATCTTATAATAAACATCCCCTTCCAGAAAATCAGCCAGGAAACGAATCCCGCACTCAAACGTCATCAGCTTTGCTCCCATCGGAAGCATTTCCACCTCTTTATTCGTCAGGCTGCCCCCGCATCCTTTTAAAAACCCCCTGGCAAAAGCTTCAAACAGGGCCAGATCCAATTCCACCTTATCAAGGTCCCGCTCATCCTCGGCTCCCGTGCTGGCGCCGAAACGGATGGCGTCGCCGAAGTCATACAGGGAAAGTCCGGGCATCACCGTATCCAGGTCTATGATGCAAAGGGCCTTCTTTGTCTTTGCATCAAACAGGATATTGTTTAACTTCGTGTCGTTATGGGTCACCCGCAAAGGCAGTTCCCCTTTTTGCAAAAGATCCGTCAGCACGGAAACTTCTTTTTCTCTTTCCATTGCAAATGCGATTTCCTTTGCTGCCAGTGCCGTCCGTCCCATCCTGTCTTCTTCCACCGCTTTCTTAAAGTCTGCAAAACGGGACGGGGTGTGGTGGAAACGGGGTATGGTCTCATGCAGGTCCTCCGCGTGATAACCGGCAAGCATCCGCTGGAACTTGCCAAACGCTGCCCCGCTGTCGTAAAAGTCCTTTTCACTCTCCACCTGTTCCAGGCACAGGGTTCCTTCAATGAACAGGAATACACGCCAGTAATTGCCGCTGCTGTCCGTCTCATAAGGTGCTCCGTTTTTTGTCCTGACCACATACAGCGTCTCCCGTTCCGCATCGCCTCCCTGTGCCAGAATCTTCTCCCTGAGATACTCTGTGACATTCACTATATTTTCCATCAGCTGACGGGGATTCCTGAAGATAGTATGGTTCATTCTCTGCAGGATATACTTCTTTTCTCCCCCTTCCTGTGTTTCATACCGCAGCAGGAACGTATCATTGATATGCCCGTTTCCGTACGGCTGTTTTTCCAGCAGCCTGCCTTCTATGGCAAACCTGGCTGTCACTTCGTCTATGCTGTTCCAAGCCGGATCATCTTTTTTCATAGTTCCTCCCTGCTATCCACCCAGCGCATTTCCATGGGCGCCAGTTCCAACTGCATCTTCCGTTCCCCTTTTATATAAAGATCGGTCTGTCTCGGTTCTTTGGAATTATTGATCACGGCAATCTTTCCGGTCTTTTCAAACACCGCCAGTTCCGTATCCACATTGGTGACATAATACTTCTTCATCTCGTCTTCCTGATGCGCCGCATAATAAATGGCGCGCAGAAGGATGCGGCAATTCTGCGGAGAATAAGGAAGTCCCGTAAAGTAAACGCTTCTTCCTTTTCCGTACCCGTTCACTACCAGACGGCTGTATTTCCCATCCATGTTCAGTATCTGATAATTTTCGCCCTGTGCATAGATGCGGCTTTTGCCTTCCCCGAAATCAATCTCCCCTTCTATATCCTCTAAAATGAAGTGCCTGCCGTCCATCTCATTATACTTATCCGTGCTCATGGAAAACCCGAGTTCCCTGTCCACGCCAAGCACATCGCTGAGCTGGAAATAACGGCCCTGATACTGGCAGGCGCTGGGTTCTCCCACTCCGATCAATCCGCCGCCTTCCGCCACAAACTTACGCACAGCGCATACTACGCTTTCCTCTTTCCAATATTCCGCGCCGCTCCATGAAGTGTAAGCATCTCCTGCATTGATAAGCACCTTAACCGCGGGATCCAGCCCGTTTTTCAATTCTTCAAAGGTAATAAATTCCACCTCCACGGGCATCCCGCTCAGGCACTCGAGCACACCTACATAAGAATAAATCTCCCTGTACCAAAGGGCATGGTGTACCTGATTCGCCATCCATCTCCTCAGATTGCCCCAGCAATTCAGGACAGCCACTTTAAAAGGAGCCGTGTATGCTTTTGTTCCCTGCATATTTTCATGTATCTGCCGGAATTCGTCCACCACTTTTCCTATCTGTTCGATAAAACCCGGCCACTCCGCCGCCAGTTTCAAATATCCGCCGTAACCGATCCGGTCCAAAGGAGAACGCAGTATCGCCCTTCTTGCCTTCATCCAGTTATCCTGTGCTTCCCCGATCGGATCTCCCCCTTCTGTAAATACATCGGGGAAAAAGTACGGCAGCAGACGCCCTTCCGTATAGTTCACCCCCTGAATATCCGAAATCATGCGCAGGGTCACGCCATCGCCCACGGAACCTACAACAGCATCCAGACCGATATCGGCAAAATACTTTCCGAAAGGCTCCGTTCCAATCCAATGGTCACCCAAAAACATCATGGCTTCCTTTCCATAACCGTGCACGATATCCACCAGTTCCTTTGCCAGTTTGGAAACTTCTATCTGCTGAAATTCCATAAAATCCCGAAATTCTTTGGACGGCACACGGAAAATGGAATTATGGTAGCCCTGGTCCACGATAAATTCCGGACGGAATTTATAACCTGCCCATTTTTCAAACTGCTCCAAAATATAGGGACTGACACTGGCGCTGTAACCAAACCATTCCACAAATTTCTCTCTTTTTTTATCGTCAAAAGTCAGAGTAAACTGATGGAAAAAGGTAGTAAAACGCACCACGTCCACCTGCGGATTCTCCTCACACCACTTTTTCAGTTTTTCTTTTACATATGCCTGCGTCTTTGGCTGCCGCACGTCATAAGTAAGCTGATGGGGCGCATCCTTCCAGTCGTTGGTAATAAAATTATACATGTGCACCGGGTCCCATATCAGGAATGCAAGGAAACTCACCGTATACTGATGGTACGGAACCGATTCGATCACCACTTCTCCCGATGCCTCATCATATTCCCACTTTTCCACGGGAACCGCTTCTCCCGTGGTTCTGTCCATAACTTCCCACCACCGTTTGGGCGGATCAATGGTATTTACCTTGAGCTGCTCCCTGTGAAAACCCTTCATAAGCTCTATCCTGAGGCAGTTCCCCTCCGCTGTCACGCGGTCGCTGATCAAATACTCCTGCTGTATTTCCTCCGGATTTTTCATCGCCCAGTCGTTGTCTTTTCTCGTCGTATAATAAGTGGCATAAATTTTTGCATTTTGCTCCAAAAGCGCTTCCGGCATGGTCGTACCGTCACAATCCCTCAGAGCATCCGCCCCCAGCAGTTCTTTCAGACGTATGGTTTCCTCCACCATACCGACATCGGTGGGCAGCGTCAGCCTTCCCGTACTCTCCCTTTTCATTCCCATTCACCTCCACTAGATTTTCGTTGCCTGTATGTCTATTATATATCAGGATGCATATGCATCAAAGGGGAAAATCGCTTCTTCCAAAAAAGGAGGAACCTGAGTTCCTCCCTTCTTTCCTAATTTTTATTCCATCTGCATTCCATCCCTATTCTCTTCTGTATCTGCGGCATACAAAGAATACTGCCAGGGCTGTAAGCGCCAGTCCGATGATGAAAAGAACCCTCACGGCCGTAAAGCTGCGGTATTGGATCACTAACGGTTCTCCCATCGCGTCAATCTCACTTTCCGTATAACCCATGTCTGCCAAATATTCCCTGAAATACTGAACCAGCTCGCTTTCCATTACTTCCACGGTTCCCTCCATGAATACCTGCGTTGTCATTTCCGTGCCGTCTATCAGAAAATTATACGTTTCTTCCGTTAACCTGTCCAAATCGGCAACATCCACCTGACGGCTCTTTAACCCGATATACTTGTCCCCTTCCGCCATGGGAATCATATAATAATTTCCGTTTGCCTTGTCACCGCTCCTGGAACCGTCCGACCGCCTTGTATAAGTACTTTCCGATGCAAAATAATCCATTACAAAAAGCACGTCTCCTGCCACATGGCTTCCGGCTTTGACTTCTTTTCCGTCAAACATATCCTCAAAGCTGACCGCCGGCTTAAATGAAACCACCATATCGCCTGCAGAATTAAACATCATGACCACTCCGATTACCAAAAGTATGAGAACATCCGTCCCAAATGAGCCTATCAGTTTTCTAAAATCCATTTTCTCTTCCTCCGCCTCTTCTTGTACCTTCTTATCCCCTTGTAAGAATATTTTTGTTCTTAACAGTTCCTTAGAAGATAATACCACGCTGCCGCAGATCATGTCAATATTTCTGCGACTCCCATATCCATACTTCCTGACCGGAACCCCTCCAAATCCAAAGTAATATATCTGTATCCCAGCTCCTTTAAATAAGCGGCCACTTCCTTCTTATTCTGCAGCAGCCTGCCGAATTCCTGTTCATCCACTTCTATGCGGGCCACCGCATCATGCACCCGCAGCCTTATGTTCACAAACCCCAATGACTTCAGATAGTTCTCTCCCTTTTCCACCTGCTGCATTTTTTCGTAGGTCAAAGGCGTTCCATAAGGAAACCGGGTCGCAAGGCAGGGCGCCGCAGGTTTGGAGGCTGCCGCCAGGCCATACTCGGCTGCCAGTTCCCGCACTTCCCTCTTTGTCATATGTACTTCCGCCAACGGACTGGTAATCTGCAATTCCCTTAACGCCTTTATACCCGGACGGTATACATGAAGGTCGTCCTCGTTGGTTCCTTCCAATATGGTATGAATTCCCAATTCTTCGGCACGCCGTAACATTCTTTGAAACAAATGCTTCTTGCACCGGTAACATCTGTCCACCGGATTATCCGTAATGCCTGCCTCTTTCAGTTCATCCACTGTAAGGATGAGGTGCAGTGCTCCTATTTCCTCCGCTGTTTCCTTCGCCGCTTCGATTTCCCCCACGGGATGCAGCTTCGTCTGCACCGTCACACCATATACCTTCTTTCCGGTTCTGCCTGCGGCTTCACAAGCCAGCTTCAAAAGCAGGCTGCTGTCCACACCGCCGGAAAAGGCTACCATCGTATCCTGCGCGGCATATTGTGCCATCCGGTCAAGGAGCTGTTCTTTTTTGCAGTTAAAATCATCTTCTTTTATTTTCCGCACTTCTGTCTCCCTTTTCTTTATTCCCGCAAACAACGAACCAAGTGGCTGCAACATTCGGCGACTGCCGCGAGGATCAAATACCAATGTATTCCAGACTCCGGTATATGCCGGCTTTCAGCCTGTTCCCCCGCTTCAGACATGTGCCCGGTCAGCCATGCCGTTTCCACTCATCCAAAACCTGCTGCAGTGACATGCCATTCTCCTCTGCCAGTTCCACAGCGCTTTCATATTCCGGATAACGCTTTTCCCTCCCATCCGGCAAAATACACTTTTTTATCTTCAGCTCACCAAACGACAGCGTCACTCGCTCTATTTCCCTTTTCAGAACGGTCCGCTCCATCCGGACACGCCGTATGCCGATGGTCGTAGTCTCCCTGAAAATAATCTGTTCCAATTCCTCCCAGCAGAACTCGTCGCAAATAACGCTCAGCTGATATGCGGGACGGTTTTTCTTCATATACACAGGTGTATAATACACGTCCCGGGCGCCGAATTCCAATAACCGGCTCATCACATAGCCCAGCGTTTCCCCTGTACAGTCGTCTATATTGGTCTCCAGTTTGCAGATCGTATCCGTGCTTTCTTTTTCTACTTCTACACTTTTTTCTGCACTTTCCACCAGCATGGCACGGAGCAGGCTGGGTCTTTCATAATTACGCTTCCCTGCGCCGATTCCTGTTTTCTTCACTGCAAACGCCTTCGGAAGTTCCGCTGCCGTCCGTATGGCCGCCACGATTGCCGCCCCCGTAGGAGTCACCAGTTCCCCCTCCATCCCTGTCATCCGCAGGGGAATCCCATGGGCTTCCGCCACATTCACCACCGCCGGCACCGGCACCGGAAGAATCCCATGCTGACACCGGACGGTGCCGCTCCCTTCACATACATACGGCACGATCACTTCCGTAATATCCAAATTGTCCAGACAGACTGCCACAGCAATAATATCCACAATGGAATCCACCGCCCCTACTTCATGAAAATGCACCTGCTCCAACGGCGCCCCATGCGCCTTTGCCTCTGCCTGCGCCAGAATACGGAAAATCCGCGACGCGGTTTCTTTCGCCCTTCCGCTCATTTCCGTTCTGTCAATAATTTCCAGTATCTCCGGCAATCCCCTGTGTTCATGGTGTCCGTGGGGATGAGTATCATGGGAATGGCTCCCTTCACAGGCATTTCCCTCCTGTCCATGCCCATGGCCTTCCCCACACCCATGATTCCCGCCATGCAAGTGCCCGTACAGATATTCCATATCATGGTCGTGGTTCTCGTGTTCCTCATCCAGCTTCACATGAAAATCGCACACATCCAGTCCCGACTTTTTCACCCTGCCGATCTCCACTTCAAACCCGTGTACCGGAAGACTGGCAAACACCTGATCCAATACCGATCTGTCCGCTCCCAAATCCACCAAAGCCGCCGCCGTCATATCCCCGCTGATTCCGGAAGTACACTCCAAATACAATGTCTGTCCCATTCTTTTACCTCCATTTTAAGTTCCGCATCCGCCCTTCCAGCACCCTGACCGGCAGAACAACGCCCGTCAAAATAGCATTGCCGGGCATTGCTCTGGGCACTGTCCGGGCTGATGCTGTTATTTTAAGTTCCGCATCCCCTTCTAAAAATCACATCCCATCCGGTTAATCTGGGTTGCGATATATCCCGCGCCATATCCGTTATCGATATTGACCACCGCTACTCCGTTGGCACAGGAATTTATCATGGTAAGCAGCGCAGAAAGCCCGTGCAGACTGGCGCCATACCCTACCGATGTCGGCACCGCGATCACCGGTCTGCTCACCAGACCGCCGAGCACACTGGCAAGAGCGCCCTCCATACCGGCTACCGCCACTACACAGTTCGCCTCCTGTATCACATCCAGCTTTGACAACAGCCGGTGCAAACCGCTGACACCAACGTCATAAATCCGTTCTACATTGCTTCCGAAATATTCGGCTGTCTGCGCCGCTTCCTCCGCCACCGGAATATCTGCAGTCCCTGCCGTACAGACCGCCACTTTCCCATACCGTTTCTTATCTTCTTTTTCTATTTTAAGAATGCGGGATATTTCATCATAAGTTACCTGCGGTAACATTTCCCTTACCAGCTCATACTGGTGCCTGTCCGCCCTGGTGCCGAAGACCTCTCTGTTTTCTTCCCACAGTTTCCGGTAAATGGAAGTCAGATACTGGTCCGCTTTCCCGCTGCAATATACCACTTCCGGAAAACCGGAACGAATCTCCCGATGGGAATCCAGCTTTGCATACCCCATTTCCTCATAGGGCTGCTTTTTAAAATACTTTTCCGCTTCCTCCACGGAGATGCTTCCTGATTTTACCTTCTCCAAAATCTCCCTTGCTTCCAATGCCGTCCTCCTATTCCGCTTTTCATTCCACCAACCGCCAGGTTTATCACCGCCGCTGTAAACCAAGCGGCAGTTCCAAACCGTTTTCTTCCAGCAGCTGCTTATCCCTTAAAATATCTTCCGTCCTGCCGTCCCTGACGATTTTTCCGTTAAAAAGAAGCACTGTTCTTTTACAGGTATCCAGAATCATATCCAGATCATGGGAAGCTATCACTTTTGCCACCCGGATGTCATTCAGAATATGGATCAGGTTCCGCCGGTTTCCCGGATCCAGTGCGATGGACGGCTCATCCAGCAGCATAATCTGCGGCTCCATGGACAAAATCGTGGCAAGCGATGCCAGCTTCTTCTGCCCGCCGGACATCCGGTAAATCTGCCTGTCCTTCAGTTCTTCCAAATGCACCTTCCGGAGCGCCTCCGTAACCTGCCGTTCCACTTCTTCTTCGGAATATCCGTAATTTCTCGGACCGAATGCCACATCCTCATACACTGTGGCCAGAAACAGCTGACTGTCTGAATCCTGAAATACATATCCGGCGCTTTTACGGACAGATGCCAGATTTTTCTTCTCGACGGCAAATCCGTCTACACGAATCTTTCCCTGATACCCGTCGATCAAACCTACAAAAAGTTTTAAAAGGGTGGACTTTCCAACCCCGTTTGCCCCAATCAGCCCGACCGACTCTCCCTCAGTCACCGAAAAACTCACATCCGTCAATACACGGTTCCCGTTCGGATAGGAAAAGGACAGATTCTCTACTTCTATTTTATTCAATCCCATACCTCATTTCCTGCTGTATCCTGGAGCGAAACACGCCCTAAAACAAATTTCCTACTGCCTGAAACACCGGAAACGTACGAAGGCATATCAAAACCGCCGTCCAGATAAAAACATAACACAAACTGGCATATTTGTTCCAGGCGCGGTTCTTTCCCGTAAATTCCCCGCGATATCCCCGCAGCAGCATACTTTCATATACTGTTTCCGCCCTGTCAATACTCCGCAAAAGCAGCTGTCCCACAAAGGCTCCCCATGCTTTTACATGAACCCCTCTCTGTCCCGGCGCCCTGAGTTTATATGCCTGCATCATACGCTCCACTTCTTTCAGCAATACCATCAGATAACGGTAAATCAAAAGCACGACTGTCACAAATTCCTTCGGCACATGCAGGCACCGCAGGCTGTAACAGATTCCCTCCATTCCGGTTTCCATCATAAGAAAATAAGAGGCCGTCACGCAAAATACTCCTTTTAACAGCAGTGTTACCATGGAAACCATTCCTCTTGTTATGATAAAACGGCCGGTCTGCCAATAAACTTCTCTGTCCAGAAAAGGATTGGCAATCCCTACCATGCCCGTCAGCAGCAGCACCGGAAAAATCCTGCCGAACATATCTCTCACCGATATTTCATCCCATAGACCAAGCACCAGCAGATACAGCGCCATTCCTGCAAGCCTGTATAAATCGTATTTTTCAAAAGATACCACAGTCAGAACATAAAAAAAAGTAACCAGCACGCGGGAAAGCGGATGAACCAGACTCTCTTTTCTGTTCTTCCCGTCATCCGCCCTATGAATGCCGTGTATCGCCCCGCGTATCTTACTCATTTCTTACCGTCCCGTTCCTCCCGTTTCTAAAAAAGCGGAACAGCAGACAACAACCCCCACACAGCAGGATGACTACGGTGCCTCCCACAATACCGGAAAAAGAAGTTCCTGCTGCCGACTCACTGTTTTTCCATGCATAATCCGGAAGTACTGCTGTCGTTCCCTGTATCTGACCGGCTATCTCATAAACGTCTCCCTCTGCTTCCAACTCCGATGTTTCCGCCACCTGTTCCATGGACCACTCCAGCCCGTCCGGATCGGAAGATGCCGCAAGGGACAACAGCCCGCCGATAACTGCCGCTGCCGCCAGCAGCGAAATAACCGTTCCTTTATAAGTAAACCGCCCGCCCTGCTGCCTGTCCTCCGTCCAGGAATAACCCCACAGCAGTTCCGGCCTTGCTTCATAAATAAATACCAGTACGGCAGCCGTGATCAGTCCTTCCACCAGACCGATCGCCAGATGGATCGGCTGCATCACTGCCACAAAAGCGCTAAACGGCAGCTCGGTAATTCCCGATGCAAGGGTTTCCAGTGTAACCGAAAATGCACCCAGCTGTAAGGTAACCATACAGCCCAGTACAGATGCCGCGGCTATCTTTCTTTTGGACATCCCGTTTTTCATCATCCGTTTCCACAGTACCATGGCGCCGATAAAACACCCGTAAAACGCCATATTCCATATATTGCACCCCAGGGCAAGCAGCCCTCCGTCGGCAAACATAAGACATTGCACCAACAAAACCCCTATCATTGTCAAAAATCCCGCTTCCGGTCCCAGAATGGCAGAAAGAAGCATTCCCCCGCACAAATGCCCCGAAGAACCGGTTCCCGGTATCGTAAAGTTAATCATCTGTGCAGCAAACACAAATGCCCCCATCACTCCCATCACCGGAATCTTTTTAGGGTCATTCTCCAATCTGACTTTTTTTATGGAACATCCCATTGCCGCTCCCGAACAGGCATACATTGTCCCTGCCACCACCGGCGCCACCAGCGCATCCGCCATATGCA
Source organism: uncultured Lachnospiraceae bacterium (assembly GCA_910579935.1). Classification (GTDB taxonomy): domain Bacteria; phylum Bacillota; class Clostridia; order Lachnospirales; family Lachnospiraceae; genus Kineothrix. The sequence continues at coordinate 10,171 of CAJTVQ010000066.1, forward strand.
TAGCCGCTTCCTCCTCTTCTTTGCCTTTTTTATCACCTTACTGCTCTTATTATCATATGGGAAACTTTAAGGTTTGTCCAGTCCTCTGCAGATTCTTCTCGCGGAAATTCATTTTGCCCCTTCTCAGCAGCCTTTACTTTTCACCAAAAAAACATATAAAAAACACCTGCCCCCAATCCGATTCATTGGCTGTCAGATGTTTTCCCTGTCTGTATAATGTATTACTTCCGTATTAAAACTCCATCCGCTCTATAATATCCGCCCACGCTTCCTCATCGATCTCCTCATCACGGAACAGTTTCTTTTTATCCGCATCTGAAATTTTACGAATCACCCTGCAAGGATTGCCCGCAGCAATACTCCAATCCGGAATATCCTTTGTCACAACGCTGCCGGCGCCTATCACCACATTATTCCCTATATGCACTCCGGGACAGACTACCGTATTGCCGCCAAGCCACACATTATCCCCTATCGTCACCTCTTTGCCATACTCATAAGCAGAATTGCGGCTGACCGGATGAACCGGGTGTCCTGCCGTGTAAACCGCCACGTTAGGAGCCATCTGACAGTTATCGCCAATCCGGATCTTTGCCACGTCCAAAAGCGTACAATTATAGTTAGCGAAAAAGTTCTTGCCGACTTCAATATGCTTCCCATAATCACAATAAAAAGGCGGATTCACGAAAGCATCTTCCGATTTTCCAAAAAGTTCTTTTACCGTTTCCTTTATTCCGGCAAAATCGGAACGGTCCATAAAATTTAATTTCTGCAGGATTTTCCTGCATACCAGCTGTTCCTCAAAAACACTTTCATCTGAAATATAAGCCAACCCTGCATCCCGACGCTGTCTGTTTGTCATTTCGTACGCCTCCTTTTTTACTATTTGACTATATAAGATTTTAGAATGAAAATCTTTCAAAATAATTTATAATTATATAACAATATTCTTTTTATGGAAAGTATAAAACCGAAAATGGATCTCCGTGACTCACTGTTTTCCCCTTAACAATTATAGATCAAATATATTCATCTGGTTCTCAATCAGTGATTTTACTTTTCTTTCCTTTATCACATCCACATCCTCCACCTCACCAAACAACAACGGAGCATTTGGGTTATGCATCCTGTAATTCTTAGCCGCCGTATTTTCACTATAATTTGCATAACAATATAAGCAGCCGTTCCTGCATGTGTTGTAAGCGCCTATATCAATGCTTGACACACATCCGCACTCCGCCCTTTGATTTGCATCTTTGTCTGCCTTTAGTTTAAAACCGCCGATTCTCTCAATTCGTTCCCTGTCTATACAATGTGCGTGTGCAACACCTAATTTATGAAAATCATTCCGTTCCGCACAAGTATCTATATATAACCCATATTCTCCGGCAGTCTCAACAAAACGCTCCAAAAGCTCTGTTTGTATTTCGTAAGTATCCTGCTTTATATTCAGCGGTTTTACATTACGTTCCGTGTTTCTGTATAAATCCAAAAAACTAACCGTACACTTCTCTGTATATTCTCCAAGCTTTGATGCCAAAATTTCAAAATACTTACAATGATAATCCAGCGTATACCGTTCATTAAAGAAAACCGGGTCATACCTCCATACTACTTTTTCTTTGCCGATTTCTTTTGACAACTGCCGGAAAGCCGGTATGATCACTTTATTTTTTGACGGTAAATTTCGTTCTGTATCCGGTCCGTATGCACTCAAAGTAAACTGAAAATAATATTTATAATCATCCAGCCCGGCCAGCCGTGCCAGCATTGGCGCCGGATTCTTGGTCCAAAAAACAATTGCATCCACTACGCCAGGCGATAAGTCAATTCTGCTTATTTGATGAGGATTCATTGGATTTCTAACCAATACATATTTTTCCTTCAGCCTGTTGAACAGCCATTCCGAATAATGGGATGGTATATCTGTCCTTCTGCTTGCACTGATAATCATGTTCCTTAAATCTTCTCCTTCACTCCAGCGAACCTTCTTTCTCCCGAAGCGGTTCTTTTTTCCCTGTTCTCCAAACATATGGTAAGTAAGAAAGCTGCTGCCGCACCGCTCAATTTAGCGCCGACTAACGCTCCCAGAAGCTCCGGTTCCGTGCTGAGCGTAAATCCCATATGTGCGGCAAGCAGACTGGCTGCACTGACCAGAAAGGCTGCATTTGCCACCTTTCCACACTCATCCATATCCCTGATCATGGAAATGGCCGGAATAGCACTGACCATTCCCACAAGCAGCCCCGTCATTCCTGCAGAATTAATGCCAATCCGCTTACCAAGCATCAGGAATGGCTTTTTCAGTATACGCTGCAGAAACTCTGCCGCGGGAAGACTTCCCAACATCACGATCCCTATACCGGATACTGTTTCCATGGCATCCGTTATAGGCGCCATTCCTTTTACCGGATTGAAGCCGCACATATATTCCACCGCGGCAAGTATAAGACCCACTGTAATGATCAGCCGGATCACACCGGCAAAAGAGCAAAATATGCGGATCATTTTCGCGGGAATCTTCCAAAGTCCCATAAACAGGAAAACTGCAAGAAAAAACGTCGGAAGATTTAAACGGAAGCATTCCAATACAGACAGTCCGCAAAGTACCCCGCCTGCAAAAAGTCCCGCCGGCATGGTGACGATCCCAAGCATTATCCCTTTTGCAAAAGCAGGTCTGTCTTGCTCATCTATCATACCCATACCGACCGGAATCGTGAAAACAACGGTGCAGCCAAAAATGGCTGCTGCCACAATACCGGCATAGCTTCCGGCCTGCGGATTTATTTCCAGTTCTTTTGCCATCTGATAGCCGCCCATATCAATGGCAAAAAAACTTCCAAACATTCCGGCGTCCACTCCGATCATCTGATAAAAGGGAATGATGATCTTTCCCAGGATATTCGAAAGTACCGGCGCGATACAGATCATTCCTGCCATGGAAAGGGCCGTCGGGCCAAGGAGCATAAATCCCTCTTCAAATTTTGCACCATAACCATATTTGTTGCCAAAGATCCGGTCTATACCGCCAGCTGCAGCTCCCGTTGCCATTATCAGCATAAGTATCTGGTTCATTTTCCAACCTCCAAGTCAGGGGAACTATATTATCATCCAGATTCATTTCAGCATCCCCTGTCTTATCATACATCCGATAGGGTCTGTCTGCAAGAGCTGTCCGTACTCGCCGCTGTCCTTATTCCCAAATCACCCAATCACTTATTTATTCCCTGTAAGAAGCCGCCGTCCGGTTCCGATTGCAGCCTCTTTGCACCGTCGTTCAGGTTCCCGACAATCCCGCGCACGGAATCCACCATGCGGGTATTTTCGTTACAGGCATGGAACGTTTCATTTGCGTGGGCAGAAATTTCCTCCGTAATGGCAGAAATGGTCTGGATATTTTTGACAATATCCTTGTTTGCATGTTCCAGATCCGTAACAATGTGAAGCAATTCCTCCGTGCGGCGGCTGATATTCTCTGTCCCGCTTGTAATTTCCGTAAAGGTATTCTTTACCGCACTGGTGCTCTCAGCGTTCGCATCATTACTCATTGCAACCACATTCACCGCGTCAGCCACATGTGCCAACTCCTTGTTGATGTTTTCAATTAAGCCGGTAATATTGGAGGTTGCCGTCTGTGTCTGGCTCGCCAGCCCGGAAATCTGGTCTGCGACCACGGCAAAGCCCCTGCCTGCCTCTCCGGCGTGGGCAGCTTCGATGGAAGCATTCAGTGCCAGCATGACGGTACTGCTCGTGATGCTGTTGATCGTTTCCGTAATCGTGTTCATTTGACTGGTGTATCTGCCCAATTCCTTCATTTTCTCCAAAACTTCGGCATTGGCGGACTTAGACTGCTCAACCTGGCTTTCCAGGGCAGCCATCTGCTCCCTTCCGGCCGCGACCTTGTTCACGGTATCATGGACGTTCTGCTCAATCCCGGCTGCCGTATTCTTCACATTGCCAATATCCGCCTGTATCTGCTCCGTACGTTGTATCTGCACCTGTACGGATTGGGCTGTTTCCGTGCTGCCAACGGAAACCTCCTGCATGGCGTCGCTCACTTTTGCCACGGAGTCCCCCAGACTGCTCATCTGCCGGGTTACCTCCAGAATATCCGTTATCATATCCTGGGAAGTTGTCAGAATATTGTTCATCAGTCTGCCGGCCTCGTCCGTCTGAGCCTGAATCTGCTTTAATTTCATGTTATTTACCTTTGTTACGGCCAGTGTAGTGAAAATAATGAATATTGTCGTGAGAATTGTTGCCGCTAACCGGATTTCCACATCCGGGATCTCCGCTTTCTCATATCCGACTGTCATCGCATGATAAACCACATATGCCACATTTCCGCATGATGCAAACACACCGATAAGTATATTAAACCGGGGATCCATATACAGGATAATAATGATAAACATGGGAAATGCGTAGGTAAATGGCAGCACACTGGTAGTTGTAAATATCACAAAGAAATACAAAATACCATAGGTTATGCCGATGAAATGCTTAATGGCGCCGCTCTCCGGGTTTTTGGCGTAAATTGTCCATTCTACCACCACGGGTGCAACTGTCAGCAGTGCAAAAACAGTAAAATAACCGATTGTTCTGGAGCCTTTCAACACCTCCAGCAAATATGCTGTAAAGAGTACGGAATCAATGATCGTATGCCCTTTAAGCGCCGTACTATTTACATATTTTTTCTCTGAGAAATTCATATGTATCCTCCTCTGTCTGATATTATAAATGGAAATTTTTAATATAACTGCACTATCCAAAACAGCAAAAAAGCTCACAACTCTGAACGCTTTCTTACTGTATCATATTGTTTCTGCCATTCCATAATATCAGAAAAAACAACCTGAGAAAGTAATTTAAGCACAGTTTGCCATTTTTTTGGCATAATTTGCAGTCTTAGTCTTTTGCACTATCCATTCTCTAAAACTTAATATTCAGATACCCCTCTTTAAATTTAGCTCCTGCAATCGCTTTTTCTGCAAATTCGGCCGGGACCGGAAACTTGCGGCTCTCATTTCCCACACCTGCAGCCAGCTCATTTTTATACTTTTTTATGAATCCGGATAATCTTTCCGGACATTTTAGTAAAGCCGGCGTTTTACCCGCGGGTGCACAATCTACGATAATGGTATCGTATTCTCCGCTTTCATATACTTCCAAAATTTTAAACACAGAAAACCATTCTTCCAGCCCCGGAAAAACTAACAGTTATCGTAATTTTTCCCACGCTCAGCGTGTTGCCAGTTGCATCTGCAGGCGCTGCAGAAGTACGGCGCAGCAAGGCATTTGCCTTTGCAGGCAGTATTTTCAGGCTAAACGGTTTTGTCATATAATCATCAGCTCCATATTCATAGCCTTTCAATTTATCTTCCTCATCACTTTTAGCGGTCAGCATGATGATTGGCAGGCTGCTCATTTCCCTTGCCATTTTACATACAGAAAAGCCATCAAGATGCGGCATCATAATATCAAGCGCCATCAAATCCATAGGATTATTTTTCAATAACATCAGGGCATCTACACCGTCATCAGCAGCATAACATGTGTGCCCTCCCCTGTGCATATATTCACAGATGATGTCCTGCATATTCTTTTCATCTTCTACAATTAAAATGTTAGCCATAAAATCGCCTTTTTCAATTAGGAACTGTTAAGAAATAACTTTACACTTTGACGCAGGATGAGTTCACAAAG
>CAJTVQ010000067.1 GCA_910579935.1 uncultured Lachnospiraceae bacterium
ATAACATTTACCAAATCAAATTGAAGCCTGCTGTAATGACAAGAAACCAGCATTGTTGTAACAGCAGAAGAAATCAAACTGACGGCTACTACAAACCCAAACATGATCACAAAGTTTTTTCGCCCGCTCATATAGTATCCTCCATACGGTACCCCACACTTCTAATTGTTTTCAAACAGGACGGCTGGTGCAGTTTGTCCCGCAACCGTTTCATAGTAACTGTCAGAGTATTGTTATTCACATAATTTCCATTTATATCCCATACCTGTTCTAAGATTTTTTCTCTGGTAACAGTCTTTCCTTTATTCTGTAAGAGATACAAAAGCAGTCCATACTCTGATACGCTTAAATCTATTTCTTCTGAACCACAAGAAACTGTCCTGCGGCTTAAATCCATCATGATCCCATCACAAGACAGGTACTGTTCCGCTACATTTCCCGTTCTTCGAAGTACCGCTTGAATCCTTGAATACAACACACTTAACTCAAAAGGTTTAATGACATAATCATCCGCACCATTTTGAAAACCTGAAACAATATCATGAGAATCATCCCGAACTGTAAGAAAAATAATCGGCAGTTCCGTCCATCTACTACGAATCCATTGGCAAAGACTATCTCCACGTCCATCCGGCATATTCCAATCCAACAAAATAACAGTTGGCACATGACTTTCCAGAGCTTGTCTAACCTCTGAAATCGTATTATATATCATCACCTTATAGTTTTTCTGTTCCAGATATTCTTTCACGGCACCTGCAATATTAGGGTCATCCTCAGCATAAAATAATTCGACCATTTCAGTAACCACCTTATAATTTTTGTTTTTATTATACCAGAAAAATGTTACAGCTTAGTGACTTACCCTCCATATAATAAAAGATTTTTAACCGTACCATCGGATCCCGTTCCATTCCTTATACTTTCATAACTTGGGAAACTAATTCAATTTTTTTGAACGGATTCGCAGAGCTGAACTGCAAGGCAGCCTCAGGAGCGGGACAGAGGCAGGGCAGACAGAGACTGAAAATTGATTTCCGTGTATATGAGCGGGCAGACATTGACTCTTTACATCATTAGGAGTATAATAATTTCGAAAAAGTGTGCAGATTCACATCAAATCGTATCTTTTTTTCAACATTTTTCATACTTACCTTATTGAACAGTTTTCTTCACATTAAGAATGCCGGACATTTATGTAACGGGAAGTAAGGAACTGTTAAGAAATAAATCTTTACATTTGACTTGTCTGAGTCCGCAAATGTAAAGATTTATTTCTTAACAGTTCCTAAGCAAAGCGAAAAGATTTGATATTAAAGGAAAAAAATATATTGGTGCACCGGCCAAATACTATTTTGAGGATATGGGGCTCATCAAATTAGGGCTTTATATTATAAAGCCGAAACGGAGGAAATCATGATTCATTTATATACAGGGCAGGGGAAAGGGAAGACCACGGCGGCAATCGGACTCTGCATACGGGCGGCCGGAAGGGATTTCCGCGTATGTTTTGCCCAATTCATGAAAGGAAGCGATACGGGGGAGCTGCACGTGCTGGAAAACCTGGAGGGGGGTGACGGTTCTGCGGAGCAGCACAAATTTCGGCTTTTACAGTACCATGCCGGATACGGATAAGGCGGAGCTTACGGTCATTCACAACCGTATTTTGGACAGGCTTTTGGAGACGGCGGAAAGCGGAAACTGCCGTATGATTGTGCTGGACGAACTGACTTACCCTGTAAAATGGGGGCTGTTGGATACGGAAAAGCTGAGGCGGCTGCTGAAGTCGGGAAAAGAAGGTGTATCCGGAGAAATCGAGATTGTGGTGACCGGACGTGATGCCGCAGAGTTTCTGAAAGAATCTGCCGATTATATTACAGAGATGGAGTGTGTGCGCCATCCGTATGAAAAGGGAGTGGCGGCCAGGGAAGGCATTGAGTTTTAGGGAAACTGAGTTTTAAAGGGATTGGTTTTTCATTATATGGGAGGAAATCAGGATGGCGGCTTTTTTTACGGACTTGCTGGACAGTTTTGCGGAGCCTGTTTTTTTGGAAAAGGTGCGGATAAAATTTCATTTTGGGGAAGCGCAGACGGCGGACCTGCGGGCGGTGGCGGATGAGATGCTGCCGCTGATGCGTCAGGAGGCATTTTGGGAGCGGCGGGAATCTTGTGTGCCGGAACGGCAGGGCGGAAAAGAAGGAGTATATGAAGAGGTAGTTATGTCTTTGGGCAGCGGGGTGGATGCTCTTCAGGAAAGTTACGGCAGGAGAGGAATGCTGTCGGAAAGCTATATGCTGGAATCGCTGGCCGGCGAATTGTTAATGCAGGGTTATGCCGCCTATAACCGTTATATTGCGGAACATGCGGATTGGCATGTGGCAGGGTATCATTTTCCGGGGGGTGAGGAGGGGTTTCCGCTGGAAATGCTGCCCCGGCTGTTAGAGGGGTACGGACCGCGGGTTACCTGTAATGAAGCTTTCTGCATATTGCCCAAAAAGAGCGTGGCATTTGTGGCGGAACTGACGCAGGATGAGAAAGTCCGCTGTGCGGGTATCTGCGCAGGCTGCAGTCAGATACGCTGTCCTAACCGGATGGGAGGGGATTTGGTGGTACAATAGCGGAAGAAGTGAAAGGCGCACGGTCTTTCGGCAAAGCTGAGACGATCAAGACGCGCGGAAATGAGGAAAAAATATGTACGAACTGATTCAGGCAGGGGAACGGACTTACTATATCGATTGTCCGTCCAAAATAGGAATTTACAAAATAGATGAAGAGAGGGTCTGTCTGATAGACAGCGGGAATGATAAGGATGCCGGGAAAAAGGTATGGAAGATTTTAGAGGCCAACGGCTGGAAGCTGGACCGGATCCTCAATACCCATTCCCATGCAGACCATATCGGCGGCAATTACTTTTTGCAGCAAAAGAGCGGATGTAACATTTACTGTGCGGGGACGGACCGGATTTTGGCGGAACATCCGCTGCTGGAACCGGTCATGCTGTATGGCGGCAGCCCTTATAAGGAATTGAGGAACAAGTTTCTGTGTGCCCAGCCCAGTCAGGTGCAGGAACTGACGGAAGAAGCGCTTCCGGAGGGGATGGAAATGCTGCGGATAGACGGTCATTCGTTTGCCATGACTGCGTTCCGGACAGAGGACGGCATATGGTTTGTGGCGGACGGGCTTACCGTGGAACGTATCATGCAGAAATACCATGTATCGTTCCTCTATGATGTGGCGGAATTCCTTAACAGTCTGGATAAGCTGGAAAAACTGGACGGCAGGATGTTTATTCCGTCCCATGGGGAGACGGTTACGCAGATTGCGCCTCTTGTGCAGAGGAACAGGGAAAAGGTATACGAAATACAGGCGGCGCTGCGGGAAATCTGTGCGGTGCCCCGAGGCGGTGAGGAGATTCTGAAAGCGGTTTTTGACCGGTACGGTCTGACGATGGATACAAATCAGTACGTGCTGGTGGGCAGCACGATACGCTCTTATCTGTCGTGGATGAAGGAGAAGGGGGAACTGGAACAGGAGTTTGCGGATAACCGTCTGCTTTGGCGCCGTAAGGAGAGCGCGCATGGGAAGGAGCGGATTTTGGTGAATGAGGATCGCGGCGGCCTTTTAAGAGAGGCGGATTGTTTCGCGCTGGACATGGACGGAACCATTTATCTGGGAGAACAGTGGATTGACGGGGCAAAGGAATTTCTGGCGCGTATTGAGGCGGCAGGGAAAAAATATGTCTTTCTGACCAATAATTCTTCCAAAAATCCCGGTGTGTATGTGGAGAAACTGCGGCGCATGGGATGGGAGGCGGATAAAGATAAGATCGTGACGTCCGGTCAGGCGGCCATTGCTTATCTGAAAAAGCACTATGCGGGAAAGAGGGTCTTTCTGCTGGGCAATCCGATGTTAAAAGAAGAATTTTTGGAAGAGGGGATTCTTTTGGAAGAGGAGCAGCCGGAAGTGGTGGTGACGGCTTTTGATACCACGCTGGATTATGAAAAAATGTGCAGGGTGTGTGATCTTGTCCGGTCGGGACTGCCTTATATTGCAACCCATCCCGATCATAACTGCCCTACCGAAACGGGATTTATCCCGGATGCCGGGGCGATCCATGCGTTTATTCATGCATCGGCAGGCCGGTATCCGGACCGGATCATCGGAAAGCCCAACGGGGATATCGTGGACTATCTGCTGGAGAGAACGGGAGCGGAACGGGACAGAACGGTCATGGTGGGAGACCGGCTGTATACCGATATTGCGGCGGGAGTGAATCATGGGCTGAAGAGTGTGCTGGTGCTGAGCGGGGAGGCTTCGCTGGAGGATTTGGAGCAGTCGGAGGTGCGGCCGGATCTGGTGTTTGATTCGGTGAAGGAGATGGGGGAGTTTTTGTAGGGGAGCGGGGGACCCGTCCTCCGTCTGTCCGGAGGCGGGCGTTCCGGCATGGGGGAATGGAGGGTGAGAGATGGGGGGAGATAGGATAATGGGGATTGGGAATTTGGGATGGAAAGGGGTAGTTGTGTTATGGGACTTCGGTTTTATTTTGGGGCTTCGGGAGCTGGGAAGAGTACACGGCTTCATAGGGAAATGGTGGAACGGTCTATGGCGGAGCCTGGGACGAATTTTCTTGTGATCGTGCCGGATCAGTTTACGATGCAGACGCAGATGGATCTGGTCAGGGCGCATCCGAAAAAGGGAATCATGAATATTGATGTGCTGAGTTTCGGCAGGCTTTCCCACCGGATTCTGGAAGAAGTGGGAGGGGATGACCGGACGGTGCTGGATGATACTGGGAAGAGTCTGGTGCTTCGCAGGGTGGCGGAAAGTGTCACGGAAGAAATGCCGGTTATAGGAAGCAATTTGGGGAAGATCGGGTATATTCATGAGGTGAAATCGGCCATTTCCGAATTTATGCAGTACGGAATCGGTGTGAAGGAACTGGAGGAACTGACGGAGTATGCGCGGAAGCGGGGGGCGCTGTATCATAAGCTGAAGGATCTGGGTGTGCTGTACCGGCATTTTCTGGAGTTTATCAGGGAAAAGTATGTGACGACGGAGGAAACGCTGGAACTGCTCTGCCGTCTTCTGCCGAAATCGAAGCTGATCCGAAGCAGTGTGGTGGCGTTTGACGGTTTTACGGGGTTTACGCCGATTCAGAACCGGTTGATACAAAGTATGATGGAACTGTCCAAAGAAGTGATCGTGACGGTGGTTATGGACGGTGCGGAAAAAAATCCTTATGTGCCGGACGGGGAACAGAAGCTGTTTTATCTTAGTAAGAAGACGACGGCGGATTTATGCCGGCTGGCGAAAGAGGCCGGCGCTGACAGGGGCAGGGATGTATTTGTGGGACGGCGGGAAGAGGCGGAAGAAGGAGCGCACGTCGGTGCGGCTGCAGGGCAGGCCGGACTGCCCCGGTTTATAGGGAACAGGGAAATGCAGCATTTGGAAAGGCATCTGTTCCGGTATCCGGTGCAGGCTTATGAGGAAGCCGCCGGGGAGGCTTCTGCGATTCATCTTTCGGAGGCTTCCTCGCCGGAGGAAGAAATCCGGCAGGTGTGCATCCGCATACGGGAACTGGTGCAGGAGAAGCATTATTGTTACCGGGATTTCGGCGTGGTTACCGGAGATCTGGCATCTTATGCGGGGCATATGGAAGCAGAGGCGGAGAAGTTCGGGATTCCTGTGTATCTGGATCAGACAAAAGGAATTCTGCTGAATCCTTTTATCGAATATATCCGCAGTGCGCTGAAGATCGTGATGGAAAACTTTTCTTACCGGTCGGTCTTTCATTACCTGCGCAGCGGACTGACCGGTTTTGACAGGGAAGGGACGGATCTGCTGGAAAATTATGTATTGGCTTATGGTGTGAAAGGGCGGTACCGCTGGGAAAAACCGTTTACTGCCAGAATGCCCGAAATGGGAACGGGGGAACTGGAACGGCTGAACGGGATGCGGCTGGCTTTGCTGGAAGAACTGGCGCCGCTTTTGGAAAAGGGAGACGGTACGGCAGGCGGGAAGATCCGCGCCCTGTATGCGTTTATTACGAAAAACAAAGTGCAGGAGAAACTGGCGGTTTATGAGCGGATGTTCCAGGCGCAGGGCGGTATGGGAAAGGCGGCGGTCCGTGCCAGGGAGTACGGGCAGATCTACCGTCTGGTTATGGACCTGCTGGACCAGATGGACAGCCTTCTTGCCGGGGAAAAGATGGAGATGAAGGAATTTGCGGATATTCTGGATGCGGGTTTTGGGGAAATTGAGGTGGGAACCATTCCGCAGAACGTGGACCGTGTGGTGGTCGGCGATATAGAGCGGACCCGCTTAAAAGAAATAAAGGTATTGTTTTTTGTGGGCATCAATGACGGCAGCATTCCGAAAAACGCGGGAACCGGGGGGATCATTTCGGATATTGACAGAGAGTTTCTCAGGGAATCTCCTTATGAACTGGCTCCCACGCCCAGGCAGCAGATGTATATCCAGCGGCTGTATCTGTATATGAATATGACCAAGCCTTCGCAGCTGCTGTATCTTTCTTACAGCAAGGTAAACAATGAGGGGAAGAGCATCCGTCCCGCCTATCTGGTGGATACCATGCGGATGCTTTTTCCGGCGCTGCAGACGGAGCGGCCGGAGACGAGGGATTTTGCGGAGCAGATAAAAACGAAACGGTCGGGGATGGATTATCTGGCGGATATGCTGCGGGATTATGCGGCAGGAAATATGGAGGACGGGGGAAAGACAAGGTTTTTTACGCTCTATCATACTTACCGGGGGGATACGGAATACCGGAAGGAAACAAAACGTCTGACGGAGGCGGCATTTGCCCGTTACAGAGAGCATCCGCTGGGAAAAGAAATTGCGGGGCTTTTGTACGGCAGGATGTTAATAAGCAGCGTCAGCCGGCTGGAGCAGTATGCGTCCTGCGCTTATGCACATTTTCTCCGGTACGGGCTTTCTTTAAAAGAGAGGGAAGAGTACGGGTTCGAGGCGGTGGATATGGGAAATGTGTTCCACGGAGTACTGGAGCTGTTTGCCGGAAAACTGCAGGAGAGCGGACAGAACTGGTTTGATTTCAGCGAGGAAACGGCGGAAACCCTGCTGCGGTCTGCGCTGGATGCCTATGCGGCAGCGTATGGTGAGACGGTGCTGTATAGTACCGCCCGGAATGAATATGCTATTGAACGGATGTACCGCATTTTGAAGCGCGCGGTGCTGACGCTGCAGTACCAGTTGAAAAAAGGCAGCTTCATACCGCGCCATTTCGAGATGTCTTTTACGGAGGCGGAAAATCTGGAAGCGGTGAATATTGCCCTCAGCCGGCAGGAGAAGCTCCGGCTGAGGGGGCGGATCGACCGCATTGATACGATGGAGGACGAAGAGCATGTTTATGTGAAGGTCATTGATTATAAATCCGGCAACAAGAAGTTTGACCTGGCGGCGGTGTATTACGGACTGCAGCTGCAGCTGGTCGTTTACATGAATGCGGCATTGGAACTGGAGAAAAAGAAACATGCCGGAAAAGAGGTGGTTCCGGCGGCGCTGTTATATTATCATGTGGCGGATCCGATGGTGAAGACGGATGAAGCGATCACTCCGGAAGAGTTAAACGAGAAGCTGCGCAGGGAATTAAGAATGACCGGGGCGGTCAATAAGAATGACAGGATCATCACTTCTTTGGACAGCGCGTTTACCGACAAGTCCGATATCGTGCCGGTAGAGCGGAAAAGGGACGGTGACTTCAGTGTCAGGTCCGGCGTGATGGAGGCGGAGGATCTGCAGGAAGTGTCGGCTTATGTCAACCGGAAAATAAAGGAAATAGGAAGGGAAATCCTGGACGGCCGGATAGGGACGGCGCCCTGTAAGCAGGGGGCGGATACGGCCTGTGATTATTGCCCGTTCCGTCCCGTCTGCGGTTTTGACGGCCGGATAGAGGGGTATGGATACAGGAATCTGGAAAGTTTGTCGAAGGAAGAAGCGCTGGAAAAAATGAAGGGAAAGGCGGAATGATGCAGCCTGCAGGAATGGGAGGAAAGCGGATGGGAATGGCATTTACACCGGAACAGCAGCGGGTCATTGACCTGCGCGGCAAGAATATATTGGTGTCGGCAGCGGCAGGGTCCGGGAAGACGGCAGTGCTGACGGAGCGTATTGTAAAGATGATCAGCGGCGGAGAGAAGCCGGTAGATATTGACCGGCTTTTGGTGGTGACGTTCACGAATGCGGCGGCGGCGGAGATGCGGGAGAGGATCGGTGCGGCGATTGCGGCAAGGCTGGAAGCAGAGCCGGACAATGAGCATCTTCAGAAACAGGCCACGCTGATACATAATGCGCAGATTACCACGATCGACAGTTTCTGTATGTTTGTGATCCGGAATAATTTTAATGATATCGGGTTAGACCCGGGATTCCGGGTGGCGGATGAAGGGGAACTCAGACTGTTAAAGCAGGATGTGATGCAGGAGCTTTTGGAAGAACGGTTTGCAGAGGGAAAAGCGGAGTTTCTGCAATGCGTGGAATATTTCAGTACGGGCAATCAGGATAAGGCGATCGAAGGGCATATCTTAAAGCTGTATCAGTTTGCGGAGAGCAATCCGTGGCCGGAGGAATGGCTGGAAGCGCGCAAAGAGGATTATGCCGTGGATTCCATAGAGGAATGGGAGCAGACGGAAGCGGTAAAATTCGGCATGGAGCAGGTGCGTCTGCTGGCGGAGGACTGTCTGCGGAGAATGCGGGAATGCATTGCCGTCTGTGAGCAGCCGGACGGCCCTTATATGTATGCGGCAACGCTGGAAGCGGAAGCGGAGCGGCTGGAAAAACTGGCAGCCGCCGCACGTTACCGCGACGGGCATGACCTGTTCGGCGGTATGTCCTTCGGCAGGCTGCCCTCCAAAAAGGATGATTCGGTATCGCCTGCAAAACGGGAAATGGTGCAGGAAATCCGCAAGGGAATCAAGGAAACGCTGAAGAAGATCAGTCTGAAGTATTTTCCGGCGCCGCCGGAAACGGTGCTGGATTATATGAGGGGAAGCAGGGCCGCGGTCTGTGAACTGATCGATCTGACGATTGCTTTTAAAGAGGCTTTGGACCGGAAAAAGCGGGAAGAAAATATCATCGATTTTTCGGACATGGAACATCTGGCGCTGTCTATTCTGGTGCGGAGGCCGGAGCAGGACGGGGATGCGCGGCGTGAGGAAACCGACGCCGGGGAAGAGTGGGCGGAGCGGCAGAAGGAATCAGGGATTGCGGGAAAACAGGAAGAGGAGCAGGAGACAGCCGGCTTTGCAGGAGAAGGGAAAAAAGAATCGGGCCGCATGGGGAGACCGGCATATGAACCCACAAGGACAGCGTTGGATTACCGGGAGTTTTTCGAGGAAATCTTAATTGATGAATATCAGGACAGCAATCCGGTGCAGGAGATGCTGCTGGAAAGTATTTCCGGCGAGTTTGCAGGGCGTTTCAACCGTTTTATGGTAGGGGATGTGAAGCAGAGCATCTATAAGTTCCGGCTGGCGAGACCGGAGATCTTCATGGAAAAGTATGAGGAGTACGGAGCTGCGGTGCAGGCACGGACGGACGGGAAAGACGGCGGGGGGAGGGAACGCATTGACCTGCATAAGAATTTCAGGAGTCGCAGGGAAGTGTTGGACAGTGTGAATTTCCTTTTTTCACAGATCATGGGGAAGAAGCTTGGCGGGGTGGAGTATGATGAGGATGCGGCGCTGTATTGCGGAGCGGAATATCCGGCGTGGGATTACGGGGAAGCGGAGGCGTGTATTTCCTGCCTGAACGGAGAGGGTTCTGCGGACGGAAATATCACTTCTCCCAACAGTACGGAACTTCTTCTGATCCAAAAGGAGGAAAAGGGTGAGGAAGAGGAGACAGGGGACGAGGGGCAGACTGCGCTGTCCGGCCGCCGGAGGGAGGCGCTTGCGGTAGCAAAACGTATTAAGGAGCTGAAGGCCCGTTTCAAAGTGACGGACAGGGAAAGCGGCAGACTGCGTCCGGTCAGCTATAAGGATATTGTGATCCTGCTCAGAACGAATGCCGGTTGGGATGAGGATTTTAAAGAGGTGCTGAAGGAGGAAGGGATTCCAGCCCATGTGTCTTCCAAGACCGGCTATTTTGCCGCAAAGGAAGTGCAGACGCTGCTGCAGCTGCTGCGGGTATTGGATAATCCCATGCAGGATATTCCGCTGTTTGGCGTGATGAAATCCTGCTTCGGCGGTTTTACGGATGAAGAGATTGCATGGATACGGGCCTTTGCAAGAGAGCGGGAAAAAGAAAGAGCGGCGCAGAAGGCGAAAGGGGAAGCAGAGACAGGAGGCGGACCGGGAAATCCGGAAGAGCCGGAAAGAGCCGGAAACGGGAAAGGTCTTTACTTTGCCCTGAAGGAATTCATACAGGAGGAACAGGCAGAGGAATGGGGGAGTCTGGCGGAAAAAGCGGAAAGATTTCTGGAGTTTTTGGACGGGTACCGGGATAAGACCGTCTATATGCCGATTCATGAACTTTTACAGGACCTTATTGCCGGAACGAATTATCTGCCCTATGTATCGGCGCTGCCCGGAGGCGGACAGAGGAAGGCGAATGTACAGATTTTACTGGAAAAAGCGGCGGCGTTCGAGCAGACCAGTTACTACGGGCTGTTCCATTTCGTCCGTTATATTGAACAGCTGGAAAAATATGAGGTGGATTACGGAGAGGCGAATGTGCTGGATGAGAATGCGGATGTTGTCCGGATTATGAGCATCCATAAGAGCAAAGGACTGGAATTCCCTGTCTGCTTTGTCTGCGGGATGGCTAAAAAGTTCAATATGCAGGATTTAAACGGCCGGATGATCGCGGATGTGGATATGGGAATCGGTGCGGATTATGTGGATGTGGAACACCGGCTCCAAAGCAAAACGGTAAGGAAGAATATGGTAGCGGAAAAAATGCGTCTTGATAATCTGGGCGAGGAACTGCGCGTGCTGTATGTGGCCCTGACACGGGCAAAGGAGAAACTGATCATGACCGGTATGGCGGAACGGCCGGAGAAAAAACTGGCATCCCTGTTTCCGGCGGCAATGCGGGACGGACTGCAGCTGCCCTATGGGGAGCTGGCGGGCGCGGCCAGCTATCTTGACTTTCTGCTGCCTGCGCTGTGCCGGCATCCTACGTTTGTACCGCTGTGGGAGAGCTATGGAATGGAGGCGCCCAAAGTGAAATGGGCTCCTGTATGGGAAGCACCTTTTACGATCCGTATGATAGGGGAGGAAGAGCTGCTGGCAGCGGATCTTGCCGAACAGGTGGCAGCAGAAGGGATGCGGCTCAGACTGGAAAGCTCCGATGCGTTGACCGATACGGACGATGAGCTAATGGCATATATGTCGGAACTTTTTTCCTATCAGTATGAACATGCCAATTTAGCGGATCTATATACGAAGACGACCGTGTCGGAACTGAAAAAAGCAGGACAGGAGGAAGAAAAGGATTTTTCTTTCAAATTGTATGAGGAAGAGACGGTCATTCCCTATATTCCGAAATTTATGCAGCAGGAAGAAAGTATCGGCGGCGCCGGGAGGGGAAGCGCATTCCATAAGGTGATGGAGCTGTTTGATTTTTCCGGCGCCGGGGGAGCGGAAAGCACGGCAAAACAGATCGCGCATATGACAGAGGAGGGGATGCTGAGCGCGGAATATGCAGAAGTGGTATCGGTTCCTGCCATAGAAGCGTTTCTGGGAACGGAACTGGCCGGGCGGATGAAAGCGGCGGAGGCGGAAGGCAGGCTGTATCGGGAACAGCCTTTCGTACTGGGACTTCCGGCGAAGGAACTGAATGAGAAATTTCCGTCAGGGGAACTGGTACTGATCCAGGGCATCATTGACGTGTATTTTGAAGAGGACGGGGAAATCGTGGTGGCAGATTATAAGACGGACAAGGTGGAAAACGGACAGGAGCTGGTCAGAAAATATAAGAAACAGCTGGACTATTATGCCCATGCCCTGCAGGAACTGACGGGGAAGCAGGTGAAGGAGAAGATCATCTATTCGTTCGGACTGCGGGAAGAGATATGGCTGTGAGGGTTTGCTTTTTTAGAGAGAGCCAAATTTAGTCAATGCAGCCCGCTGTGCCTCCTGCTGTTTCTGCCCGTATCAGTTGGAATCTGATGTTTTGCATTTTTCTTACAGAAGCAGTATGGTTTTCCGCTGCACTGTGCATGTTATCCTTGAATCCTGCCCGTATCTTTGATAAAATACGGGTAGAATGCAGGGGCCGTATGGAAGGGGAAAGTCCCGGCGTGATTCCGGAAGCGGGAGAATATGGATGGCCGAAATATCCTGCTTTGTCAGTGTACGATACGGAAGATGGTGGGGGATAGGATATGCAGCGGATACTGGTGGTGGATGATGCGGAGGTGAACCGCAATTTGTTGTATAACATACTGGAAGATGACTATACCATTGACATGGCGGAGAATGGGGAGCTGGCTCTGCAGAAGCTGGAAGAGCGTCAGAATGAAACGGCGGCATTGCTGCTGGATCTGCGGATGCCGAAAATGGATGGATTTGCTGTCATTGCAGAAATGCGGAAAAAAGGGTGGATGCACAAAATCCCCGTACTGATCATAAGCGGGGAATACTCCGTGGAAGTGGAAAACAAATGTTTCGAACTGGGGGTTTCGGATTTTATACGCAAACCTTTTGTCAGTTCCATCGTTAAGAACCGGCTGAAGAACACGATCGATCTGTTCGTCAGCAAGAACCAGCTGGAAATGAAAGTGGAAGAGCAGGAAGAGACATTAAAAAGGCAGGATGAGATTATCCGGATACAGGCGGAAAAGCTGAGAGAAACGAAGTTCTTCAATAAGATGATGATGGAATACCGTTTTGCCATCATGGAAATAGAAACGAGGCTGAAGGCGCTGAACGGGGAATTTTCCCAGGAATATAACCGGAATCCGTTTGAATCAATTAAGAGCAGGCTGAAGACACCGGAGAGCATTTATGAGAAACTGGAAAGAAAAGGGCATCCCGTTACGCTGGAGGGTATAACGGAGTATCTGACGGATGTGGCCGGAGTGCGCGTCATCTGCTCCTTTCCCGATGATATTTACCGTTTGGCGAGGCTGCTTACCATGCAGGACGATATCATTCTGCTGCGGGAAAAGGATTATATTAAGAATCCCAAGCCGAACGGATACCGCAGCCTCCATCTGATCGTGAGTGTGCCGATTTTCTTATCAAGCGGGAAAAAGAATATGAAGGTAGAGGTACAGTTCCGTACCATTGCCATGGATTTCTGGGCAAGCCTGGAACATAAGCTGAAGTACAAGAAGGATGTGGACGAGACGGATGAAATCGTGGGACAGCTGAAGGTCTGCGCGGATTCCATTGAAACGCTCGACTATCAGATGCAGGAGATACGGAACCGGATAGACAGAACAAAAAAGTGAAAACAATCTTTTTTGGAATTGTGTACCCATTGAAAATGAGGCAGTCGGATTTATACTTACAATCTCAAACTTCCCACACCATATGGTGTGGGAAGTTTGAGTCAGGATAAGATACTTTTCGGTATAACTCTAAGAAAGTGGCGGATTCCGTTGTGTGGGCTTTTGCTGATACTCTCGACGGAGAGGGCGGGGTTTTTGCCAACTTTGCGGCGGTATTTCTCTCCCTATTACCTACAACACCACGCAAAGCAAAAATGACGGAGATTTGCGGAAATTTTCCTCTATTCCTTACAAAACCGCACAAGCCGGAATAGGCGGGAATTTGTGAAAATTTCTTTTCGCCCGCCCTCCACGGACAACCTGCGGATTTGCCAAACGGGAGAGGGAATTTCTTTCTATCCCCTTTGCACGGCATAATACTGGCGATTTTTGAAAATGCCAAAAATGGGCGCAAAAAAACAGGAAACCTTTTCTTGATTTCCTGTCTTGGTGTGCCGTTTTATGTAGCGGCTGTTATTCAGTTTGTAACTGGCTACAATTTTACAAATTGGAACTTGTTTCAATTATTCGATTGTCCAATATCCATCATAGGCATATCCCGTTTTTCCAATCAACAAATGTTCAGATTTAGTGAAACCTACTTTCTGAATCGCTTTAATTCTATCTACTGCATATATTGGAGCCTTGGTAAGCACGCCTTTACATCCCAATGCTTCCTCAAGTTGTGGCGTAATAAGTGAAAAAATATCACACAATACATCTTCTTGTTCATAATCGCTTCTCACATCTACTCTTAAAATTCCCATATTATTAAAGTTATCTTCTGACACCCTCAAACACAATTCTATTGTTCCGATTACACTTGATGTTGCCTTATCAACAATAGAGAGTCTGACAAACCAACCATTTTCATATGACATATGCCAAAAACAAATAGCCTCTGCCATTCTTTCTTTTGTTGCGTAATAAAAATTATCTCCATCACAATTATCACTATTAAAGAAAGGCAATGCTTTTTTATCGCTATATACTTTTAATAAATCATCGCAATCTTTGTCATGAAATAGTCTAACTAAAAATCTTTCGCTTTCAAATTCTGGACATTTTTCATAAATATTCATAAGTTTCCTCCATTAATCCCGAATTGTCGTTGCTTTATTGTATATCCGTTTTTTTTAAAATGAATGCGATTTCTTATACTTTCTGTTCATTAAAACGGAACTTGAATAGGGCAGCGACAAGCCGCTGTTTTATGCTGTCCTCCGTATCCCTGTCGATATGCCCGTTCTCAATAACAGCGATTCGGATTCGTTTGCTGTAATGCCGTAAAACCTCGTCCACGGCTTCCGGCTCTCCGCTGGTCTTCATAGGGTGCTTCAAAATATTCGTCTGTTGCGCCTAAAGGGTAAGACTTTTCTTCTGTGAGGTATTCAAGGGATATTTCTTTTTGCCGCCGTCTGCTCCTGTCACGCCATGCGTTGATAGCCGCAAAGCGTATGACGGTCTTGCAAAAGCCGTTGAACGTATATAGTAACTTTTTTATGATTGTAAGGGGTAGCAGCACTTTAGGCTGTCGCTCCTTGACTGACCAGCAGCGAAAACAGGCGGGGAAGTAAACGGTAGGCGAAGCCCATTCATTTCACCTTTGACTGGCTCGGCTGGGTTTGCTATGTGGATATAAAAAGATTACTTTATTTCAAAAAGCGCCTTTTCGTAGTCCTTTACAAAATATCTGATATTTGTTCTGCCCTTTGAAATAATGATGTGTCCCTCGGGTTTCACGTTAAAGTCTTTTTATCTTCATTTGCCATGAGCGTCCACCTCCTGCCAGTATTATAGTGCCATCTTTTAGACCATGCAATGAGACAGTTTTGGGCTTCGTATTTAGCGTTACAGAGGATAGCCATTCCTCGTAGCTTTCTGTCTTGTCAAAAAGCTCACTTCCGTAGATAATTTCTTCTCCATGTTGAAAATGTTCCTTTCGGTAATCAAGTGCTTTTTCTTTTAGCTCTAAAGTTGGTCTTGCCAAAACAATATCATTTTTCATGCTGAACCTCCTCCGGCAATAATAGCCGCTTTATTTGAGGCTTCTGGCATGATAGTGGGTAGTCTACAAGTCTCCTGATATAAATCT
>CAJTVQ010000068.1 GCA_910579935.1 uncultured Lachnospiraceae bacterium
GCGGAAGATGGAGTCGATGCGGGCATCGACGACTGATGACAACGTGGCATTTGCGTACTCAGACAAGTCAAATGTAAAGATTTATTTCTTAACAGTTCCTTAGTCTCATCCTTTCCGCCCGATCAGGACGCCGGCGCTTCCATTGTAATGTCTTTCCCCATATTCGGAAAATCCGCCGCCCATGCCGCGTCTGCAATAAAAAGAAGAAGCAGGACCAGACAGGCCAGCTGCAGCCCCCGCCTGCCCTTTTCCCTCTTACAGATTTTCCGGTAAAGCAGACGCAGATACGGAACGGCGTAACAGACCAGCAGCCAGCCTCCCACTCCGAACAAAAGGCCGCCAAGCAGGCAGATCCGTCCGCTGACGTTCAAAAATTCCCCGCTGTAATCCCACCAGCGGATTCCCCAAGTCCTTTCCAATACATAACTTACCGAATATTCCAAAATAGAACAAAGGGACATTGAAACAAAAAACACCCATACCGGTTTGTACTCCAAACGCTTCAGGACAAATACCAGCAATATTCCCCCACAGCCGTAAACCGGCAGCCAGGGTCCGGATAATACTCCCCTGTTCACAAATTCACCGTCTTTCACCAGATAAATTCCCACTTCCCACAGCCATCCGAAAAAGGACAGCAGGAAAAACAGGGGAAGATAAAAAAAGAATCCATAAATTTCTCCCGAACGCTTCCCGATCCATTCCGCATATTTCGATTTTCCCTGTCTGTACTCCATCTCTTTCTCTTCTCCGGCATGATGTACCTGCCGGGTTCCTTTTCCTTCTATATTTCATCTTTCTTCCATTTTCCCCTGTCCGGTCAAAATTATTCCCGTGGCATCACAGAAACCAAGCACTGACCAAATAAGTCAATATTCGGTTTCAGTTTTCTTCCCTGTTTCCCGTCTGCCCCGTACTTTGTTTTGTGGTATGGTCAAAAATTCTTTAAATGGCTCTTTCAGCAATGCCATTTTTGCGTATAATGTGTTTCAGATAAGATGTTAAAAGCGATGGAGGATTATGAAATTATGGAACATTCCAAAAATGAACACATTCAGAAAATTGTATTTACCGGCGTAATTGCCGCTCTTTCCTATGTGGTGTTTACGTTTCTGCAGATTAAGATCACCCTTCCGGGCGGGGATGCCACTTCCATCCACCTCGGCAATGCAGTCTGCGTGCTCGGCGCGCTGCTGCTGGGCGGCGTTTACGGTGGGCTGGGCGGCGCAATCGGCATGACCATCGGGGACCTGCTGGATCCGGTCTATATTGTCTACGCACCGAAGACCTTTCTCCTGAAATTCTGCATCGGCCTGATAACCGGATTGGTGGCCCATACATTCGGACACATTGCGGCCGAAACGGATAGCGGAAAAGTTTTAAAATGGACCATTACGGCAGCGGTCAGCGGCCTGCTGTTCAATGTTATCTTTGACCCGCTGACCGGCTACTTCTATAAACTGGTCATCTTAGGCAAACCGGCCGCCGAACTTACACTGGCATGGAACCTGGCCTCCACTTCCATCAATGCGGTGACTTCTGCCATCGCTTCTGTGGCGGTATATATGGCCCTGCGCCCGGCGCTGAAAAAATCAGGACTGTTTTTCGACCATATCGGTATGGCAAAAAAACCGGTGTTATGATCACAATGCATGAAAGACCGGCTGCATTTCATTATAAGTGCAGAAAAAACGGTACCCCAGGCTTTTCAGCAAGTGTTTTGCTTCATTCATATATTCCCCCAGGTGTTCCGGTTTATGGCTGTCACTTCCTATCGTGATAATCTCGCCGCCCATCTTCCGGTATAGTTTCAGGATATCCACAGACGGTGTGGAATCCTGTAATCCATACCGGTGATAAGACGTGTTCAGTTCCAGTCCTTTTCCGTCCCTTATTATCGTTTCTAATATCTCTTCCACAACAGGTTCTACCTTTTTAAACGGATAAACCCCGTTTGTATCATAGCGGATGATCAGATCCATATGACCGAGTACGCTGTAATTCCGGTATGCATTTACAACGTTTAACAGTTCTTCATAGTATTGTTCGTTATATTCCTTTTGGGTTTTACCTTTTTGAAAATCCTGTGTCCAGAATTCTTTGTCTCCCACCTGATGGATTGACAGAATGACAAAATCAAGAGGGTATCTGGCAAATAAGGCTTCATATTGCGGTATCGTATGCATCTGCATGGCTATGGCATCCTTCATGACCTGTTCCATCGGATATACAGAGTCATCACTGAACTTTGTATAAACATAATAATCTGCAAACATACAGTCTTCCTCCCAAAATCATGACAATCTTTCATTTCTTTTGCTTATACTACAACAATAACAGACTTTCTTTTTCATTTCTTCCGGAATCGTCTGTATTTTTATAACAATATCCTTTTACATGGATCAGAAATGGGAAAAAGTTTTGATTCAGTCAGATTGTTTGGGGGAAAGAGGACGCCCCTGTCGGGGTGCTTTGGCGGTTTGGCTGCTCCCCGTTTTCCATGCACTTATTCCGGTGGATTTTCATCAGGAGCGCTGTTCAAAAAACAGGATAGAATCCAAAAAAAGTTATTGACATATAATATTATATGATATATAGTATGAATCAAGCAAACATAATATATGACGTATAATATTATAGTTTTCAACGATATTATAAGAGGTACAGGTATGGGAAAGAGAGTGAGGATGGTGCGAAAGGAGTAACGGATATGGTGTTTAATACGGGAGCAGCGTTGTTGGATGCTATTGTCCTTGCAGTTGTGTCCAAGGAGCAGGAGGGTACTTACGGGTATAAGATCACACAGGAAGTAAGACAGGTAATCGAGCTGTCAGAGTCCACCCTGTATCCGGTGCTGAGACGGCTGCAGAAGGATGAATGCCTGAGCGTGTACGATATGGAATGTGCCGGAAGGAACCGGAGATATTATAAGGTGACGGAAAAGGGAATGGCGCAGCTTGGGCTGTACAGGAGCGAATGGAAACGGTATTCCGCAAAAATCAGCACAATGTTTGAGGGAGGAAAGTGAGGACAGGAGGCAGGTTATGAATCGATTGGAATTTATGAAGGAACTGGAAGCGCTTCTCTCCGATATTTCACAGAGTGAAAGAGAAGAAGCCCTTCAGTATTATAATGACTATCTGAATGACGCCGGTGTGGAAAATGAGCAGGAAGTATTGGATTCTCTCGGTACGCCGCAGGATTTGGCCAAAGTGATCAAAGAAGGGCTGAGCGATGGAGGCGAGCAGGGAGAATTTACGGAAACCGGTTACAAAAACGAAGCGCTGGGTGAAGAAGTAAAAAACGAAATAGCCAGAAAGGAAAGATTGGAGAAGGTAAAGGCAGAAGGTGATACCGGCACGAACAATGCAAGACAGCTGTCTCCCGGAATGATCGTATTGATCATTCTCCTCTGCATTATCGCTCTTCCTGCGGTGGCAGGCATCGCCGCGGGAGTCATTGGTACCGGAGTCGGAATTTTAGGCAGCATTTTAGGTATATTATTCGGTATTGCGGCAGCAGGAATTGTTCTGTTTGCAGCGGCGGTCATCCTGATCATCTATGGGATTTGGAACCTGTTTACAGCACCGTTAGCCGGTATATGTTTTGTCGGCATGGGCATCCTGTTCGGCGGTTTATCTTTATTTTTCATATGGCTGACTGTCTGGATCTGTGCAAAAGCGATTCCATGGATGATAAGGGGAATCGTGAAAATCGGAACCAGGCTGCTTCGGGGAAAGGGGGCGGATAACACATGAAAAAATTTACCAAAGTATGTCTGATCACTTCATTGCTTTTTATTATAATAGGCGGTACGCTGTGTGCGGTCGGAGCTGCGGCCGGCGGCTGGCGGCTGGCAAGGGAATTGGGGACGAACAATTCACTGGTCTGGTTTGCATGGGAAATACCCGGACATTATGGCTGGCGGCATTGGTATGACTGGGATGATTTGGAGGATTTGGAGGATATAAAAGAAGCGAACGACCTGAAAATCCATTCCGGTTCCGGACATGAAACGGCGGCAGGCAACGAAATCCATCATGATGAGACAGCCGGTACGGATGCGGGGACTTCCGCCGGGAATGCATCACAAGACTATGAAAATACGGGGGTACGGGCAGCAGACGTAAAAAATCTCCAAATTGAAATCGGCGGCGCCGCCGTGTATCTGTATGAGTCAGAAGATGATTTTTTCAGGATAAAGACAGAAGGAAAGGGAACATACCGAAGCTATGAAAAAGGCGGAACTTTCTATCTGGAAGGCAATCTGGATCATAAATGGGTGAAAAACGGAATCAGCAATGAGGAAAAAGTGTATCTGTGCCTGCCAAAAGGGATTGTTTTCCATGAAGCCGATATCGAAATAGGCGCAGGATGGATGGAAATCGACATTCTGTCTGCAGATGAAATCAGTTTGTCTGCAGGTGCCGGAGGAATTGCCGCAAATAAGCTGGCCTGTACCGAACTGGAAGTGGACACGGGCGCCGGCGAAGTCACATTGTATGACGTGACGGCACAGAAGATGGACGTGGAGAACGGGTTGGGCAGCACTTATGTCAAAGGCATGGTGAGCTACAAAATTGATATAGAATGCGGCATGGGCAATACCGAGCTGGAACTGACGGGCAGCGAAACGGATTATAATTATGACATCGAATGCGCAATGGGCAGCATTGATATCGGAGACAAAAGTTACGGCGCACTGGCGGAAAATATTTACACCAATAACAAAGCTCCGGGGGAATGTTCGATAGAATGTTCCATGGGAACGGTCAGCATTTCCTTTTCCAATCCCTGAGCCGTACAGGGAAGCAGAACGGCACAAATACAAATGAACCGAATAAAAAATAAAAGAAAGAAAGGAAAGAAAAATTATGCCAAACGATTACAAGAAACTATTAAGATCTAAAACAAACCGGACAATCTGCGGGGTATGCGGAGGCTTAGGGGAATATATCGGAGTAGACCCCACCGTGGTGAGGATCATATGGCTGATCGCAAGCATCTGCAGCGTGGGAACGGGATTTGTCGTATATCTGCTGGCGGCAATCATTATTCCGGAGGAATAACCGAAACCGGACGTAAAAGACAGACAGGAGGGACTTATTCCCTCCTGTCTGTCATAATCTGTTTTCTACCGCGCCGTAACTCTTCTGCGCGTTTTTTTCCTGTCATGGACATCTCGAAAAGCCAGTGTTTCACTCTCCCGCTCTCTCAAACAGCATTTCATAAACCGTCCGCACCCCTGCCAGCTCCGGATGAAACGCTACGCCGATCTGGTTTCCATACCGGACTGCCACGATACGCCCGTCTACCTCGGCTAATATCTCCACGCCTTCTCCCACACGCCCGATATAGGGCGCGCGGATGAAAACCATGGGAATTTCTCCCCTGTCCCCAAAAGGCGCTGTCGTCCGGAAACTTCCAAGCTGTCTCCCATAGGCGTTGCGCTTCACGGTTACGGGCATGGTCGCCAGATGATGAGCTTCCCCGTCCGACAGTTCCCCCGCCAGCAGAATCAGTCCGGCACAGGTTCCAAGAACCGGCAGGCCGTCTTCGATTTTTTTCTTTAACGGTACCAGCAGGTTCAGTTCCCTCAGCAATTTGCCCATGACCGTGCTTTCCCCGCCCGGCAGGAGCAGGACGTCAAATTCCTGCTGCAGGTCCGTCTCCTGCCTGATTTCAAAATACTCCACTCCCATTTCGTCTAACATATGTTCCTGCTCCGCAAAGGCCCCCTGAAGGGCAAGTACCGCTGCTTTCATTTTTATAAACCGCCTTTCTGCACTGCTTTCCTGCAAGTTTTCTTTACTTTCCGCGCTCCGCCATCAAAAGTTCGATTTCACTTTCATTGATTCCCACCATCGCTTCTCCCAAATCTTCCGACAGTTTAGCCAAAAGAGCTGCATCCTTATAATTGGTTACCGCTTTTACGATCGCCTGGGCCCGTTTTGCCGGATTGCCCGATTTGAAAATGCCGGAACCCACGAAGACGCCTTCCGCCCCCAGCTGCATCATCAGCGCCGCATCCGCCGGAGTTGCGATTCCCCCTGCCGCAAAGTTCACCACGGGCAGTTTCCCGTGTTCCTGCACATACTGTACCAGTTCATAAGGCACCTGCAGTTCTTTGGCCGCCTGATACAGTTCCTCACTGCGCATGGAAGTGAGTTCCGCAATCTGTTTATTCATCTTCCGCATATGGCGCACTGCCTGCACCACATCACCCGTTCCCGGCTCCCCTTTGGTACGTATCATGGAAGCGCCTTCCGTAATCCGGCGCAGCGCCTCTCCCAAATCCTTAGCCCCGCAGACAAAAGGCACTTTAAACTGCGTCTTGTCAATATGGTACACATCATCCGCCGGAGACAGCACCTCGCTCTCGTCAATATAGTCAATTTCAACCGCCTCTAAAATCTGCGCCTCCGCAAAATGCCCGATCCTGCATTTCGCCATGACCGGAATCGAAACCGCCTCCTGTATTTCCTTTATCATCTTCGGGTCGCTCATCCTCGCCACTCCTCCTGCGGCCCTGATATCCGCCGGAATCTTCTCAAGCGCCATAACCGCGCAGGCCCCTGCCTCCTGTGCAATCCTCGCCTGCTCCGGCGTGGTCACATCCATAATCACCCCGCCTTTCAGCATCTGGGCCAGTTCCTTGTTTAATTCATACCTTTCATTCATTTCCATTCCTCCTATTCCAGTTCCGCATCCGCCCTACCTATTCCAAACTGGCATGTTCATTTTCTCCCCTTACTTCTTTTTATCCATGCCAGTTATAAACTACATTATAAACTCATCTGCACATATGAAAAGATACACTTTTTCATTTTTTAACCATGCCAGTTTAGTATCACTAAGAATTTATCCAAAGAAAAAACGACACCATGCTTTTATTACTGCCGACCATTATACGGCGGCCGCCATTTCCCAAAGAGCATGCAGTAACTTTTTCGAATCCGAAATACAGCTTGGACAAAAATGCAGCAGCATCCCCGAAACCTACCGGAAAAATTGATTTCCATACCAATTTTAGCAAATATAGTTTCCAGCAATATTTTACCAGTACCCAGCTCCCCCAACCAATACCGATTTCCGCGAATATTATCAATTCTATGTTGTATTTTTACCCAAACTAAGTTACAATAAATAGAGAAACAGTGCATGCAGCAAAATGATACGCTATGGGAGGCGAAGAAATGTTGAAAAAATACGAGAGAGCAGCGCTTATCGTGTCTGCACAGCAATATGAGGTAAATCAAGGAATGGAAGACGGATTTGAACTATATACAAAAGTTATCACAAATGGTTGGATCAGCCCCGAGCATCTGGTTCATATTACCCGTCCGGACGGTGCGGTTGTCTGTCCTTTTATCCGGACCAGACGCGGTGTTACCTTTATCCGCGAAGGAGATTTTGTCATCACCGAAGATAACAACGAGCGCCATGTATGCGGCGCCGATAAGTTTCCTCAAAGATACAAACCTGTTGAAGAATAACTTTCGGCAGGCTGTATATATGACAGCTTTGTAATATACTTCTCATAAATTCCAAAAAACAGATGCAGCACACTCCTTGTCCTGCATCTGCTTTATTCGTTAAAAGTTCTTTTCTGTTTTTATACCCTCTTCTATCTTTCCATTTTCCAGAAATATGCACTGTAAGGAGGAAGTTCACTGCCGCCGCCAAAGTCATGCGCCTTGCCGGATATCAGATCCACCGCCGTACCGCATCCTGCGTCGAAATGCGCCGTATAGTTTTCGCCGTCCGCATTGATTGCCACAAGCACTCTTTCATTCGCTGTTTTTCTTTCAAAAATACACTGCTTATTCGTCAATACCACCGACCGGAAATCGCCGTAATTGAGCGCTTCCGAATTCTTCTTAGCCTCCGCCAGTTTCGCGATATGTTCCGACAATTCATTAAATACGGGTTCTTCAAAGCTGGCCCTGAGCGCCGGATCTCCCTGACCCTTATCTGCCTTTGCCCCCCATTCGCTTCCGTAATATACGCAGGGGATACCGGGCATACCGAAGCAGAGCGCATAGATCAGCGGTAAATGTTTTTCATTCGTCAGAATGCTCGCCACCCTGGATACATCATGGTTATCCACAAAGGACAGCATGTGCTTGCCCCTGTAAAGCGTCCAGTTTTCCGGGCCGAACTGACGCAGCAGCGAATGAACGATCTCAAACATATTCATGCTGTTAAAACTGGAATACAATCCCTTGTAGCATTCATAATTCGTTGCCGAATGAAGCATTCCGTCATTCACCATCTGATTATAGTCCCCATGCAGCATTTCACCCAAAAGATAAAAATCTTCTTTTTTACTGCCCGTAAAGCTGCACAGCCTGCGCACGAAATCGTGGTCCAGACAATATGCCACATCCAGCCTCAATCCGTCAATGTCAAATTCCCGTATCCAGGAATCCACACTGTCAAAAATATGCTGGATCACTTCTTCATTACGAAGGTTTAACTTCACCAAATCATAGTTTCCTTCCCAGCCTTCATACCAAAGACCGTCGTTATAATTGGAATTGCCTCCCAGATTAATATGAAACCAGTTCAGATAAGGGGAGTTCTCCCTGTTTTTCACCACATCCTGGAACTGGTAAAACCCTCTTCCCACATGATTGAACACACCATCCAGCACTACCCTGATTCCATTTTCATGCAGTGCATCGCACACTTTCTTAAAATCTTCATTCGTTCCCAGCCGGCAGTCGATTTTTTTATAATCCCGCGTGTTATATCCATGGGTATCCGATTCAAATACCGGTGAAAAATAAACCGCATTCACTCCCAGCTTCTTCATATGGGGAATCCAGTTCAAAACCTTTAAAATTCTGGACTCACACACCCCGTCATTTTCAAACGGAGCCCCGCAGAATCCCAATGGATAAATCTGATAAAATACACTTTCAAATGCCCACATCTTATTTACCTCCCGTCCTATATGTTCTTCTATGCGAATTCAGGACTTTGCATTATAGCATCTTTTTCTATTTTATCACATTTATCCGCGAATGGATACAAGTTTTTTATCCACCTGCAGTCAATGAGTAACAACGGCCCATTCCGTGACTTTGCACTTGCTGCAAAGTCACGGAACATGTGTATATTTGTCCAAGGAGGAAACTCCCCCTCTCCGGAGGCGGTTTGAAATTGACTCAACCAGTATTTTTGCAACTTTTTGCATAAATAACTTGCAAAATGAAAAATGTGTATAACTCGCGGCTTTTATCTTCATTTTTGACATAATCCGAAAAGAAATCCCCAATTTCCACCGAGTTATCCACATATGACATTTATGTCATTTTTACTGACTCCCGAATCATTTTTTCTGATTTTTGACGTCATCCGGCCAAAAAGGTTTCATTTTCACTGCCCTTCACTGCAAAACTGCTCTTCCCTTTCCGGAACGGTTCAGAAATATCATTCAGATCCCGGTTTGCAGGCACGAGACCGCAGCCAAAGAACGGACTGGAGCCTAAAGCGGATTGTCACAGTCCGATATGCTGTGATATACTGTCCGTAGCTTAAGAGTCAATATAAAAACACAGGAGGAAAACAAATGCTGAAAATAGGTTCCCATGTGGGGATGAAAGGAAAAGAAATGCTGCTTGGCTCCGCAAAAGAAGCAGTTTCCTACGGTGCCAACACGTTTATGATTTTCACCGGCGCTCCCCAGAACACCAAACGCAAACCGATTAGGGAATTGAACATTGATGCCGCACGGCGCTATATGGAAGAACACCGGGTCACGGAGCCGGTCATCCATGCCCCTTACATTATCAACCTCGGCAACAGCAGCAATGCGGAAACGTTCCGGCTTGCCGTCGAATTCCTGACCATGGATATCGAACGAACCGCCGCCATCGGAAGCCATATTTTAGTACTGCATCCGGGCGCGCATGTGGGAGCAGGTTCTGCCGCGGGAATCCGAAGAATCGCAGAAGGTCTGAATGAAATACTCACGGCCGGCACCCCATGCTGTATCGCCCTGGAAACGATGGCAGGCAAGGGCTCTGAAATCGGCAGGAATTTCGAAGAGTTGGCCGCCATTTTTGACCAGGTAAGTCACAACGAAAAACTCCGTGTCTGCCTGGATACCTGCCATATGCACGACGCCGGATATGACATTGTCCATGACTTTGACAACGTCATGACACAGCTGGACCGTCTGATCGGAAAAGATAGGGTTGCCGTCCTTCACATCAATGACAGCAAAAACCCCTGCGGGGCCGGAAAGGACCGCCACGCCAATATCGGAGAAGGCTTTATCGGCTTTGATGCGCTGCACCGGATCGTTCATCACCCGGATTTTGCGGATATTCCCAAAATCCTGGAAACCCCCTACCGTCTGACTCCCGAAAGCCCTGACAAACCACAGCCTCCTTATCGGGAAGAAATAGCCATGCTTTCTGCGCCTTTAGGATTTTGACCATCTGAGTCATTAAAGCCATTCATTCCAAAAGCGCTCCACCCGCTTTGCCACCCTGTCAACCGTTACCGTCTCATATTTCTCCCATTCCCGTGGGAACATCCGCCTGTAGGAAGCGTTTAAAAACCTTTCATCCAGGAGTGCAATGATTCCCACGTCCCCTGCAGTCCGTATCACCCTTCCCGCCGCCTGAAGCACCTTATTCATCCCCGGGTAACGGTAAGCATAATCAAACCCGTTTTCCCCTATCCCCTCGAAATAATTCTTCAGTATTTCCCTCTCATTACATACCTGCGGCAGTCCGGTTCCCACAATCACCGCACCAATCAGGCTGTCCGCCTTCAAATCAATCCCCTCGCTGAAAATCCCGCCCAGCACACAGAAGCCCAGCAGGCTTTTTCCCTCTTCCCATTCCACTTCCATCCGAATCGACGCAGACAGATCCGCATCCGTATTGCCGGAAAAACGCTGCAGGAACTCTTCCCTTTCCTTTTCCTCCATATAATCCTCCTGCACCAGGCACTCCATACGATCCCCGTCAAAAAAGCAATCCATGAAAACCTCGTATATCCGCTGAAGAAATGCATGGGAAGGAAAGAAAACCATATAGTTTCCGGTTCTGTTCTTCACGATTTCATGGATATAAGAAGCAATGTTATAATATTCCTGTTCCGTCCGCCTTGTATATTTGCTGGTCACATCACTGCCTATAAACAATGCCCGCCGTTCCGGGTCGAAGACCGAACGGGCATACACCTCATAGTCTCCTTCCTCTGCTCCCAGCAGTTCCTTATAATACCGGATTGGCAGCAGAGTGGCAGAAAAGAGGATGCTGCTTCTCCCCTTTTTCATACATTCCGCCAGATTGACAGACGGATTCACGCAAAATAGTTTCAGTATAAACCGTCCGTCCCCCATCAATTCTGAATATACCACATAATTTTCATCCACCCGCTCATAAATATCCAAAAAATGCGTCACTTCAAAGTAAAATTCCAACACTTCCGTCCGGATTTCTTTCGTGTAAAACCCATCCGGCCTGTCATGCTCTTCCAAATAACTTTCCAAAACCGTCCCCAGCCTTTGAAGTTCCGTTACAAAGGGGTCAATATATTCTTCGATCTTATATGATTCACATTCCCGCTTCAACGCCAGCAGTTCCTTATTGCATTTTTCCAGCCGGTATTCCATCTTTCCGTCCAAATCTTTTACCGCCCGTTTCAGCTTCAGGAAGTCCTCCTTGCACAAAACCGCGCTGTACATTTCCCTTCCCCTGTCCACCAGATTGTGGCTTTCATCGATCAGAAAAATATGATCCCCCTTTACCCCGTCCGCAAAAAAGCGTTTCAGATACACATGCGGGTCAAACACATAGTTATAGTCGCAGATAATCCCATCCGCAAACAAGCTCATATCCAGACACATTTCAAACGGACAGACCCGGTACTTTTCCGCATACTCTTCCACTGCTTCCCGCCTAAAATTGTCCGAATGGGTCAACAAATCATAAACCGCGTCATTGATACGGTCATAATGCCCTTTGGCATATGGACAGTATTCCGGATTACACTCTGTTTCCTGCATAAAGCATATTTTATCCTTGGCAGTCAATATTACCGTCTTAAATTTCAGTCCCTGCTCCCTCATTTGCTCAAAAGCTTCATCCGCCACCGTTCTTGTGATCGTCTTAGCCGTCAGGTAAAATATCCGGTCTCCCCGTCCCGCGCCGACCGACTTCACCGCCGGAAATACCGTTGATATGGTCTTCCCCACTCCTGTCGGCGCCTCAATAAAAAGCTTCCGCTTGTGATAAATGGTCTGATAAACATAAGTGACCAGCTCCTTCTGCCCTTCCCTGTAAGGAAAGGGAAACTGCAGTTCCTTTATGGATGCCTGCCGCATCTTTTTCCATTCAAATTCGAAATCTGCCCATTTGCGGTACTGTTCCATTACCTCCATAAACCACTGTTCCAGTTCCCGGAACGTATGATCATGATGGAAATATTTGATTTCCTCCGTGTCCATATTGCAGTATGTCATCTGTACCCGTATTTCAGCCAGTCCCTTCTGCTGCGCATAAATATAGGCATAACACTTTGCCTGTGCCAAATGCACCGGAACCGCTGCTTTCAATTTCTGCAGTTCGCGGTATGTGCCTTTGATCTCATCCACTGTTATCAAAGGCCGGACTCCCTCCCCGCCCGGACCTGTGCCGGTAATGATCCCGTCCGCCCTTCCTTCCACAACAATCGTATAACCGTCGGTTTCATACAGATATTTTAATGCCACTTCCGCCTGATATTCGGATCCCATACGCCTTTGAATCTTCCGATGGATACGCCCGCCCTCCTGCATGGCATTTTCCGGCGAAGCCGTCCTTCGGTTATCAATATCCCCTTCCCGCAGGACGAACTCCACCAAATTACGCACCGATATAGATAATTCTGTTTTCCTGTTATCCTCCGCCATACCGCTTTCCTTCTTTTTTATCCCACTTTTTCTTTTATCCCGGTTTTCTTCCCTGATTCCGGTTTACATCCGTCCGGCTGTTATTTTGACTTCCTTTTGCTATTCCTTACGGTCTGGAACCCTCTCTTTGCACAGACAAAATAACTCCCCATGAAAATAGTCTAACCTACTTTTCATGGGGAGTCAAACCCTCTGTCTGTTCCCTTCGCTACTCATACTAATTATTACCTGCCCGCATTTTTATTAATATTTTAAAAGCCCGCTCATATTAATCATTATATCCGGTTTCTTAGCATGCAACTGCCAGTCTCGACATGAACTGCTCAAAGTCAGCATCGTAACCTGAATAGGACACGGTTAAAATCTGGCTGAAATCAAGCCCGAAGACACCAACAATCGACTTTGCATCCACTACATATCTGTTATACGCAATATCAATATCGAAATCACATTTCGATGCGGCAACTACAAAGTCTTTCACTTCATCGGGCTTTAGCATTATCCTACGTTTCAACATAACTACACCACCCTTTCTGTAAAAAGCATTTTTGTTATGACTGTATTATATCCCAAATCAGACAAAAGTAAAGCAAAATTTCGGCCCCGAAAACTGACGCATTTTTCAGTTTTAAGCAACAATTTGAAATATGCCTGTAAAGATTCATTTCAAGGAATTTTTTTTGTAAAAATTCACTATTATGCCTTTGCCTTTTTACAAGGATAAATCGCATATTGATAATTATTCCCCAAATTCCACCATATATTCTTGGAACCATAAAGGCAGCATGTTTCTTTGTAGTTTTAGATTTTTTCGTTCTTTAATCGCTATTTTTTTACAAAAGTATTGGAAAAGCTCCTGATACCTCTTTTCATTTTCCGAATATATTTCAAATCTTTCCATATCTGTCTGTACGTCCGATACGAGATACCACTCTTTGGACGCCGGGTGTACCGCAAAAACTCTCCGGTTTTCATCGTATATCATGAAATTGCAGAGCGGCAGCCGGTCCGAAAAATGCGGCATCAGAAAAGTGATGATATGGTTCTTCGGTCCTATCCTCGAAAATAAGGTTCCGTCCTCCAGTTCCTGAAAGCGCAGGAATTCCTTCCAGTGATGTGCCTCGTTTTTCACATTCCTGGCCAGTTCGAACACCTTATGCACATAGGGATCGGACAGATTCCCCATCACCTGCCGCCCGTCCCTCATCTTAAAGCCGCATACCACAGTCTTATATACCGCCTCACCTTTTTCCCTGTCCTGCGATGCCAGCGCGCAGCACAACTCCACATAAGCCTCCGGTCCCAGCCTGCGTTCCAGCGTCTCCGATACACGCAGCGATTTTTCCTTATCCGGACTGATATGTCTGTAAACGGCGAAAAGACGCAGATTCTCTTCCTCTCCTACCTGAATATGTATGGAATCATGGGGCTTTCGCATCGCATAAGCCTCATAAATTCCTGTAAAAATCCCCTCCGGCGAATCCTCGCAGATCAAATAATTCTCTTCCATTCCCTTTTCCTCACCAGACAGCAAATTCCGAACCGCACATTACACAAGGACATCCGACGGCGCATGAAAATTCACATCATCAAACAGCGATAACTGTCTGTAAGTCACGCCATCCTTATCAAATGGCAGTTTTTCCTTTACATTCAGCAGATTTCTTGTAATATAGTTCTCTTCTATCTTCGTATTATACATCATTTTCCCGCTGCAGGTTATAAAATACAACGCCCTCTTCAGAACCACTCCTATCTTCTTCAGGTCTTCAAAACGGAGCGCGCCGCTGCGTCTAGCCTTTACAATCCTCTGCGCACTCTTTACCCCGACTCCCGGTATCCTCAGCAGCATATGGTAATCGGCACGGTTAACCTCCACGGGAAACAGTTCCAGATGCCGCAGCGCCCAGTCTGCCTTCGGGTCCAGCAGGACATTAAAATTCGGCCGTTCCTCACTCAGCAGTTCCCCGGCGGTAAAACCGTAAAAGCGCAGAAGCCAGTCCGCCTGATACAATCTGTGTTCCCGTAAAAGCGGCGGCCCTCCGGGAAGCGCCGGCAGCTCCTTGTCCTCATTGACATTCACAAAGGCAGAATAGAATACCCGCTTCAGCTCAAACTTCTGATACAGACTCTCCGCCACACTCATCAGCTGAAAGTCATTCTCCGGCGTAGCTCCCACAATCATCTGCGTAGACTGCCCGGCGGCCACGAACCGCGGCGCGCTCTTGTACAGCACAAGCTCATTCTTATTCGCCTTAATCCCGTTTTGTATCTGCCTCATCGGCGCCAGTATATTCTTGCGGTGTTTATTCGGCGCCAGCCGGCTCAGTCCTTCCGCCGTGGGAAGTTCCAGATTCACGCTCATCCTGTCCGCCAGAAACCCTGTCTTCTGAATCAGCGCCGGATCCGCCCCCGGTATCGCCTTCACATGGATATATCCCTGGAACCGGCACTCATGCCGTAATTTATAAATTGTCTGGTAAATCAGCTCCATTGTAAAATCCGGATGATACAAGATTCCGGAACTTAAAAACAATCCTTCAATATAGCTTGACAGTTGAAAGTTTGTACCACTAAGAAGCCAGAGAATCCCAATGTTCTTC
>CAJTVQ010000069.1 GCA_910579935.1 uncultured Lachnospiraceae bacterium
CTTGCTGTTTCATTGCCGATTTGTGCCTGAGCGAAGCGAAAGGAATGTAAGTTAAGATGAAAATCATCATAACAGGTGCAACCGGATTTATCGGTTTGAACTATTTATCAGCAATCCACAATGATGGAAATGAATATATGTGCTTAGTCAGAAACCAAAATTCATGTGATGCACTGAAACATTTTCATGTGGAAGTTAAAGTAATAGTTTTTAACAAAAAGGAATTGCAGGCCGCAATAAAGGGAGCCGATATTATAATCCACATGATTGGTCAAATGGGGAGATACGGTTTACAGATAAATGAATTTGAACGTGTCAATTGTTTGATGACGGAAGATATCGTTGAAGCGTGTTTGGTTAACAATGTGAAGCAATTCATCTATTTAAGCACACCGGGAGTCCAAGGATTCGGTAAAAGACTATGCAAAGAGGAAGAACCGTATGCCCCAAGGGGGAATTATGAGCAAACAAAAGTTACTGCTGAAAAATATATTATAAGCCGGCTGGAAAATGAGGAAATGAAATATACCATTATTCGGCCAGACTTCGTTTACGGTCCGGGAGATTACCGGCGTATTAAAATGTATAAAAACATAAGGGACAAAAAATTTATACTTACTACTTCCGGTAAAACCTACTTACATCCAACCTATGTCATGGACGTTGTTCAAGGGATTCAACGTTCCGTTAATAACGAAAAAGCTTATAATGAAATATTCAATATTTCTGCGCCAAACGATATAACGGTACAAGACTATTTGAATACTATAGCGCATTATTTTGGGAAAAAAGTTTTGAAAATAAATATCGGATACCATGTGTCGGTATTTATTGCTTCCTTTATTGAAACTTTAAGCGACCGGCTCCTCAAAAAAGAGGGATTTGTTTCAAAAAATAAAATTGATTTTTTGGCGCTAAACCACAGTACATCCTCACTAAAAGCTCAAAGGCTTCTAGGTTATGTACCGGAATACGATTTCAAATCTGGTTTTACCAATACAATGAAATGGTGCGAGAACAATCACTTATTATAGAAAGGGGCAGTTTGCCGGATAGGCAAAAATAACATTATGAAAAAAGCAGATTTGTTTACAAAAATTTTTCCATATCTATCCCAATATCATAAGAACAGATTATTTAATACACAAAATTTTCACCCGATGACGGTTACATATTCGGTGACAGCAGCCTGCCAGTCAAGGTGCAAAACCTGCCAAATTGGAAATATGTTTTGCCAGGATCCAACAAGGCCGGACAAGGATTTAAAATTGGATGAAATTGAAAAGATATTTCAAACGATGAAGCCTGTTTATTTTTTTAATTTAAGCGGCGGTGAACCATTTATGAGAAATGATCTTCCTGAAATTGTGAAATTGGCCTGCAAATATTTAAAGCCAAGGGTAATACATACTCCAACAAATGCAATTTTATCTAATAAAATAATTCAGGAAACAGAACGCATCATAAAAATAATCCGGGAATATGATCCCACGGTTCCGTTTACGGTAAAGCCCTCCATTGATGGTATTGGAGAAAAACATGATGAGATCCGCGGGGTAAAAGGCAACTTCCAATGCCTGCTGAAAACAATCGAGGGCCTGAAAACATTAGAAAAGAAATATGATAACTTTCATCTAGAATTAGGGACGGTTATTTCTAATTTTAACATTGACGATCTGGACGAAATTGAGGATTTTGTTCATTCCTTGGGTGTTGAAAGCTACCGGAATGAAGTTGCGGAATGCAGAACGGAATTTTTCAATTTACAGGATCCAATTACACCCCCGGCGGATGTATACCAAAAGTTAATTAAGGATTTTTCCCGAAAAGTAGAAGAAAATATCGGAAAGAAAAAGCGGCTGGCCCGAACCACGGAAGCAATGCGGGTTGTGTATTATGATCTAGCCGGCAGAATTCTGAAAGAAAACAGGCAGGTTATCCCCTGTTATGCAGGAATTTCCAATGTTCACATTAATTATGACGGCGGCGTTTGGCCGTGCTGTGTTCTTGGATATGATCACGAAATGGGAAATTTAAGGGATTTTAATTACGACTTTCAAAAACTATGGCATTCCCCAAAAGCATATGAAGTCAGAAAGTATATTAAAGCCCGTAACTGCGCATGTCCATTAGCTAACCAGGCATACAGCAATGAACTTATGCATTTACCAACTTTAGTTAGAGCAGGGATAAAATCCATCAAGTTTAGTTTAAAGTAAAAAGGCAGGTTTATAAGTGAAAAGAATACTGTTTGCAAATCATGCACAATTTGAAGGAAGATACACCAATTTAGGTGATTGGGCAATATTTGAAGAAATGATAGACATGTTCCACGATGACATCATCAATAAAAAGGTGGAAATCATAGTGCCTTCCTCTGATACTGTATTTACCATGAACCATTATCCCGTTACAGCGTTTCAAAGAGGCGGAATCCGGGGAATTTGGAATACCTTAAAATGGATTATCAAAAGTGATGTTATCGTCATTGGGGGCGGCGAAATAGTCCAGGATAAATCATCACTGATATATATTCCGTACCAACTGATCCGCCCATTAATTGGAAAAGTACTTAGCAAAAAACTATTTGGCTACGCAATTGGCGTGGGAGAAAAAGAGGAAATTAGTTTTATCGGAAAATACCAGGCTAAATTTGTATTAAACCTTTTTGATATCATTACTGTCAGAGACGAAAAATCCTATTTGGTATTAACAGAATATCTACAGGTAAAGAACCCCCAAATTGTGTTAACCGCGGATCCTGCCCTTAACTTAAAAGCCAAATATGTTGCTATGGATATGACTCCACCTTTTTTTGTGGTGAGTGTAAGGAGTGTTTACCATAGAAACCATAATATTTTACCATTTTCCATTCGCAAAAAAATGGGACTGATGCAAAAACAGTATTATGCTGAAATAGAACGGTTCAAGGCAGATATTGCAAAACTAATAGACGGTTTAGTGGACGAGTATGGATACAATGTCAAATTCTTAAATACGTATGTCGGGAAAAGCATGTCTGCTGCTGACGACAAATTTACTGCTGATATTATAAATAGAATAGATAAATCACACATTCAAAATGTTTCAACCATTGATTTATCCCTTAAGCCAGCAGAAATTAAATATATTTTGGGTCAAGCTCAATTTATCATTACGGTACCGCTGCATCCTTTGATTTTAGGTGCTTCTGAAAATGTACCGGTTTTTGCTTTGGCATATGCGTCTAAAAACAAGAGTTTTATGAAACAGATACATCACCCAGAGCACATTTATCCAGTAGAATCTATTGGGCAGAAAATAAATGTTAATAAAATCCAGAAAGATATTCGGAACGTTATCAAAAACAGAGCAGCATATTTGAACGAATTAAATGAATTAGTGACTTATAATAAACAACTAGAAAAAAAGAATTTTAATCTGTTAAAATCTCTTTTAGAATAGAAACAGGCA
Organism: uncultured Lachnospiraceae bacterium; assembly: GCA_910579935.1. Lineage (GTDB taxonomy): Bacteria > Bacillota > Clostridia > Lachnospirales > Lachnospiraceae > Kineothrix. The sequence goes on from CAJTVQ010000069.1 coordinate 3,454, forward strand.
TAGGTGCAATGATGTTAAAAGGTTTATTTTTGCATGTTTTTGCAAAAGTAGTATTTGTACTTTCCACGTATATCATTCATATGTATTTAGGAAAGACACTTCTACCGGAAGAATATGGAATCATAGGAGTGGTAATTAGTATTATCTCGGTTAATTACAATTTCTTATCAAACGGAACGAGACAGGCAATGTCCAGATTATTGGCATCCAAACAGTTTGATGAGCAAAATTTAATCAGAAGGGGAATCCTTTGTCAGGCAGCGGTCGCTTTTGCTTTGACTTTATTAAATTACCTTGGAGCAAATTATATATCTGAAGCTTTGAATGCTCCAGAAATGGAAGGCTATATTAAACTTTCCGCCGTAATGATTCCATTTACTGCAGGTTACTTTTTATGCGTGGGTACCTTAAATGGCCTAAAGCTATTTGTAATAGAATCCATCATTGTTACCATATATCCACTATTGCGCCTGTCTATAATACCATATGTCGCTTATTTGTTTAAGGACAGTGCTGCCGCAACGGTTATGGGATTTATGACTGCTGCTATAGTATGCTGTGTTGGTAGCGCCGGCTACTTGTTTATGCATCGGAAACAGCTTGTAAAAAGAGAGCGTATTGTTGATAAAAAAACATTTTTGGCTAATATAACCAATTTTCTCTTATTTTTTTCTTGCGTGACTATAATTTTAAACATTGATATGTTATTTGTAAATGCATATGTAAAAAATCAAAGTCATGTAGGGTTCTACACAGGTGCCGTTAATTTTGCAAAAGTATCTTATTATTTGCTTTCGGCAATCTATATTGTAGTATTGCCGGTAATTACCCAATATTATGCTAATAAGGAAATTGCAAAGGCACTGGAAACAATTAAAACACTGGGAAACACAATTGGATTATTAATTCTTCCTATTGTATGCATAGTTGGGGCCACTGCCGGAAATATGTTGGCTGTATTTTATAAGCCTGAGTATATATATGCAGCAACAGCAACAACGATTTTAATGTTTTCACAATTTTCAATTGGTTTATTTGTTGTTTTGAATATGTGTATTTCAGCAACTAGGGATAGCAGATTTTCTTCGGTATTATCTGTAAGTATTACAGGACTTAATATTATTTTATGCTTTTTTTTAGTTGATATATTAGGAATAGAAGGTGCCGCCATATCTTCCTGCATTACAGGATTTACAGGTTGCATATTTTCCTACTTAAAACTTACCAAATTATTTAGCAATTCAATAGATTTTACGACCATTAAGCTGATTATTTATAATTTTATTTTATACTATATCACTAAAAAAATTAACAACATGATTACTCCGGTTTCCTTGATCAGCATTTTGGAATTTTATGCCATAGTGTATTTTACTTTTATTGGTATTATGATATTTACAAAACAAGTTGATATAAAAAAAATATTAAAAATTTTGTCAAAAAATAATGAGAGTACCAGTTTATAATTAAAAGAAAGGAAATAATACTTATTCTATTTAGACTTGGATAGGTATAAGGAAAAGAAATGAAAATTTGGATAAATAAGCATCAAAGAAAAACTGCTGTAATTCTTACCATGACATTAGTATTTTTTTGGGAATTCTTAGGCTGTATTTCCGTTCAATCCATTACCAATAACAGTTCTGAATTTAATGTAATTGCTATGGCAGCTGGAATGGCTGGCTTAGATTGGAAATCAACTATTTTGGGAAGTCACTATTATGGTTTTACCTCTTCACTTATATTTTCAGTTATTTTTTTCATAAAACCAATTGTATCTAATGCCGGTATCCTGCTTCACAGTCTGCTTTTCATTAATATTTTCATCAATTCTTTTTGTGCTTTATTACTATTTCTTATTATTGAACAAATATACATAGACTGTGAATTTAAACTTGATTATATGCTCATTTCATTAATGACGGCAGCATTATCATTATTTTTGTCAGGTCAAGTTTTGTCAAAAACAGTTACGAATGAAAATTTTTTGGTTTTATGTTTCTACAGTGCAGTCTATTTCCTGTTGCGAATATACCATATTAAAGCAACCTACAAAAAAGTTGCTTGTACTATATTGTTATCTGCTGTTAGTATTTTAGCATATGCAACAAATGGGCGCGGTATTATACTTATTGGAATTGTTTTTGTAATATTGGTATACTTTTTTATAAGTAAGAAAATGCCATTTCATACAATTTGTGTATATCTGCTCACTCTTGGCGGACTGTACATCTTATTCAAGTATGGAAAAAACATTATTATAAATACATTTTATAATCCTTTAGCATCTGTTGACACTCCGCTAAAAAATGATGATATTAATGGAATATTAGACAGGGGATTACAATTACTTAATTTCACTGGAATTCAAATGTATATCAAACTATTGATTGGATGGGGAGAATATTTTGTCATCAGTACCTATGGTTTAGGGATTGTTTCGATAGTTGCTTCCATGAAAGCCATTTATAGAAAATTTATAAAAAAAGAGCAGGTTCCGGAATCTTTATTTTTACTATCCGCTATCACTGTTTTGTTTTTGACGGCCATAACTATTTTAGGCATTTGCTTTTATCACGATTCTTTTTATGCCATGTTATATGACAATACAGATCCATTGGCTGATTCACGAGTGGACAAATTAATTTATGGCAGATATATTTCAACCATAAAGCCCATCATAATTGCAGAAGGACTAATTTATCTGATTTACGAGAATAACAAAAATTTAAAAGAGTATGTGTTTTACGTTGTCTCTTATTTGACACTATCTTTACTATTTGTGCATTATATAGTTAGAATCATGATAGGAAAAAAATGTGCTATTGTTGATATTCCAGAATTTGCCCTATTTTTTGAAAAATTTGAAACCAATTATAAATATGGGCGGGTAGACGGAACAGCATTCGGAATTGTAATATGCTTAATTTTGCTTTTATTTATAGGTATTCTACTTTTGGCATGGGAGAAACATAGGACAAAATACTGGTTAATTGTAGTTATACTTGCCTCCAATATGATTATGGGATTTTTATTTAATAAAAAATTGTTTGAACCAAGAAGCAAATATTATACTTCCTTAGTCAAACAGGATTATGTAGACATGATTAAGTCTACATATCCGGAAAGCGGAACACTAATTATTTCTGATGCAAATTCATATCTATACCAGTTTTTGTTGCCCTATTATAAAATAATTGAATTAGGTGACTTTGAAGCAATTGATCCAGGGGAATATGACAGGGTCATATTTTTAGATTGTTCGGAAAAAGAAATTTTGTATTATATAAATAGTCTGCCACAAGACATGGATATTGCTCTGTATGGTGATAAAAATCTTGCCACATATACATTATTGCTCAATGGATATGAAAAAATATTTGAGGAAAATAATACTATAGCTCTAAAAAGAAGAACTTATACCGGCGAAACTATAACAGTTACAATTCCTGCGGAGTATTATTACGGCAATTATTCGATATCAGACACTGGCAGTTGGATATCGGATGGTACGAATAGAATCATATGTTATGGTCCTTATTTAGAAGTTCCTAACGGGAAATATACCATCAAAATTAACTTGAAACACATTTCAGGAGATGGCGATGCTGCAGGGTATGTGGTAATAAGAAATAACTACGAAGAAGATTTGTATGTATTAGATATTAATAGTGCAGATTTTTTTGAAGAAATGCAGACAATGACAATAGAAATCCTATTGCCAGAAGGTGCAGATCTTTTGGAATGTTGTATCTATCCAAACGAAGGACACGTCTTAAGTGTGCAACCGCCAACCATTATCCGCAACGGATAATAATTATGTTATTAAAAGTTAAGTTCAGCTTTTGATACTGCAATACGGAAGTAAGTCGATGAGTTCAGAAACATCTGTGATGGCCGCCTGGTACCTCTTCAGGAATAGACTGCACAGATTAAGGAATGCTAGAGCCGTCCGTCCGGCATGAGTGTAATCAGCTGGTGTGCCTGCTGAGGTATCGCAGAGGCTAGACATCATGCCCTGTGTTGACATATTCCTGCCAAATTCCAACCATTATTATTTCCTATAATTATAAGTGTAGAGAATTTGCTGAACTTGGGGAATATAAATATATTATAGATTATGACAAAATAAAGAGCAAACAGCTGGAAGATATTACAGAAGCCTTAATGCACTATTTTTTGGGTAAAAACCTAACTTCTGCAGAATATGGCATAGTCGGAACTATCATAACAATTATTAATTTTGGTTATCTATTTCTTAATAATGGAGTACGCCAGGCTGTTTCAAAAGAAATTTCTTTAAATGTATTTAATACGGCTGACGATATACATGTTAATTATATCAGTGAGGATGAAATAATTTCTAATATTCAAGAAGCAGGTGGATGTGGAATTATTTACTCAGAGAAAGCATTAGATAATATATACCAATTAGAAAATTATTGGCATGTGACGGATGTACTTTCTCAAGTTGAAGGGACTATTTGGATATATGGAGAAAATTATGCAGATTTTTTGGCAAATAAGGGGTACATTTTAGAATAGTTACCTTAGAACAACTCAGGTTCTATAACATCTTTTTATTGAAAAGAGACTGTGATAGAAACACCAATGCTTGTCTATAGCTTCAACAGCATAAAGACAAGCATTATTGCGTTATAACATTCTATTACCTGAAACAATACTATTCTATGGCTCCTTATCAAAATCGCTGATTTTATAATCCAACTCACGAACCTTTTGCTGTATTTCCTGTAAAATCTTCCGATTCGCTGCCATGACATCGGCCAGTAATCCAACCACCCAAACCATAACACTGATTAAAATCAACATACTGCATAAAATCAAGGATTGCACATTCCCATTTCCACTTCCGTTTAAAAAGAATACTAAAAAACGGATGCCCAGTAACACTCCAAAAATAAGCGGTATACAGCCCAACACAAAGAAAAACCGCATAGGCTTATACATAAGATACGCTCTGACAATCGTCAGCATGGACTTTTTCACATACCCAAACATACTACTGAACAATCTAGAGGGCCGAAGTTCCTCATTTGTCCTAATCGGAACTGACATAATGGGGATTTTCGTCCTGCCCGCCTGCACAATCTGCTCTAGAGTATATGTATATTCATTTACAACGTTCATCTGCAAAGCTGCTTCTCTGCTGTAAGCCCGAAAACCACTGGGAGCATCCGGAATATCCGTACTGGATGCCTTACGCACCACCCAGCTCCCAAGATGCTGGAGTTTCTTTTTTAGCCAGGAAAAATGTTCTGTTTGATCAATCGGTCTTTCTCCTATGACAATATCCGCCTTCCCCTCCAATATGGGCCGGACAAGTTTTTCAATATCATCTCCCCTGTACTGATTGTCGGCATCCGTATTCACGATAATATCTGCACCATTCCGTAAGCAGGCATCCAAACCGGCCATAAAACCTTTTGCCAGCCCTCTGTTTTGCTTAAAATTTACTACATAATTAACTCCCCAGTTTCGGGCTACCTCCACAGTATTATCTTTACTTCCGTCATTAATAATTAAATACTCTATTACATCAATCCCATCAATATGTTTGGGAAGGGCATCCAAAGCAATATGTAATGTTTCTGCCTCATTATAACAGGGAATTTGAATAATTAACTTCATTCTTTTTTCCTCTTTCCTTTTCTCTTCTATTGCTCTTTATAGTATAACATATTTTTAATGTTGTTCAATACAATAAATTTTCCATAATACCAACAGTTCAAAAGCCTTTTTCGAAAGTTCCTTCCCCTTTTACGATAGCAACTCTTGGGAAAATTATAACTCAACTGAATTTAATTTCCCCAAGATTCCAAGAGTATGCTACAATACTCTCAATTACTTATTCCAAACCATAACTCTTCATAATATTGCTAAATTCCTCAGACTTTGAAAAGCCTTCCAAAACTTTTTCCCTGCTGGTTCCCTTCGCAAGTCTGCTTACCCAATCATCCAATCCTGCCTGGTCATACTCTCTGTCCATAAACGTTCGATATAAAACCTTAACATATTCTGTATCATTTAGGTTCTTATTCACAAATTCCTGAGAACGGAAAAAACTTTTTGCCGTACTCTCTGGGGTTTCTCTTCCATTAAGAATCCTTCCGGTCCAATCTTCTATTCCGGCTTCTTCACCCGGACGTCCCAATGCCTTTACATACAACCGGTTTACAAACATCGTAAGTCCCGCGTTCTGATCTCTGTTAGCAGACAGTTCCATCGCTCCTCTTTCAATCCCATAGGAATCACAAAGTTTCTGAAATTCCTCTGAATTAACAAAGCCTTTCAGCACAAACTCACGGCTGACTCCATTCGACAACAGATTCATCCAATAATCCTTACCCGAAGCATCTGCACTACGATTAAAGAAAGTCTTGTATAATATTTCTAAATAAACACTGTTTCCAACATTTCTATTTGTAAATTCCTGACTCCCAATAAACCCTTGCGCAATTACAGCTCCATCCACTTCCTTAGACAGCAGTCGATTACTCCAATCATTTAATCCATCCCTTTCCGGATCGCGGTTTAATACATTGGTATACATTCTTGTAACAAAGCTTCTTACCTGATTACTCTGCGTAGAAGGCACGGTTACGCTCATGGTACCCTCTACCGATTTATCTCCGTTAGCTACCGCTTTAATGACGGCTCTTCCTATCCCCATCGCCGTCACTTTGCCGCTTCCATCCACTTTAGCCACTGATAAATCCGAAGAACTCCATGTTACGGTTTTATCCGGCGCAGAAGAAGGATCTATCGTCGCAAAAAACTGATAAGTATTTCCAACCACGGAAAGTGTTGAATTGCCCGATACTTTTACACTGTTATAACCATCCGTTACTGTCAGATTATATTCTGCCTTGTATTGCCCGTTTGCAACAGAAGCAGTTATCACTACCTTGCCCGTTTGCTTTCCTGTTACCAAACCGTTTGCATCAACTGTCGCAACCGACTTATCTGAACTCGACCAGGAAATCATCTTATTGGTGGCATTGGATGGCTTTACTTCCGCCGTTAACTGTTTTGTTCCCCCACAGTTTACGGTCCCGGATTTTTCCTTCATGGTAATCCCTGTTACTGCAATACCGTCACTTGTTTTATTCACATTACTGGTAAATGCCTTTACTCTGATATTTCTTCCAAAATAATCACCTGTATCCACCCAGCTGCCGGAACCGGAAGTTCTGAAGAAACTTTGTCCGGAAGCTGCTGAAGCGCTTGAATAAGAACCTGCATAAGCGCCGGTACTCTCCATCATCACCTTGATATTACCGCCTGATTTTGAAAGAGAAATCACAACAGCAAAACGATCACCGTCCGAGAGTTCAACTGCCTGGTTCAGAGGAACTGTATAATACCCTTCATATGCCGCCTGACCAGTTTGCGGCGTAGATAACATTGCAGTCCCGCTCGCTGGATCACTCGCATTTGACGGATTTTTGTATATCTGTATTGAATAATTACAGTTAGCCGCTCCTGACATAAAGCTAACTGCCTTCAAACTTTCTTTCTTTCCAACGTTTGCATGAGCAGTAAAAACATTTGCCATCTGCAGACTATTTCCTACGACTGTATAAGAATCTGCGGTGCTTCCGTCATACTGATAATTATTATCATACAATCCGCTTTTCTGCATCTCAAATACAAAAAACGAATCGTTAATAGTTGCATCTTCATAAGACAGCCAAAAATATCCCGCGTTCATAACCCCGGTTCCCCAGCTGTTTTTCACAAGCCATGCCCCATTACCGTTCGGCTTTGTAACAAAATTTTTTCTGCTGTAATTATCATCCCATCCCACAACAGAAACAGCATGATTAACCTGATAGGCCACATCGCAATATTCCGCTGCAGTATCCACATTATAATACTGCTTATCATTCTCTAGTGCACAATACATAATGCCTACGGCGCCATAATCCATAATAGCCTGCTTTACAAGAGAAACGTCATTTTTATTGATTCCGTAAACATTTTTCAAAATTGCGGAATTATTACCATAGGCACTGGCCTTGGTAGCCGGCAAAGCCGTACTTGCACTGCTGTAAGGTGCATTTGATTCATTAACTGTACCGATCCACATAGACAGTACCCGGGCCGCACGCGAATAATTTCCTCCGTTATTCAGAAGTGCAGACATGGAGCCGCTAAAAGTATTTGAATCATCTTCAGTCCCTCCCAAAGGATCTGTCACCGTATTATATGCATAATATGCCAAATGACGCTCTGATAAATCCACCGAATTTGCTGATGCCAATCCCTGCTTGATCAGAGAAGCTTCTGCAGAACTCATTGTGGAAAATGACCAGCATGTACCATATGGAATCTGATTCTTTACACTTGTAATACATCCTGCAGTTCTCGAATCATATGAAGATGCTAAAGTTCCCGCTCTTGCTAACGGCTCACTGGCGTCAAGGACGCTTTCAACTGCTTCATCAGCCTCCAAAGGCACCAATTTGGACACATACTCACTAAGCAGCCTCCTCTGTTCTTCCCTTTCTTCATCGGTCATCGGTCTGCCCAAAATATAATCCAGTTCTTCTTCCACCACCATATTTCCTGCAATTTCTTCGATCAGAGATTCTGCAAGTTTCCCATTCAGCTCTTCTTCCAGTATTATTTCTTCTTCCAGTATTATTTCTTCTTCGACTTCTATTTCTTCTTCGATTTCTATTTCTTCTTTACCGTCATCATCACCGGGCAGTTCTTCTTCCAATCCGCCATCCGGCTGTTCCTCTTCCGGTTCACTATCCGGCTGTTCCTCTCCCGGTTCACTATCCGGCTGTTCCCCTCCCGGTTCACTATCCGGCTGCTCTTCTTCCAATCCGCCATCCGGCGGCTCCTGCTGGTCATCCGGAATTTCTTCCACTTCTGCCGGATTCTTTTGTTCTTCATTTGTTTCTTCAATTATACCAGGATTAATTTCTGCCGCATGCGCTGGCTGAATACCGGTACTTGTCATTAACATTGCCATGACTAAAACAGCGACGATGCTATTTTTGGTGCCTCTGATTTTTTTCATTATGATATCGCTCCCTCACATAAATTCTATAATCCAAATGATTCTATTATTTCAGCAAATTCCTTAGAACCCGAAAATCCTTTTAAGACCTCCTCTCTGGACGTTTTATTTTGAAGCCTTCCTACCCAGTCTTCCAATCCCGCCTGATCATACTCTCTGTCCATAAATACACGATATAGCACTTTGACAAACTCTTCATCAGACAAGTTCTTATTCAACATCTCTCTTGAAAAAATGAAACCTCTTGCAACAGATTCCGGTGTTTCGGTCTTATTAAGCAAACGGCTGCACCAGTCTTCCAAACCACCCCAGTCAAAATTTCTGTCCAATGCTTTCGTATACATCCTGGATACAAACATTGTCAAATTCGGATTCTGCGCATTCGCCACCACATCATTGATGCTTCCCCTCACTATTCCATATCTGCTGCATATATTACCAAATTCCTGTGATTCCGCAAAGCCTTTAAACACACCTGCCCTCGTTACTCCCGCATTCAATGCCTTGATCCAGTATTCTTTTCCGTCTCTATCCGACTGCCTGTCCATGAATGTCTGATATAGAACTTCCACATATTGACTGTCACTCAGGTTCTTATTCATGAATTCGTTCCCGAAAATAAATCCTCTTGCAACTTCTGCACCGGTTTTCTCCCCCTTTGCCAGCAGAGCAGACCAATATTTCAATCCTTCTGGTTCGGCACTTCTTCCAAGTGCTTTTGTATAAAGCCTTTCTACAAATGCTTCGATTTGCTCCATATCCGCTACCGAATTCCCCTGACCGGTAGCCGGGTCTGGCGATACGGCAGAAGGCATATTATGATATACGGGAATTTTAAATACAAAACAATTATCCAAGGCTCCCGCATTCATATACGCTTTCGCTATATTCCCGGCTTCACTGACCGGCGCTGACACATTCTGCATATACTGATGCCAATATAACCCGTTATAACTGTCATCCACATCGAATTTCTGCAGATACAGCGTATCCTGCCCTTTTAAAATATAATTTTTTGAAAGAACCTCAGCTCCTCCGCGAAGTGATTCCATCCTGCTGTTCCACCCCAGGGATTTTGCTTTTTCCAAACCGTTTTTATAAATTTCCTCATTCGTTTTTCCCGATGCGCCTATATTATAGTAATTATAATAACCTTCATATCCCGGATAATTGCCGGAAATCAAAGGTGAGGTTCCGCCCTTCCCCTGTTCCTGATATACCCTGCAGGCAAGATGGAACGGACTGACTCCCATTTCGCTTCCTATCTGCCAAAATGCCGATGCATATTTTGTTGATGTTTCGGGTACATTCCCTGCCATAAACGAATTGTTTAATATCATCTGTACTGCGGAGGGCGTATGGTAAGAAGAATTATAGGTCAGCTGCTCAAACTGGAAAATTCTATTTTCGGTCATTGCATTTCTTGGATCCAGAAAATATTTCACAATGCCTTCCGATGCCTGACTCCAGCTATTATCATACCGTCCATTCTTCCATGCCTCTGGAGAAGAAGATTCCACAAGATTTCTTCCATCCACCATTTCATTTTCCACAACCGTATTCCAATCCAAGTTCGTATTCATTTTAACAAATATCCAATTTGGATGGGAATTTCTAAGATAACTGAGAAAATTCTGATAAGAATCCGGAAACTGTCTGATATCCTCATCCGAAATTGCTTTTGCCAGCATTTCGCAATCCTCCGATATGAGCTGGCATATTTCAGTCAGGTATTCTTTTTCCCACTTCAGAAAATCTTCATCCGAATAGGCAAGATTCTCTGCCAGCATATACCCGGTAACTTCCGCATCATTTTTCCCCGTATCAACCAGATACCATATATGCCCGTCCGCTGCTTCCACATCCCGAATGAACACTTGATGTCCACTGGGTACCGTTGTTATAATTGCAGCTTCCATATCCGGCTCTGCATATACATCCACCTGATCGGACAAATATGCCAAAGCTGCCACTGTTTTCCTGCCCAGTAAATCCCGCAGTGCTTCTTTCGCACTTTCCAGCAGTAATTGCACTTCTTCTATATCCATAGCCAGAATCTCATCTTCTTCGATTATCAATTTCTCTTCCGTTACAATTTCTTCCAGTATCTTATCTTCTCCGGACTCTTCCTCCATTACTATATTGGAATCCCCATGTTCGCCCGTGACTTCCTCCCTATATTCCGGTTCTTCTATCCTGTCAATCACTTCTGTTTCCGTTCCGGTTTCTGTTTCCGTCCCCGTTTCAGTCTCAATTTCTATTTCCACCCCGCTTTCTGTTTCAACTTTATTTTCAGTTTCAGTTTCGGTTTCGGTCAGCAGTGATTGCTCCCCGATTGGCATATTGGCTTCTGCCGCATCTACATGGATGCTTCCTGTCAATAAAGCAACTGCCAATAACGTTGTTATGGTTTTCTTCATTCTCATCCTGTTCCTTTTTCATTTTCCAATTGTTTATTTTATCCTCTCCGGTTAAAGCTGCATCATATTATAGATATAGGGAATGAATCAACTACCCCGGTGCAAGCACTCAAGCACTGTGCTCGGCTCCTACGTCGCC
>CAJTVQ010000070.1:0-5796 GCA_910579935.1 uncultured Lachnospiraceae bacterium
ATATCGTATGTTTACTTCCGTCTTTTAATACGACTTCCTCACCCTCGGAAGTATAGGGCAGTACGGAACCGAAAGGATATTTACTATTCTGTGAGGATGTAAAGGCAAACACAAACGATAAAGGCGTTTCTACTTTTTCCGAATCTTCATCATCATTATTAGAGGATGTTTTAAGATATGTATAACGGTGCACGTAATCAGCCAGATATTGAGGGGAAAGAATATCATTCGGGGCAAAATCCATTGGAACGCATTCGTCGTCGCTGGTTAATTCGTTATCTTCGATATTGTCGGTTTTCCGATCCCAGGAAAAGAAACTCGATGAAGAATAAGTAAGGCGTTTGTTGTCTTCATCCCATTTGAACCACCGCCCCGTCGTTTCCTCATAATTTAGATGTATCACCCTTTCGGTAATGTCAACTTTCGCCAGTCTGGCCACTTTCTGATCCTTTAAATAGTCTTCGAACCTTTCAACAGAGGGGGCCGCCCCAGTAAAGGAAGTCTTGGCCGATAACTTCATTTGCCGGGCCGTTTCATACGTTATTAAAGGTTCATCTGTCAGGCTACGGGATAAATCAAGGCCGGGCTCGGCTTCTATAATATCTTTAAGAAGTCTTAGCGTAGCCGTTTTGGTATCGGATGATATATTATAAACCAGTCCGAAGCGTACATAAAGAGCGTTCAAAAACTCTTCCACGGTGCAGTCCGGCATTAAATCAGCATAAGCCAGTTTTCCTTTTACGCAACAATCTGCGGCATTATTTAATATTACCAAGTTATAAAGCTGCTTGTCCGTCTTAAAAGGATTTTCCGTGACAGTATAGCCAAATTCAGAGAAAACAAGTTCCAATACTCGCCACACGTACAGAAATGGAGTTATCCCGTATCCGTTAGGTAACTTTACCTGCGTTGGAGTTCCGTCAATCAAGTGTGTTTCCGTCCGCTCATCCGAACGCAATCTATATATTCTACTCCCTTCTGATAACGGATGTATGAAATTCAGATATTTAGGATAGTAAACGCCGTCTTTCGCTTCATTGGCTGTTACTATCTGGAATATGGAATAGTCTTCTTTTTCTCCATTCAGGACTTCATCAAGATGTTCCAATAAATCAAATATATCACTATATTCTTTTACCGGTAATTCCATGGAATTTAATTTCTTCGCTTTCCATGCACTGTAGGCTTCCGAATTGTCAAACCCGATGTTAAGGGTTATTCCTTCTTTCTTTCCGGCCGAAACGATGTTTAGCTTTCCGGTTCTCTTATATACTCCATCCAATACGGTACACGTTGCATCTTTATCTATTGGTTTCATTGCCATATCCAACCGGTGGGCAAAACCGGTAATTAATGCATTGTTATTCGTGCATGGAACCGTAACCGGGACCGTCTGCGATCCCCGGTCGTTCATGATGGGGGATTTCTCGTCGATTTGTACGGTAAAATCTCCCCCTAAATCCAAATACCCTTTATTAGTCTTGATCTTTAGCATACTATTTGATTATTTTCCGCGCGTGAATGTGTAGCGGGCGTTTTCTATCGTCTCTTTAGCCTTTTCCCAGTCCTGGTAAACGATGTAAGCCTTTATAGACTTGATAGCCTCGCACGTCTTACGAAGTTCCTTCGTTGCTTCCAGTATTTCCAAGTATGAAGAATCTCCTGCAGGCGTTCCGGTGTATCCGCCTTCCGCGTAACCGGTTTCCGGCAACGGGTTTACATTGGTCCGTTGTCTTCTAATCGATTCGATGGTACTAACGGCATCTATCACTTTGGGGTTATTCATTTCCGGCTGTGGTACCACATATTCCCCTTTATGGACTACGCCGGCTACTTCATAACGTCCACCGGGACCGGTATAACCACCTTCTGAATACCCCCCGGAACCTTTAACGACTCTTTCCGCCGTTGCCGTCTTACTTCCGGCCGTATTTTTCAGAGACATATTTTTAATCTTGTCTCTTTCCGCTTTTGCCGACATAAGCTGCGCCGCTCCGGTAACCCCCAGCATAACGGCGGCTACTGTTCCTCCAATCGGTCCGAGGTCTGCGTATGCCTTCATTATGGAAACGGCGGTATCTGCAATAATCTGGGAACATTTGATAGCAAAGTTTACATCCGCATACTTCTTTTGAATCTCCAGTTTCTTGTTTTCCTTCTCTTCTTCCAGGGCGGCAGTATCTTCCCCGTTGTTTTCGGCTTCCTGTATAAGAACATCGTATTTTGCTTCCACCTGGTCGATTTCGGCTTGTTGCATGGCTTCCACCATGGAAGAGGAAAGACCGGAAATTTTATCAAAATATCTTTTAGCATTTTCAATTCCCGCACCTAATCGGCCCCGTTGATATTGTTCCTCGCTAATCATACCCTGATCATGCAAATTCTCCAATTGCGCCAGTTCATTATTATATTCTTCCTGCCATGATACACCAATCCGTGCTTGACTCTGATATATACCATTCTCGTATTCAAAGTTAAGTTGATTTATTTCTCTATTTTTCTGACGTTCCAGTTCTACAATAGAAATTCCCGCCTGTCTCGCTATCTCAATTATGGCATTATAAGTCGTTTCTACATCCTGAACCTGTTTCCGGTGTGCTTCCTGCATACCGGTTATTCCTACCGGAATGGAAGTTATTTCACGTACTTTTTGAGCAATGGCCGCCCGATCACGTAATAGCTTCATTTCAGACTCACGAACGGCGTCGGCCGCTTCCGTTGCTGTTTCTATACGTTTCTGTTTGCCGGTAATTTCCAAAGCGGCAATATCATCCTGGTAGGTACGGTTTATCTCCAGAAGTTCTGCGGCGTGTTCCGCTTCAACTTCCAGCATATAGGCGTCGGCGGCTTCCTGCGTGATACTCTGGTTTAATACTGCTTTCTCCATGGTGTCCTTCTGGACGTTGTAATAGGCGGTTTCAATCTTTAACCGTTCGTCCCGTTTCTCCTGTACCAGTTTTATACGGGCGTCCTCCTGCTTGCCGGTTTCCGTAAAAATGGCCGTCTGTGCTTCTGTTTCGAGCTTGTGGATTTCATCGAGTAACTTCTTCTTTTGTGCCGGTGTCTTTGCTCCCAGCTTCTGGAGTGCGTCGATACGTTCCTGGTAATAGCGAAGGTTTTCCGCCGTCCCTTCGAGAATATACTGGGCTTCCGTCTTATTTTCCTTCTCCCGGTTCTGTTTGATTAGAAGCATACGTTTTTCGTGTTCGATCTCCAGAGGTTTTAATGTGGCGTCCGTTTCCGTATTTTTATACTCCCCGGCTCCCGCCTTCTTTTTGACCTTCCCCAGTTCGTTTAAACGTTTTATTTCGGCATCGATACGTTCTATTTCCTTGTTTTTCTTGGCGATATTCGCTTCGCTGTCTTCCGCCCACTGTTCCTGAACCTTTTTCTTTTCTGCTTCCAGCTCCTTTATAAGGGAGGTTTCTTTTATTACATTGTCAGCATTAGTGGTGCCTGTTGATGAAATTTGCATTTCTGTAGTTAAAAGCTCCCGGTTGATAACAGCGATAGCGTCTGTTATTTCTTTCAAATCCTTCCGGGTTTGTTCTGTTTTCTTTTTAGCGTTCTGGTATTCTGTTTCCATACTCTTAACATTCTGGTCCAAACCCTGATTAAGACTTTTTGTCCCGGATGTGGAAAGAGTGGAAGAACGCATGGAAGCCCCAATACGTGCACCGGCTAAGGAATTGGAAGCCTTTTCTTCTTCCTCTTTATTCTTTTCCAACTCCCTTTCTTTCGGAAATTTCTTTCTGTATAACTCGATCAGTTCTTCCCTGAATGCTTCCGCCTTTATTTGTCTTTCCAAGGAAGTTAAATATTCGTCTATGGCTTTTTTGTTTTCTCGTATAACCTTACCTTCCTTACTTAATTCCGCGTTATAATCGGGAATTAAATCTTTCAATTCACGTATTTTCTTTTCCCGTAATGTATTGGATATATTTTCATCATGTATAGCATCAATCAAGGCATTAACTTTCGCTTTCTGTTCATCATATCGCTTTGTAGTCTTCTCCATTGCCGAACCTAATGCCTTAACCGATTCTGACGCCTCCCTATTTCTTTTAACGAACTGGTAAATAGCAACTCCAGCCGCCAGTACTGCTGCAATTAGGGCCGTATATGGATTCTTCAAAAGTTCGATTCTCATTAACCGGAGTATAGCAGTATATCTTTTAGTATCCTTGTGTAATCGTGCCTGGGCTGCCGCATAAGCCAGAGTAGCCGCCCGGCTGATATAAAGCTGTACGGCGTGCGCTTTCTCTGCAACGACCGAAGCAAGGGTCGCCGTTTTAAAACGGGCGTGCCACATGGTAGCGATTTTCAGTCCTCCATAGTAAGAAACCAAATAAGCGGTAACGGTATAAGTGACAACACCCCATTTATTAAACATGTCAATCATACCTCCCACACCTTCCACCATAAGCGTAACAAGGTCTATTAAATCCCGGAGAATACCCTTTGATTCATAGAAACGTAAAACTACCCCTTCGATAGTTGAACTTAGCCGGTTTAATGCACCTTGAACGTTATCACCCATTTCTTCGGACATAGCATTAAAGGCATCTTCTGCACCTGTCACCGCGTCGCAAAGTGCCAGCACGGTATCGGTACCATTAAGGAAAGTGTTAAACGCTGCAACGGAACGTTTATCGGTCAGTTCAAGGGCCTTGTTCAAGTCTATTCCTTCACTGTTTAGTTTTTTAAGTCCCTTTATCAGATCATCCAGGTTGTTAACCGGACCACCGAGAGCAAGCGCGAGTTTGCCGCTACTGTCAGCCAGGTTAAGCAAAATATTACGTGTTGCCGTTGCTGCCGATGAAGCGTCGAAACCGCTGTTTGCCAAAGCTCCCAAAAGGGCGGTCGTTTCCTCAATCGTGAATCCGAAAGAATTAGCAACCGGGCCGACGGTAGACATTGCACTATTCAGGTATTCAAAATTCAGGGCCGAAGACGTTGTACCTATTGCCATGGTAGAAAGTGCCCGTTCCGTATCTTCTGCATCAAGGTTGAAAATACGCAATGTTGCACCGGCAAGCGTAGCAGCCGAGGCAAGATCCGTGTCCACCGCCTTAGCGAATTTCAGCACGGAAGGCGTCATAGCTTTAATATCCTCTTTGAAAAATCCCAGTTTAGCAAGCTCTATCTGAAGTTCCGTTACTTGTGCGGCTGTATAAGAAGTAGTGGCACCCAGTCGGCGCGCTTCATCCGTTAAATCTTTGATACTCTTTTTCGTGGTTCCCAGGATAGCGGCCAAAGTACTGTTTTTCTTCTCGAACTCTATAATAGTACTGATCGCATCCCTTAGCCCGCCGACAATCTGCCCAGTTATCATTGCGCCGATAGTGACAAACACACCGGCCAGAACCGTTTTTATCTTGTTCAAGGAAAGAAGGGAACCGCCGAAACCTTCCGCCTTCTTCGTTGCCTGCCCGTATGCTTTTTCAACTTCTTTCAGTTCCTTCTCCAGGGCGGCATATTTTTCCGGCTGCAAGGATTTCACGGTATCGCGAAGTTCCTTACGTAAGGCATTGGCTTTACGTGCAAGCTGGTTCGCGCTCATGGTGGTTTTATCCAGGCGTTTCTCACATTCGGCAATCTTCTTGTTATTCTCGCCGAGCGTCTTATTATTTTCTTTCAGTTGTTCATTCAGCCTTTTCCACTGTTTACCACCAGCTTTCCCTGTGGCGATTAAATCGGTCATAGCCTTTTTTATTTCCTTATTGCTATCCCGAAGCTCTTTGTTCTTTTCTGAAAGATTATGTATTTCCTTCTGCGCATCGGAGGCGTTCAGGG
>CAJTVQ010000070.1:5896-13498 GCA_910579935.1 uncultured Lachnospiraceae bacterium
TTGTTCTTTTCTGAAAGATTATGTATTTCCTTCTGCGCATCGGAGGCGTTCAGGGTTAACACCCATTCGATATAGTCAGGTTTTAATTTTGCCATAAGAGTAAATTTTATAAGGCAAAATTATCCTGGTGCAAAATGGCGGAAAAGGACATAAAAAAAGCCCGTAGAACCATTCTACAGGCTTATTATACTAAGAAGAACGTATTTTATCTCTTAAATGTAAAATCCGAAGGATCAAAATATCCTTTATCCTTAATTGTTGCCCGATCAAGCATCCGGCAAACGTACCAGGTTAAAGGAACTGATATAAGAGGCGTCACAATAAAGGAAAGAAAGGCAAAAGCAAGCCACCCGGATAAAGTAGCCGGTTTATGCTTACATCCGACAAAAAAAACTATTATCAGGAAAAAGCCAATCAGAAATAAAATATCTTCATATGTCATAGCGTCTTAAAAATAGCCCCGTTCTATTAAAGTCCGGGGCTTTTGGCCCGGTCAATAGCCATTTGTTGAATAATTAAACAGTGACCGTCATTAAATCTTTAGCCAATTTATGTAATCCGTTAGCTATTTTTTCCGCTTGTTGTGCTCTTGGCTTACTACGACCGGCAGCATAATGTGCCAACTGTTTCTGATTGATGCCAGTAATTGCCTGTAAAGCAGAAAACGAGAAAATCCCCTGATAATAAAGCAACAGACTTTGAACATCAAATTTATAAACCAACTCAAAATCGTTATCAAAAATAGCCGGATACTCTTCTTTGTCCTTACGGGCACAATCCACATAGAAACGAATACTGTCTTTCACTTCTTTCTGGAAATCCTCAAAACTGCCAGTACAAGCCACAACCCATCCGGGAAGAATTTCACATGCACCGCTGTAACAATCATCAACACGCGCCGTTTTAATTACTACTTTCTCCATATATTTATAATTAAGAGTTTCAGAATAAAGCGGCCTACACAAGGCCGCTATGCCAAACTAAAACATTCTATTTCCAGAGCGGAGCTCCGGGGTTAAAACTTTAACCCCGATTGCTCTTCAATGCTCTTTAACAGGAATCCCCAAACAACATCCGATTTATGACCGTTAACAGTCACTTTTCCTTTTTTAGTAGGATGTTTAAACTGCCTGTGGCTTCCTTCCTGATTCACTTTATACCACCCGTCGTTTTCAAGTGTTTTGAGAATCACGGAAACTTTAACTGTTTTCATAGATCACTGTTTTAATTCAACAGTACAAAGATAGTAATTTTACTATTAATCACAAAGAAAAGACATGAAAAATAATAGCAATTTTACTATTATTTTTCTATTTTAGTGTATTAGAGAACATCTCTTTTATCCTTTCCCTTACATAATCCTGATATTCATATTTAATCTTCCCAAGTGTGTCATGATACAGAATCCCGTATATCTGCCGGTTATAAATCTGGTAATTACCGTGTTTCTTCATATCCAGAAAGCGGGTATATAATGGAAGATTAGAACGGGCGATTACTCCTTCGCCGTCCGGAACGACCGAATAATTCGGGTTCTGTAATGCGGCCATTAATGCGCCGGACCGCCCTTGTATGATCTCCCCGGTTCCCTGTACTTTCTTACGTTCACGGCCTTTCTGGTATATCCGCTTGGTAGCGATATCCAGTTGGGCTTGAAATATGTCCTGTATTCCACGCCCGATCCGGTCGGTAAAGAAATCCGTTTTAAAATTCTCGGCCATTCAGTTAGAATCTTGTTTTAAATGAGAAAGCCAGGCTCCACCCTGCAAACGTCCGGTAAAAACCGGATTCCGGAAGAGTGGAAAGGCTGGTTAAATCCAGTTCCTTAGTGACAGGGCAACCAGTAGCGGAATCTTCTATCAGCATTTGTTTGATACGCTCCATAACCGGCTGCACCTCTTCGATTGTCTCATAAGCCCCTTTCCGTTGGGGATCGTACTTGCTCATAAGGAAAATAACGCACAAATTATTTTCCCTCACATTGTCAGCCGAAAGGCTGGCACCCGTTCCCGACGGGATCAGAATAAAGAGCACCGGACATTCTTCTTTAGATAGTCCCTGTATCGTCTTACTCATTTCCTCGTCAATGGTAACGGGCAGCACCTTCTTTATTTCAGGAATACGTTTTTGTACGCCTTCCCAGTATTCACGGTAAACCTTTATATCTATCATATCGTCAATCCCTGATAACGTTTCGCCTCCCATTCACGGCGGGTAACAAGCCCCGGAAGAATCTTACCGCCCCCGTATATCCACTTTCTAAACTCTGCCGGTATGGATGGCTCATACGCATCCGCCCTGATCTTCTTATAAAGCGTTGATTGCTTGAATTTTCCGATACCTACATTAAAGCAAAAACTTACTACCGCGTCAAACTGGTACTGTCCCAAATTAAGGGGAAGCGCGTTCACCTGGTTTTCTACCGCCCTGATATCCGATTCAAAGAAAGCGTCGGCCCGGGCCTCGGTGATAACATCACCCGGTTTTACGCCGGTCGTGTGACCGTAACCGATCGTACATACTCCCGCGGCACATACATACGCTTTCAGGCGTAACCCCTCGAATTTCTTGATCTTGTTTTTTGTTCTTGTTGTCGTTCTCATTTCTTGTTACGTTTTTGGTGTAAATACTCAAACTTACATTTATACAGATAAAGCAATACATCCCAAAAGGGTGTATCGTCCACCTCCTTCTTATTGCCGAACACGCCAGAAGCCGCCACTTCAAAGACTATCCCGGTCCAGCCGGTTTTATCGTCCGCCTTCCGGTCCTCGGATGCCAGCTTCTGAAACAATATCCGAAAGTCGATAGCTTCACCACCGATATAAACCGGTCCGGAAAGAACCATTTCCCAAACAGCGGAAAAGAAGTTTACCGCATGAATGGCAAGCAAGGAAGGAACGGCCGGCATCTTCTCCGGGTCCTTGTACCGGTAAAGCTTTAGCGTGATATCCTGGAAGATTTCATTTATAGCCGGATCGTCCTTTTCTGCCGCCGCCTGCTTGCTTTGCTGCAACAAATCCAGGCAATCACAAAAGTTACCGAAAGTAAGACCGTTCAGCATGTCACCGACGCCATGCCAGCCCCCGAAATCCTGCATCAAGTTACGACCGGTTTTCAGAATGGGCGTAACGATCCGCTCGCCCTCCTTACCGGTTGTATAAGAGAAAAAGCCGTCCAGCTTTTCCAGTTGACCGTCCAGCTCCCGGATGATCTCACGCCGGTACATGGTGTAATCCGCTTTCATGCCCAGAAGGAAAGAAAGCCATTTTACGCGGAACTGTCCGGGGCTGATCGTACCTCGGTTCATCAGTACCGACAATATAAGAAACTGTCGGTACTGCTCACTGCTGACTTCATCCAGGCAGGAAGGAACCTCCGCCGTCTTACTATTATATGTAAACTTCTCCATGTCCGGACATTAAAAAGTTATTCCCTTAGATTGTACGGTAACGCCCGGTACATAGTAATCCACCGTTTCCGACTGCGCATCCAGTTCCCTGATGATATCCTGCAATACATCCAGGTAAGCCGCCGCGTCCTGCTCCAGACTGTTAGCAACCGATTGCCGAGCCTCTTTTTCCGCCCGCAATTTATCCCGTATGGTTGTGCTCTGCTGTACCTGTACGATTCCATTGGGTAGAACTTCCACCGGTAAACGTTCAACGGCCTTTTTTATGGTGAGAAGTGCAAGCGGGCGGCGTACATACTCCAGCAATTTCTCCGTTAAAACGGTATCGCCTTCAATCAGTTTATTATAACGGTTCCGGGTGATAACAGGTATTATTTGCCCGTCCTGGACTTCCCGGATCATAGGAATAAGCACCAGGAAAAGCCGGTGACTGCCGATATTATAATATTCATCGAACGTTTCCTTATTCTGAATAAGAAGCCGGTTTATAGCCTTTTTCTTAATGCCGTTCATCCAGAAATCAAACTTTTCGCGATCCAGTAGCTCCACCAACGCGTCTACGGCTTCATAAGCCAGGTTCCGGATATTCTCTTCATCCTTGAACTCCTGTAAGGCAGTCATGCCCGTTTCATTCTCTCCAAGATGTTTGCCACGTCCGGCCGTTCCGTGTTGTGCGTCCAAAGTGGGAATAACCTTTAACCAGGTAAACATCGCCACCGCCTGCTGCATCAGCCGCAAAGTTTCCGCCATGCTGTCCGGTTCCGTACCGTCCGCATGATCTTCACGGTAATACTTATCTACCGCGTCTATGGGTTCCGTTCCGATGATAGCCTGTAAATCCCGAATACCCAGCGGTAAGATAGGTTCCCACTTGGTAAAATCAAGATCATTATCGATCAATCCCAGAACACGGACTATTTCACCGGCACCGTCACCGCCTTTATTAAATAACTTCGTCATTTGCTCGGTCTCTTTTTAGTGTATATGGTTTCCAATTATCAAAATCCTTTGTGAAATTGTTTATTTCATCGTAGAACTCCTTATAAAAGCGGGCCAGCCCGGTATCTATCGTTATACAGGTCTGCTCCGTACGCGGATTGGTGTTCACATTGGCCGAGCTTTCTATTACAAAATCAAAAGCGTTACCAAAACCAGCCATTACTTTAGCATGGTTACGGAAAATACAGACACGTGATCCGAAACGTTCCGCCACCTTCTTTAGGTATAAATAAACATCCGCGTAGGAACCTTGAAAGATTTCACCTACATAAAAATCCGCGCGCCCTATGTCTTTCCTCTCCAGCCATTTCTCCACCTCCTTAACATCGGTAATTGCCATACACCAGGTAGAAATCAGAACATATTCCACCGGTTGTTGCTTCACGATCACACGAAGATAAGTAAGGCTGTCAACGTCCCCATGACTGATACAGTGATAAGCCGCCCCTTTCTCAAAATGCCAAGGCAAACACTCTTCCAGGTGCAGCTCCGATTTTATCCGCCGGTCAAAATGAACGTTTTTCGTCCGGCGGGCCTTTATATGCTTGTCCGGGGTGTTATCGGCACGGTTCTCTTCCGGTTGCCGGTCGCTTACCGGTTCTTCCGGCACATCTTCCGGTTTCGATGTAAAAAACAGACTACGCATTTTCTTTCATACGGTTAGAGGGTGAAACGTTCTGTTCCGCTTCCACTATGGTACGATAAAGCCCCACTTTCGTAGTAGTACCCGGAAAATTGGCATTAATATACTGCTGTAACGGCTTACAAAGGATCATGTCCGGAATAGCCGTTTCAGAAGCGTTATACACTTTCAGGCTGTATAATTTCTCCGATCCGGAAGAAAGCTTGTTTTCTATAATCAGGTTTGAAAGTACCGGATCAAGACCGAAGCCGGAAGTGGCGGCAGCGTCCGCCTTATTGGATATCTTAATCTGGGCGTCCACATAATCCTTTATCTTCTTATCCAGCGGTTCCACCGTCCAGCCCTCAAAGTTATTCGCTTCCGGATTCCAGAATTTGGTCGTGTGCATGTATTTCCCGGCGTTCTGCCTTCCGGTAATGTTGGAGGCGAATTTCTCCATAGCTTCGTCCTTGAAATCTTCCAGCATCTGGGCCGTGTATTTCTCGCCCGTACGCTCGCAAACCTGTTTTATACGTGCTTCCGCGCGGTCCCAGTAAGACTGCGGCGATTCGATATGCAGGGAAATGGCCGAAGCGTTTTCGTTATAGGCGATCAGGATAGCGGCCAGACCGCCGGCAAGCTCCAGCCAGTCAAGCGCCCCCAGAAAACGCGGCGTACTCATGAAATCCTTGCAAAAGGAATAGATATTATAGTATTTCACAGAAACCGGATATTTGAACGGGTGAGCCGGATCAAAGACCGGGTAACGGTAAGTATAAGCCGGATCAGGATAAGGAAAGTCGCCCACAAGTACTTCCTGCGGTTCATCCTCACCGTCGGGAGGATATACCAGACGGGCCTTCTGGTAGGGAATATGTTCCAACCGTACCAAACGCCCGGGATTGCCCACACGTGGCGCACGGTTCCGGACAAACTTTATAAAAAAGCCCTGCATGTGTGTTAAGTCTACGAGTGAGCGGTGAAGAACCGTTGTGTAATCCCACGACTCCAGGTCGGCGGTTATTTCCGGATCGAGTTTCCAACGCCGGTAAAAACGGTTATTGTCTTCGTCGATTGCATCCTCATACAGCCGCGGACCTTCTCCCCACTGCAAACCAGCTATTTTACCCATAATACCTTCACCGGCATAGAATTTATCCAGTAAACGCATGACCTCGCCCGGCATGTCGTTATTGTCACCCATGGGAACGATAAAGGTACCGTTTACGCTGATCTTCCGCGAAAAGAAAGCCCCCCGCCGGTTCAACTGGATGCTGGAAGGTTCCCAACCTTTACCACGGCCACCGATAGAAAAAGAGATCAAACCCTTGTCGGTGCCGGTATCTATAATTCCAAAGTTACCACTTCGTCTTATTTCCATACTCTTAAATCGTTATTCTTTTCCCGTTGAACTCCATTACCAGACATTCCCAGCAATTCAGCGGCCGGCCCGTTGTGGTGTCCGTCAGAAATAGTTTATAGCTTGCATTTTCGATGCTTTCATCCGTCGCCTTTTTCCTCAAACGGGCGGCCGTGAGTGTCACCATGTCGCCGCCGTCCCGTGTCTGCCGGTTCCATTTCCGGAACTTGATAGAAAAAGTTCCCCCGGAAATGGTAATCCGCTTCATCTGTTCTACCGCTACATAAAGGTTTATTTTTTCCATAGCCGGCGGATAAAACTTTTAATTCTACCCCAGTTATCATATACCAGGCAGAAGGATAGAAAGAAAAACATGAATTTTAGGAACGTCCATAAGCTACACCTGTTTGCAGCCTTTTCTTTTTTCTGGCTTTGCTGCCTAACGTCGGATTTACGGGTAACGGTTGTTTCCTGCTGACTGGTAGTTTCTTTATGTTCCTGAAAGGAGCTGCTTTGATTCTTTCCAGTTCTTTTTTCAGTTTTTCGGTTGCTGAAATCAATTTCCTTAATCCGTCCAAGGCTGTCATAGTTGATTCGGATATGCGTGCTATCTTCCCGGTGAACGTGAAGTGTGTGTTTATCATTGCTTGAATCTCTTCGCGCAAGCTCGATAACTCCGTCAGTAGTTGTTTGTTTTTCTTCTCCTGTTGCTTCTGTAACCGTTTTTTGTGTAACAGATCGAGGAGAGCGACAACTATAAAAACAAGTTGCAAAACAAATAAAGATAAGTAAATGTACGGTTCCATGTCTCATAATTGATTTTAGTTATTAGTGTCAAAAGTGATAGATTCCCGATTCGGGCAATTCTTTACGCCACAAAGAAACGGCTTCATAGTATCCATTACTCGGGCGTTACGCCTGATTGCCTTTTCCATTTCGTTACATTTCTGCAGGACTTCCTTGTATTTGTTATCCACTTCATCAAACCGTTTCTTTAGTTCCTGCCTGTCGTTCTTTAAATCTTCGATTAATTCCTGGTAAACCTCTTGTACTGACTTCATGGCATCAGCTTCCGCCTGTTTACGGGTATATCGGATAGTGAATAACCAGGTCAAACCGCCCGAACAAAGAGCGGTGATAATTGCTGTGATAATCGTTTCTGTCATATTCCTGCTTTTTATTTCCGTACAAAAGTGAAAATAATGACAG
>CAJTVQ010000071.1 GCA_910579935.1 uncultured Lachnospiraceae bacterium
TGATAAAATGGACGGCTGTGAGCTTATCACGGTATCAAATACAGGCTGCACGCTTGAAGCGAAAGAACTGCCGCAGATATTCGAGAGCTTTCATCGTGGAAATAATGCGGACAAGGTGCAGGGCGACGGGCTTGGTCTTTTCATATGCCGCAGGCTGATTGGGTTTATGAATGGAGAGGTATATGCTGATATTCGTGATGAATGTTTTTATATAACGCTGGTTGTGAAAATGTCGTAAAGGACGAAAGGACAGTCCATCGCGTATTGATCGACTTCTTTTTCTGCGGTAAATAAGTACTGTCTACAACTGTCTACCGATTTGCAGACACACAAAATAGTGGAAATGCCGTATTTATCAGCATTTCCACCGAAATAAAAAGAGCGCGAGACGGGACTCGAACCCGCGGCCCCGACCTTGGCAAGGTCGTGCTCCACCAACTGAGCCACTCGCGCATCAACTTTTATTATTATATACATAAAATTAAAAAGTGTCAACTGATTTTTTTTAATTTATAAAAAATTTTGCAGTTATTTTGTAACGGCTGCAGCATTCCGTTACCTTCACTGTTACAAATTTGCATGGCTTATAAAATATTTTCTATTGAAGTAAGCCCAATATGTGATACAATAGGAAGTACACTGGTGAAAAAAGGATATTCGCCGTGCAGTCCGGGGGGATGAGAGATTCGACTCTTTCGACAAAGAAAGGAGCAAGGTTTAAAGATGGAGGTCATAAAAGGCGGTGTAACCGCAGCAAAGGGATTTGAGGCAGCAGGATGTGAAGCTGGCGTAAAATATGAGAACAGAAAAGACATGGCATTGGTTTACAGCCAAAGCCCATGTGTGGCAGCAGGCGTTTTCACGGGCAATGTGGCGAAGGCGGCTCCGGTGAGGTGGGATAAGAACGTGGTAACGAATTCCCCCTATGCACAGGCAGTTGTCGTCAATACGGGCATTGCCAATGCAGGGACAGGAACTGCGGGATATAATTGCTGCAGGCAGACGGCGGAGTGTGTGGCACAGGCGCTGAATCTGCCTTTGGACAGTGTGCTGGTGGCTTCTACCGGTGTTATCGGAATGCAGATTCCCATGGATAAGATAACGGCAGGCATTGAAGAACTTGTTAAGATAAAAGCGCCGGGAGCGGAGGCAGGAACGGTGGCGGCAGAGGCGATCATGACTACCGATACTGTATCGAAAGAGGCGGCCGTGCAGCTGGAAATAGATGGCAGAACGATAACGGTGGGAGGCATGTGCAAAGGATCCGGCATGATTCATCCGAATATGTCAACCATGCTTGGGTTTGTCACTACCGATCTGGCGATTTCAAAGGAACTCCTGCAGGAGGCGCTGAGTACGGATGTGCAGGATACATTCAATATGGTTTCCATAGACGGGGATACGTCTACCAATGATACGCTGATCGTGCTGGCAAACGGTATGGCGGGCAATGCGGAGATTGTCAACCGGGATGATAATTATTACAGATTCGTGGAGGCGCTGCATTATATAAACGAAACGCTGGCTAAGAAGATGGCGGGTGACGGCGAAGGGGCAACGGCTCTGCTTGAGGCGAAAATCATTCATGCGGCATCCAAAGAAGATGCAAGGCTGTTGAGCAAGGCGGTCATCTGTTCCAATCTGACCAAGGCAGCCATTTTCGGGCATGATGCCAACTGGGGCAGGATTCTGTGTGCCCTTGGGAATTCCGGCGTACAGTTTGACCCGGAGAAAGTCGATATCTTTTTTGAGGGGGAAAAGGACAGGATGCAGGTATGCAGGAACGGAGTGGATGCGGATTACAGCGAAGAAGAGGCGACCAAAATACTTTCCGAGCCGGCGGTGCGAGTGCTTGTCGATATGAAAATGGGGGATGCACAGGCCTGTGCGTGGGGCTGTGACCTGACATTTGACTATGTAAAAATCAATGCGGATTACCGTTCGTAAAAATGGGACAGGCACCCGTTTATAAAAGATTACAGTTTGTTCGGGGATGCCGGCCGCTGTAAGACAGACATTGCGGAGATACAAGGAGAACGACGATGGATAAGGATATGACGGAAGTATTGAAAAAGGCGGAAGTGCTGATAGAAGCTCTTCCTTATATACAGCAGTTCAACCGTAAAATTATCGTGGTGAAGTACGGCGGAAGCGCCATGAGCAACGAGGAACTGCAGAAGAATGTCATCAAGGATGTGACTTTGCTGAAACTGGTAGGGTTTAAACCCATCATTGTCCACGGAGGCGGTAAGGAAATCAGCCGCTGGGTCGGTAAGGTGGGAAAAGAAGCACAGTTTGTGAACGGTCTGCGTGTGACCGATGCGGAGACCATGGAAATAGCGGAGATGGTACTTTCCAAGGTAAATAAGAGCCTGGTTACCATGGTGCAGGAACTAGGCGTGAAAGCGGTGGGTATCAGTGGCAAGGACGGCGGACTGCTCACGGTGGACAAAAAGTATTCCAACGGAAAAGATATCGGTTTTGTAGGCGACATTAAGGAAGTGAATCCGAAGATTTTATATGATCTGCTGGAGAAGGATTTCCTTCCTATCGTGGCGCCGATCGGCCTGGACCGCGGTTTCCAGACTTACAACATCAATGCGGACGATGCGGCGTGCGCCATCGCCAAAGCGGTGAAAGCGGAGAAACTGGCGTTTCTTACGGATATTGAAGGACTTTATAAAGATATCAATGACAGGAGTACTTTTATTTCAAGGCTTCGCGCTTCCGAGGCAGACCGGCTAATTGCGGAAGGGTTTATCGGCGGGGGTATGCTTCCGAAGCTGACGAACTGTACGGCGGCTATCCGCAACGGAGTCAGCCGCGTGCATATTTTGGACGGCAGGATTCCGCACTGCCTGCTTTTGGAAATCTTTACCAATCATGGAATCGGGACGGTTCTGCTCAAAGATGATGATGCGATTGCGTACAATCATGGAAAGGAGCCGGAGTCATGATGAAACAATATATAGAGGAGGCGGAAAAGGCGCTTCTTCATACGTATAACCGGTATCAGATCGTTTTGGACAGGGGAGACGGTGTGCATCTGTACGACCTGGACGGAAAAGAATATCTGGATTTCGTGTCCGGTATTGCGGTATTTGCTTTGGGGTATAATAATAAGGCTTACAATGATGCTTTGAAAGCGCAGATTGATAAACTGATCCATACTTCAAATTATTACTATAATGTTCCGGCAATAGAGGCGGCTAAGAAAATGAAGAAAATATCGGGCATGGACCGTGTATTTTTTACCAACAGCGGGGCGGAAGCTGTAGAAGGCGCTATTAAGGCGGCGAGAAAATATGCGTATCTGAAGGACGGCTGTACGGATCATGAAATCATCGCCATGGATCATTCGTTCCACGGGCGGACCATGGGAGCTTTGTCCGTGACTGGAAACCCGAAATACAGGGCAGCTTTTGAGCCGCTGATCGGCAATATCAGGTTTGCACAACTTAACGATTTTGAAAGCGTAAAGGCGCTGGCGAATGACAAAACCTGTGCCATTCTATTTGAAACGGTGCAGGGAGAGGGCGGCATTTATCCTGCTTCGAAGGAATTCATGGAACAGGTAAGGGCGCTCTGTACGGAGAAGGATATTCTGCTGGTACTGGATGAAATACAGTGCGGCATGGGGCGTACCGGCTACATGTATGCATGGCAGAAGTATGGGGTGAAGCCGGATATTCTGGTCACGGCGAAAGCGCTGGGCTGCGGCGTCCCGGTAGGAGCGTTCCTCATGACGGAGCAGGTGGCGGCAAACTCCCTGACCAGCGGCGATCATGGTACGACTTACGGAGGAAATCCGCTGGCGGCGGCAGCCATCAATATCGTGCTTGATTTATTTGAAGAGAATCATATTTTAGAGAACGTGCATTCGGTGGCTCCCTATTTGGAAGAGAAACTGGATGCGCTGGCGGAAACATATGATTTTATAGAGACGCGCCGCGGAGCAGGGCTGATGCAGGGACTGGTATTCAACCGGCCCGTGGGTGACGTGATCAGCAGGGCTTTGGAGAATGGTCTGATTTTGATCAATGCGGGAACCGATATCATCCGTTTCGTACCGCCGCTGATCATTACGAAAGAAGATGTGGATACTATGATAGAAATATTGGAAAGAAGTTTGGTTTAAGCAGAGAATTCAGATTTTTAACAGTCAGAGGAGAAGAGCATGGGGTTAAGGAAAAGGATTTTGACGGCAGCGGCACTGGCATGTGTGGCTGCCGCCGTATTGCTGATAGGATACTCGGGAAGGACAGTCAGTGAGGAACGGGAGGAGTCTTTTTTTGCAAGGCGTAAAGAAACTCTTTATTTCTGGTATACGGACGAGGCGCTGACCGATTATCTGAACAGTGCGGCAGTGGCTTACGGGGAAGCCCATGACGATGTGAGGGTGGTTCCGGTACTTGCGTCCGGTCTGGAGTATCTGGAGTCCATTAATAAAGCGTCCATTCAGTCGGAAACACCGCCGGATCTGTATATTGTCAGCAACGATTCACTGGAAAAAGCTTTTTTGGCGGGACTTGCGAGCCCGGTTCCGGAAGCGGAATGGGTGGAAATCAAAGAGGATTATCCGGATGCTGCGCGTCTGGCCGTAACTTATAAAAACAAAGTGATAGGATATCCGTTTTATTTTGAGACAAGCGCCCTGCTTTATAACAGGACTTATCTGGAGGATTTTGCAAGGAGGCAGATCGAAGCGGAACGGGATGCCGCGGAAGCGGAGGCGGCGATGGCTGAGCTGGAATCAGGCGGGCCGGAAGGAGCGGGAGACGGAGACTCGGCGGAAGGTTCCGGAGAAGGCGGCAGTCAGGAGGCACCGGACGGACAGACACCGGGGGACGACGGAACACAGGAAGAGGATGCCGGACTGGAGCAGGAAATCGCGGAAAGGGTGAAAACCATGCTTCCCGACACCATTGATGATATTCTGGAGTTTGCCAACGAGTACGATGCGCCGGAGCAGGTACAGGCGATTTTCAAATGGGATGTAACGGATATATTTTATAATTATTTTTTTGCAGGGAATTATTTGATCGTGGGTGGAAGCGCCGGAGACAGTACGGAGAATATGAATATCTATAACCGGGACGCCATTGAATGTCTGAAGGTATACCAGGACCTGAATCAATTCTTTTCCATTGATACACAGGAGATCAGTTATGAGGGCGTACTGAATGATTTTATGGAGGGTAAGATCGTGTACACGGTGGCGACTACGGATTCGGTGGCGAAGCTGGAGGAGGCTAAGGAAAACGGAACATTTGCCTATGAGTACAGCATTTCCAAAGTGCCGGATATTAACGAACACCTGCTGACGCGTTCTCTTTCCGTAACAAACTGTGTTGTTGTGAACGGTTATTCGGATAAACAGGATATGGCTTCGGATTTCGCAAAGTTTCTGACCTGTGATTATACCGATACGCTTTATTCCAGAACGGGTAAAGTGGCTTCCCGGTACGGGGTGGACTACGGAAACAGCAGTTTACAGCAGTTTGCCAGCGAGTATGAAGTTTCGGTTCCCATGCCGAAGATGGTGGAAACCAGCAATTTCTGGGTCGAACTGGAGATTGCTTTTGCACAGATATGGGATGGGGCGGATGCCAACGGAAGATTAAAAGAACTGTCGGAGCAGATTATGACGCAGGTTACCGGTGCGCCTTATGCGGAAACGGCAATTGAGGAAGAGGCGGAGGAAGAAGAGGAAGTGGAATATCTGGATGAGGATGCACTCCGCGAGGAAGCGCAGGCGGAAGAGGATACACCATAACGGACTGCCTCTATTTTGTGAATAAAAATCCAGGAATATGGGTAAAAATATGAAGGAAAGAAATTAATAACCGGAAAACAGTTTGGAGGACCCATATGATTGGATTTTTTATTGCATTAATTTCAGGCGCATTGATGAGCGTACAGGGAGTATTCAATACACAGGTGACGAAGTCGTCAGGTATCTGGGTGGCTAACGCTTTTGTACAGTTTACGGCGCTTCTGGTCTGCCTTGGGGCATGGCTGGTCACGGACCGGTCGTCTTTCGGGGCAGTTTTTAAGGTGGAGCCGAAGTATATGCTGTTAGGTGGGGCAATCGGCGCATTCATTACTTATACGGTCATCAAGAGTATGGAGATGTTAGGGCCGGCGAGGGCAGTCATGCTGATTGTCATCGCGCAGCTTATCGTTGCGTATGTGATAGAAATACTGGGATGGTTCGGTGTGGAAAAGCAGCCTTTGGAATGGAGGAAAATGATCGGCATGGGGGTTGCGATTGCCGGCATTGTGATTTTTAAATGGAAATAAAGGCAAAAGGCACTTGCGAAAGCGGAACAATTACTTTACAATAAAATAACAGTCGCATAGAGGGGTCTTCCTGGTAACATATATATGAAAGGAAACTATGCGGATGATGGGTAAAAAGAGAATAAAAAGTAAATACGGCGGTAAAATCAGATTTGGCCGGCGGCTGTTTCCGGCTGTTACCGCGATTCTGCTGACGGTTGGGCTGTCAGCCTGCAGCGGTAAAGAAGCGGTCCTGCTGGAAGAGGAATTGGTCCGGGAAACGGGAATTTCAGACGGGGAAGCATGGGCGGAAGACCGGGAGAAAGCGGCAGGCAGTCAGGAAGAGACAGCGGACCGTCAGAATGAGATGGCAGGAACCGATGCGGCTGCGGACCAGGCAGGCGCATTTCCGGCCGGATTTGCTGCGGAGGTGGCAGAGGATATGAGGCAGGCGGAAGTATCCGTCCTGTTTGTACATATTTGCGGCGAAGTTGCAAAGCCGGGGGTATATGAACTTCCTGCAGGCAGCCGGGTTTTTGAGGCAGTGGAAGCCGCAGGCGGTTTTACGCAGAAGGCTTCTGCCGGTTATGTAAATCTGGCATTGGAACTGGAAGACGGCTGGAAGGTGGAAATTCCCGCCATGGGAAAGGAGCCAGGGAACGGACAGGATGCGGGAAACGGAACCATCTCTAAGAGCATGTCCGGAATAACAGGAAATTCGGTGGAAATTACCGGAGAGGCAGGAAGCACGGAAGCAAAAAGCGGAGGGCTGGTTGACATCAATACCGCAGGAAAGCAGGAACTCTGCACACTGCCGGGCGTAGGTGAGAGCCGCGCAGAGAGTATTATTTCCTACCGGGAAAAGAACGGCGGATTTGGAAAGATAGAAGATATTATGAAAGTGGAAGGCATCAAGGAAGGGATGTTTTCCAAAATGAAAGATAAGATATGTGTCGGAAAATAAAATAAAGCAGATTTGTGTCAGAGGTGTGGAATGAGCAGGAGAGTGTTGGTGGTTGATGATGAGAAACTGATAGTGAAAGGAATCCGTTTCAGTCTGGAGCAGGACGGGATGGAAGTGGATTGTGCTTACGATGGGGAAGAGGCATTGCAACTGGCGAAGGATAACAAATATGATATCATCCTGCTGGATGTGATGCTGCCGAAACTGACAGGGTTTGAAGTATGCCAGCAGATCCGTGAATTTTCCAATGTGCCGGTGGTCATGCTCACTGCCAAAGGCGATGATATGGATAAGATTCTGGGACTGGAATACGGGGCGGATGACTATATTACGAAGCCTTTTAATATTTTGGAGGTAAAAGCGAGAATTAAGGCGATCATGCGCCGTACAAACGGAAAGGAAAAGGCCGGGGAAAAGGCCAAAATCATCGAAAGTAAGGATATGAAACTGGACTGCGAGGGAAGGCGTGTCTATATCAGCGGACGTGAGATCAATCTGACTGCCAAGGAATTTGAGGTGCTGGAACTGCTTATGCTGAACCAGAACAAAGTATACAGCAGGGAAAATCTGCTGAAAATCGTATGGGGAAGCGATTATCCTGGCGATGTGCGTACGGTGGACGTACATATCAGGAGGCTGCGGGAGAAGATAGAGAATAATCCCAGTGAACCGAAATACGTTCATACGAAGTGGGGAGTCGGATACTATTATGCGTAGATGGGCGGAGCCTTGCCATGGATATTAAAATCAAAAATATTTTGAATCAATTTAAAATTCTCAGGAGTCTAAAGGCGCGGATCTTCATTATTGTTTTTCTGATCGGCATCATTCCCAGCGTTATTATGCGTTACGGGATACTGAACAGCTATGAGGACCGTGCCGTCAGTCTGCGGACTTCGGATGTACAGAGGCAGCTAAACATTATAGCCAATCATCTGATCGCCTATAATTACCTGACGGATACTTCTTCCGAGGTGATCAGCGCGGAGCTGGAACAGCTTTCCAATCTGTATGACGGCCGTGTGATCATTATTAATTCCAATTTGAAAGTGATTAAGGATACTTACGGAATAGGTGAAGGCAAAACGGTCATTTCGGAAGAAGTGGTCAAATGTATGAAGAGCGGAACAGGTGGTTCCAGCTTTAACGATGAGTATGACTATATTGAGTTTACCACACCGATTCTGGAGACGGCGCTGATGGCGGAAACGTCCGACGGAGAGAAGCCGAAGGGGGAAGACAAGCCCAGAGATATCGTCAGGGGGGTGATGCTGACGAGTGTGTCTACGGACAGTATCGTGGTTACGATGGATATTCTGAGCCGGAGGGCACTGATTATGGAAATCATGATGCTGCTCATCATCTTTGCGATTGCCCTTGTGCTGGCAAAGATACTGACGAAGCCTTTCGAGCGGGTGACAAAGGCGATCAGCGAGGTAAAGGAAGGGTTTACGGACGAGCCGGTTTCCGTGCCGGATTATCTGGAAACGGAACATATCGTGGATGCCTTTAATCAGCTGCTTACGCGCATGAAGGCGCTGGATACGTCCAGACAGGAATTTGTATCCAATGTGTCCCATGAACTTAAGACGCCTATTACATCGGTCAAGGTGCTGGCGGATTCCCTGCTGGCGCAGGAGGATGTGCCGGCAGAGCTTTACAGGGAGTTTATGGTGGATATTGCGGAGGAAATCGACAGGGAGGATAAGATTATCAACGATCTGCTGTCCATGGTGAAAATGGACAGGAAAGTTGCATCCATGAATATCAGTGTAGTGGATATCAATGCCCTGACGGAAATTATCTTAAAGAGGCTGCGGCCGATTGCGCGCAAGAGGGATATTGAGGTGGTATTTGAAAGCAACCGTGCGGTAACGGCGGAAGTAGACGAAGTAAAAATGACCCTGATTCTTACAAATCTGGTAGAGAATGCGATAAAATATAACCGGGAACAGGGAGGGGTCAAGGTAGTGCTGGATGCGGATCACCAGTTCTTCACGGTGGATATTATCGATACGGGAATCGGTATACCGGAGGACTCCCTGGAGCATATTTATGAAAGATTTTACCGTGTGGACAAATCCCATTCCAGGGAGATCGGAGGTACCGGCCTGGGACTGGCAATAACGCGGAGCGCGGTATTGCTGCACAGAGGTTCCATTAAAGTATCCAGCGCGGAAGGGGAGGGGACGACCTTTACGGTGAAGATTCCTTTGAGTTATGTGGTGCTATAGCGGCAAGAGGAACATAAGAAGCGGCGGTATTTTATGTGCAGGGGCGCATGAGGAAATCTGCAGTTTCACTGTATGCGTCACGCGCGGCGGGCAGGGGAAAGGAGCTTCCCGGCATGATCGCGGATGGCTTTGGTTGCCGCAGAGCGGCATCAATGGAGGTATCATGAAAAAGAAGTGGGTGTTGGCAGGGCTGCTGTTGGTACTGATGGCAGTTGTATCCTGTGGCAGCGGGGAGCAGACGGACCGGAGCAGGATATATAATATTTATGTGCTGAATAAGGAAGAGACGAGGATTTATTCCAAGGAATATGAAGCAGAGAGCACGGAACAGGAGGCGTTGATCGGGGAATTGCTGGAACAGCTGGTGACAACGCCGGAGAAGCTGGAATACAGGGCTCCTTTGTCGGGAACTTTCGAGCTGCTTAATTATTCCGTGGAGGAAAAGCAGCTGATTCTGAATTTTGATGAACAGTATAAGGGGCTTCCGACTACAACGGAGGTGCTTGCCCGCGCTGCGGTGGTAAGGACCATGACCCAGGTAAAGGGGATTGATTATGTGTCTTTCCAGATACGTTCGGCCCCTTTAACGGATTCCGCCGGCAATATGGTCGGCGTTATGTCGGCGGACATGTTTATTGACAATGCGGAGAGTGAGATAAGTTCTGCGGAGAAGGTGAGGGTGAAGCTGTATTTTGCCAACGAAGCGGGGGACAGGCTGATCGAAACGAACCGGACGCTGGTATACAACAGCAATACCAACGTATCCATGGAGCGGCTGGTAGTGGAACAGTTGATCGGCGGACCGAGCGATCAAGTCAAAGACAAGATATTTCCCACGGTAAATCCCGAAACGAAGATTATAAGCGTGGCTGTAAGGGACGGGACCTGTTATGTGAATTTAAGCGAGAATTTCCTGACACAGATGTACAGCGTTACTTCGGAGGTGACGATTTATTCTATCGCCAATTCGTTAGTAGAACTGCCGAATATCAGCAGGGTTCAGATTGCGATAAACGGAGATTCCAACGTAACGTTCCGGGAAAACACCAGTCTTGCAGTCACATACGGCCGCAACCTCGACATTGTAACGACCACATACTAAGACGCTCCCGGACGGATGCGGAACTGGAATAAAAAAACTGGAATAGGAGAACTGGAATGAGGAGACCTTTATGTCTGATTTGTGCGGCATTTGCAGGGATACTCGCACTCTGTCTGCTGTGGCTGCCTGCCGCCGTTCCCGATACAGGGGATGGGGAAGGACAGCTGATCACGGCAGAGGGGCAGGTGTACCGGAAAGAGTATAAGACACAGCGGTACGGCCCCGGCCGGACGCTGGTGGTTTATTTAAAGGCAGTACATATTTTAAACGGGTTCGGCGAAGAAGCCGGACAATCTGAGCGGGTGCGGTCGCAGCCGTTTTTCCAAAATGAAGTACAGAATATCGTGTGTTATATGGAGGATGGCACGGCAGAACCGGAAATGGGAACGGTGCTGCGGGTGAAAGGGAAACTGCGCTTTTTTTCCGAAGCGGGAAATAAGGGCGAATTTGATTTGTGGGAATATTACCGGATGATGAAGCTGTCGTTCCGGCTGGAGGATGCCTGTATAACGGCGCATGGAGGGAAGGCGGCTCCGCTTCGGGAGGGATTGTACCGATTAAAGGAACATTTCTCAGGGGTGTTGGAAGAGGTATTTCCGGAATCCGAAGCTTCCATACTGAAGGCCATGCTTCTCGGGGAAAAAAACGGGCTGGACGGGGAAATAAAGAAGCTGTACCGGGACAGTTCCATTATACATATTCTGAGCATTTCGGGCCTGCATATTTCCATGATTGGAATGGGGCTGTACCGGCTGCTGCGCAGGCTGGGCGTACCGCTGAAAGCGGGGGCGCTCGGATGCATGGGGATCATCTGCAGTTACGGGATCATGACAGGGATGAGTCTGTCCGCGGCGAGGGCAATCCTGATGTTCATCCTGCATCTGACAGCGGATATGGCCGGAAGGACGTATGATATGCTGACGGCACTGGCTTTGTCCGCGGCGGTGCTTTTGGCGGAGCAGCCTATGTATGTGCGGTACAGCGGATTTTTGTTTTCGTTTGGGGCGGTGGCATCCATCGGTTTGCTGCTCCCGGCATTGTATGAAGGGAAAAGCACGAAGGGTCAAAAGCGCTTCCGCAGGCTGAAACAGGCGGCGGCCGGCAGCGGCGCGGTGACATTGGGTACGCTGCCGGTGCATCTGATGTATTATTATCAATTTCCCTGGTATTCTTATCTGCTGAATCTGGCAGTAATTCCTCTTATGGCGGTTGTAATGGCGGACGGGCTGTTCTGTATGCTGATCGGCGGTTTTCTGCCCGCTTTGGCGAAGAGGGCAGGATATGTGGACCGGGCGGTTCTTTGGTTTTATGAGAAGTGCTGCCTGATCGGCGGAAAAATTCCTTTTGGAGTTATCCGGAGCGGCAGGCCGGAGAACTGGCAGATTGGCGGTTATCTGCTGCTGCTGGCAGTGTTCCTGATTCTTGTGCATACAGGGCGGAACCGACTGCCCGGATTTTGGAAATTCCAATGGATAGCAGCGGCTTTGTGTCTGCTGTTCCTCCGGACGGAAAGCGGACTTCAGATTACGGCGCTGGACGTGGGACAGGGGGACTGCATTCATATCCGGAGCGGGGAGGGAAAACATTATCTGATAGACGGCGGAAGTTCTTCAAAGAGCGGGACGGCGGAATACCAGATACTGCCCTGCCTGAAATATGAAGGCGTAAGGAAGCTGGAGGCGGTCTTTGTTACCCATTCGGACAGTGACCATTGCGGAGCCATCCTTGAGCTGTTGGAATATTATCCGGCAGAAGGGATTTCCATTGGAAATATCATTCTTCCTGCAGTCAGTGCAGGGAGTAAGGATGAGAAATATACGGAATTGGAGGAACTGGCGGGGAAACATGGAATTTGTGTACAGTATATGAGCCGCGGACAGTATTTGGAAGACGGCAGCATGAGAATTACCTGTATGCATCCATACAGAGGATATGATACGCGGGAGGCAAATGAGTATTCACTGGTGCTGTTGTTGGAATACGGCTGTTTTTCCGGATTGTTTACCGGAGATGTGGAAGGGGGTGGAGAAGAGGATGCGTGGGAGTATATGAAGGAGTATCTGGCAGGAAAAGCGGAGGAGGCGAAAACGGAGAACGTAGGAACCGGGCATTCCATGGCGGAAGGAGAACCGCATGGAATGGGAGACGGCAGACTGACAGTGCTGAAAGTGGCGCATCACGGTTCCGCTTACTCTACGAAAGAAGAACTTCTTTCTGTACTGAGGCCCAGACTGGCACTGATATCCTGCGGGAAAGACAATCCGTACGGGCATCCTCACAGGGAACTGCTGGAAAGACTGGAGGAAGCAGAATGCCGGGTTTTCATGACCGCAAAAAGCGGCGCCGTGACAGTGGTAAGCGACGGAAAGAAGGTATGGACGGAAACATTTAAATAATACTTGACAGTTGAAAGTTTGTACCACTAAGAAGCCAGAGAATCCCAATGTTCT
>CAJTVQ010000072.1 GCA_910579935.1 uncultured Lachnospiraceae bacterium
CGCCTTTTTCTCCTCCGGTCTTTTGCACGCCGCTTTTCTTCCGTCCTGCTGCACTTGACACGCCGTTTCCTCTTCTTCTTGTGTACTGCGGCCTTTTTTCCCTTATATGCTGCGCTGCTTCCGTTTCCCTTCCCATATTCTCCTTCTTCATATTCCCCTTCTATGTATTCCCCCTCCTCATATTCCTCTTCATACTCATCTTCTTCCGGATATTCGTCTTCCTCATCCCCGTCCAAGTACTCCGCATCTTCCGGCTGTCCTTCCCCTCTTACTTCCTCCTCACAATAATCATCTTCCTCCAAATCGTCGTCAAAGTATTCCCAAAGCGCTTCCTTCACATTCTCATCCGGAAATTTTCCTGCCAGCGCTTTCCTCCGTTTTTTCTTCTTCATCTATATGAATCTCCCATCCTTGTACCGATCAGCGGGTGAAAAATTTATATTCCGCATGGTCCGGCAAAGCGGACACATGTTTACATGATAACATGAAGGCTGCGTATTTTCAACGTTTTCCTGCTTTCCGGCAAATTTGTCGATGAATAAATAAAATAGTTGTTGACTTTTTTAGTCATTGCTGTCACAATCTTAAATAAGAATAAATGCAAAGAGAATCGATACATATCCGGAGAGGGGAAATCATCCAATGATGTACATGCACTATTGCAAACCCTGTCATCGCGTCCACATGCTGAACGGCCACAAGATGACATGTCCCAAATGCGGCAGTTCCATCACCGAACTGCGTATTCCTTACATGGAATATGTCAGCATGGACATGGATGAAAGGGAAGCCTTCAAAGCTCGATGTGCCGATCCAGACCAGCTGAAAGAATTAAGTACTACCTACCGCATGTATAAATACAGCAAATGGTACAAAGAGCTTCATCGGCAGCAATGCTAAAATCTCAAAAGTGCGGATATGTATGCCGGATAAAATAACCCGATATTTTATCCGGCTCATATTTTCTGAATGCTTAAATCCAGACAACAGCGAAATGAGGAAACTTATGAAAAAACACCATCTTAACCCCCATCTGATCTTACTCGCAGCCATACTGATCATCGCTGCCATTTCCGTAATAAGACTGATCATCTGGAACCGGGGAACCAAATCGGATTATGATCCGGAGCATCTTGCGGAAGGCTTTGACATAGAAGCGCTGGATACCATCATCCCTTTAAGCGATTCCCTTTTGGAAGGACACGAGGACGACGGCGTCACGACAATTCTCTGTCTGGGCAACAATGTCCTGACGGATGAAACAGGCGAAAAAAGTTTTACCGCCCTTCTTTCTGCCAAAACAGGAGCCACCGTATACAACGGCGGTTTTCCGAAATCCACGATTGGAGCACACTATTCCTCCTACAACGAAGGTTATCCGAAAGACAATTTCAACCTGCCCTACGTTGCCGAAAGCATCTGCACAAAAGATTTCAGCCGGCTGGAATCCGCAGCGGCGGCAGAGCAGAGCCCTGTATACCAGGAAGCCACGGAAACTTTAAAAAATATAGATTACGGCAAAATAGACATGATAGCCATCGTGTACGATGCGGCGGACTATCTCGCCCTGATTCCCTCCGACAACCCGAATGACCCGCACGAACTGAGCACCTACACCGGAGGACTGCGCAATGCCATTGAGGACATTCAGGAAACCTACCCCTATATCCGCATCGTCGTCATGTCCCATACCTTTGCCCATGCCATCGACGAAAACGGCAATTACCAGAACGGCGGCAGCACCGACCTGGGAAACGGCGCCCTCCCCCATTATTTATTAAAAGAAGTCGATGTATCCATCTCCTGCGGCATATCCATCATCGATAATTTTTATGGTACTGTCAACGAAGATAATTATTCGGACTATATGACCGATTACATCCATTTAAACGATGCCGGACGGGAACTGATGGCGGAACGCCTGGCGGAACTGGTAAATACGGGGCATACTTCCAAGCGCTGAAGCGGCGCGTTAGACCGGATGACTTCTTTGCCCCGCCAAGCGTCCCTCTTCTCAATACTCCACAGAAAACAATTCCTCAAAATCATAATTTTCCACAATCTCCCTCATCTTTTCCAGTTCCTCCCCCAGATTCTCCTCCGTCACCTCACAATCTCCCGACACAAAGCACTCCGTCATATACCTGTTAATATCCGGATGATAATGACTGTAATCTGCATAACGGTCCAGATCACAGATGATCCACTCCTGATTCGGGAAAAAGAACACGCGCACGTTATCATAGGCAAGCAGACGCTTCGAAATATACTCATATTCCCGCATGGTCGCCTCCATATGATTCTCCTGAAGCACATCATTCCAAAACAAAATGCTGTAAGGGGGATAAAAAATGTAAAAATCCGTCTCCGGATGCCGCTCGATATACGGACAGATATTGGCATCCATATTCGCTTTTACATTCTCCACGTAGCTCTCCGGCTCCGCTTCCTCTTCCACCCGCTCCGGCCGGACATAATTATGCATGACCCACTGCTTATTATAGTACTCTTCCGTCCACCAGCTGGCATACACCGTCGCCAGGTCCGTTTTATCCGGATCGGCCAAAGGACGCAGGATATACTCCAAAAGTACATCCTTGTTCAGGACATACTGAATATCATTCCATATCTTATCGTCATACAAATACTCCGGCAGGGGGTATTTCGTCTCCTCCACACCGCCGCTGTAAGTGATCACATCGATTCCGAGAAATACCGCATCCACGTTATGCCCGCTGTTAAATACCACTTCCATGATATTGGCCTGATCCTTCGGAAAAGCCCCGCTGTAACTGAGTTTCAGCGTCTGCAGGCCCATCAGCTCCCGGAACCAGCCGGTATTGAAGTTCACGGTCATGGAGGAACCCAGAATCACGCTGTCATATTCCATATGCTTCGCCATCCCCGGATTCTGGTTAATCTGATGGTCCACCACATAAGGAAACCAGTCCAGGGGCGCATGATATTGAAAAAAAGGGTCCACATATACCACCAGCAGAATGACTGCCGCCGTCAATCCTCCGAACACCGACAGAAATACCGCCATCCATCTCTTATACTGTTTCATATCGTTCTTCCATTCTTTAAAAAATCAGAAACCAACCGCTAAAAATTGATATAAAGAAACGTGCTGACCCTGGAAAACGTAAGCACACACCAGAAAAGCAGTCCTGCGGCAAGCGCCGCATTCCACGGCTTCGGTTTCACCCGCTCCGCCAGCTGTGCCGCATTTTTCCCGAAAAATACAAGCAGAAGGGAACCGCCCGTCAGCGCTGCCATCAGAATATAATGCCCGAATTCCCACCGGTCCAGCCGCAGCACCTTCAGGATATACCAGAATTCGTCCAGATTAAAATACCCTGCCAGGTTCCGGTTCACCCGCACAAAGTCATTCCTGAAGATTTTGGCAAGCAGTTCATTCCCCTGTGCCACACTCTCCGCCCGGAAATATACCCATGCGGCGCTGACGTAAAGAAACGTGGCCAGCATACAAAACAACCTTTTGATGCCTTGGACAATTCCCGCCGCATACCGGCCCTTTCCGCCCGCATCTGCCCGATTCTCTTTTTTCCTGTTCTTACTTCTTTCCTGCCACATTCTGGTCGCCACATACAGTACGCCGTGCAGCATTCCCCATAAAATGAAATTCCATCCCGCACCGTGCCATATCCCGCTGAGCAGGAAAACCAGCAGCAGATTGCGGTACATTTTCACTCTTCCTTCCCTGTTTCCCCCAAGCGGAATATAAACATACCGGGTAAAAAAGCGGTTCAGCGTAATATGCCACCGCTTCCAGAAATCAATGATATGCACCGCCTGATAAGGCGAATGGAAATTCACCGGCAGTTCGATGCCGAACATCCAGCTTACGCCCCTTGCCATATCACAGTATCCGCTGAAATCAAAATACAGCTGCAGCGCATAAAAAACCACCAGCAGCGCCGCATCCGAGCCATGCATGACCGCCAGTTCGGAGTAACCGTAATCCACTGCCCCGCCAAAAGTATCCGCCAGTATGACCTTTTTCATCATTCCGAGAACAAACAGTACAATCCCCCGTATGAACCGCTCCGGCTCAAAACGTTTCTGTCCGATCGCCGCGAACTGCACAAACAGCTCCTCATGATTCACCAGGGGGCCTTCCACCAGCTTCGGGAAATATGCAATATACAGAAAATACTCCGTAAAACCGCACTCCTTCACGTCTCCCCGGTAAACATCCGCCAGAAACGAAATCTGCTGGAATGTATAAAAGCTGATTCCGATCGGGAGCAGCAGGTCCGGCGGCAAAAATGCCGTCCCGCCCAGTCGGTTCAGATTTTCCAAAAAGAAGCCGGTATACTTAAAATATCCAAGCAGCGCCAGATTTCCCGCGATCCCTGCTGCCAGAATCCCCCGGCTTCCCCCGCGCCTTTTCGCCATCAGGAGATACACGCCGTAATTAAATACCACACTTGCCAAAAAGATCAGCAAAAATCCGATCTGAAAGCTGCCGTAAAACCAAAGGGACACAGCCAGCAGCCATAGTTTCGCTGCCTTTCCGTTTCCCTTTCCGGCTGTCAGATAAAATCCTGCCAGACTCACGGGAAGAAATATAAACACAAACAGATATGAATGAAACAACATGCCGCCGGCTCCTTACCCTTCTTCCATCATCCGCGCCGCCACGGGATCATAATAAATCGGATAACCCTCAATCGTATCCAGCAGTTCCAGTCCGAAATTTTCCGGATTCTCCGATACTCCCTTGTTGTTCGGCAGAACGATATAAATACAGTTACGCTCCCTTGTCAACGCCAGCAATTCCCCGATATCAATCATCGTCGGATGGTTCATCACCGTATGCACCGGCTCTGCATACTGCCATTTCGGTTCCACCATTTCCCGCCCGTAGAGCAGCTGTATGTCCGTATCATACTGCCGCACAAAATAAACCAAATCCGTTGGGAACACAGCCCAAATCCTCTCTTCTCCCTCCGCCGGGGCAATCACATCGCAGATATCAATGACCTTTTGCGGAATATGGTAAAGGTTCTCCGCCTTAGACATATACTGGCTGGCATACACATACGTCCCGCAAAGCATCACCGCCGCCGCCAGCAGCGCCAGGGTCAGGCGCTTCGCCCACTGTCCCCCTTTTTTACATCTGCCGCATATGGCCCCGGCCAGCTTCACACCGCCGTAAGCGATCACGATTCCCATCGGAACCAGCCATAAAATCCGGTAATAAGTATCCCCTTCTCCCATCAGCCGCACAAATGCCTTCCTCGTAATGGGAAAAAAGAATCCCAGCAGCAGACTGACCGGCATATAGACCAGCATCGCCCGCCGCCTCTTATTTTTTTCCGTAACCAACA
Source organism: uncultured Lachnospiraceae bacterium (assembly GCA_910579935.1). GTDB lineage: Bacteria > Bacillota > Clostridia > Lachnospirales > Lachnospiraceae > Kineothrix. Next base: position 5,358 of record CAJTVQ010000072.1, read on the forward strand.
GATACAGAAGCGCCAGGAAAAACAGCGCTGCAAGATAGCGCCCGCCCGCGTAATTCTTAAATATCACTACACTTTCCATGAAAATTCCATACATTGCCCGTATCTCCCATCTATCTACACATGCAGAAACAAATACAGAAGCATATAGATTACATTCGGCGCACAGGCAAAACCTGCTTTCACCAAAATACTGAACTTCCGTTCCGCCACCATCAACCAGAATGCAGAGGCCGCCACCAGAATCACGTTCAGGAAAGCGCCCATGGAAGTACAGACTCCTGCAGTCATGTTCGCCAGGCACAAAAGCGCCCACAGTCCCGCCTGCGTTTCTCCCTCCGTCCTGCCTTTTCTTACCGCGTCTTTGTGAACCGCCTCTTCTTCCTCCCTGTCAAAAATCCATAAGAGCAGCCATATCGTCACCGGAATCACGAAATTCGCCGCCACCGCTTTTCCCTGCCATGTCCTCGTCAGGAAAAAGGTTTCATTGGTAAAAATGGAAACATTACCGAATATCTGCAAAAGCGCCATGACAACCATAAAAGCCGGAAGATATTCCCTTTTCTTTTTAAACAGATGCGCCCCGATCTCATAATATACCGTATAAGTCAGCGGTATCAGCAAAAAGGGAAGAAGGCTGTGTGCCAGAACCGTCGTATGAATCCCCGTCCTCCTGCCGATAAAGGCTATCCAAATCGGCATTACCGCCAGCGAATGGCGGATATCCAGCGAGGTGGTGCCGCCCGTATACGGCTTGATCAGATACATCGTCTCACTCTGCTGCGTCACCAGCGACTGTGCCACAAATTCCGCATCATCCCCGTCAAAGGAGGCCAGTGTGAACGCCTTATAAAGCTGCCAGAAAATCAGCAGGAAAAACAGAATCCACTCGATCTTCACTTCCAAAGACATCCCCCGAAAATCCGGCTTCGGCCACAGGGAAACCCATTTCCCCTGACGGCATGTCCATACCGTGATCCCCGCTCCGAGCGCCGCCGCCAAAAGCGATACCGCCGTAAACCAGACCGCCATCGTCCGGAAACTGTAATATTTCACAAGCAGGATACAAGGCACCGTCACCAGCCAGCACAGTGACAGCATCATCAGATATCCTCCCGTAAAAACCACTCCCATATTCCTTTTTTTCTCCGGAATCCACCGCACCGGAATGAGCCCGATACAGGACGGCACGATGAATAGCCAGAAGATTAAACTTATTCCCTTTACAATCATCATCCTTCTACTCCATTTTTATTCCATACTATCTTTCCGTTTTTATGGCCCGATGCAGCTTTGTGCAGCGCGAAGCATGTAACCGGCCGCGCAGTGAACAGCTGCCAATGCTATTATTTTAACCCAATTCCCTTTATCTGTCCATGGACAATCCAATCATATCATGCTAAAATATAGTCACTAAGGAACCGTGCATAAATAACTTTACGCTTTTGCACAGCAGATGGGTATTCCGGCAGGGCAAATGTAAAGATTTATTTCTTAACAGTTCCCAACCACACAGATGAGAGGAATCAGAATATATGAGGAAAGTATTGATCATCGGCGCCGGTCCCGCCGGACTTACCGCAGCTTATGAATTATTAACCGACAGGCAGCCCGGCAGCCCTGACATAGACAACGATTATGAAGTCATCGTATTTGAAGAAAGCGAGGCCATGGGAGGCATTTCCAGAACCGTGAATTACAAAGGCAACCGCATGGATATGGGCGGACACCGCTTCTTCTCCAAAGTGCCGGAAGTCAACGAATGGTGGAACCGGATGCTTCCCGAACAGGGGGCCCCCACTTATGACGATATCCTGTTAAAGCGCTCCATGCCGCTTGCAAAGGAAGGCCCTGACCCGCAGAAAGAAGACAGGGTCATGCTGAACCGGAACCGTGTATCCCGTATTTATTTTAAGAAAAAGTTTTTTGACTATCCGATTTCTTTAAAATTCGAAACACTGAAGAACATGGGCTTCCTGACCACCATTCAGGTATTTTTCAGCTATCTTGCCGCCCTGCTCCACAAGCGGAAGGAAAAATCCCTGGAAGATTTTTATGTGAACCGTTTCGGGCACAAACTGTATGCCATGTTCTTTGAAAACTATACCGAGAACCTTTGGGGACGCCACCCCAGCGAGATCGCTCCCGACTGGGGCGCGCAGCGCGCAAAAGGACTGTCCATCTTTGCCATTATTAAAGATATGTTTGCGAAGCTTCTTCCAAACCGGAAAAACCGCAAAGTAGAAACTTCCTTAATTGAACAGTTTAAATATCCGAAGCTTGGACCCGGACAGTTATGGGAGGTAACCGCCGAAGAAATCACCAAACTGGGCGGAAAGATATTGAAAAACAGCAAAGTAACCGGATTTACCAAAGACGAAAACAACCATATCACGGCTCTCACCTATGAACATGACGGGGAAACGCTTACGATGGAGGGCGACATTTTCATCTCATCCATGCCGGTCAAAGATTTGGTCGGCGGCATGAACGACGTACCGAAAAAGATCGCGCACATCGCAGCCGGACTTCCCTACCGCGATTACCGCACCCTGGGCGTTCTCGTTCCGAAGCTGAATCTCAGGAACCGGACGAAGATGAAAACCGTCGGCAATATCGTTCCCGACTGCTGGATTTATGTCCATGACCGTACGGTTAAACTGGGCCGTCTGCAGATATACAACAACTGGTCCCCTTATATGATCAGGGACCTGAAGCATACGGTATGGGTGGGATTGGAATATTTCTGCAACGAAGGCGACAAATACTGGAATATGTCCGACAAAGCCTTCACGAAATTTGCGGTAGGCGAAATGGTGAAGATGGGATTGATCGACCATGCATCCGATGTGATCGACACCCATTCCGAGCACGTCAAAAAAGCCTATCCGGCTTACTTCGATACTTACAAACATATGGATAAACTGGTGGATTACCTCAACACCATCGATAATCTGTACTGTGTCGGCCGGAACGGCCAGCACCGCTACAATAACATCGACCATTCCATGTGTACTTCTTTCGAAGCCGTAAAAAACATCAAGAACGGAATCAGGGACAAAAGCAATATCTGGAGTGTGAATACCGAAAAAGAGTATCATGAGGAAGCAAAAACAAACGAAATGGAATAGCGGAAACAAAACGCATGGCGGAGAAATATCACTTTTCCCGCCATGCGCTGTTTTTCTCTGCTCCTGCTACTTCTTATAGATTTTCCATATCCTCCATACCGATATCGCCAGGATCACGACAAAAAAACAATAATTTTTTATAAAAGACACTGTACTGTTCCTTGGCCTTGCTCCCCGGATATTATGCCGGTAATACAGTTTTACGCGCCCATCCCTGCTCTCCGGCTTGTAACCACTCAGATAATAGGTATATGACTGCCCATTCTCATCCTGATAAATCGCCACCATTTTCTCTTCGTCATACTCTGCGTCCAGGCAGATTCCCTGCTTTTCCAAAAGTATATCTTTCATATGATTGACAAAGATATAAATCAGCATTAACGCAGCCAGACACCCAATGAGCTTCCATATCCCGGAATTCCATTTCTTATCCTTTTTTTCATCATAAACATGATCCCGTCCGTCAAACCCATCCCATGATTCTCCCATATATGCTCCCATAAGGCCTTCCTTTCAAAAAACATCCCTCTATGTATTGTTTTACGTACTTAATCGTAATATCCGCACCCTCTTTTGTCAATAGCCAATAGAGTTCCTGCATGGTTTATGGCTGCTTTTACTGCACACATACCCCATTCACAGGCTAAAATTCCAGACAATAGTATATATCCCACGCCCATAAAAACTGCCATGGCAATCTTCATGGAACCGTCAAGCAGAGGATTTATTACGTTGGTAATATGCCATATTCCAAAAAGCAGAGATTGTATTATATTCGCTGTCTTTTGAGAATAGTATTGTATGCCAATTTTACAAAACAGCCCTCTAAACAGCCCCTCTTCTGCACAGACATTTACTATGTTACCAATAATGCACACTATCACTGCTAACAGAGAACTACCATTTGTATGTGTCTGTGTAAGCGAAAAATTTGTAATGTAAAATCGCAAAGACGGGTGTTTCCCCATTACAGACAACACAATAAATTCTGCAGCGTAAGAAAGAAAAAAGGTGCTTATGCCAAGAACAAGACCATATTTCAAACCAAAAGATAACCCTTTTTTTGAAAATCCCAAATCACTCCAATGAAGTCTGAGCATATCCAACGCAATCCATATCAGCAAAATAAATATCATGCCGATAACACTTATTGTTCTTCCTTTTTCCATGTCTCTTTTCCTCTGAATCATTTTGGCAGCTGTCTATTTTAGTCTTGATTTTTATTTCGGTTCTTAATCAGCAAATTGATTTCGTTTGCTTCTTGTTTCATTTGCAACAAATTCAAAAAGAGCGAAATGATATATATTACAACTCCCATACAAACAAGCAGCAAAAATGACAAACTTGTAAACCAATGGAATAATCGCCCAAACACAAGGAGTTCGCATACTATAAATGTGATTTCTAAAACCATTTCGGTAAAAATGTTTCTTAATTCAAATTTTTTAATACACATTATTCCTAAATGAGTCATGATATTTACGCCAAAAACCTGAAACACTGTTTCCAAATAAATACAACTTGCATGAAAAAACAACGCAGCAACCGAAAGCAGCAGTAAGGAAATTCCTGTTGTGGCCAAAATATTTACAATATTTTTTTTCATTCTTCTCCTCCCAATGCTTTTTTTACTCCATTTAAATAGTTTCGATTGATATTAACTTTTTCACCATTCTTCAAAGTTGCTTCCATTCTGCTATTGAAAAGAGGTCTAATACTGTCTAAAGCGTTTATGTTTAAGATACATGATTTGCTGATTTGCACAAAACCGTATGTCTGCAATTTGTTTTTTAGCTGGTATAACCGAAAATCCGTACGGTACACTGCATTTTCAAGATATACAAAAGTCTTTTTGTCAACGCTTTCTATATAATAAATATCCAAAATATCGATCATTCTATCCGCATTCTCACCAGCGCATTTTATCTGCATATCAAATGACTGTAAAAAATCTATAATACGATCAACTTGCTTGTCCTTTTGGGGATATTTAATTATTATTTCTATTTCGTTACAGGATAAATCCTGTTCTGCCTTTATTTTCATTTTGTCACCCCCCTTTAAAGTTATAGCATAGTCTTTCGCTAAAAGAAATATCCTTATAACCAAGATACATTTTCTTCTTACTAAGATACAAATATGGCCGGTTTTTTTGTTTCTTTGTACGCTATTGATCATTTCGCGGCAGGGGATCGGAGATATGGTAAAAGTCAATAAAAAATGAAATGATTTATTCGAAGATACGTGGTAGAATTATTTCAGACAATAAATCGGAATCTGATAAAATAGTAAATTCACATTTTCTTATCTGAACGGATGAGAAAAATGATAGATGGACATATTCATATTGAACGCGGAGCGTACACGCTTGATCGGATAAATCAATTTGTAAGTAAAGCATTTGAAATGGAGATTGATGAAATACGTTTGCTTGAGCACTGTTATAGATTTGAAGAGTTTGTTCCAATGTATGATTCTGTGTGTGCATATAGTGAATACGTAAATGCATGGTTTCATAGAAATGCAAACGTGCATAAACTCGCAAACTATTTGGAACTTATCGAACGGGTTAGAAACGAGCAGTTTCCGGTAGAAATCAAATTTGGACTTACAAAGAGTAAAGGCTTTGATTTTTTATTGGAAAGCATTCACTTTGTTGATGATCTTGCTTTTGATCATAAAGCAGAGTATTGGGCGGTGAAATGTCCCATCGTGGTCACTGCCATGATTTTTATACCATTCAACTGATAAAAAATATCCGAATGGATAAAGCCTTTTTATCACACGCAGCACTATCTCTGGATTTTGGAGCCTCCATTCACGATCCCGCCGGTGTGGAATTTGGAAAAGCTGTTATGAAGAACAGCAGAATGAATATTGGGCTGTATCCGTCTAAGAAGATAGGAAAAAATTCCATTCATTCTGTATGTCAGGTAAAAGACTATGATTTACTGATTACGGACAATCATGTATCTGAGGATTTTCTGATACAGCTTAGGAACTCGGAGTTGCTATAGAAACCGTTAATTTGAAGGGAGAATGAAAAATGTATTGTATATTAGTGACAGGTATTCCTGCAGCAGGAAAAAGTACTATGGCAGAGGTCGTGTCAGAAAGGTTGAAACTTCCTGTTATTTCAAAGGATACCATAAAAGAATTGCTGTTTGACAATGTTGGTTTTCAGTCAAGAGCAGAAAAAGTAAATCTTGGAATTGCCAGCATGGAAATTATGTATTATGCCGCAGGTCAGCTTATGAAAGCAGGACAACCTTTTATATTAGAGAATAACTTTGAATATTCGTCAGAATATGGAATAAAAAATCTTATAGAAAAATATCAATATTCAGCATTAACTATTACTTTAACAGGCGATCATAAAGTGATTTACCAGCGCTTTTTGGAACGGGAAAACAGTCCTGACCGGCACAGGGGGCATGTTGTGAATGACTGTTATCCGGAAAAGAAAGAGAATGAACCGAAAAATCCAAAAGCAAAAACTATTTCTTATGAAAACTTTGTTCGCGGAATAGAACAAAGGGGATTTGATGTTTTTTGCGTTGATGGCAGGCAGATCAAGGTTGACACAACAGATTTCTCAAAAATTAATATGGAAGAATTATTTTCACAGATTGCGGCATGGAAGGAGGCAATCCTGCATGACTGACGCGCATGTTCATTTGGAAAAACCCCTTAGATGATCCTCTGCGAAAACAGGCGGAGCTGTCAACGGCAGGCGAAGCCTGTTCATCTTGCCGTTGATTGGCCCGACTGGTTTTGCTATTTATTTCAAGATTGCCAGACAGAATATCACGATTGGAACAATCAGAACTTCTGCCAGAAATTCCATTGGGTTCAGATGGCTTGCAGTTATCATAAACCCTACGGACAACGCGGTAAGCGGCAGCGTAATCAGAATTGGACGCCCGCAAGTCCTTCTTTGCGGGATGTATCGCCAATGCCCTGATTGACCGGGACATACCAGTGCTCATGACGAATATCCCCACGACCTGCAGGAGGTGCTGAACGAGATGAAAACAGTACGTACCGTAAGGAACTGTTAAGAAATAAATCTTTACATTTGACTTGTCTGAGTCCGCAAA
>CAJTVQ010000073.1:0-8269 GCA_910579935.1 uncultured Lachnospiraceae bacterium
CCTGATACCCTCCACTTATAGAATCTTCCTGTGAAAGCGGCAGTTTACTGGCGCTTTGGTATTGAAATAAATACAATTTAAACGCTCATTATTACAAACCTGATAATTTTTAATCGCCTGTTTTGCCAACATAAGACGTATCATATCATATGCAATAAAAACGCCGCATCCACACGCCCACAAAAAACTAGCAATGCGAAAACCGTTTATCCAATCCTGTATTTCCGGCGATATTAAAAATACATCCGGCGAAAGGAATGGAACGACAAAAAATATCATGCCACAAAGGGAGAACCATAACGGCAAATTACAGCGGAGAACATAATTTACAAAAAGCGATATAACAGTAAAGATACTGCCAATGGCAGATACAAAAATAACTACATTAAAGACGTCTATCTCTTGTTTCCGGTTGCTTGCTTCTTTGCCATACATGAGCATTACCTGCATGGTAAAACAGATTTGGGGCATTTGCAACCGTCGTGTTTGGTGACAGCTTTAAGGTTACGAATGTTACAGTGCTTGAGGGCAGTAAGGGTACTTTTGTATCCATGCCCAGTTTCCGTACAAAGGAGAGGGACGAATACAACAACCCGGTCTAGAGAAGGCAGATCAGAGGCAGTACCGGGAAGCATTTGAAATCAAAAAGTACATTTATTTGGAAAAATACGATAAGGCTGTTATGGCTGCACTGATTTCAAGTGCCGAGGTTGTTAGCGAAAACCAGTTGAATGTCACATGGAAACATCAGGACATTTATGAGAAGATTTTTTCCATTCTGTAAGCAATTTGTGGTACAATAAGGGTGTCTGTTTTACGGACACCCAAAAAGGATAAGAAGATGATATTTATTACAGGTGACACACATGAGAACTTTGAGCGTGTTGAAGGATTTTGCAGGCATTTTCATACTTCGCATGACGATATACTTATTATTTTAGGGGATGAAGGGATCAATTTCAGTGGGGTAAGATATGACAGCCTGAAAAAGCGGCTGCTGGAGTTCCTCCCAATCACGATATTTGCCATTCATGGAAACCATGAATAGCGCCCCTGTACGATAGACAGCTATAAAGAAAAGCCGTGGCATGGCGGAACAGTGTTTTATGAAGAAGAATATCCCAGTATTCTGTTTGCAAAGGACGGAGAGATATTTGATCTGAACGGAAAGCAGACGGTTGTGATGGGTGGAGCATACAGCATTGATAAGGCAATCCGCATTGCATACGGATGGGGCTGGTGGGAGGACGAGCAGCCTGCGGATGAAATCAAGGGATATGTTGAACAGCAGCTTGAAAAATCCGGTTGGAAGATGGATGTGGTGTTAAGTCATACAACACCATTGAAATATGAACCCGTCGAGGTTTTTATGTCTGATGTGGATCAGAGCAGTGTTGACAAGTCCACGGAGATCTGGCTGGATGGGATTGAGGACAGGCTGGAATATAAGAAGTGGTACTGCGGACATTATCATACAGAAAAGAAGATTGATAAGCTGGAGATAATGTTTGAGAATTTCGCTATGTTTTATGGAGCTTAGGAACTGTTAAGAAATAAATCTTTACATTTGACTTGTCTGAGTCCGCAAATGCCGCGTTGTCATCAGTCGTCGATGCCCGCATCGACTCCATCTTCCGCCTTGCCTTTGTGAACTCATCCTGCGTCAAAGTGTAAAGTTATTTCTTAACAGTTCCTTAGAAGAGTAATGGGTAAAAAGGATTACTTAGGGAAGGGGGTGTTGATTTTGATTTTTTTAGATGTATGTAAGATATTGGAGGATTAGTATGGATGTAGTGGCAAAGATTGTTTTCATAGATGAACAAAGATTACTGATAATGGAAATGTCACCTGTAGGGTGAATCGCTGAGAGATAAACGTTGGTTATGGAGCGGAAAGTCTGATGAAACGGAGGGCGGAAAGATGTATAAATTATTAAAGCAGGAAGGCCGGGCGAAGCGCGGGGAGTTCCATACGGTACACGGAGTTATACAGACACCGGTTTTTATGAATGTCGGAACGGCGGCGGCAATCAAGGGAGCGGTATCCACGGAGGATTTGGAGCAGATTAAGACACAGGTGGAACTGTCCAATACTTATCACCTGCATGTAAGGCCGGGAGATGAGGTAGTGAAGAAGATGGGCGGGCTGCATAAATTTATGTCGTGGAAGAAACCTATTCTTACGGATTCCGGTGGTTTTCAGGTGTTTTCACTGGCTTCCCTGCGGAAGATCAAGGAAGAAGGCGTATATTTCAATTCCCATGTGGATGGACGGAAGATTTTCATGGGGCCGGAGGAGAGTATGCGGATACAGTCCAATCTGGCTTCCACGATCGCCATGGCGTTTGACGAATGTCCATCCAGCAGGGCGGAGCGGAGATATGTGCAGGATTCCGTAGACCGGACGGCGAGATGGCTGGAACGGTGCAAGAGAGAAATGAAGCGGCTGAACGGCCAGGAGGATACCATTAACAAAAACCAGCTTCTGTTTGCCATTAATCAGGGGGCGGTTTTTGACGATATCCGCATCGAACATGCGAAGAGGATCGCTGAAATGGAGCTGGACGGTTATGCCATAGGCGGACTGGCGGTAGGGGAAAGCCATGAGGAGATGTATCATATATTGGAAGAAACGGTTCCTTATCTGCCCGCGGACAAGCCAACTTACCTGATGGGGGTGGGGACACCGGCGAATATTCTGGAAGGCGTGGAGAGGGGCGTGGATTTCTTTGACTGCGTATATCCGACCAGAAACGGGCGGCATGGGCATCTGTATACCAATCAGGGAAAGATCAACCTGTTCAATGCTAAATATGAACTGGATGACAGGCCGATTGAAGAGGGCTGCAGCTGTCCGGCATGCAGGCGCTATTCCAGGGCTTATATCCGTCATCTGCTGAAGGCGAAGGAAATGCTTGGTATGCGGCTGTGCGTACTCCATAATCTGTATTTTTATAATACCATGATGGAGGAAATCAGGGACTCGCTGGATGCCGGGAATTTTGCAGCGTATAAGAAGCGGAAGCTGGACGGGATGAATGCGGGGCAGGCGGAACGTCTATATGGGAAAAAATAAAACGATTAGGGGCTTGTCTTATAGTGCAAATTTGTGTATTATTGGTAATAGGTATTTTTTCAGACTGAAAATCAGAAGATTCTAGGAGGAATTACAAATGGGTATTTTGTTGACAGAAGCGGCGGCAGCAGAGGCAGGGGCAGGCGTTGGAATGACAATGGTGGGCGCTGTCTACATTGTTGCGATCATTGCTTTCTTTTATTTCTTTATACTCCGTCCGCAGAAGAAGGAGCAGAAGAAGGTGAGCGCCATGCTGGCTACGCTTGAGATAGGCGACTGTGTTTTGACGAGCGGCGGTTTTTACGGCATTGTGATTGATATTACGGAGGATACGGTTATCGTGGAATTCGGTAATAACAAAAACTGCCGTATCCCGATGCAGAAATCCGCAATCGCGCAGGTTGAAAAACCGGAATCCGAGTCAAAATAGGAAGAAAGAATAAGAAATTGCGGATTACAGGCTATCCTCTGGTCAATAGAGGATAGCTTTTCCGCTATACTGAAGTAAAGAACAGGAAATAAATGAATGAAGGAGTGGAACACAAAATGGAACTGAAGATCACATGTATTCCGGGCGACGGGATCGGACCGGAGATTGTCAGGGAAGCGAAAAAGGTGCTGGATAAAGTAGCGGAGCGGTACGGACATAAAATGGAATATACGGATATTCTCATGGGAGGCGCATCCATCGATGTGCATGGAGTGCCCCTTACGGACGAAGCGGTAGAGACGGCCAGGGCGGCGGATGCCGTGCTGATGGGTTCCATCGGCGGTGATACGACAACTTCCCCATGGTATAAGCTGCCTCCGAATTTAAGACCGGAAGCAGGGCTTTTGGGCATCCGCAAGGCATTGAACCTGTTTGCAAACCTGCGTCCGGCGGTATTGTATGAAGAGCTGGCCGGCGCCTGTCCTTTGAAGACGGAGATCAGCGGACAGGGGTTTGATATGCTGATCATGCGGGAACTGACCGGCGGTCTGTACTTCGGTGAGCGCAGGACGGTGGAAGAGAACGGGGTAAGGAAAGCCATCGATACCCTTACATATGACGAACATGAGATCCGCCGCATAGCCATTAAGGGATTTGACATTGCCATGAAACGGAAGAAGAAAGTGACCAGCGTGGATAAGGCGAATGTGCTGGATTCTTCCAGGCTGTGGAGAAGCGTGGTGGAAGAAGTTGCGAAAGATTATCCGGAAGTTACACTGGAACATATGCTGGTGGATAACTGCGCGATGCAGCTGGTAAAAGACCCGGCACAGTTCGATGTGATCCTGACCGAGAATATGTTCGGAGATATCCTTTCCGACGAGGCGAGCATGGTGACCGGTTCCATCGGAATGCTGGCGTCGGCTTCCCTGAATGATACAAAGTTTGGTTTGTATGAGCCAAGCCATGGTTCTGCGCCGGATATTGCGGGACAGGATGTGGCGAATCCGATCGCCACCGTTTTGTCGGCGGCAATGATGCTGCGGTATTCGTTTGACCTGGACAGAGAAGCGGATGCGGTAGAGGCGGCGGTAAAGGAAGTGCTGAAGGAAGGTTACCGTACGGGAGATATCATGTCGGAAGGATGTGAGCAGGTATCCTGTTCCCGAATGGGGGATCTGCTTGCGGAAAGAATCTGAGGACAGATGGGGACAGGATGGATACGAAGAAGATAAGGGAATGCTTTCGGGACAGGGAAAACTGTTTTTTTGCACTTTGGTTCCTTTGGATGGCAGTATATTACGGGGTTCGGATGTTTACCCTGACGCCATGGTATGACGAACTTTATACCTATTACTATTTCATCGGCAGGGGGCCGGTATATGCGGCGCTTCATTGGCCGCTGCCGAATAATCACGTGGGTTATTCTGTACTTTCCGGGATATTGGACCAGCTTGGCGATCCGTACATAGGCCTGCGTGGTGTTTCCTATGTCAGCGCACTGGCCAGTCTGATCCTGCTGTATCGGATCGGAAGGAAGCATTTGAAACACGGATGGTCTTTTTGCTGTGTGGCGCTGTATTCCGGTATGAATCTGGTGAACCAGCTGGCGGTGCAGGGAAGAGGTTATGCACTGGCGGCGGCCTGTTTCCTGACGGCGCTTTTCATGCTGCAGCGGATCGGGTTCAGAGAGGGAACGGGGACACGGGCGGAGGTGAAAGATCATGCGGTATTTTCCCTTTCGCTTACACTTGGCTTATATGTGCTGCCCAGCAGTGTTTACTGGGTTCTGCCGCTGTGTATGATCGGAGGAACGTTTCTGCTTCTGTACCGGAAGAAAAGGAAACTCTTGCATCTGATCGCAGCCAGCGCCATCGCCGCGGTGAATACGGTGTTCCTGTATACCCTGATATGGCTGGCGATCGGTTCGAATCTGTTAAGTAAGACGGAAGGCGGCGTTTATTATGGGCAGGGGCATGTATCCATTATCCTTTCGGCCCCTTTTCAGTCGGTAAAAACGGGAATCGGCTATATGCTGGCAACGCCTTATATCCAAAGCGTGGAACGGGAGGGATATTTCGCGGCATTTGCCGTATGGCTGCGCTCTCTGCTCAATTATTTCTATTCCCGTGCGGGAATTGTTTTGGCAGCCGTAATCGCTGCGGGAAGTGTGGCGGCCGCCGTATCCGGCGTGAAAGCGTACCGGGCGGACCGTATGGCAGCGTGGTCGGGCAAAGCGCATCAGGCGGATGCGGCAGGGCCGGGCGGAGGAGAAAAGCAGAAGCAGGTATTTTTCTCTTTATTGATTGCGGGAATGATGATCCTGACGCCGGTGATACTGGTCCTGCAGTGTAAACTGCCCTATTTCCGGGTATTTTCTTATATGGGAATTCCGCTGGCGCTGCTGCTTGCCATGCTGCTTCAGTCTGCGGCGGAGGCAGTATGGAAGCGTCTGCGGACGGTCACGGATTTCCTGTCTGGTCACGACGGGGCCTGTTTGAAGATTCTGGCAGCAGTATCCGCATTATTTGCGATTGTATTGCTGTTGTCGAAAGATTATAATAATGAGTATGGAGTAACGGAGTATTATGCGAAAGATGCACTGTCCCATGCCGGAGTAACGGAGCGTGAGAGAATCTGTGTGACGGACTGTTACCAGCAGTATCTGCTGCGGTTCTGTTACGGTATCGAGTGTGAGGACATGCAGATAGAGGGAGCGGACCTGGTACTGATACACCGGGAAATGGAGCAGCAGGAGCCGGAGGTATTCCGCTGGGAGTTTTATCAGAATTATGAGTCCATTCCATGGGAATACCTGAAAGGGATGGAACCTGTTTACGAAAACCGGGAATATGTGGTATATGTAAAACAGTGAGAAGCAAGGAACTGTAAAAAATAAGAAAAGTCAGGAGAGATGAAAATGAGAAGTGATTCCGTAAAAACAGGCACCCAGCAGGCGCCGCACAGAAGTTTGTTCAATGCACTCGGGTATACCGAAGAGGAGAGGCGCAGGCCGATGATCGGCATTGTGAGTTCCTATAATGAGATCGTGCCCGGTCATATGAATCTGGACAAAATCGTGGAGGCTGTGAAAATGGGCGTGGCGATGGCGGGCGGTATGCCTGTGGTATTTCCGGCGATCGCGGTATGTGACGGAATCGCGATGGGGCACATCGGGATGAAGTATTCCCTTGTAACGAGGGACCTGATCGCGGACAGTACGGAATGCATGGCACTGGCACACGGTTTTGACGGACTGGTGATGGTGCCGAACTGTGATAAGAACGTTCCGGGCCTGCTGATGGCAGCAGCCCGTCTGAATATTCCAACCATTTTCTGTTCGGGCGGTCCTATGCTGGCCGGACATGTAAAAGGGGAGAAACGAAGCCTTTCTTCCATGTTTGAAGCGGTAGGAAGCGTGGCGGCCGGAAATATGACCATGGAGGAACTGTGCGAATTTGAAGAAAAGGTATGTCCGACCTGTGGTTCCTGTTCCGGCATGTACACGGCCAATTCCATGAACTGCCTGACGGAAGTGCTGGGCATGGGGCTGAAAGGGAACGGTACGGTTCCGGCAGTGTATTCGGAGAGAATCCGTCTGGCAAAACATGCAGGTATGAAAATCATGGAGCTTGTGGAAAAAGATATCAAGCCAAGGGATATCATGACAGAGAAGGCGTTTATCAACGCACTCCGGATGGATATGGCGCTTGGCTGTTCGACCAATTCCATGCTGCACCTTCCGGCCATTGCCCACGAAGCGGGAGTGGAACTGGACCTGGAAGTGGCGAATAAACTTTCTGCGGAGACACCGAATCTCTGCCATTTGGCCCCGGCAGGCCCTACTTATATGGAGGATCTGAACGAAGCGGGCGGCATTTATGCAGTTATGAACGAACTGAATAAAAAGAATCTGCTGTACACAGACCTGATGACCGTGACAGGAAAGACCGTGGGCGAAAACATTTCGGGCTGTATGAACAGAAATCCGGAGGTCATCCGGCCGATTGAGAATCCGTACAGTGAGACAGGCGGCATCGCGGTCCTGAAAGGCAACCTGGCGCCGGATTCCTGCGTAGTGAAACGTTCCGCGGTAGTGCCGGAGATGATGGTACACGAAGGGCCGGCGAGAGTGTTTGACTGTGAAGAGGATGCGATTGAAGCAATCAAAGGCGGAAAAATCGTAGCGGGCGACGTGGTGGTCATCCGTTACGAAGGACCGAAGGGAGGTCCCGGCATGAGAGAGATGCTGAACCCAACATCAGCCATAGCGGGAATGGGCCTGGGAGCCAGTGTGGCACTGATCACGGACGGCCGTTTTTCAGGAGCCTCCAGAGGCGCCTCCATCGGTCACGTATCCCCGGAAGCAGCCGTGGGAGGCCCCATTGCCCTGGTAGAAGAGGGAGATATCATCCGCATCAACATACCGGAGAATACCATCCATATGAAAGTATCAGAAGAGGAACTGGCAAACCGCAGGCAAAACTGGCAGCCCAGAGAGCCCAAAGTAACAACCGGCTATCTGGCACGCTACCGCGAACTGGTAACCAGCGGAAACAAAGGAGCCATTTTGGAAGTACCCAACAAATAGGATGCGGAACCGGAATAAAAACAGCAGGAGCCCGTACAGCCCCCAGAGGAAATTGCGGCTGCGAAGCAGACGGAATTTCCTCTGCCTGAAAAGGGGCTAGAAGGGCGGATGCGGAACTGGAATAAAAACAGCAGGAGCCCGTACAGCCCCCAGAGGAAATTGCGGCTGCGAAG
>CAJTVQ010000073.1:8369-12018 GCA_910579935.1 uncultured Lachnospiraceae bacterium
CAGACGGAATTTTCTCTGCCTGAAAAGGGGCTGGAAGGGCGGATGCGGAACTGGAATAGGAGGAATAACGATGCAGCTGACAGGCGCGGAAATAGTAGTAGAGTGTTTAAAGGAACAGGGTGTGGATACCGTGTTCGGTTATCCGGGCGGAACCATTTTGAATGTATATGATGCATTATACCAGCACAGCGGAGAAATCAACCATATTCTGACATCACACGAACAGGGAGCGGCCCATGCGGCGGACGGCTATGCGCGCGCTACCGGAAAAGTGGGTGTCTGTCTTGCCACCAGCGGACCGGGTGCAACGAATCTGGTGACGGGAATTGCTACGGCTTATATGGATTCCGTCCCGGTGGTAGCGATCACCTGCAATGTAAACCTGCCTTTACTTGGAAAAGATTCCTTTCAGGAGGTGGATATAGCAGGCGTTACCATGCCGATCACCAAGCACGGTTATATTGTAAAAGATGTAAAAATACTGGCGGAGACTTTGCGCAAAGCATTTAAGATAGCGAAAAGCGGCCGCCCCGGACCGGTGCTGGTGGATATTACGAAGGACGTAACGGCGAACCGCTGTGATTATGAGCCTGTACAGCCGGAAAAGGAGAAGACTGTAAAAAAATACACGGATTCCGATATCGAAAAAGCTTTGGAACTCATACAGGCAGCAGAAAAACCTTATATCTATGTAGGCGGCGGAGCGGTAATCTCGGAGGCTGCCGAAGAAGTGACGGCTTTTGCAAAGAAGCTGGATGCGCCGGTCTGCGATACCCTGATGGGAAAGGGTGCCTTTGACGGGCATGATGCGCTTTACACGGGAATGATCGGTATGCACGGCACCAAAACATCGAATTTCGGAGTCAGCGAATGCGACCTGCTGGTAGCGCTGGGAGCGAGATTTTCCGACCGCGTGGTAGGGAATCCGGGGAAATTTGCAAGCAATGCAAAAGTGCTGCAGATCGATATCGATGCCGCGGAAATCAATAAAAATATCCGTACCCATGCATCCGTGGTCGGCGACTTAAAAGAAATCCTTACCATTCTGAACGGCAGACTGCCCCAGATGGAGCATAAGGAATGGATCGGGCATATACAGGATATGAAAGAAAAATATCCGCTGAATTACGATGACAGCGGCCTGTCCTGCCCTTATATCATAGAAGAACTGGATCGTATAACGAAGGGCGATGCGATCGTGACTACGGATGTGGGACAGCATCAGATGTGGGCGGCACAGTATTATAAATATTCCAAACCGCGTACCTTTTTGAGTTCCGGTGGCCTGGGAACCATGGGCTACGGCTTGGGCGCATGCATCGGGGCCAAAACGGGCATGCCGGATAAAATCTGCGTCAATATTGCCGGCGACGGCTGTTTCCGTATGAATATGAACGAACTGGCGACAGCGAGCCGCTACAACATTCCGATCATACAGATTGTCATTAACAATCATGTACTCGGCATGGTACGCCAGTGGCAGACCCTGTTCTATGACCACCGGTATTCCCAGACCGTCCTGAATGACAAAGTGGATTTTTGCAAAGTGGCGGAAGGGCTGGGCTGTGAAGCCATTAAGGTGACAAAGAAGGAAGAGGTAAAGCCGGCGATTGAGAAAGCGATCGCATTGAAAGCCCCGGTGCTGATCGAATGCGTGATTCCGGAAGATGATAAAGTGTTCCCCATGGTTCCTGCAGGCGCACCGATCAGTGAGGCATTTGACGAGACGGATATGAATAAGAAGCAATGAAAAGCAGAAAAGACATCGAAGAAGCCAAAAAAATAAAATATAGAAAGCGGCGGGAACGGAAAAGAAACAAAGGCCGCATGGAAAGTGAAAACCTTGTGATTCAGGAGTTGGATGCGGAAGAAGAACCGGAAGCCGGAAGGGACGGAAAGGAAACATATGCGAACCAGACGGAGACGGGAGAACGCAGCGGAAAAGCGTTGGAAAAGCACCGGGAAATCGCCGGAAAAACGCCGGGAGGGGAAGCCGGAAAGACGACCGGAAAAAAGAAAGCCACGGTTTGGGCCGCACTGATAACCGCGGCGGTATTTGCCGTATGCATCGGTTTTTATGCAGGACTTTCGGAGTATTACAAAAACGGCTTCAGCTACGGCACGTGGATAAACGGCATTTACTGTACCGGGAAATCAGTGGAAGAAGTGAACCGGGAACTGCTGCAAAGCTGTTCTTATGACGGAATTACGGTATATGACGGACAGGGGGGCTCTTATCCGGTTACGGCGGAAGAGATCGGTTATACGTTTGATTTTGAGGAAGCGCTCAGGGATTACCTGAAGGAGCAGAATCCTTATCTGTGGGTATGGAATCTGTTTTCTGCGAAAGAAAAGCGTCTGACGCCTGTTATTTCTTTTGATGAGGAAGGACTGCTTGCCGCACTGGAAAAAATCCCCGATTATGCGGATGTACGGACAGAGGAAGACCGTGGGGTGGATATCCGCAAAACGGCCGGCGGATATATGCTGACGGACGAGCGGCGGAACGTTTTGAATAAGTCCAAAACCGTGGAGGCCATGGAGACGGCGCTCCGTTCTTTTGAAACACGGATCGATCTGACCGAATGCGGCTGCTATGAGGACCTGCCTTACAGTGATGGAATGAAGCAGGAACTGGAACGCTGGGAGCAGATCAAAGAGTTTCAGGACTGCCGGATCGTTTACCGGTTCGGGGAGGAAGAGGTTCCGGTGGATGCTTCCGTGGTCTGTGACTGGATGGCCGTGGATGAGGAAGGAAATTATCTGACGGACGAACAGGGACGGCTGCTGCCGGAGGACGAAAAGATCGAAGCCTTTGTGGACAGGCTGGCGGACGAATACGATACGCTGGGAGGAACCCGTTCGTTTCTGACCACCCGCGGGGAGACGATAACGGTAGAGGGCGGTATCTACGGGAATCAGATAGACCGTGAGGCGGAGAAAGCATATTTGAAACAGGCCTTCCGGGACAGGGCGGAGGAAGTCCATGTCCCTTCCTACCTGCAGATGGGCTGGGCGGAAGGAAAAAACGATATCGGTGATACTTACATCGAAGTGGATATGACGGAACAGATGATGTATTATTACCAGGACGGAAAGCTGGAAATCGAAACGCCTATTGTAACGGGCAACACCGGCCGCCGGATGGGGACGCCTGCCGGGGTCAATTATGTATACGGCAAGGCCAGGAACCGGATTTTACAGGGGCCGGGATACGCGTCCCACGTGAAT
The DNA here is from genome assembly GCA_910579935.1 of uncultured Lachnospiraceae bacterium. Taxonomy (GTDB): domain Bacteria; phylum Bacillota; class Clostridia; order Lachnospirales; family Lachnospiraceae; genus Kineothrix. Next base: position 11,601 of record CAJTVQ010000073.1, read on the forward strand.
TTCTGGATGCCGGTAAAAGGGAATATCGGTATCCACGATGCGTCATGGCGCAGCGAATACGGCGGGGAAATCTACAAGACGGGAGGCTCCCACGGCTGTATCAATACTCCTTATGATGCCATGAGTCAGTTGTACGATATGGCGGAGGTGGGGACGCCGGTGGTGATGTTTTATTGATGAAAATAGTTTTATGGAAAATGAGAGTATACGCAGGAGATATCTTGAGGATTTTATCAGAGAAAGCAATAGTTCACTGGTAGAAGAACTTAATGTACGTTCTTTGGAGGACTTATTAGTATCCGAGGAAGTTTTACAGCCGTGTGGCTGCTATCATCGAGTAATTACAATTTATTCGGTAAAATCAGAGGCTTCTGGCATGATAGTGGGTAGTCTACAAGTCTCCTGATATAAATCTGGG
>CAJTVQ010000074.1 GCA_910579935.1 uncultured Lachnospiraceae bacterium
CGGTTCCGCCGCTTTATCTTCTACAACGTCAGAAAAACAAGTAGAATCGTAAATACGGTAATACAAACAGGCACTAAACATCCGGCCGCAATATCCAGCCAGTCCCATTTACACCCCATCCGTTCTTGAATATATTCTACTGCGCACATTGCTACAAATACCATGATACACACCTGAATCATTATCGAAACAAACAAACGGCTGCTGCCTTCGTATGAGCAATCCTGTATCATGGGATAAAGTAGCAGAATCCCGATAAACGTAAACACAATCAGCCCGGCAACAAAAATTGAATTACCCGCCTTCATGTGTGCCGGCCGGTTACTTTCCTTCATCCAGCCGAACACTTTTTCAATTAACTGTTTCATAAACTACATGATTTAATTATTAATCAAAATGATACCCAGTATTCTTCAAAACGGAAGTCCCTTTATTATAGTAGAGGCAATTTCTTTTGCCTTGTCCCGCCATTCCTGAAAGTCCTTCATCTCCTGATAATAGGCTGCTTCCTTTTCCTCTGTAAGGTAATTCGGGTTAATTGCGTTCATTAATATAGCTGTCTGGTCGTCCGGGGAATATTTCGCGTTTATGATTGCGGCAACTATTTTTTCATAAGTCAGCTCGCCTTCCAACCTTACAACTTCCTGTTTATAAACCAATATTCCCAACTCATTTTCTATCTGCCGGCTGTCGATGTTTATCGTCCAGTGAGGAACACACGCCTGAACGCTTTTCTCCAGCATTTCCGGACGTTTTACGTAGGTTGTAAACTCTAATTCTTTCATAACTGTAATCTTTTAAGTTTATGTTTTCCGGGATTTTCCCGTTATAATATTCTTTTAGCCATGTTTTTATCCGCTCTATTCCCGGATATTCTTTACCTCTCCAGGATGCGAACGTAACCAGGGGATTTCTTTCCGTTCCATTATCCGGAAAAATAGTCCTTATATCCCAACGGATGATATAAACACCATTGTCATATTCTATCGGCAAGGCCATAGATTTAAGCAATACGGCGTCGGGTGCTTTTAATTGCTTCCCGGCGGTATTGGAATAATTCATCATAATTCTTTTTTATTTTAATCGTAAAAAAATGATTTGTCATATACACCCTGTCCCAAAGCAAAGGGGAAAAATTCTTTGTAAGCCCGCGGCGTATGGCATACGCCTTTCTTTTTCTCATAAACCCGTAATAGCTATTAAGACTGGATATCATACTATCCGTTAACTCTTTTCCTTCCTCCAGCTCTTTATTTATATGCATTATTGTCCTTCGAGTGTTGCGAACAATTCTCTTCCCTACATATATCCGATCCATTTTAATGACAGCTCCCACGAACATGATACCCTTTGTATAATGTTGTAGATATCTCTTCTGTGGATGCATCTTTAATTTCAACTTATTCCATAAGAAGCTTTCAAAAAGTGGTATTGCTTTTAATATAAAATCCTTGTCCTTATGTACCAGGGCAAAATCATCCGCATATCTTTCGTAATATTTAAATCCCAGGGATAAAACAAATTCATCAAAGAAAGACATGTAGAAATTTGCAATCAGTTGTGAAGGAAGGTTGCCGATTGGCATACCTTTATACGGGTCATTCCCAAAAAGCGACTTATTATCCGGTATCTTGTCCCACAAGGATTCCGGAGATCGTTTTATACAATGCTCCTGCGGCAAATGAAACACTGTTATGCGTACAAGATACAACAAACATTCCTTATCGGCTTCGTGATAGTGTTCATTGATAAGTTCACTTAACAACACCCATGCAATCCCCTTGTCTATTGACATGAAGAATCCGGAAATATCATATCTTCCGACCCAACAACTTTTAGTAAACCCGTTACTGCAATCGTATATATCTTTAAAAAGAGCCTGTACTGCGCTTTCAGTGCCAAAGCCTTTCCTGCAATTATGTGAAACATCTCCCATCCCTGCAAAACGCTTGTCGAACAAAGGTTCCAACCGTATGCAAATCCAATGATGTATTATACGATCCTGAAAATCCGCTGCAAACACTTCCCTGTATAATGGCCAGATAACAACAAAACAAAGTGACTTTAAAGGTTCATAAGTACCTGACACGACTTGCAAATAAAGATTATATAATCGGTCTTCGTAATCTGCCCTAAACTCACAACATTGCGAACTTGACATTTTATTACAAATGCAATCGTGGTACGCTTCTACAAACGATTCAAACAATATGCTGTATAATTTCCCTAATGCGGCGACACCGCGAACCACATAGCTATTCGCCTTATTGTTGTTGCCGTTCACTTGCCCGGAAGCACCATTCACGATCCACGCGTTGTTCGAATTGTACTCCGTTATCATGCCCTGTATCTTGTTCGTAACTGGAAGTATTCTTCCAGTAGGGCACCCATTAAAGATTAAATTATACACTGCCATAACCGCCTTAACGATTTTGGTTCAATGTTGCCCGTTTCCATCCGGCTATCTGTCGACCTATATTTGCGGAAGACCGCAAAAAGAAGGCTTCATTACCAACAGAAACAATCCGTTTTCTGGTGCATATTCTTAGAATCGTTTTTAAAGATGTAAAATGTACCACGAAAGCATCAAGAAACATTGCGCGTTCAGTCCCTTCACGCAAATTGGCAAGTGTAATATCGTCCATACAGTCAAATGTTACATTTACCAACCGCTGCGCGAGATATCTGTATTGCTTAGGGAAGTTGCCGGACAAATCCAACACCCATCCGGCTAATAATTCAACATCATTATATACTTTCAAATCGTTTGCTTTCCCCATATTCTATGTTTCTTGTTATGTCAAAGTTTAAAGTTAAAAGTTTAAAATGCGGCGACACCGCGAACCACACAGCTATTCGCCTTATTGTTGCCGCCGCTCACTTGCCCGGAAGCACCATTCACGATCCACGCGCTGATCGAATTGTACTCCGTACTCGACCAAATCCAGTTAGTGGATATTTTTGCGAAGATTCCATTTGTTGACGCATCCGCAAATATCGCCAAATCCGTACCTTCTTCCCCTTTGATATATCCTTTCATACCATAGTAAACAATACGTGCCAGTTCTGCACATGAAGGAAGATACCAGTTACCAACCTTGAATTTATCGGCTAAAACCTCATTAAGTTTAACTTTCGGTTCGTACATCTTACAATAGAATGAAGCCGGATAATACAAACATCTTACTGTATTGTCTGTAATATTGCCCATCTCCTCAACCAGTTCGCGCATGTTTTGAGGAATATACAAACCGTTTGACTGTAACGCGTATAATGCTTGTTCGTGCATCTTGTCCGTATTCCTTTTACCGTCCCAGTCAGAAAGTGATCCCGAAATAAATTCCTTAAATGTTGTATTGTCATTCTCCCGGTATGTTTCATCACTAACGGTTAATGAGCTGTTTGCTCCATCTGCAACGGTGTAGTTTTTTAAATCCGGTATATCCAAATCATTGCGTCCCCATGGTATAGTAGCCAGATTGTCTAATGCAATCATCCGCCTGTCATTTCCATTAACATAAAAACAAATCCCGATTACCGAACGGTTCGCATCGTAAATATCAGAATATGAGCCATCGTAATATACATAGTCTCCTGGTTTCGGTTCAGGCAGGAAAAAGAAAATCTTTCTGGTAGATGATATTTCCTCTCCGCCTAAAAGTTCCATCGTGAGAGTAACTTCTGCAGCCCCTGCTCCGCCGACTTTCTTTACGGTTAATATTCCGTCTTCTGTAATATCGGCGTAGCTGTTTGTCGTTATGCTCCATTTTGCCCGGCGGAAATTGTTGGCCGTGGAAGGCGTGGCCGCATATACCATTTGATAAGTACCGGTATCCGGATAATAACCGTTTCCGGAAATTACAGGGGCGTTCATTCTCATTACCCTATAAGTTACATATAATTTATTATTCGGATCGTCGATATCTCCGAAAGCTTCGATCATTGCTCTTTTTTGTGCAAAATTCGGCATATTGGCGGAATCCTGTTTCAAGTTGATAACTCCCGTAAGTTCCGCTTTCATTTCTGCAAGTCTGAAAAGATAATCCAAAGAGAAATCATTCCAAAGGATATCGGTAATATTTACATTTGCCAACTTTTGCACTTCATGTGACAAGCAGTCCTCGATTATTGCCCGCGAATCCACCGCCGGGCAATTACGGATAGAAACGGATACAAGAGAGGAAGTTTCATCAATGGAGAATACTCCCCCCTTCTTCCCCAGATTCGGAAGATTTACAAGCGCAAGGGTTGTAAGCCCTTCGGGTAATTGCAAGGTAATTAACTTGTCTGTCTGTGGCAGACTAAATCCTGTTACCGTACTTCCTTTTGCCCTTAGTTCTTTCAGCAACGTATTAGCCGATAAATCAAGCGTGTAATTTTTGTAAGAGCCATCATTTTGTAATCCGAATCCCCTGCAATTGGTTATATCCAATACCTCGAGCATCCGGTTTTTATTTAACGAAAGTGTAGTTTCCCGCTTGTTAATGAATCCTTCTTCATCCTTTCCTATAATAAGCCGCCTTAATCTTGGTGCCGCCCCTATATCATCTATCTGTATATCTCCCATTTGTGACAGGTCGCCCAGATCTACAATCAAATCAGACGAGAAAATATAAATGATAAAATTAGAAACCTCCGAATCAATCTGATTTTTAAAAGTCACACCATTTTTCAGATCCAGGCAACGCTGCGTCGTTACTTTGTTTGTCGATCCCCATTCAGCACGCGGATAGAGACAACAGTAAGGCACTACGGTTAAGTCCGCACCCCGTCCCCATACACGTAATACCAGATTATTCTTAGGCGCATCCCCCGAATGAAATTTGCTGTCCCAATACCGGTATGAATAGTACATCCAGTAATTACGTTGGTGTTTTTTATCTCCGAGTGCAGCTTCTATATATGCCGGATTATTCTTATACAGTGCCCAGGCAGCATACGCGAACAAGGCTTCACACCACTGTTCACGGTGGGAATCAAACAAAGCCTTTTCCGCTTCATAGCTATAACCAGCAGAAGAACGCAATGTCCTATCCTGTGCCGCAATCTCTTCCGCAAGTCCTTCCCGTACATTAATCCATAAAGCACTTCTCTGACCGTTGAACACAACATTTCCGCCTGCGTCCAGGTCGGTATCCTCATAATAATACGGATAACTCAATTTACCGTTATTATCGTTTCCGTTCCCGGTATCAGCATCATAGACAATAGGGTAAAAGCGTATTCCGTCTTCTGTTACCAGGTGCATATTTTTTGCTCTGGAATCAATCATTAAATGACGGGCGGTAAAATTATAGTAATATACCGCTTTTTCCCAATCCAGATAATCATCCTTTTCAGTCAAGAACTTGGCCAGACGATAAGAAGCATTATCTACGGTATATTCCTTTCCGTCCTTATCTATGAACGGTTGCGGCAACGCTTCACCGGTTGCCTGCTCCTGGTTGGTTGAATGTACCCAGTTGCAAAAACGTACAAGGGCTGCACATTCTTTATTTGCCTGTTCTACCTGCCCTTCCGTTTTGGCTTCTCCATAAATACACCCTTCGTTTATTTCCGAATCTCCCGGCAAACGGCTTTCAAATTCCGCTGTTATATCATTCCTGGTTTTACCTGTATCATCCACCCAGCATCCCCGGTATGAATGATCGAAAAATGTAATGTTATCCGAAACTTCCCAAATTTCGGCTTTTGGATATTTCTTACGGTCAAAACCCAGAATGTTTAAGTTTCCTTTATCGTTGTTGAAATCGAACATAGAAACATATTTCATTCGGGATTCTCCCGGCTTTTTCCAGTATATACACATAGGAAAACCAAAGATTGTCTGCCGGTAAGTTACTTCTTTCCCTTCGTCCGCCTGTTCCTGCTGTGGTCCGCTAAGCAAACCGGCAGCAACAGCAACCCGGTTATAAAGTTCCGCAAGAACGGTGTTATTACACATTTCGGAAGACATGTAATTTATCTTATAGCAAAACTTGCTTTCTCCGGGAGTTCTTTTACTCAACGGATATTTGTTTAACTTTTCCAGTAATCCAACCGGCAGGAATCCTTCTTTAAAATCCTCCTTGTAGTTGCGGTATTTAAATTCTCCCTCCGGTTCCGTAGCCTCTATTTTAGAAGATGATGTACCCTGTACGTCAATTACCGCATTTTCCGCTGTAAATGAGGGTGCATCTTCTACCCCCATGGAAAGCGGGTTTTCAAAGCTGGTATTTGGTACCGGCGTTTTTTCTCCTTTTACTGCCGGCAAAGATGCTGTTTCCAGAACCATGACAGGAAGGTTCGGAAGAGCTTTACGCAATTTCGCATAATTGACGTTACCAGCATCATCGAAAACGTCATTTCTCCGGGCGATTGCTATCTTATCCGCGGCTTTTGGAGTGTCATAGGCGTAATTCCCTATGATTTCCTGTATCGTTAAACTTTTATCATAAACCCGAATCGCATATAAATCGACGTCGCACTCGTCAGACCCGATTACAATTTGTTGCGGGTTTGCCTGTTTGAAAGTGTCCGCTTTGCTATACACTGCAATTCCCTGGGGGACACCATCGGCAACCACTGACATAAAACACCGGTCAGCCCTTTCATCGCATTCAACCATAAATCCCAGCCTGATGTGTGTTTCCTCTTTAAAATCTGTAAAGGTGGATGAACCGGAAGAAGAAAAAGTGGCTCCATTGGCAAAAATCTGAATCCCGACACCATTAACCGGATCATAGCAAGAAAGAACCGGAGCGTTCATATCTACGCAATTTCTTGTTGCAAGCTCTACCTCTATCATCTTGCCCGTCTTAGTTCCGGGATTATCCAAATCATTGCCCTGCCCGTAATTCTTATCAAAAGGCAAATAAGGTATTGTTACACGTGCCCCGCTTCTGATATGACACGCCACATTTCCGTCGTTGTCAGTATTCCAGCCACTACCATTTTCCGAAAAATCGAAATTTTCCGAAAAGATGGCCACAATTTCCGGGACGTCTTTTTCTCTGCTTATCCATTGTGCCTTGTCTGACGCCGTATTAGAACGCCCTGCGGATGTCAGAAACAAACGGCAATCCGTGGCCGGTGCAAGAGTTATGCCCTCAATCATATTAACATGTAACGGTAATTCCCTTCTTACGTCGGCCGCTTCCAATACCAGGATAATATCGCCGACATATTCTTCGTTCGTCAAAGGAATATTCCAGGTAGTTACCGCGGAAACTCCGCCGGTCATTATTACATTGTCTTCCGTTGTAAACAACTCCCGCCCTGTTGATGATTCAATGCTCATTGTGACCGGTGTAACTCCTTCACCGTTCTTATTAAATACCCAGTATTTCAATATCACCGTATCGTATATCGTAGCTGCCTGAACGGGAAAATCCACTCCGATAGCCGGCGAACCGTCTACATCCGAAATAAACTCATAAGTCTGTGTTTCTGTTGTAATAGCTACGTCTGTAGCCGTTGCATATACCGAAATCACATGTACACCGTTTGTTTCCTGTGCCGGAATGGAAAACGCCCGCTGCGCTCCAGCGTTAACGGTTCCTGCCGCTACCTGCTGCCCGTCTACCTGTACAAAAACGGTTGCTGCCGATCCTACAACTTTAGCCGTTATATTAAAAGCCCCCGCCCTTGCTTCCGTCTGGTTGAAACCGACAAGGGAAACCGAAAGCTGCCTTACACTTACATTATAAGAAAGGGTACGTTGGGAACCGTCGTTATTATTTATGGTGGCAACTATACTGTTATCGCCTACAATCAAATAAGGTGTCAAATCAAATACATAACTTTCCCGGTGTACGAGTTCTCCTGTCAGGTCTGTGACCTGGGTTCCATTAATTGTAAATTTAACAACTCCTTTTGTTGCGTTCGGTTCCGTTATTTCATCATAGAACGAATAATAAGTGAACCCTAACGTTACCCGCGCATTTTCCGCAACAATCGCGGCCGGTGCTTCCGTCACTGATACCCGTAAAGTTGCTATACTGGAAGAAGCGTTCATGGCCGGTATGATAACCTGGTACAATAGTTTGGCGGCGTATTTCTCCATATCCGATTCGTACAGGTCTTTATCAGCTTCGGAGGCAAAAGCGCGCAAAATAGAGGATTTGCCGTCCGGACCGTCCACTTTGTCCTGATAACCTGCCTTAAACTCATTCAGGTTATTAAAATTCGTTTCGATAGTCTGGCGGACATCCTTTCCGGAATCACCGTCTTTAAATTTCTTTATATCCATATTTCCAAATAGTTAGGCATTAATCAATTATTTATCTTTCCATAGTTCCTTGTCCAACCACGGGTATTTGTCCACCCATTTGCCGGAACCGAAACAACTTCGTATTGCTTCCCAAACCAGCCGGCCGGCATAATACACGGCTTTAATAACCTTTCCTTCGGCAAATATCCCCGTTATCTTTCTTCCTCCCTTAAACAACATGCTTTATTCCTCCGTTTCATAAGTATAATAAAAGGTATTCGAATCGGGATTTTTAATTTTACTGTATTCCTCTTCGCTCATTACCTCGTGTTTCTTATCGAAAGGCTTTATCTTTTCGTTAAGGAACTCCAGTACGTCCGCCTCCATTTCGTTGGTAATGCTTTCCTTTTCCTCGGCAGCCCTGATCTGTTCGATAAGATCATCTATCTGTTTCTGCGTCTTCATAAGCTGTATTAATTAAATTGTTTACTGAACTCTTTAGAATGAACCCTCGGTTTCCGGTAGCCGCTTTCCGCAATTTCTCCGGTCCAGTTGGACTCCTTATCGGCAAACGTAAGTTTTAACGTCACATTCTGCGGTGTTTCCGGATGGACACGATAAGAAAACTCTTCCGCCGAAGGAATTACTTTTATCTCTTCCCGGCCGTAACCCGCCAGGTAAACATCATCAGAGGAAAGCAGATCAAGAAGGAAGCGTATTTCCTGCGGGCGTTTGAATCCCGTCTTAATCGTTACGACCGTCTGTATATCCGTCCGTATACGATCCGAATAATAATCATCGGTAATTTCATCATAACGACGGAATACAGCGTTATCGTCTTCATCCATACCTGGGGTTACGCTGGCATCGCCTTCCAGGGAAAACACTTCGTAAACCCCGTAACTATTCAGGAACCGGAGCCGGTAACGTTCGCGGACCGTCGGGCTTTGTTCAATCCCGATTCGGCAGGCAAACATATCACCGCTATACACATCAAAAAGGTTTGCCAGTACCCCATAACTGGTAAAAAAATCAAGTCTTACGGCCTCCAGATTCAAAGCGTGAAGATTGCCTGCGGTACCTGGAAGAAAAATACTCCGCCCGGTAAGAAGTTCCGTTATTTTCAGTTCATGTTCCGGATAAATGAAACAAAGCGGATAAAGTTCCGTTTCGCGCATTATTATACGCCAGTCGTTGCTTCGGGTAGTAAAAAAGAAATTGCAGGATTCATTCAAGAACTTCAAATTAAATATATCGGTTCCCAAATTTCGAAGACGTTTAAACTCTTTCTTGGAAATTCCCCCTTTCCAGGCGGTAAAAGACAGGTTGCATTCTTCTTCTCCCTCATTTACCACACGTATAGTTACTTCGGCCGACAAACCGGAAACAGCAAATATATGATTCGTACCCTCCGGTAAAATCCGTGTGCCTGATATTCCGGTTTCGACAATCTCGGCTATATTAACACGAAATTCCCCGATTCCGTTTCCTTTGAACACTTCTTCATTATTCATCCTGATACTGTATGTAGCCATAGAACAGGACGATACAGATAGAAAAATAGGATTACGTGTAAAGGCGTTTCCTGTTGGATATATATTCACTTTTAAAGCTTCATCGCTGGCACTCATTGCTTTGCTATTTTGGTTACAATAAAACTTCCTATTAAATCATATTGCATCTCCAAAGAAGAAATAAAACGATCCCTGACAGCCGAAGGATTTACCATAAACTTATAAAAGTCCGCAAGCCGGCCCGAGTGGTTCTCCCTCCAGAGATTATAAAGCTCCGTTACTTGTGAAGTAGACGGGGCAAGTACAATATTATTCTGCTTTTCCATAGTGCAAAAGTTGGGTTTATAAAAGGAAGAGTAAAGGACGAAATTAACCGGAATA
>CAJTVQ010000075.1 GCA_910579935.1 uncultured Lachnospiraceae bacterium
ATCCCGAAAGAGGAAGCGCGGCAAATCGGAAAGAAAGCGCTGGATAAAGTAGGGCTGTCAGACCGTTATGATTTTTATCCGTCACAGCTTTCGGGAGGACAGCAGCAGAGAGTCGGTATTGCAAGGGCGATTGCCGCCAATCCCAAGGTACTCTTTTTTGATGAACCTACTTCGGCACTGGATCCGGAATTAATTGACGATGTACTGGCTGTTATGAAGAAACTGGCGGAGGAAGGAACTACCATGGTAGTAGTAACCCATGAGATGTCTTTTGCCAAAGAAGTAGCCAATAAAGTATATTTTATGGACGGCGGTGTCGTAGTGGAGGAAGGGACGCCTCAGGAAGTGTTTATGCACCCGAAGGAAGAAAGGACGAGACAGTTCTTAAGAAGGATTTTAAGAGAAATTGATTATTATATATAAACGGACAGCCGCTTGTGCCGGCAGCCGGACCGGCAGATTTGGCACAAACAAGGGAGCAGAATGGAATTTATGGAAATTAATGGATTTAACAAACCAGAGAAAACCGGGGGAATTGAGGAAAATGCGGAAAATGAGGGAATAAAAAGAAGAAAAGAAAGAAAAGAAGGAAAGGAAGGAAAAGGAATCACCGCAAAGGACCAATGGATATCATTATTTCAATGGTTTCACCGTCATCCGGAACTTGGTTATGAAGAATTTGAAACTACTGCAAAAATAAAAGAGGTCTTGCAGGAATACCATATCGAGACAGTGCCCTCCGGTTTAAAAACAGGCGTCATCGCAGTAATCAGGGGGAGCCGGAAAGGAAAAGAGATATGCCTGCGGGCAGATATTGATGCGCTGCCAGTGAAGGAGGATACCTGTCTAGAATATGCATCAGAAAAGGAAGGAAAGATGCACGCCTGCGGCCATGATTTTCATACGACCGCAGCTCTCTGTGCAGCTGCCCTGCTGCAGGAAAACAAGGAAGATATCCATGGAACTGTTTATATTATTTTCCAGCCTGCAGAGGAAATCATTGGCGGGGCGGAGGAAGTGCTGCGCACAGGAATTCTGGATCATGTAGCTGAGTTTTACGGATTTCATGCGGAACCGTCTCTTGAAGTGGGAGAAATATCCTGTGAGGCAGGAGGTGTTATGGCAGCAGTGGACCAGTTTTCCATCTGCATGACAGGAAAAGGCTGTCATGGTGCTACGCCATGGCTGGGAAACAATCCGATTCCTGTCCTGACAGCCCTTGTAAATGACATTTACCAAATATCAGGGGAAAATATGGCGCAGCCGCATACCAGAGTGATATCCGTGACCCATGTGGAAGCCGGAAATACCTGGAATATTATTCCGGAGCAAGGGTATCTGGAAGGAACCGTACGGACACTGGATGCAGAAGACCGGAAACAGGTGAAGAAGGCAATTCATGAGATTACAGACAAATGGAACGGCAAAAATGGTATAGAAGCAGTGATAAAATGGCACGACGGCCCGGATGCCGTGATAAATGACAGGGAATTGTGTGCGTTTGCCAATGAAATACTGCAGTACGGACAGCTTTCTCCCGCTCATCTGCCGCCGGCAATGGCTGGGGAGGACTTCAGTAAATATGCGGCAGTGAAGAACGCAAAAAGCCTGTATCTGAAAATCGGTACGGGTGCAGGCCCTTCTCTGCACAACTCCCGTTTCTGTGTGAATCCGGAAGCAATAAAAATGACAGCAGAATTCTTTGCACAGTTATTGTGCAAAAGGGCAGCGGAAATCAGTGAGCGGTAGAGGCCGCCATAAATCATATGTTAATGATATGTTGTGGAAATAATATAATGAATAAAGACAGCCACGCAGATTTGGGATAAGAACCTGCGTGGCTTTTTCAGCGGAGACGGAGGGATTCGAACCCTCGTGCCCCGGAGGGCTAACGCATTTCGAGTGCGCCCCGTTATGACCACTTCGATACGTCTCCAAATAATTTAGTTAGGCGTCAGTCAGACTGACAAAATCTATTTTAACGTATATTTTCAATTTTATCAAGATGGAATATAAATTTTTATTTTTTGTTCTTCAGGCAGTCAATTTTGTTTCTGATATAATAAAACTTAGTTGTGGTAAAAAGTAAATTATTATATAATGGGTTAGGAAGAGAAAACAGGCTCGGCATGAGCCCAATATAGTTTTAGGAGGGTGTAGGATGAAGAGAATAGGTATGTTGACCAGCGGCGGCGACTGTCAGGCATTGAATGCAGCAATGCGCGGAGTGGCAAAATGTATTTTTAACAGCGGTGAAGAAGTTGAGATGTATGGCTTCCTGGAGGGTTATAAGGGATTGATCTACGGCAACTTCCGTATGTTGACGGGCGTTGACTTTTCGGGTGTGCTGACAAAGGGCGGAACCATACTCGGAAGTTCCAGAACACCGTTTAAGCTGATAAAAGAGCCGGATGAGAACGGATTGGACAAAGTAGAAGCAATGAAACAGAATTATTATAAACTTCGCCTGGACTGCCTTGTGATTTTGGGAGGAAACGGAACCCATAAGACGGCAAACCTGCTCCGCAGTGAGGGGTTGAATGTGGTGACATTGCCTAAAACGATTGATAATGACCTGTGGGGAACGGATATGACCTTTGGATTCCAGAGTGCGGTCAATATCGCGACAGATGCCATTGACTGTATCCATACTACGGCGGCTTCCCACGGCAGGGTATTCATCGTGGAGGTAATGGGGCACAAAGTCGGATATCTTACTTTGAATGCAGGAATGGCAGGCGGTGCGGATATTATCCTGATACCCGAAATTCCCTATGATATTGACAAGGTGATCGAGAAGATAGAAGAGAGAAACCGCAATGGCAGCAAATTTACCATTTTGGCCGTAGCAGAAGGCGCCATTTCCAAGGAAGATGCTAAATTATCCAAAAAAGAGTATAAGGAAAAAATGAAGAATTACCCATTCCCTTCTGTTTCCTATGAAATTGCGCAGAGGATTCAGGAAAAGACAGGCCATGATGTCAGGGTAACAGTGCCGGGGCATACACAGCGCGGCGGCAGTCCCTGCCCTTATGACAGAGTCTTCGCCAGCAGACTTGGTTCCGAAGCAGGCAGGATGATACTCAATGGTGAATACGGCTTCATGGTGGGATACAAAAACCGTGAAATCGTGAAAGTGCCTTTGGAGGAAGTGGCAGGCAAACTGAAGATGGTTGCGCCTGATGCAAGCATTGTCCAGGAAGCGAAAATGCTTGGCATCTGCTTTGGCGATTAAAAAGATGAACAGCCGGAGCACGGAGTAAAGCAGTAACGGCTGACAGTTAAAGAGAGGTTCAGAATGTCTTATACAGCATTGTACCGTAAGTTCCGTCCGCAAAGCTTTGAGGATGTAAAAGGACAGGATCATATAGTAACTACGTTAAAGAATCAGATAAAAGCAGAACGTATCGGACATGCCTATCTTTTCTGCGGGACCCGCGGAACGGGCAAGACAACGATTGCCAAGATTTTTGCAAAAGCAGTGAATTGTGAAAATCCGTCGGATGGAAGCCCCTGCGGAGCATGTGCGCTCTGCAGGGCGATCGCATCCGGAGCAAGCATGAATGTGATCGAAATAGATGCCGCCTCCAACAACGGCGTGGATAACATCCGTGAAATTGTGGATGAGGTATCTTATTCTCCGGCGGAAGGAAAATATAAGGTTTATATTATAGACGAAGTTCATATGCTTTCCATGGGAGCCTTTAATGCATTGTTAAAGACATTGGAAGAGCCGCCGTCCTATGTGATCTTCATTTTGGCTACCACGGAGGTGCATAAGATACCGATTACGATATTATCCCGGTGCCAGCGATATGATTTCAGACGGATCACCATAGATACCATTGCCGGAAGGCTGCGGGAGCTGATGCTGGCGGAAGAGGTTGCGGTAGAGGAGAAAGCGCTGCGCTATATTGCCAAGACGGCAGACGGTTCCATGCGGGATGCCCTCAGTCTGTTGGATCAGTGTATTGCATTTCATTACGGAGAAGAGCTGACTTACGATAAAGCGCTGGAAGTTCTTGGGGCGGTGGATACGGCAGTATTCGGCAGGATGTTTGAACTGGTGCTTGCGGCGGACGTAACCGGGTGTATCGAATTACTGGAAGAAATTGTCATCCAGGGAAGGGAACTCTCCCAGTTTGTCAGCGATTTCACGTGGTATTTAAGGAATCTGCTTCTCGTGCAGAGTTCCGAGGATATTGAGGATGTGATCGACGTATCCACGGAAAATCTGGCGAGGCTGAAGGAAGAGGCGAACATGGCGGATATGGATGCAGTCATCCGTTATATCCGCATTTTTTCAGAACTTTCCGGACGTATCCGCTATGCGTCGCAGAAACGCATTCTGATTGAAGTGGCATTGATAAAATTGTGCAGACCGGGTATGGAGACGGATACGGAGTCACTGCTGGGCCGGATACGTGATTTGGAAAAGAAGATAGAAAGCGGTGTGGCAGCAGTCCGGCATGGCGGCAGTGAGTACGCAGGCGGAGGGCAGGAAACACAGAAGGTGTCTGACCAGATGAAAACGGAACTGCCCAAGGCGATACCTGAGGACGTAAAACAGGTGGTGGAGCGCTGGAATTCCATGGTAATGGATATGGAACAGCCTATGAAGACTTATATGAAAAGCGCACGCTTGAGCATGGGCGGAGATAACCGTCTCCTGATCGTGGTAGAGGACGGCCCGTCCTCCGATTATCTGAAGAATCCTGAAAATAAGGAACAGCTTAGAAGAAGGATTTCCGGGGCTGTACAGAAAGAAATAGATATTGAAGTACAGAGCATAGGAGACAGCGGCAAATTTGAGGATGCGTATATTGATTTAAGCCAGATAATTCATATGGAGATTGAAGTGGAAGAAGAATAGACAGGAGGATTTATTTTAAATGGCAAAAAGAGGTGGATTTCCGGGAGGTATGCCGGGCAACATGAATAATCTGATGAAACAGGCACAGCGGATGCAGCGTCAGATGGAAGAAAGCCAGAAGGAAATGGAAACAAAGGAATTTACGGCGGCGGCAGGCGGAGGCGCTGTGGAAGTGACCGTAACGGGGAAAAAAGAAGTGGTGAATGTCAAACTTTCCGAAGAAGTGGTGGACCCGGAAGATATTGAGATGTTAGAGGATTTGGTGGTTGCAGCTGCGAACGAAGCGCTTCGCAAGGCGGATGAGGCCAATGCGGAAGTGATGAACAAAATGACCGGAGGACTGGGTCTTGGGGGAGGCTTTCCCTTCTGATGGATTTGTATAGCGGACATATTAATAAATTGATAGACGAACTGGCAGGTCTGCCGGGAATAGGAGCAAAATCCGCGCAGAGGCTGGCGTTCCACTTGATTCATATGCCGAAAGAAAGAGTGGAAAGGCTGGCCAAAGTTATTGTTGAGGCGAAAGAGAATGTCAGATACTGCAGGGAATGTTTTACCTTAACGGATCAGGAACTCTGTCCCGTCTGTGCGAATGAGAAAAGGGACCACGGCACGATCATGGTAGTGGAAAATACCAGAGACCTGGCGGCTTATGAAAAGACCGGAAAATATACGGGAGTGTACCATGTACTGCATGGGGCTATTTCTCCCATGCTTGGCATCGGTCCGAACGATATCCGTTTAAAAGAGCTGATGACCCGTTTGGAAGGTGAGATAGGGGAAGTGATCATTGCCACCAATTCCAGTCTGGAAGGAGAGACTACGGCAATGTATATCGGAAAACTGATCAAGCCTACCGGTATCAGAGTGACGAGGATTGCCAGCGGTGTCCCCGTTGGAGGCGATTTGGAGTATATTGATGAAGTAACGCTGCTGAGGGCGTTAGAAGGCAGGACGGAATTGTAAAAATTAAAATAAGTATAAACATAAAAGTTGCGGAGATTACCGGGTTTGTGCACGCACGCTCAGACTTGGGATGCACAAAGAACGTGTACGCAATGCGGATACGCATGGAGGAAAAAATGGGAATTGGAATTGAGAAGAAGGTATTCGGTACAACAGAGGACGGTACGCAGATTTTTCTGTACAGCATTGAAAACAGCAGGGGGATGAAAGCACAGGTCATAAACTACGGTGCGATTCTTGTACGTCTTTATGTGCCGGATAAAGACGGAAAACAGGATGACGTGGTACTTGGATATGATAAATTGGAAGGTTATTATGGGAATGCGGCGAATTACGGGGCTACCATCGGTCCCAATGCGAACCGGACCGCAAATGCCTCGTTCACTTTGGATGGTGTAACCTATCAGCTGGATGTTAACGACGGAGTGAATAATCTGCACAGTCATGCCGATTTGGGATATCATAAAAAGGTATGGGCAGCTGCAGAAGAAACAGATGGTGTTACCTTTGAACTGGAAGGGGCCGACGGGGAAATGGGATTTCCGGGTAATAAAAAAGTGCAGGTGACATATACCCTTACCGAAGAGAATGAACTTAGGATTCATTATCATGCAGTCAGCGACAAACGTACGATCCTGAATATGACGAACCATACTTATTTTAATCTGGCCGGCCATAATGCAGGAGGTATTGAGGACCATATCCTTACCATAAATGCCAAGAATTATACACCGGTAATAGCCGGAGCCATTCCGACCGGGGAAATTGTTCCGGTAGCAGGAACGCCGATGGATTTTACAAGTCCCAGGAGAATCGGAGATGAAATAGACGCCGATTTTGAACAGTTGAAACTGAATGACGGTTACGACCATAACTGGGTATTGGACGGAGAAGAAGGCGTCATGCGTCATATTGCTACAGTAGAGGAAAGAACGAGCGGAAGAGTGCTGAAAGTCTATACGGATTTACCGGGAGTTCAGTTTTATGCGGGCAATGCCCAGACGGAAGAGATGGGAAAAGACGGGGCGGCATACCGTAAGAGGACGGGGCTATGTCTGGAGACGCAGTATTATCCCAATACGGCCAACCAGCCGGAGTTTCCTTCAGCAGTGTTCGGGCCGGAACGGGTTTATGATACGGTTACAGTGTATCAATTTGAAACGCTTTAGAATCTTATATTCCATAATGTCATGATTTTGGGGTTTTTTGCTTCCCTGCGTCATGGCATTATTTTTTTGCAGTTCCCAAAGGTCGAAAAAAAGCCCCGCCGCATCGACATATTGCGATATAAACCTGTTTCCTTAAAGTGATATAATGTTCGCATAAGAATTTGGATGTGGAACCGGAATAATGGAGGGATGGTTATGGGGCGGCCTAAAGCGGTCAGGGTAGTCGGAACAATTGATGAAAAGAGAATTGTTTATATAGAGGATTATGTTCTTCAGTATCTGACGGTTTGTGAAGAGGAAGAAGAAAGAAATGCGGAAACAGTTTTATACGGAAAAAGGGAAATGAGCGGTGAAGCGGTAATTTATATGATATACGGAATCAGCAGACAGATGGGACAAGACTGTATGGAAAAGGAGAGGAAAGAACAGATGTTTCGTCGGAAATACAGACGGCTGGGATATCTGCATCGGGAAACAGGAGCGATCATTTTGGATGACTGGGGAGCGGAAGAGGCGTTGAAGGGATACTATATCTTTTATGATGCGGAAGAGCAGATGAAAGAGTGTCTTGGCGAATATTATAAAAGACGGTTAGCGATGAAGAAACAGGATTCTTCTTCGAAATTCTCTTGCCAAACCGATCCTGCGCATGGTGAGACAGTACAGACGAAAGGCAGTACAGCGGAATTGGTAGCATTGAGCAATATGGATGAAAGACAGGGAAAATCCCCTTTCTTGTGGATACGCACAGTCGTAATATGTATTTTTATTGTATTTTGTGCGATTGCAGTGCTGACCGTGAATAGTTTTGATAAACTGAATGATTTTATTCAGACGGCTGTTTTAACGGAGGAAATCATAGATGCCGACGAAAGCGATTGAAGCTGCGAATTAAGTGTGCTAAAATAAAAAAATGTACTTGAGATGCACAGGGAACGTGTGCGCAATGCGTGTAAGCAATGCGTGCGCGCATGGAGGAAAAAATGGCAAGTGTCAGGGAATATCTGCGCTTTAGGAGAAAAAGAGAAAGGCCGGAACGCAGCATTAATTATAAAGAACGGATCAGGGGACATAAACTGACGATTTTTTACAGAGGTGTTTTGGCAGCTGTTTTGGCGGCGGCGGTAGTAGGTATGGCGGCGGTGAGCTGGCAGAACAGAGAGTATGCGGAAGGCCTGGTCATAAGTTCTATCCCTGTTTCCAAAGTAGAAGGCGCTACTTATCTGGCACTGGGAAATAATATTCTTACATACAGTAAAGATGGTGCAAACTGCATGGACGGCAGGGGGATTGTGCTGTGGAATCAGACTTATGAGATGCAGAATCCCATGGTCGATATTAATGGTTCGGTAGTTGCAATAGGTGATTATAATGGACGGACAATTTATGTTATGGATGCGGAGGGAAGCCGGGGGGAGATTACTACGAATCTTCCGATTCGGAAATTTCGTGTTGCAGCGAATGGAGTCGTGGCCGTTATTTTAGATGATGCAAAAATAACCAGAATCAATTTATATGACACGGCAGGAAAAGAATTAGTGAAAAGCGAGACAACGATGGACAAGTCAGGATACCCTGTTGATATCAGTATCTCGCCGAGCGGTGAGCTGCTGGCCATATCCTATTTATATGTGGACAGCGGCATCATGAAGTCTTCCATAGCATTTCATAATTTTGGAGAGGTCGGACAAAATTTATCTTCAGACCGTTTTGTAGGAGGCTATGATTATCAGGGAAATGTGGTTCCCATGATACGTTTTATGAACAGCAGTACGGCGTTTGCGGTATCGGACGACCGGATCATGTTTTTTACGGGAAGCGAAAAACCTCTCAGCGCAGCAGAAAATCTTTTGAGCGAAGAGATACAGAGCATATTTTATACGGATAAATATGTAGGACTCGTATTCCTTAATACGGAAGGAAAAGAGAAATATCGTCTGGATGTATACGATGGAACGGGCAGTTTGGTAAACAGGAAAAGTTTTGATATGGAATATACAGATATCATTTTTGATGAGGATGAATACATTATTTATAGCAGCACCGACTACAGCATAAATAATATGCATGGAGTAGAGCGTTTTACCGGTAAGTTTGACGAAACGGTGTATTTACTTGCACCGACCCAAAAGCGTAACCGTTTTCTTATTATGACACAGGATGCTATGAAAGTAATGGAGATGAAGTAGAGGGAATATGCAGGTGAATTTGCTGGTTATAATTTTTATAATATTTATGGTATGGGGAATCTGGAAAGGATTCAGAAATGGATTTGCAAAAGAAGTGAACGGAGTAATATCTCTGTTTATGGCGCTTATTGTATTGTCCGTTGTATTTGTGCTGATTGCAGGCATATGGGGAAAAAATACGGAAACAATCGTAGTTTCTGTTGTGCTGCTGGTGGGCTGCGGGATTTTTTACCGGATTTTGAACATGGTGATGAAATCCATAACCACACTTGCAAGGCTTCCGCTTATCAGTGCTGCGGATCGTTTGCTTGGGGCCGCGGCAGGGGTTTTGGAGCTTATGATTGTATTTTGGATGATGTATATAATTGTTGAAGGATTTCCTACCGGCAGGTTCGGGGAACAGATTATGGCATGGACAAAAGAGAGCACATTGCTGATGAATATTTATAGTAAGAACTATATTGCCAATTGGATTGTAAGCCTGAAGTGATCGGAAGGAAAGAATTGTGGAGATTTAAAGAAGGGCATACAATATATTGTGGGTTTAAAAAATATGAAAAAAATTAAAAAAAATTGAAAAAAAGTTATTGACAACTCTTTCCAAGGGTGCTATACTCAATTTCGTTGCCGGCGAGATAAACAAAAAGCCGGCGGCAGAGAAAACAGATGAACCTTGACAAATAAACAGTAATGCAACCCTGAAGATTCCACGGGGCAG
>CAJTVQ010000076.1:0-7321 GCA_910579935.1 uncultured Lachnospiraceae bacterium
ACTTACGCCTCATAACGACTTTGTTCAATCCATTTCATAGCCTCCGAACCGTCGTTAAACGCCCGCAACGTCAATTGGGAACCTTCGGAAGCGGTAAACGTCTTACCACCTTTCAGAAGGAAATTACCGCCAGCTTCCACCGTAGGCGCAACGCCCGAACATCCCATAAGGGTAATTACCGATCCATGACTTCCACTGGTAACACCGGCTATTTTGGCCGCACCTGCGGAAAGCTGGTACTGCCCGTCCGTTTGGTAATCTATATCCGTGGCTCCGGCTTCCACCACGGCCACCGGTTCTTCCAGGGTGTCGGTACCCCGGTAAATGGCAATATCATCCCCCTTGCTGATCTGGGTGAAAGTAAGTTCGTTCGTATTCGATTCATTGGAACCGGTATAAGAAACGGATAACTTACACGGGTTGCAGGGTGTTCCGATCAGATCAGCAGGCTTTCCGCTACAATAACGGAGCACAACGATACATTTCTTAGACAGCCAGTTTGTCTTAAACTCGCGAATTTCCTGTTCGTTACCGGGATGATTGAACTTAACGGAAGGCGTATAACCTTCGGCGTCCGTTTCCCCGTCACTGTTGGAACTGATTTCAGCTGTACCGGGTGTCAGGTAAATACCAATCGCGTAACGTCCCGCCTTCATTACGATATCATCCTCGATAACCACGCCGGCATCGTTTCTCTGCGGGAAGGAAAGAATATCGTCAACGTCGTAAATTACGAGCTGATCCTTGGGCTGAATGCCGTTACCGGGATTACCGGCCGGCCTTCTTACGCTTGCTTTTACGTATGTCATAACTTAATGATTTATAAGGTTATAAAATGGAAGGGATAAAGTACCCCTTCCGCTGAAATTTAGCCTCTTGCCACTTC
This sequence comes from uncultured Lachnospiraceae bacterium, assembly GCA_910579935.1. Classification (GTDB taxonomy): domain Bacteria; phylum Bacillota; class Clostridia; order Lachnospirales; family Lachnospiraceae; genus Kineothrix. The sequence goes on from CAJTVQ010000076.1 coordinate 887, forward strand.
GTAGAATTTACCGTCAGCGGCTTTTGCCAGCTTGATAAACTTGCCTTCGGAAAGCGTCATAGCTTCGGTTAAAACAAAGTTTCCACCGGCTGCAATGGTAGAAGCAAATGCAGAACCGTTTCCGTAGATCGTGTAAACGACACCGGCTTCCGCATCGGTAAAGTTAGTGATTGCTGTTGCCTTTGTATTCTCACCGGTAACGAATACTTCACTATCAAGCAAGGAAGGTTCTGTTTCATCCGGCGCAAACTGCAACGCATCGGAAGAAGCGTTTTCGCGGCCGATCTCGATAAATTTACCGTCGGCACGTTTCATCAGTTTGATTACATCCCCCTTACCAGGCTGCCAGGCCTCGGAAATAAGTTCAAATTTTCCGCTTTTCTCAATCTTAACGCCTTTATCCACGCTTCCGCATTTCAGGGAAATAACCGTACCTACCGGCGCATCTTCAATATCGGTGATAGCAAATTCGGCTGTATTGGCTACGGTAACAATGGAGGTATGCAGCTTGGCCGACGGGTTCTTGTCCTTGTCAGCGTCCACAAAGTAAGACGCCGGGCGGTCATACTCATTACAGAAGATCATCTGGCGCGTATAGTCCATATCTTCTTTCTTGGTGTACTTGAATCCCACGGCAATAGCCCAGATACTTTCACGCCAGTTACTCCATACTTTCAGGCTCCAGTCTTCCTGCTCCAGGTTGAAAGCCGTCATTTCACCCGGTTTGTCCTCGTAGGTTTTAATGTTGCCTTCAAATGTCCAGAAGATACGGTGGTGGTTGTCAGCATTGGGAACCGGGATAATCTTCACCGCCGGATATTCCTTTACATACATGATATTAGCCTTGTAATCCTGGTTCTGTCCGTAATGCAGTTCATTGTATTTATGATACAATACAATAAAGTGCGAAGGCATATAAAGTGCCAGGTTACCACTGTCACGAAGAACCGCCGGGATCATGGAAGTACCCTTGTACACCTTTTCACCGATGTTTGCTTCGGTAAGTTCTCCCAGCTCGAACGGTTTGATCTGGTAAACGAACTTTCCGTTATTGATATCGGTATGTCCGTTCACTTTCTTGTTCAGGAACTCATACAGGCCGTCAGCTGCAGCAAGTGCTTTGCCCGGTTCGTTCAGATTCGGATCCTTGCGGATTCCGTTAATACGGCGTTGTTCGCGCTCGTTATGCAACTTCTTGGCGGTTTCGGCCAGGATATACTCGATAAAAGACCACTTGATAGGGTTTGAACCTTCCTTGTTCAAAGTGCCGATCCAGGTTTTCTCCAAGGCTTTTAAATTTTTGAAACGGTGTGCAAACATCACGTTGAACATGCGCAGGGTTTCATCGTCGAACTCGTAGGAACCTTTAGTCACCTTGTCGAAATCGGATTCCTCATTACCGGCCTGTGAGAACTCGCCCAGCCAGATATTAACCAGCGTAGCCAAATCCTGATAACCGGATTCAAGCGGGAAAATACTTTCAATGGAAGGAAGTTCCATTAAAAACGACTGCAAACGCTGTTGCCAGGGAATACGGTAAAAGGCCCCGAGGTCCTCCTTCAAACGGCTGTAGTCAATGGAACTTGCTTTCGGAAGAGCAATCATTTCAAAACCGGCAGCCTCCATTAGCGCAGCTTTGGCGCGAAGGTTATACGGACGGTCCAGTGAGAACATTTCACCCTGCAAGCCTCCCAGCTGCTTTTCATCCTGGAGATTGAATTTTCCCTTACCATCCGCCTGGGCGTTGTGTTGCTTCCCTTTGCCCGGATCATCTTCCGCAGCGGCCGAAAGTTGGGCGATAATGCCGGAAAGCTTCGTTATTTCGGCATCCTTCTTGGCAATCAGCGCGGTATTGTTCCGGTTTTCGTCACGCTGTTGCGTCTGCAAGGCTTCAAGCTGTTCCTGCGCCTGTGTCAAACGGGCCGCAGTATCCCCCAACAAACCGCGAAGGAAAGCGGTTGTTTTAGGTTCTTCGGTTTCCTCTCCCTGGTTCCCGTCTTCGGATTCGTCCTGAAAATCGTTTTCGAGGGACGCTTTAAAGTCCGTAAGGAATTTTTCGGTAAAACCGTAATTTTTCAGTTTTGCCACTTCCTCGACCGTGATAGAGTTTTTATCCTCTACCTTGCTCCATTCCGACAAGCCCAACAGGGCCAGAATATGAGCGGAAAAGCTCTTAAATTTCATATATACAAAATTTTAAAGTTAATACTATATGTTATACATCTCATTTACTTTTCTGACGGTGGCCTGTGCCAGCACCCACTTTACAGCGTCTTCCAGCGTACCGAACTGGTCGATATAACCGTTTGCCACGGCTACGTCACCGGTGAATATCTGTCCCCGGAAAAGGGGAAGTTCCGGATCGTAGGTAATACCTAAATTCTTACTGATCGCATCACAGAAAATACGGTGCATGACGGCCAGACGCTGCTTTATAGGCTCTTCGTTGTTCTCCTTTTCAATAGCGCGGGTTTCATAGTTTTTCAGGTCGGCGCTATCCGGATAGATTTCCCGGTAATCAATGCCCTGTTTCTTGAAATATTCCTTAAAGGATTGGTAAGTAAGCATGATACCGACGGAACCGACTTCACACATAGGGGAAGCGATAAAGGTTCTACCTGCGGCGGTTCCCAGCCAGAAATGGGCACTTCCCATGGTACCGGCCACGTAAGTAGCTATAGGTTTGGAAGATTCGGCGATCATTTTAGCTGCCAGGTCCACATGGGCGACCATGCCGCCCGGGCCGTTTATCCAGAGTACCGCGCCGCAAATCTTCGGATTACCGGAAATATCCCGGAGTTGCTGTTCCAGGCGGTAAGTCTCCCAGGAATACAAGGTACCTTCCAGGATAATGACGGCCACGCTGTCAGCCGGCAGGGTGTCATCATCCAGTTCCCACCGGTTGGCAAGGTAAGGAGTAGTAGCGTAAGCGGTTATTTTATTATTGTTAAGCCGTTTTTCGATCGCATCCAGGTTGCCGACTGCAACACACGGCACAAGTAAAGAAAGCAACCGGTAATAATCATTATCAGCGATTGCCCAAGGTGCTGTAAAAATCTCCTGTATTTTATCCACGTTCTCTTTTTTACGACAAAGAAAACGCCTATATTATAGGCAGAGAAGGACTGAAAGGAGCCTACAGAAACGCATCAACGCCCGGCCCCGTACCGGACAGGGTGCAATTATACAGCCCCCCGCCGATCTCAAAAGAAAAGGTAAGCGGGTAATCAGGGGAACCGGAAACACGGGGATTACCCGTTTCATCAATATAGAGAGCGACAAAGGGCGTCGCTTTCAGGTTTTCCAGATAAAGCGTCTTATTTCGCGACACGTCGGCAAGTTTGAAGGTATGTTTTTTAGTATAGACATCTTCATTTCTGCTATCACCAGGTTTTAAGGTTCCCGGTACGATCGTAAGAATATCAGGTTTTCCGATAGAACGGATAACGACTTTCGAACGCATGACGCCAAAATGAATAATGTTGTAAACGGGAACCAGTTGTAAGTTATGGGCGGCAGATATTAACTTTCTTGACATAATTACAGATATAAAATATTGATAATCAAACAGTCAGCATTTTTTGGACGTTTTTCAGCCAAAAACCGGACAAAAAAGGACAAACAGATACACTTGGTAGGTAAAAAACAACTTGCTTTTTTACACTTTTTTTCGATTATAGGCCCTTTTCTTCTTGCGCCTGAAACTGTCCCGCCACCGCTGGTAGTTTTTCAGTAGCCCGTCTTCCTGAATGGAAGATATATCATACTTTTTCAGGAAGGTAAAAACGGTTTCCTTAAACTCGATTCCGCGCAGATGCTTGTTTTCGTCCATGAGTTCGTGCAACTCTGCCCACATCAGGGCACGCAAACGCTTTTCAAGAATGGCGGTACCGCGTACAGAAATATAATTAAACTGTTCCGGAGATTTGCCGCCGGCAAAATTAGCCTCCCGGCGGTCTGGCAGCATAAACTCCAGGTTGCCGCGGTCTGCCAGACAATTAACCGGCCGTTTCTCCATGAGATCGTAAATAGTCACATAGATATCGGACGAAGAAGGAAAACGGACGGTACCGACCGTTTCGTCATAATATTTGCCACGGACGTACTCGGCCAGGTAGGATTCAATCTGTATTCGGGTGGTAATCATAACAATAACATTCCTTTTTAAAGGCAAAGATATTCCTTTATTAGCTGTTGTTCTGCCATTTACAAGAAAATGTAGGCTTTCAGCCGCCATTTTGATAAATATACTCCGAGAGAATAATTATAATGTGTCTTTTCCTGCTGCCACACGGCCGGCATTTTCCCTTCCAGGCTGTTCTGATATAATCCGGTACTAAATTTCTGTAATTTCGTAACCGGGCAACCGACAAATATAAAGTCCTGTATCTTAGCAACTTAGTAGCGTTACTAAGTCCCGTTACAAAAAAATGGCAGGAAAACAGTTTGTAACTGGGCTTACCGGTAGAAGATAAAAATGCCGGTGTTACAAACCGGAAAAGTTAGTAACCGGTTTGTAACTGCAACTTCGTAACCTTTATTTCCTATTTATTTATTTGATTTTCAGACTTTTTTCTTTCAAGCAAACAAAGGTTACAAGGTTACTAAAATTTTGTATGAAATAGAGATGGGGTATGTGGAAGGAAGCCAGGCAAGGCACCTTTGTTTCCATACGGAAAGAGGGACCGACACTTTCGTATCTGGTCCCTCTTTCCGTATCTTATACCGGCTCCGATCCGTCTTATACGCGATGTTTGCATCTGCTTAAAATCCATTCCTTAACGTCCGGGTCCACACGGCGGTGCACGATGGCCGTATAATCTTCATTAAATTCATACTCCAAACCGTTGTTTCCTTCCAGGATAAAAACACATGCCGTTTTGATGATCCATTCCAGTTGCTCGCCTGAATAGCGTTCCAATACCAAGACAGTACCGGGTTTCATACGCTCCAGATAGCGGTAGACCTGTTCGGCGAATTTCCGGAACTTCTCGCCGCTATTCCAAAGCGTGGTAAACTCGGACATGCTGTTTAATTTTAAATGTGCATTATTCATTCCTCTGGCCGTTCATCCGGTACAAATACAAGTGTCTGGTCGGTTGGTCCCGTTTCATCACCGGCAACCGCTTCCGCCGTGCCGCATGAACGTAGATAAATCATATCGGCAGCCTTTCCGTCGCTATCCTTGCGTACGATACGTCCCTGGGAGTTACAAAGGTCCTTCGGGTTGAGTTCCTCAATGTAGGGACAAAGAGCCACAAAGCCTTTAAGAGCCTTTGTAAAACGCTGCATCGTGATTTTATTCACACCGGAAAAGCTTTTGTAATCAGCAAAAGCCTTTTCACGAACAATAAAGCTATCCAGGTGTTCGCTGTCCGGAGAGAAATAAGAGTTCGCCCAATCCTCAAAGTTATTTCCCATATCGGCCTTGTATTTACGCCTGATAATGTTTTCCATGGGCGGAAGCAATTTTATAGATTCCTCGCAAAGGGAAAGGTAAAAACGGCAGCACTGCAAGAAGAAATTTATATCGGCGTTCCACTCGCTTTCGGAATACGTCTTAGAAAACAAATCCTTACCGAAGTCGTCCCGGATAGAACGCGTTTCCCGGTAGTCGTTATCTTCCGTACGCTGGTGGTAGTAGTCGGAAAATACCAGGTACAGCAAACGGGCTTCCGTAGACGGATCAAAATCAATAGGTACGTAATTGGTGGTAAATCCCAGCTTGGCCGATTCCTCGAAAGGTATAGTAAATGACTGGTTGTTCTTCGGGTTCACGGTCATATCTGACGTGATGATATCGTAAAACAGGCCTGTATTAAGATACCGGTCGCAATCATCCACCAGAATAAAGTCGGTATGCTGGTTTACCTGGTCGAACACATGCGGATTATCCATTAACTTGGGATTACGGCCGGAAAGCTTGACGGTCTTCATAAAGTAGGAAAGGGCTTTGAACATGAATGATTTGCCCGAACGTCCGTTACATTCCCCATCTTCACCGATCTTGTTATCCATGGCCTGCGGTGCCCAGGCACGGGAAGGGGACTTATACCGATGCAACATATAACCGATAGTAAATATCTTATTGATAAGGTTCCTTTTCTGTTCGGCCACTTCTTCCGCCATGAGGCCTTCCCCCTCAATATCGAATTTATGTTTCTCCCGGTAGGATTCCGCTTCCCCCACGCTCTTGTTGTCGAAATTGTATTCCAGTTCCTTACGCCAGTAAACGCGGCTCGAATTGATTACATAGCCGAAAAAGTTAGACGGTACGGCATTTATCCGGATATCAAATACATCGTTGCCCTCTATGTCTTTTTTACGGGAAATGGTAAACATATCTTCCATAAGACGGACTTTGTGTTTCAGTACGTTTTCTTCCCAAACGTAGTGGGATAATGTGCTGCCGTTGGCCGGATGTTCCTTTATACC
>CAJTVQ010000076.1:7421-9323 GCA_910579935.1 uncultured Lachnospiraceae bacterium
GTTGAACTGGAATTTTCATCATGAAGCGAATAGAAACCGTTAAGACGTAAAAAATAATGTAGACAGTCCGCATCTATGTTATGATCCCATTGCCGGGATTTCTCGTTAAACTTGGAATACCAGAATTTAGCGGGCATGGCAAGCGTCATAAGATTGCGGAAATCCTCGTTCTTGCTTCGCAGTTCCATGAAATCCCGGAAGTCCTTACGGGGTTTGCCCCGCTGATCCCGGTAAGTGGTAAGCCAGGCTGGTAGCCAAATCGTGTGGATATCAATAAAACGCAGTGCAAGTTCCGTACCCTTCACCCTGCCCGTTGTGTCGATATCAGGTATGTTATACAGGACTTCAACGTATTTCATGATTTCTTTGTAATCCTGTTCGGAAAGTTTATACGTTTCCGAATTAAACCAAATTGGGGAAAATCTCAGCGATTTAACGCACAAGGCGTCGCGCTCTCCGGAACATATAAACGCTTCCTGCAGCTTCTGTTCCTTATAGGGCTTTTCCGCATTGGCCGGATTCTTTTTAAATGCGGCTTCCTCCCTGGAATTAAATTCCCGGTATAAGGCTTTCAGTTCGGAAAGACCGTTTATATAGTCTTTCGGCTTGACGCCTTCTGGAGTGTAGGAAAAACGCCACTGCTTGTCCGGGTTCAAAGGCTCGTATATTTTATAGAACTTCACTTCGGGCGTGTCACCCTCGGCCGGTTTTACCAGACATTCGCGCATGAAGATAGGGTATGTCGTAGTCGCGTATTTATATGTTACCTCGCGATTTTTTACATACCCTATGTATTTGGCCGAATACCAGTGCAGGGCCTCGGCGTTCTCCTGGGTGACACGGGGGCCGAGTATGCGTAACTGCTCCGGGGTGAGATGATCGGCAAGCTCGAAAATTTTAGTACCGTCTTTCTGTTCTTGGTTAGCCGGAACCTTACGGATATCCGGCTTGTTTACGTTACGGTTGAGTTCATCGGTTACGTTGTACATGGATGCAAGTTTAAGGATAGCCTCGTTAAACCGGAGGCCTTCCTCATACATGCAGATATCGACGGGACTTTGAGCCGTTCCGGTATCGCCGAAATCCGTTACCTTATAAACCTGCTGGGAACCTTCCTTACCGAACAATTTGATACAGGCCGATGCGTCGTCCTCTGACGGCCGGCGTTTGAAATGGCGGTTGGTTCCGACACAATCCCGGGCTTGCGGATAATAATGTAGAATTATATCCAGCCCGTTGTTGGTCACTTTGTAGATGTCTTCTGCCTTTATCATCGTTATAAAGTTACATAGTTACTTATTCTTCGTTGTTTTTCTCCTGTTTTGTTTTCAAGTCTCCCCAAGGTTGGTACAGGAAAACGAATAATAACAGCCAAAGAAAAGCGGTTTTACCCGTATAATAAATGACAAAGGCGATCAGTCCCATAAAGGCAACCACGATAATAGCGTGGGCGATGTATTTTAAATTTTTATCTTTCATTGTTCAAACATGTTATACTGAATTGAAAAACCGAATTTGCTTAATCTCCTTTCCTGGAGAAAAGAACGTTTGTCATGTGAAGGCATAAAATGGCTACCAGGTTCTTTGTATCGAACTGGTAACCTTTCTTCCGCATCTGATAACGTAGGTTTCTTAAGCGTCTGTCTTCTTTCATGGCATTTCGTTAAGATCGTCTTAGTTTACAGAAGACACGGCACACTATCGCAAAGGATAGCGTTTAAATCCTCCTGTATGGTTTCCTGCTGCTCCCTGTTCAAGTGTACCAGGAAATAACCTTTTCCTCCGGAAAGATTCTTTATCTCCGCCAGGTTATACTTCCGGTCCACCGCATCCACGAACGCAGGGGATTCCATGGGGCGGAAGCTACTGAATATTTTATAAGTTCCACTACTGCCTTCTATT
>CAJTVQ010000077.1 GCA_910579935.1 uncultured Lachnospiraceae bacterium
GAACCCGTGTTACCGCCGTGAAAGGGCGATGTCTTAACCGCTTGACCACGGAGCCGCATTTGTTCCGATTCAGGATGATTTCCTTCCAAAAGCACCTGACTCTTTTGCAAAAATAGCTTCAACGAAAGTTATGATACCATACTTCCCTGCTTTTGGCAAGAGAAAACTTTTTATTTTTATCTTATTTTTTACAGAAATGGTGTTACTATGAGCAGCTGAAAGCTGTGAATCGTAATGAAATCGCTGCGGGAGTGTAACAGTCCAGGCCGGTCTGCACCTTTACTGCGCAGACCGTACCAAAGCATATAGTCCGGAAGCATCCGGTCCATCGTTCAACATGCCTCCGCTCCCATCATTTTCCCCAACTGCTCTACTATCCCCGCATTTCCATTCACGGATATTTCCCCCACCTTTTCACAGATTCTCTCCAGATACTCAAGTTCCTTCAACTTATAGAGCGTCCGGTTCTCCTCCATCAGCCTGGCCGTATTGAGCAGCGAGCGTGTGGATGCCACCTCTTCCCTTCTGGCAATCACGTTTGCCTGTGCCTTCTTTTCCGCCACAAGCACGGAATTCATAATTTCCCTGACTTCCCCGGGCAGTATGATATCCTTGATTCCGGCTGTCAGGAAGTTCACACAGAACATTTCTTCCCTCTCTCTGAGCGCCGTATGGATTTCCCCGGAAATCCGTTCTTTCGCCTCCAATATTTCATCCAGCTTGTAATTTCCCACAATTTCCCGGATCACCAGCTGTACCGATGAATAAAGCTGTACTTTTAAATCGGAGACCGAAGCGGAAAATTCTATGGCATCCTTTATTTTGTACAGACAGGCCACATTCATCCGGATACCGATCTTATCACCGGTAAGAATTTCCTGTCCTACAATATCCAGTTCCTTCGGTCTCGTATCAAACAGATTGTATGTAATATTGTGACAATAATTCCAAAACCGGTATACGCCTTTAAAAAGCTGCCTTTGCATCACATTATTATAATATACCAGAGCAGTCTCGCCTTCCCCGACCCGTATTTCCGTATAAAGATACGGCGGAACCAGTGCAAGCATCTGCTTTGACACCTCCGCTCCCATTACGGTTTCCTCCATTGACACGGTTTTCATTTCATACTTGTCAAATACATTCCAATAAATATATTCCTTCCGGTTGGCAAAGGATGTCAGTTTTCCATTGACATAGATAAACCCCGCCTCCCCGTCCGGCAATTCCATATGTACTGTGGCTTCACGGAATACGGCATCTTTAGAAAGCACCTGATAAGGAACCTCCATATAGTCCAGTTCTCCTGTCATCTCTTCCACTTCAACCGTATAGCCAAACATCTGGGGAAAATAATACGTTCCCGCAGTCAGCATTTTTTGAAATACGCCGTTCTTCAGTACAAATCCGGCCTGGTTATCCTTAATGATATATTTCATCCTATTTTCCTCCTTCATCACTATCCCTGTTTTGCCATCTGCATATACTTTTATCCCTCATTCATCAGCCTGCTGCGGAAATCCGGTTCAGCAGACGGGCCGGAGGAAGGACAGGCCGTGTCCGCATATGGTCCCTGACCATAGCCTGTTCAGACTGTTGTTCCTCCTTTCCGCACTGCGGTATCCCCGCACTTCTGGCACCAGGCCAAACCGCATTCCACTCCGTACCCATACGAATACGGACTGTGCCCGAAATCGGGATAAAAGCATGACATAGAGCGGATTCGAACCGCAGACCTGGTAAGTCTTTTGCCATTCAGTTGTGTACTCTACCTCTGAGCTACCGTTTACACGGGAGGGATTCGAACCCTCGACATCACAAATCTTCCTTAACCATCCTGTTAAGATTTATGAAATATTTATGGCATACCTGACAGCACGCTGCAGGCACCGCCGGGCAGGAAGCAGTTTCCGATGCCCGGACACAATAAATTATTTCCTACCATTACCCTTTTACCACACCGACCGTCTTCAGCTTCCGGACCGGCCTGACCAGATCCGACTGCTGTGCCATAACCTGATCGATATCCTTATACGCAAACCGGCACTCTTCCGCCACGTCATTTTTCTTACGTTTTCCCAGCACAATCCCCTGTTCCTTCAAATCCACCATAACCTTCTCCACCGTAAATGCCCGCATCGCCCCCGTCCTGGAATAGCACCTGCCTGCACCGTGCGAAGAAGTACAGAAGGATTCCTCGCAGCCTTTCCCTTCCACTACATAGCTGTACGAGCCCATCGCTCCCGGTATCACGGCTTTCTCGCCTTCCCGCACTCTGACAGCGCCCTTGCGGTGTACCCAGACATTTTCGCCGTAATGATTTTCCAGTGCCGCATAATTATGATGGCAGTTTACTTCCTCTCCGAATTCCACCGTATATTCCGTATGTTTCTCTATAACTTCCTTTACAATGGAGCAGATCTTATCCAGCATCCGGGCACGGTTTTCAAAAGCATAATCCAGCGCCAGATTCATCCAGCGGATATACTGCTGTCCTTCCTTCTCTTCCACAGGCAGAAATGACAGCCGGTATTCCTCTTTTACTTCACTGTACCATCTCCTGTTCAGCGTCCTGGCCTTCTCATGGAAATAGTCGCAGACTGCCTTTCCGAGATGACGGCTTCCGGAGTGAATCATAATGCAGAGTAACCCCTCTTCATCCTCCTGAATCTCGATAAAATGATTGCCCCCGCCCAGGCTGCCCACCTGAAAATATCCGTCGTCGATCAAAGGCACCAGCTCCGCATTCTCTTCATATTTCTTCATTTCCTGCTTTGCCCGGTCAAGCACTTCCGATTCCTGCGGGACTTTATACCGCTCCGTATTCAGAGGAATCGTTCTCATGATATTGCCGATGACCGCCTGGATCACCGTACCGTTTCCGGTCTGAATATCCCTTATATCATCCAGCCGGATATTCGTCGGTATAAAATCCATCCCACACCCGATATCCACTCCCACCGCATTCGGGATCACCACCTTCTTCGCCGCGATCACTCCGCCGATCGGCATTCCTTTCCCTGCGTGGGTATCCGGCATCAGACATACCCATTTATGTAAAAAAGGAAGCTGCGCCAAATGATATGCCTGTTCCAGACAATTTTCTTCCAGCCGGCTTTCATCCTCCAGCCATATCTTTACGGGAAATCTCATATTTTCGTTATACAGTACAAACATATCCGTCCACCCTTTCATTTCTTTTCCGCATTTTTCACTGCATCTTTTTATCTATATCTCTCTTATCCATAACTCACTTTCGTAAGCCATCTGATAAGTTCATTATACTCATCCTCTCCCATAGTATCATTTAAAAAAAGTTGCGAACTTCCTTTTCCCCAAATTCACCCCCGCAAAACCACCCATGCATATTCATCATTTCCACACCCACGCGGATATGATATACTAGAGCGTGTCTGAAAATTCATTCCCCCAATCTGCACGCCCCAATTTGCGTGATATTTGCACCAAATTTAGTCAACGTAGCCCGCTACGCCTCCTAAATTTGGCAGAGCATTTATGCTCTTAATCTCCCACAAATTGTGACGTACATCTTGGGAAAAGCAATTTTCAAACACGCTCTAACTTTACCAACCATGATTACAAAACCAAACGCACAGGAGCAATGGAAGAAATGTCCGATTTCCATGAATTAATAGGAAGTTTTCCCAAAACAAGAGAATACGTCCGGGATTTTTATGTCTACGGTTTCAAAACAAGAAATGAGTTCAACGATAAAAGTCCAAGAACCTACGATAATGAGCGCAGAAGGCTGGAAAGCTGGCTGAATCCTTATATAAGAAAAGACCATGCGGCTAACGGCTCCAATCTGTCCCTTGCCATAGACAGCAGCCTCCTCGATACCAACCCTCTTTTTCGTGTATGGAAAACAAAGAGTTTTACTGACAATGATATCGTACTCCACTTTCTGATACCGGACCTGCTTCGTGACGGCCGGAGCATGTCCGCGGAAGAGATAACGGACGGCCTGCTCACAGAATACGACACTCTGTTCGACATCCAGACCGTCCGCCGGAAATGCAATTTTTACGCAAAAGAAGGACTGCTCCACAAAGAAAGATCCGGCCGGACCGTTGTTTTTTCCCTTGACGATTCCCTTACCGGCCTGCTGAAATCCAGCGAAGCCGTACTGGACGCGCTGTCCTTCTACCAAATGGCCGGTCCTTTCGGAATAATCGGAAACGGACTGACGGAACAGATGGATCATCCTAACCGGACATTCCGTGTAAAACACAGCTTCTTTGTACATACCCTGGAAGAAGAAATACTTTTTGACCTTTTGGATGCCATGAACGACAAAAAGGAAGTACGGCTGCAAATCAGGAGCTCACGGAATTCCCGCGCAGGTACGGCCCATACTGCCAACTGCATTCCGCTGCAGATATTCATCAGTGCCAGAAGCGGACGCCGTTTTCTATGCGGATATACCAACCGGAGCAAACGCTTCACCTGTTTCCGTCTGGATTCCATCAAACAGGTTACTCACTTGAAGGAAACTGCGGAATACGATGAACTGGCAGGGCAGCTGAACCGGAACCGCCCAAAACTCTGGGGCGTGTCGTTCCAAAGTGACGAGGGACATCATTTGGACAAACTGACTATGACCCTGCAGATTATGGAACCTGCCGAAAACTACATCCTCGACCGCCTGAAGCGTGAAGGCAGAGGCGGTACGGTCACAAAAACAGCGCCAAACACCTACGTATATGAAATCGAAGTATTTGACTGCAATGAAATCCTGCCCTGGGTCCGCACTTTTACAGGCCGCATCCTGTCCCTGCAGTATAGCAGCAAGCCGGTGGAACAACGTTTCTACCGGGATTTGGAAGCCATGTACCGGATGTATCACATAGAAGATGACCAATGATTCAGGGAGAAATGATTATGGAATTATTTTCAGAAATATATAGTTGTTACTATCAGGTATTGCGGCATTTACTATCCGGCAGGAACGGTATTACCATACAGGATATCCATCACCGGATCTGTGAAGAAGGGTTTGAAGAAAGTATGCTTTCCATTATTCCAAAACTGGAAAGCGGCGCCTGGGATTTATTCCGCAGGGATGGGGATTTATATTTCTCAAAACTTAACGCCCCCGCTGCCGCTCCGCTCTCCTGCCTTCAAAAATCTTATCTGAAAGCCTTATTATCCGACCCGCGCATCGGACTGTTTTTAGATCAGGAACAGATAGAAAATCTGAACGGTATGCTGTCCGGTACTGCGCCGCTTTGGAAACCGGAACAGTTCTTTTACTATGACCGGTTTTCCGACCACGACCCTTATCACAACGAAACCTATCGCCGAAACTTCCGCCTCCTGCTTCAGGCCCAAAAAAAGAGTCAGTACGTGGAGATCGATTATAACTCACCGGCCGGAACCCGGGTTCATCACTACTATGTTCCCGCGCGTCTGGAATACTCCGTTAAAAATGACAAATTCCGCCTTCTTGCCCTGAAACAGGCCGGCCGGGACAAAATGAAACTGGAAATCCTGAATGTTGCCCGCATTCAGAGTATCCGCCCTGCCGAAAAAGTCCTCTCCTCCTCCGTTGACCTGAATGCCCTGATCCGCGCTTCCTATTATAAGGAACCCGTCAGGCTGCATATTGCCAACAAACGCAATGCCCTTGAACGGGCTATGCTGCACTTCGCCAACTATGAAAAGAATACGGCCAAAATAGACGAAAACACCTATGAATGTCTCATTTATTATAACCAAAGCATGGAAACCGAACTGCTGATCGAAATCATGTCCTTCGGCCCCATGCTTACGGTTATAGGGAATGAACCATTTCTCAACAGTCTGAAAGCGAGACTGCACAGGCAGATGCATCTGGACTCCGTGAGCACGTGACATCTGTTTTTTCAACCTGACGTTTTATGAAACCAGGCACGATAAGACAGACTCTGATTATACAGAAACGGATACACCCGCATCGGATTCTGGCAGGCCCTGATTTACTTCTCCTGTTTTTGTATAAATTACAGGTTTCACTTTAACCGCATCCGCCTTAGTTCCTGCAGAAACACTGCCCTCCTGCACAGACTGGTCCAGACCGGCTTCTTCGTTCCATACTGCCTTGCCGCTTTCACTTATCTCAACCGTATCCGTTTTCCCGTTCCTGCCCTCTTCTATCCTCTTTTCCAGTTCCTCCTGCTCTTTCCTGCGCTTCCAAACAGCGCTTTCACGTTCTGCTTCTGCTCTTTCCCTTGCTTCTTTTGCATCCTCTTTCATGCCGCTTTCAGCTTTTTCCATATATTCCCCTGCTTTGTCCGAACATTCGGTGACATACCCCATTGCCCTTTCCATTGCCGCCGTATCGCCCCGCCGGCTTGCCTCTTTATAAACCCGAAACGGCGTGTTCAGCAGATGCATATTCGTATTTGCCCCTACAAGGCCTTCCATTGTTTTCGTATGCATAACAAGCTCCTTACCCTGAAACAGAAGCATTCTGGCGTCTGTACGTATCATTATCTTTCTTACTTAATTCGCCTTCTACCTGTGCCAGTTTTTTCTCCAGCTCCCTGACTTTTCCTTCATCCCCGGAAGCCGACCGGATCTGCTGTTCCATCTGCTGCTTTTTCTCTTTAAGCTTCCTTATTTCCCCGTCAACCTTATCCGTATTTGTGATGCATTTCTCTGCAGGCTTTTTCGGATCATCAAAAAAGATTTTCCGGTTTCCGTTCTTATCCTGCCCTACCTGATACAACCCGGCAGGCTTCGAGCCTGATTTTTCACTGCTGATGTATTCGTCATGCGGCTCTGATATCTTATCCGATACTTTTGCATCATTTATACCCTTATCTGTTTCCTTCGCTTTTTCAGCCTTTCGGGCAGCCTGTTTTTCCTTCACCGCCTCTGCATCACTGACTTTTGCACGATTGTAGCTTCCATTGATTTCCATTGACATAATTTTGCCTCCTTTTTAAGTTCTGTCCTTCGTTTTCTTTTTCGGCAGATTAAAATACCGGATTAACCAATTTGACGCAGGATGCTTTCTGAATGCCGTGGAATGAAAGCTAAATGTACCGTAATTATTTTTTCCAGCGCTTCAGTGTCGGGAACCATTCAAGCATGGCATTCCTTGCCTTCTCTTCATTCATACCGGAGTTAGCAGCAACCATGTGCGGTACGCATATCTCGATCATTTCTTCCATTAAAAATGATGGATCTGTCTGGTGGTGGGGAGAGATAAGAACTACTTCTGCTAAAAATATAAAGGATACAAAAGGTGTAAGTTACACAAAACCAACAAAAATGCTTGACGATGCCATATATGTAACCTGTGGTGATTTTTGTATTGCAGCAATTAAAGAAGACAGAACATTGTGGACATGGGGGAATAATACGTTTGGCAGTTGCGGATATGATAGCGGAGATAAAGATTTTATTGAAGAGCCTGTCATGGCGTTAGAAGATGTAAAAATGGTTTGGATGGATGAAGCAAGATTTGATACTTTGGAAGAACGGTTAGGTTATGGCATAAGTCCTTATACATGTGATTATGCGTATGTAACCTTTGCAGAAAAAAAAGACGGAAGTCTGTTAGCCTGTGGTTACGAAGTAGAAGGAGAAGGAAGTAAAAGCTGGACGTATATGCTTTATGGAGATATTATCCGGACACCCGGTCAGATGAACGGCGGTGTATACGAAGAGCCGGTCACAGTGGATTATTCTGATATATTTCAGCGAGTTGAATTTTGTGAAAAAGACAGGAAACCACAACTTCAGTTTAAAGAACTTGAGTTTGGATCGTCACCGGAAGAAGTAACGGAATTTTTGAATGGATTGGATATTAATTATAAAATAGT
The DNA here is from genome assembly GCA_910579935.1 of uncultured Lachnospiraceae bacterium. Taxonomy (GTDB): domain Bacteria; phylum Bacillota; class Clostridia; order Lachnospirales; family Lachnospiraceae; genus Kineothrix. Next base: position 7,833 of record CAJTVQ010000077.1, read on the forward strand.
GGATGGAATTTCAGATGAAGAAAAGGTATATGAAATTGTAACAGAAGCCTCCCTTGGCTTAATCCTTGACGCATATTTTATGCCCTGTTTTTACAGGGAGATCGAATACAAAAAAACCTGTAAACAGCCAAGTTTACAGGTTTTAAAATAAATCATTCAATTCGCTCCCCGAGTAGGGCTCGAACCTACAACCCCGCGGTTAACAGCCGCGTGCTCTAC
>CAJTVQ010000078.1 GCA_910579935.1 uncultured Lachnospiraceae bacterium
CATCTTTCCCGCAGTAAGCCTTATGTTGTTGGTGCTAACTTAATGACATTGCCGGCTGAACAGTAACCCATCAGGAACAAAAATTGGCAAAACCTCTTGACAAATCTCCTTCCATGTCTTATTGTATTACTTAAATAATACAAAATTACAGAGATACAGAAAATTTATAAGGAAAGGATGGATCACATGGCATGGAACTTAGATGCGGATAAGCCCATTTATGCCCAGCTGGTAGAAATCATACAGATGCAGATTGTCTCCGGCCAGTATAAAGCAGGCGACAGGCTTCCCAGCGTACGCGAACTGGCTGCCGAAGCAAGTGTCAATCCCAATACAATGCAGAAGGCTCTCGCCGAACTGGAGCGAAACGGACTCATTAACACACAGCGGACCAGCGGACGCACCGTAACGGAGGATAACGAATTGATCAAACAGACGCGAACCCAACTCGCCGATGAATATATTAGGAATTTCTTTCAGATAATGAAGAAATTAGGCTATTCGGAGGAAGAGATCATCTCACTTATCAAACATGCAGCGGAGGAGGGAAAATAAATATGGAAGCATTAGCTGAATTACGGGGGCTGACCAAAGTATTCGGCAGCACATTGGCCGTAAACAATATGAACCTCACCATACCCCGTGGTAAAATCATCGGTCTGCTGGGGCCTAACGGAAGCGGCAAGACTACGCTTATCAAAATGCTGAACGGGCTGCTTATACCGACTGCCGGAACAGTTCTCATCAACGGACAGGAACCCGGAGTTGCCACGAAAGCAAGAGTTGCTTATCTGCCGGAACGGACCTATCTTCAGAACAGTATGAAGGTATGCGATATCATGGATTTTTTCTGTGATTTTTATGAAGATTTTGACAGGGAACGGGCATTTACCATGTTAAGTAACTTAGCCATTCCCTTTACGGCTCCGCTGAAGACTCTTTCAAAGGGAACAAAGGAGAAGGTTCAGCTGATTCTGGTCATGAGCAGAAGGGCCGATCTGTATATTCTGGATGAACCTATCGCAGGCGTGGATCCGGCGGCAAGGGATTATATTTTAAGAACCATCATTACAAATTATAATGAAAACTCCAGCATCCTGCTTTCCACTCACCTGATCACGGATATTGAAAATATTCTGGATGAAGTGATACTTGTCCGGAACGGCCAGATTCTTGCCCATATGGAAGTGGACCAGATCCGCACAGAGTACGGACAATCGGTAGATGCTTATTTCAGGAGGGTATTCGCATGTTAAAAAAATTATTTAAGTATGAATGGAAATTCTTTTGGAAAGTTCCGGCCACCATCAATCTGGCACTGGTTATCATTACTTTACTGGGCGTCACCTTCATTATTTCGCCCCTTTGGGAACTGGATTCCGACTTCATAGATATTTTGATGACTACTTCCGTGATGTTTTACTATCTTTCCATCTTTGCCGGGTCCATTGCCGTCAGTGCTTATATTGCCATACGTTTTTACCGGAGCTCCTATACGGATGAAGGTTATCTTACCCATACCCTTCCGGTAACTCCCCGGCAGATTATCCTGTCCAAACTGTTTGTAAGCGTCATATGGACTTTTATTACCGGCGGTATCATTGTCATCAGTGTGGGAGTACTGTTTATTACAGTCATAATGGCTTCCATTGATTTTAATTTCTTCTATGAGATCGGGGAAGTCTGGGAAGAATTTCTTTCCTTATTCGGAGAACTCGGATTTAATTTTTATTTTTCTGCATTCCTGTTTCTCCTGCTTTCCGTTGCCGGTTCCTTTTTCAATATACTGATGCTGTTTTCTGCGGTTTCACTCGGACAGATGTTCTCACGTCATAGGATTGCAGGAGCCGTCGTCTGGTATATTGCAGAATATACGATTGTCCAGTTCGGCAGCTCCATACTGATGAGCGTAACGCTTCTTGGCGTGTTCAACTCCATAGACCGTTTTGATTCGTTCAGCTCCATCACCACACCTCTGCTGTGTTTCGGTCTTCTGCTGACTTTGGCTGGTGATGCTGTCCTGTATTTCATTACGGAATATATGATGAAAAAGAGACTGAATCTAGAATGAGCACGGGTATCGGGACGGAAAATCAAACGCTGCCGCGCTTTGCGAGCCGGCTTATCATAATAAAAAGCTGCATTTCATACAATGCAGCTTTTTATTCTCTTATTTTCCCGATTGTTTTCTGCTGTCTTTCGCATCAAGCAAAGCAGCTGCAAGACACATCAGAAAACATCCGCCTACTAAAAGCCGGTCAAGGTTTTTTTCAACTTTTTTCTTTCTGGCCTTTACTGCCTTCCTGTGAATCTTCTCTCCGGCTCTTTTTGTCTTTGCCTTCTCCTTTATATACCGGATGGCCTCTTTATTCAGCCTCTTTTTCCACTTTGCAGTTTTCATCCTTTTCTTTTTCTTCATTTCACACCGCCATTTCGTTTTGTAACTTTTTTCTTACCGGTTTTCTTTTTCCGGGTATGCGTCCGGTACAGCCGCTCAAAGCTTTTCATGTCGGTTCCGCAATGCGTGTCACTCCCACATAAATGTTTGATATCTGATACCATGTAGGATAATCTACGACTCCTGACTGCGGCAGGTTGAAAATCCGCTGGAACGCCCTTACCGCATCTGCTGTCCGGCTGCCGTATACACCGTCCACCGAAACGGTAGGAATTGCAGGATAATTCCGTGCAATGCGGTTCAGCTGCTGCTGCATCTGACGTACCTTGTCTCCACTGGAACCGATCGTCAGATCATACCCAGGCCAGGAAGACGGAACTCCCGCTATACTTTCCGCTGAATTGATATACATATCATTCCCATAATAATATCGGATTATTTCAATTGCCGAATACCCTTCATCCCCCAGATACTTTGAACCCCACTGGCTCAGTCCGCTGCAGGTTACGCGTTTTCCGTCGCAATAAGATGTAAAAATGGGCTGTCTTACACCGGGACGGGATAAAAAGTTGGCAAATATGGTATCTACCAGGTAATCGATGTTTTCATAAATGTTCCTGCCGCGCATCCATTTCTGGTCATAGGCAGTAGAAGAAGTAATGGTAAAATTATAGCCCTGGTTCCGGTACCCCGGAATCACCACTGATTCGTGGTAAAAAATCATTTTCAGCGCCTTCCGGTTCCATGCCCGTCTGGTGAATCCCTTTCTTATAAGGTAAAAAATCGTTTAAATTCAGTTTAAACCGGATCACGATCTGTTCCTCCGTCACCTCTATCCTGTCAATCAGCTTATTGACAAGTACCCTCTGTGTTGCGGTATCCGCTTTCTGAAAGACCTGCTGCCATGTAGGGATTTCGGCTTTTAACTGAATCCACTCTTCCATCGTGAGCGCCACTTCCCTGATGGAACTCTTCTTTTCCTGCAGAAGCTGTTTTTGCTCTTCCGCCTTTTCCTTCTGCCTGCGGATTGCAGAAGCAAGTTCCGCAACAGACAGCGGATAGGTACCCGAAACCGCCTCCGGAATACACTCCTCCATGGCGGCAATTCCTTCCTCCGTCTTTTTTAATTCCTTTTCCAGTCTCCTGATCCCGGCTTCCAAAACTTTTCTTTCCTGATTCTGGTTTTTCTCTATTACCTCGAAAATATCTTCCTTTTCCTGCAGGTTCCGGATATACTCCAAAATACTTGCAAATACAATTTTTTCTACCTTATCCGCACGGAACTGTGATACCTTGTTATGCGGTATCCCCATCTGCGCACTCTGACAACGGTAGACAGGGGTTTTGTTTGCCCGCCTTTCGCCCGTCTCTTTCACGGTCCAATAGCTGTACTTCGTTCCATTGGTCAGTTTCTTTCCGCAATAGCCGCAGTAAATCACGTCGATCAACGACAGCCTGCCGCCATTCCTCCGCATGACCCTGACACCTTTCTGTTCCAGTGTCCGGATGTACTTATCCGTCCGGAGTTTTCTTTTTTCCTGTGTCCTGTTCCATGTGTCGCTATCAATGATCTGCAGTTCTTCATCCGTCTCCATGGATTTTACCCACTCACTGCTGTCCAGCCTGTGGTATTTTCCGTTCATCCGCTCCCTGCGTTTGTACGCCATATGGCCGGCATAAACAGGATTGGTCAATATCGTGGTAATGGTGCCACTTTTCCACACATCATTTGGCGCCATTGTCTTATAATATCCGTCCTCATTTAACAGCTTCGCTATTTTAAACGAGCCAAACTCCCGATTCAGCGACAGGTTGTAAATATGCCTGACCACTTCCGCCTGTTCCGGTACGATTTTCAGCCGGTGCAGCGCCCTTCCATGCTTGCTGAACTCCCCTGACAGGACAAGTTCATAGCCATACGGCGCGGTTCCCCCCATAAATCTTCCCTGCTGTACTAATTTCTGTGCGGTATCTTTTACACGCATCCCTGTGTCGGAACTGCTTTTCTGTGCATTCCCAAAGCGCAGAGCCAGCATCATCTGCCCCATTATATCATCGCCCTCCGGTGAAATGCAACCGTCTTTGACCGTATAAATGTCCACGCCGTAATTTTTTAATGTCATAACATAAGCGCCGATTTCCCACATACGCCTGCCTATTCTGTCATCCTTATAGGCAACTAAAATATCATACTCTTTCTTCCTGGCATCTTCCATAGCCTCCTGCAGTGTATCCCTGTCGCTGACCGCCGTTTTGTATCCGCTCCTGCTCCCCTCAAAATATTCTTTTTCATCCAGTATCCAGTCCGGATGCCCGGCGATATAATCCGCCACGATCCGGCGCTGTACGGATAAGTCGCCGTCTGCTTCTAACTGCTGGTTGGAACTCACCCTCAGAAGCATCCGCACGATCCGTTTTTCCTGCATCATAACCACCTCTATCCGTAAATGGAACTATGTATTAATTTCTATTCTGATTCTTCCCGGCTGAAACCTCTTTCATCTGTTCTTCCAATTCCATCATAAGAATCGACTTTACCGATTTTTGAATCGTCACGGCATCCTGCGATTCGTCGGGGAACTGCAGGATTACCCTGATCGTCCTGTCCCCGTAGTCCACATCCTTCTTTATTTCCTTCATACGCTGCCTTCCAGCATCTTTTCTTTTCATATTACTTGCATAAAGCTTGTCATATTCGATGTTTTTTATGTTCATGTTTTTCTCCTGTCTGTCTGCTTCAGCAGACACTTGAATCAATTGAAGGTTCATTTTGCACATAAAAAGAAGAGCTGTTTTTCAAGCTCTTCCTGTCCAAAATACTATTTCAAAATTTTTTACATGGTTTGCATAGTTCTTCTGTTCATAAATGAAATAAACTGATTTTTCCTCTCATCCTCCTTCACACTATATTTTCAATATTCCCCCAAATTACTTTTTTGTATGTAGTATTATCACTTTTCATTCTTCTTTTTCTCCTATTGTTTCAGGTTTATTTCTTTCACTAAATGTATACATCCCGTTTTCACAAGTTACTATATAAGGTATTCCGTAATATTTATATAGATAGTCCATCACAGTATTCGAAAGACTACGGTCGTTTTTTTTCAAATTATTATTCACCGAATTATATTCTTTATCCCCTTTATCCTTCGTTGCCATAACAAGACATTCAAGTTCCTTCTTAATGCCAACTTTAAATTCTATATTTTCCTCTTTGCTTAACGGTTTATTAAGTATCTCTTTTATGCTATCTATAACTTTCTCACGGCACATATCTAGCTTAGATTCTTTCGAATCTGCAATAATTCTGTCTGCCTTCTCATCCTTGATTCCAAGCCAGTCCAACTGTATTTTGACAAAGGCATCCTCTCCACATTCATCAAATTTTTCAATAACTTTTTTATAATACTCATTTAAATTCTGAATATTTTGATATGCTAAAAGATTCAGATATAATATTCCCCCATAAACATTAAAAAGGCTTCTCACATCTTCAATGGAAATATTATTGTCAGCCATTTTACGCATCATCTGAATATGTAAACATTCAATAGCCATATCTTCTTTATAATAATCAGGTTTCTTATTCCTATAATTTATCAGATCTCTTAAATATTCATTTGCTATTTTTACCTTTTTTAATGCGGCACTTAACCTATTCTCAAAATGTTGTCTATTCCTTGGATAAATATACACATTCAGATTTTTCTGATCTCTCCGCTTTCTGCCAAGCATCTGAATAAACTCTGTTTCTGTATCCGCTCCCAAAATAACATTTCTTAATTCAATATCTTTAAGGTTTATTCCATTATCCAAAACAGAGGTTGCAATAACAAAACGTTTTTTAGTCTTTTCATTAATCGAAATGTCATCTATTACTTCTGCTTTGTCTTTTTCTCTTCTATTTCTAGATGAAATAAAAACAGCCTTATCCGTTCCCAATTTCTTTTCTAACTGCTCCCCCATATTTATATTATCAACAAATATCAACCACTTTTCCTCTTTTGCACCATTGACCTTCAGTATATCTTGTTCTTCAATCATCTTTACAATGCCGTCAACTTTTCCACTTCCATGAGGTATATCATACATGATACGAACATTTAAATAATCGTACTCCCTATCTATATCATAGTAATAAAATTTAGTTTGATTCAACCACCCATTCCATTTTCGGTTTTCCTCACACTGTTCATTTGGTTCTATATCAAGCAAATAATACTTATCTTTTCGAGGCTTCTGGCATGATAGTGGGTAGTCTACAAGTCTCCTGATATAAATC
>CAJTVQ010000079.1:0-2790 GCA_910579935.1 uncultured Lachnospiraceae bacterium
TAGGACGAATCAGAACTTTGCGGATGATGAAAAAGGATATTGAAATTTTATCGGGAGTATAAAAGGTTAGGATAAATATAATAACGAAGAGCGACTGCAGGTTTGTAGCCGCTCTTTGTCCTTTTTTAAGGTAATTACCTTCTTTTTCTTTGTATCATTAAATTTTATACAGTATGAAACAGGAAATTATTACCTATCTGGCTGGTCCGCGTAACTTTATTCAGGGCGTGGAACTATACGAGAAATACGGTATCAACCGTATGTTAAAAAAGTCATTCCGCCGGCAAGGAGAAACGGAAACGATGAAGGCCATTCTTTTAGAGGAACTACGGAAGCTGGCCGGGCTTTCCGAACGTGAATTTAAGACAATCCGGCGCAACTCCAAACAGTCGACCGTGGCAAAAATGGAACCCGCCCGTGATGAAACATCTAAAACACCGGTAAAATACAGCGATGATTTGCTGCTGGAACTTGCCGAATCTTTCGGTGTCAGCGTGGAAGAACTCGTTTCGTCTGATTTTCGGGATAAGGTTCTTTCCATGGATGAAAATGCCGACCGTGTGGAAGAACTGGAAGAGGAACTGGAGCAGGCAGAGAAACGATACAAGGCAGCTCCGGAAACCGTAACCAAAATGATACGTTTCCGCGAGAAATTTACTTTCCTGAACTCTCCGGATTGTCCCGACATTCTGAAAGTACTTGTTTCCGACATGTTTACCGCATACGGGAAGTATAAGGAGGCTTTCGCCCGCCTGGAGGCTACGCCGGATGATGTCAATTCACTTTCTACAGCACAGGAAGCGCAGGCGGTTGTGGAAAGCTTTATCGCTAACCGCGAGATGTGGGACGAACTGGAATATTACCGGGAAAACGGAAAGATTCTGGGTAAATGTGAGAAGGTAAAAAGTTTGTCCGTCCGTAAGGGCGTCGAGAACCTCTCGGATATCGACATACAAAAGGCACTGAATAACGCCCGCGCCAACCTTTCAAAAAATAAGGCGAAACTGGAACAGGCTGGGGATGATGAGAAGAAGAAAGCGAGTGCCCTTGCATTGATCCAAAAGTGGGAAACTACACAGAAGGCCATAGAGGAAGAAATCGAGGCGCGAAAAAAAAAGTAGTCGAACTTATTGCCAGTCTGACAGGGAAACGGCAACGGATCACAAAGAACCTGGGCCGTTTCTCTCATCCTTGCGACCGCTCGGAGCTGGGGCACCAGCTCAAGACATTAACCCTCCGGATTGAAAAAGAAGAAAGCCGGCTTAAACAACTTTCCAATGATTACAAACAAAATTTATAACGAGGACTGCCTGGAGGCGTTGAAACGTGTTCCGGACAATTCCGTAGATTGTATAATAACCGATCCGCCTTATTTCCTGGGAATGACACACAACGGGCAGAAAGGCAGCTTTAAAGATTTGTCTATCTGTAAACCCTTTTACCGGGATTTGTTCCTGGAATTTAACCGGGTGAAGAAACCCGGTGCTTGCGTGTATTTTTTTACGGACTGGCGCGGGTATGCTTTTTATTATCCGTTGTTTGACTTGTATTTAGGCGCGTCAAACATGATCGTTTGGAACAAACAGTCAGGCCCGGGTAATCATTACGCTTTTATACATGAACTTATTTTGTTTCATTGTGGAAAGGGTGTTTCTATCGGTGCCACAAACGTAATAGATAATATCCGGTCTTTTTCGTCCGGTGCCAAAAAGGTAGAAGGTGAAAAGATTCATCCTACACAGAAACCGGTGGCGTTAATCCGTAAACTGATTGAAGACAGTACAAAGCCGGGTGATCTGATACTGGATACTTTCGGCGGTTCCGGTACTACGGCCGTGGCAGCCATTGAAAGCGGTCGGAACTTTGTATTAATGGAACAGGATGAAATTTATTATTTCACCGCACAGAAACGAATAAAAGATGCGTATGAACGATTTAACGGTGGTGGATAGTATTTATCTGGATGCACAGCAAAAAGAGGATGTACGCCGTTTGTCTTCTTTAGGGTATTCCCTGAAAGACATAGCCGTTTCCCTGGGGCTTTCTCTGGAGGATGCCGGGCTTTTTGTCCGGGATGCGGAAACGGCGGGAACTTCTGTTAACTTCCTGATCCGGGAAGGGATTCTCGTAGCACGTGCCGCCCCTGAAATAAAACTCCATGAAGCGGCGGAAGGCGGAAACGTGGAAGCTATAAAACAGCTGGAGGCCGTACGGAAAAGACATACTTTTGAACGTTTAATCGAGCAAATGGATGACGACGAATTTAATTAAGCCCTCACGAATAGACTTTGACAAGGTGGATATCAACCAGATTCAAAGGATTCTTTCTACCGGTACGCTGGAAGCTCTCGCGCCCGATGAAAGGGAATATTACAGCCTTATGGAAATGGTACGGGGCCTTCGTGCCCGTATGCGTATAAATGGTAAGTTGGTGACAAAGGCCGGCATCATCCGCCTTTTAAAGTCGGAACCTTACGGGCTTTCGGACTGGATGGCCCGCCAGGTGTACGCTGACAGTCTCAATTTCTTTTATACGCAGGATAACGTACGCCCGCAGGCTTTCGCTAACTTGTATGCTGAAAAGGCCGAAAACTGGGCGAATACCGTCTTTCTTATGGGAAATGTGAAGGAGGCCAAGAACCTGCTGAAACTGGCGGCGGAACTTCGCGGATGTTACAAGGATCAACAGACCGAAATACCGGAGGAACTGCTTTCACAGAAAAGCACGGTTATTTATACTACCAGCCGTAAGGATCTGGGTGTTCCTGAAATCGACCGTAAGGAACTGGA
>CAJTVQ010000079.1:2890-6230 GCA_910579935.1 uncultured Lachnospiraceae bacterium
ACCGTTATACAAGCCAGGCGTTCCGCCCGTTGTGTGGAAGAAATGCCCGGCGGTGCGTTCGCTTTTGTTGCCAATACCTACAGTAACCTGGAAGATAATATAATGCCGGCCGTTCAGAAGGGCTGGCAGCTTATGGGCCTGATCGAAGGGGTACACTATGTAAAAGATACCCGCCCGCCTGAATCCTGGCGGCGTAAATGTTCGGTTATAGTGGATGATTACAAGCATGTTTACAGCTTCTGGAATGGATGCGTTATTTTCATGGGATCATTGGATAACCCTTCCCTGCTTGCCGGAAAGTCTGTAATACATCTGTTTTATGATGAAGCGAAGTACGACAAGGAAATGAAAGTAAACCGCGCTATGCCTATTCTTCGCGGGGACGCCATCACTTACGGGCACTCTCATTTGTTTTTAGGGATAACGATTACTACCGATATGCCGGATATCGACGAGAACGAGTACGACTGGTTTTTCCGGTATGTCAAGCAAATGGACCCGGAACGGATCATTAAAATAGTACAGGCGGCAAGTATGCGTAATGACCTGGTAATTTCTCTATTAAAAGAAGAAAGAAAAAATAAGCCTTCCCCCTTGAAGTTGAAACGTTTGAAACGGGATATTGAATATTACGACCGAGCTTTGTTGAAGTTGAGAAAAGGACAAACGTTCTTTCTTAACGCTTCTTCATTCGCTAATGTTGAGATACTTACGATTGATTATTTAAAGCGGTTGTATAATGGTACGTTGGAGCTTCACGAATTTAAAAAATCGGTGGTCGGTATGCGTCCCGGTCTTCGCAGGGATTTACGTTTCTATGTGTTGTTTGGTGAAGGACATAAGTATTATAACGGTACCGCGTCCGGGGAAGCCGCTTACAGTTCGCAGGAACTCCGGTACCTGCACCATGATAAAACGATTGAAGGCGGTATGGACTTCGGTAATATGCTTTCTTTGGTGATCGGTCAGGCGGACGGTGCTTATTACCGGGTACATAAGAACTTTTTTGAGATACCGCCGGGCTGGTTCCGGGAGATCGCCGACCAGTTCCTCACCTTCTTCCAGAACCACGAATACAAAGAGCTGGATTTGTACTATGACCGTGCAGGTAATAACTTTGAGAAACAGAAGGAGGATTACGCGGGTAAGATCAAAGACGCCATAGAAAAAGACGGCAGCGGGAATCGTACCGGCTGGATCGTAAACCTAAAGAGCCGCAAACAGGCAGTTATCCGGCAGGATGCGGAATACGACTTTATGCAGGAGATTATGAGCGGTACCAACAAGAACCTGCCTATCTTGCTGGTTGATGCGGTGAACTGTAAAGAAATGGTTAGTTCCGTAGAAAAGGCAAAGGCTGAAATCAAATACCGGGGTAATTCCAAAGTAGTGTTCAAAGTGAAGAAGTCCGAAAAGCTGGCACCCAAGAAATTACCGATGTTATCCACCAATTTCTCCGACGCTTTCAAATACTTATTGATGCGTCCCGGCTGGATAGCTTTAGTACGAGGCAAGCGGACACTGCAGGCCGATTCGTTTGTGGATCAATGGATAGAGAACAGGCACAAAAGGTAATTGCCTTATAACGCTGGAAAATTGCTTTTCCGGCGTTTTTTGTGTTACCAGGTTACAGGTACCATCTTCCAAGAGGTCATATTTCACCTTTTAGGGGAAGGGTAACTGCTTTCCGACTTCTGAGCGGCTCGGTCTTCGGAAGGTGCCATTTTTTTAGTTTTTGAAATTTTCTCCGGTTTTTGACTGTTTTTCAGTTGTTTATCTGCATTTAGACCAAAATTTTACGCGAAAAAGCGTGTTTTTTATGCGTTTTTACTCGTTTTTTGCCCGTTTTTGGGTGAATTACCGTGTATTTTGGGGCGGTTGCCTTTCATTTTTGGGGATTATATTCTTTATAAATGTACATATTTAAGTATTTTTGCAATCGTCAAAATTACACTGCATATAACCGTCAGAACTTACGGGTGGTACAGATGAAAGTATACACTAATTTTAAGTTACTGATATGAAGAAATTATTATTAATTACCGTGTTGGCTATTTTAGTAGTAGCAGCGACAGCACAAGAAACTCGAAAAACGTTTTGCCAAATTGTTGGTACCGGGAAATTTTTAAGTGCTAAAGTACGAGTTCAAATCGATTTTGGGCAAAAACGTTCTTATTGGAACCAGTATAAGAACTTTATGGTAGATGAAACTGGTAAGAGAATAGAGTTTTACTCTATGGTAGACGCTATGAATTATTTGGCTAAATTTAGGTGGAAATTTGAGCAGGCGTATGTTGTTACCGTGGGGGGAGAAAATGTATATCATTGGTTATTGAGTAAAGATATAGTTTCTGATGATGAAATACGAGAGGGGATTATAACACAAAAAGATTTTGAAGACATGGAGAAAGCAGCCATGGAAGATAAAGAGAATAATAATGAAGAGGTCGAAAAGAAAGTTCCTTTATTTATGCGAAATATGAAAAAGGAAAGTGATAGCATTTTAGATATCGAGGAAGCTATAAGAAAGCGATACGAATAGTAAAATATAAATTAACGCTCGCCTATTTTGGCGGGCGTTTTTGTTACGAAGTAACGAATTATAGAGTCGATAAATTTCTTTTCTTGATAAACTTTAATTAACGTTTTTTTTTTTTTGTTCAGAATTTAATGCCGACATTTGCCCATGTCAAAAACATACTGTTAATACAGTTCCGTGAGCCATGGATATTGGCTCAAATAAAAAAATGAGCTTTTTTTATGCTCGGTATTTATCTATTTTAGACATAAGGCGGTTGCCTTTCCCTATACTATTACCCGGCTCTTTGGACGGTTAGCAGTGTGTTTTTGACAGAACAGGGAAATGGTAGCCGCCTTTCTCATTTTAAATAGTCAAAAACACACTGTTATGAAAAAAGAATTTCAATCCGGCACAAGCTACGTGCCTTCGTTCCGTACTAGTAGCACGGACGTAAACACAATCCAACATCGTTATTTTCAGGAACTGGAAAAAGATTGTTCCATAAACTCGGCTTCCGATGCTTATTACTTATCTGCTATTGCCTGGTTCTGTCTAACCTTTATCTTTCCGCCAGCTGTTATCGGTGCAGTTGTTTGTGTGTACCGGGCAAAGAAGGTACAGAAAGGAGGCCGAAAATGACATCTTATTTTATAGAGCTTAACGAATATAAGCCACAGAATCGAAAATGTGCTGAAATGGCAGAGTTTGCAAACCAGTTTGGTAATACGCTTTGCCCTGATAAAATTTCCTTTGATGCTTTTAAAACTGAACTGGAAGCAAAGGTAAAGGAGCTGAACGAGAAATATCCTAAAACAATGC
>CAJTVQ010000080.1 GCA_910579935.1 uncultured Lachnospiraceae bacterium
CTCAAAAAAGAATCTAACCATTTCAGATAGTTCGCTATTAACTTAATGACATTGATTCACGGTCTAGGAGCCGCTCATAGTAATATTCGGGGCAATATTCCGAGTTTTGCTGCGCAAAAATTGCCCCTCACACCCGAATCATGTTCTCACGGAATGCGCAGTAGATGCGCATTCCTGACCCGTGAAAAGTAACCAAAAGTGTGGGAATGCAGAAGGTTGCAATGAAAAACGTTTCCGGAAGAATTTTCAGTAGAACATGGATTTTGTGTTATAATGGAGTGACAAACAGACACATAAAAGTAGGAGGCGGAAGGCATATATGGCAGTATGTTTAAATGCAAATGCGGCATATAAGGATTTTCAAATGCTCAGAAACGATAAATATTTTGTTGACAAGTCCGGTATTATTGAGAAAGTGAATGAGCGGATTCGTACGAAAAACCGTTTTCTCTGTATTACGAAGCCGCGCCGCTTCGGAAAAACATCGGTATTAAATATGCTTGGGGCGTATTATGGAAAAGCGTATCCGTCGGACGGGATATTTCATAATCTGAATATTGGAAAAAGCGAGCATTATGCGGAGCATCTGAATCAATATAATATCATCAGCATGAGTATGAACTGTATTCCGGAAGGAGGGAATACCTATGCGGATTACATGGAACTGATCAAAGGAAATATAAAAGACGATATCAGGGAGGCCTATCCGGAACTGGGAAAGCAGGAATTTCGCAGCCTGCCCGATCTGCTGGCCGCTACGGGAGAAGAATTTATTTTTGTTATTGATGAATGGGATTATATTTTCAGCCATGATTTATATAGGGAGAATCAGGGGGATTATCTTGAATTTTTAAGGCATTTGCTGAAAGACAGACCGTATGTGGCACTGGCGTATATGACAGGAGTTTTGCCCGTGAAAAAATACAGTACCGGTTCGGCATTAAATATGTTTGATGAATATACGATGCTCAATGATTCCTTCTTTGATGAATATTTCGGGTTTACGGAAACTGAAGTGATGAATCTTTGCAGTAAGCAGTCAAAGCTGACAATGGATGAGATTGCGGAGTGGTATAATGGGTATTTTGCGGAAAATGTTGGAAGAATATACAATCCCCGTTCCGTTGTGCTGGCATTGCTTAATGGAAAATGCCGAAGCTATTGGACCAGAACAGGAAAGATGGATGAGGTTTTGTTTTTCCTGAAATATAATATTGGAGAAGTTCGGGATGATATTGTAAAAATGGTGAATCATACACCTGTCAGGATTGAGATAAAAAAAGAGTATGCGGCAGGTCAGGAAAGCCCTGCCAATAGAAAAGAAATATATTCGGCAATGATAATATACGGGCTATTATCTTATTATGACGGAGAGCTGGGAATTCCAAACAAAGAGATTATGATTGAATTTGAAAATGCATTGGAGGACAGCGAATTCGGATATGTGGCTGAGCTTGTCAGAAATTCCGAGGAAACATTGAATGCCACGCTGGACGGAAAAGAGTGGTGGGAATAAATTATGACACAAAGACAAAGGAGCATCAGTGCAGAATTGAGAGGTAAACTTCCGCCGAAGTAATCCGTTTCGGTTTCCGGACAAGAAATGCGTTTACAACATATCATATTTTTTATTGCTTTACCGGAAAGGAAATCATTTCCGTAAATCCTTTTACAATGAAATTCATAATAACTTTCATCTGCCGTATTGCGTTCTTTTCCTCTTTCTCGTGTGTCAGCAGATGAATGAACGCATCTATTGTCATATGTGCCATCCAATGGATAAGGTAAGAATTGGGCTGCTGTCCGGCTGTTTGTATTGCAAATTTCTCTGCGGATATTGCAAATTGTTTTTCTGTCAGATCCACAATCCGGTCAAGACAGTCTTCAAAAGCAGTCCCTTGGGATTTGGTCAGCAGAAGAATAAATATGTCATAGTTTTGATACAAATGATGGATAAGCAGTTCTGCAATATCATCGTGATCTCCTTCCTGATGTTCATAGACGTCCGGCAGGGAAAGCATATCCTTATCTTCCTGGAAATGTTCCTGCATCATATTCACAAGCATAGTCAGGGGAGGTTCCACAATTGCCCGGAATAAATCTTCCTTATTATCAAAAAAGAAATACAGTGCTCCTGTTGTCATATCTGCATTGGCGCAGATTTTACGAAGAGAGGCTTTGGCATAGCCTTTTTCCATAAACTCTGCTTTGGCGCTGGCAATTAATTTTTCTTTTGTTTCCCGATCTTCTTTCATATTACCACCCTTGTTATCAACATGACAGTGTTATCTTATGATATTTCCATGAATTTGTCAATGAAAAAATATAATTTGAGAACATGATTCAGCTGTTACAGAAGTTTTGTAAATTATAAAAATAATAGTTGACAAATGCAGAAATCAATATTATAGTATTCCTATCGAGTTAATATGGAATAATGACATGGAACAAGGAGGAAAAATCATGAAAGTACAGATTATGGAAAAAAATCGGAATCACAGAAGTATGTGCTGCTGTTGTATGTGCAGGATGCCGGCGGTTTATTTTCATATGTGTATGAGAATCTGATACTTAAGGGAGATAGGAAGATAAAAGAACGTTAAGTAAGCAGATACCCGTTTGTGTGTCTGTTTTTTTATGCACAAACCGCAGCAGAACACGAAAGCGGCTCAGAGGTCGTGCGGCGGGCAGGGGAAATCCTTCCTGCCCGATGATACAAGTACAAAAGCACAGTCAGGAGGAGAAGAATGAAATATCAGACAACGGCAATCCATGGAGGAAGACCGGATGACAGCGGTAAGAGAGCTGTAAATTACCCGCTTTACTTATCTTCCACATTCGCACAGGACGATGTGGAAAATTTTAAAGAATTTGTTTATTCCAGAGGGGCTAATCCTACGAGAGCTTCCGTGGAAAAACTTGCGGCAGATTTGGAAGGAGCCAGACACGGTTTGGCATTTGCTACAGGAATGGCAGCAACCAGCAATGTGTTTGACCTTTTAAATCAAGGGGATAAAGTATTGCTGAACAATAACGTGTATGGGGGAACCTGGAGATTTGTATCCAACCTGTTTGAAAAAAGAGGAATTACATATGAAGTGGTGGACAGTCTCAATGAATATGATTTTGAACGTATATCCGAAGATGTAAAAATGATTTTTGTTGAAACACCGTCCAATCCGCTGCTGGAAATTACAGATATCAGGAGAATAACGCAGGAAGCTAAAAAGCGCGGGATTCTTGTAGCAGTGGATAACACTTTTATGACATCATATTTCCAAAGACCTCTGGAACTGGGAGCAGATATCGTAGTTTATTCTGCAACAAAATACTATGCAGGACATTCGGATATACTGGCAGGTCTGGTGGTGCTGAATGACGATGAATTATATGCAAAACTGAAATTTTTTCAGAATACCACAGGAGGTGTGCTCAGTCCGTTTGACTCCTTTTTACTGGCAAGAGGAATCAAAACACTGGGGGTACGGCTGGACAGGCATCAGTATAATGCAGCAAAAATAGCAGAATATCTGGAAAGCCATGAGGCAGCCGGGAAAGTATTTTATCCGGGTCTGAAAAGCAATAAAGGATATGAGCTGCAAAGGAAACAGGCATCGGGAGACGGCGGTGTGCTATCCTTTTTATTCCGGGAGGATGGGTATGATTTGCAGAAATTTGTAAACAGCCTGCACCTGTTTGGATTTACGGTCAGTCTCGGAGGAGTGGAATCACTGATTTGCAAACCGGCCACAATGACCCATGAATCATATGCAAAGGAGCTACAGGAAAAAATCGGTATCAGACAGAATTTACTGCGGCTGGCCATAGGAATTGAAGATGCAGAGGATTTGCTGGAAGATTTAGATCAGGCATTAAAAAAAGCAAAGAAATAAAAAAGCAAAGAGGAGAAAAAAGTATGAAAAAGAAAAAAATTATCGGAATTGTATTGGCAGCAGTTATCACGGCGGCAGGCCTGACAGGATGCGGAAATGCACCGCAGACAGCATCGGCTGCGGAAAAGGCACAGGAGACAGAAGCCGGAACAACGGAGGCAGACGGACAGGCAGCAGGAAGTAACGCGCAGGCAGCGGAAGATCAGACAGGCGGAGACAGCGCAGAAACTACAGGTGACGATTCCCTGGCAAAAGTACAGAGTGCGGGCGTATTGAAAATAGGAACAGAAGGGACCTATGCACCGTACAGCTATCATGAAGAAGACGGCAGCCTGACTGGTTTTGACGTAGAGATTGCAGAGCTGATTGCAGAAAAACTTGGTGTAAAAGCAGAATTTGTAGAAACCAAATGGGATGCCATGATTGCAGGCCTGGATGCAAAGCGTTTTGACATTATCGCAAATCAGGTGGGCATTTCAGAAGAACGATTGGAAAAATATGATTTTTCCGAACCATATACCTATATCCACGGTGCACTGATTGTAAATAAAGATAATGAGGATATTACATCTTTTGAAGATATCTCCGGAAAGAAAAGTGCACAGACGCTGACCAGCAACTGGGGACAGACGGCGGAAGAATACGGTGCGGAACTGGTCGGTGTGGATGGATTTGAACAGTCGATTGAGTTAATTGCAAGCGGACGTGCAGACCTTACCATTAATTCGGAAGTTGCTCTGTATGATTATCTGAAACAGAAACCCGATGCGCCGATTAAAAAAGCAGTATTGTCAGATGACCCGTCTGTCGTAGGCATTCCGGTACGGAAAGGGGAGACTTCCTTATATGAAGCTGTTAATAAAGCGATAGTGGAACTGAAGGAAGAAGGAAAATTGACAGAACTTTCTATTAAGTATTTTGGTGCGGATATTACACAGGAATAAGAATATGTAAGGAGAAAGCATATGACAGAGCGACTGTTTTCGATTTTGGTGCAATCCTTCTGGCAGATATTGCTGCCCGGACTAATGACGACTATTCCGCTGACAATTTTATCTTTTGCCATCGGCCTGCTGATTGCATTGGCAACGGCGTTAGTGCAGGTGGCGGAGATAAAAGGGCTGCGACAGGCGGCAAGGTTTTATGTCTGGATCATCAGAGGAACACCGTTGTTGGTTCAATTGTATATTATTTTTTATGGATTGCCGGGGCTGGGGATTCTGCTGGATGCCTTTCCGGCTGCTGTGATAGCTTTCTCCGTCAATGTGGGGGCATATACTTCGGAAACACTGCGTGCTGCCATTCTTTCCGTTCCCAAAGGGCAGATGGAAGCCGGATATTGTGTGGGATTGAATTATTTCCAGATTATGAGACGGATTGTGCTGCCGCAGGCATTGAAGGTAGCGTTCCCCACTTTGTTTAATTCCCTGATCGGACTGGTAAAAGATACCTCCCTTGCGGCAAATATTACAGTATTGGAGATGTTTATGGCAACGCAGAGAATTGCGGCAAGAACCTATGAACCGTTTGCCCTGTATTGCGAAGTCGGATTTATTTATCTGATGATGTGTACCATACTTACAAAGGTACAGAAGTACGGGGAAAAGAAACTGAGTAACGAACGGTAACAGACAGGGTATCCGGACTGCTGTATCGGAATGGTTATGATATGGCTATGATAAAACTGCAGGTTTGGCAGGAATGGAGGTTTGGTATGCTGGAAGTAAAAGATGTCCATAAAGCGTTTCAGGGAACGGAAGTATTAAAAGGCGTTACGATGGAAGTTGACAAAGGGGATGTGGTTGTCATTCTGGGTCCCAGCGGTTCCGGAAAAACAACCCTTCTCCGGTGCATGAATTTTTTGGAAAAAGCAGATAAAGGAACATTGACTTTGGATTCGGTGCAGATTGACCTGCCGAAAGCACAGAAAAAGGAAATTCATGAAGCCAGATTAAATACGGGTTTTGTGTTCCAGAATTATAATCTGTTTTTAAATAAGACAGCCTTGGAAAATGTGACAGAGGGATTAATCAACGGCAGGAAAATCCCGAAAGAGGAAGCGCGGCAAATCGGAAAGAAAGCGCTGGATAAAGTAGGGC
>CAJTVQ010000081.1 GCA_910579935.1 uncultured Lachnospiraceae bacterium
CTCCTGCGCATTTACCGATCAGGAAAAAAGTACGATCCTTTCACAAGTCAGCGATACGGTTACAGATCAGGTATATCTGCTGTCAGCCGATGAAGTAAAAAAGATGGATTATGGATTTGCCATTCATCACGAAAATAAATCCGCAACACGACAGGCTAAAAATACCGCCTATGCACAGAAAAACGGTGCATGGACAAATAGCGAGAGCGAGTACGCCGGCAATGGCTGGTGGTGGCTGCGCGATATCGGCAGTCTCCCCTTTGACGCGGCCTACGTCGGAAGCGAAGGCTTTACCGACTGCTCCGGCTTTATCGCGGTAAATACCGGCGGCGGCGTCCGGCCGGCCCTGCATATCAATTTGACATCGGCAGCGTGGACAGCAGGGGATAAGATCACAGTTGGTTCCGCAGAAGACCTGATACCAACTCCGGTACCAACCGAAAACCCGCAAAAGAAAGTTACACTTTCTGCCGTGCGCATCGATCCGAGTTCCAGTGGATCTTATGATATCGACAGCGATACGGTCAGGATCAATGATACGAGGACAGGACAGGGAGATTCCACATTTATGTATTTCCCAAATCCGATCACGGTTAAGGCGGGAGAAAGAATAAGAGTCACGATTTCCGGACCGAAATGGGGTTCGAATGACTTTAGGATCTGGACGACACCATCTACTGATACGGGAAATGGTACTGTTTATGCGGAAAATCCAAATGTATTTCTTAATCCGACAAAACAGACAGATGGTTCTTATTCCGGTACGGTTGAGATAGCGGCCAAAGCTGGAGAATGTAACTGTCTTGCCTTAAAAGCAGCATATGGCGTAAAAATCCAGGATCTGATCATATCAGAAATCATCGTAGAACGGGTAACAACTCCATAGCAAACTATAAAATGCGCCGTCAGGCGTACGAAAAAAGCGGATCCTCTCAAGAATGAGCCGGAGGATCCGCTTTCTATTTACTATTTTCCATTTATCTACTTGCTATTTACTTTATTTCGTGTCGCCCCATCTCCTTCTTCTTTTTTATTTCCTCCCGTTCCCGGATCATCCTCTTTTTAATCTTCATTTCCATGATTACTTTAAAAATGTGCATGAGCGCTGCTACGGTCGGCACTCCTAAAAACATCCCGAGCACACCAAAATAAGCACCGCCTACTGTAATCCCGAAAATTACCCAAAGAGGTTTGATGCCTGTCAGATCCCCCAGTATTTTCGGCCCGAGGTAAAGTCCATCAAATTGCTGCAGCACCAGTATCATAATGACGTAAATGATCGCATATTTTGGCTCAATGACGAGATAGATAATAACGCCTGGAACAGCTCCGATAAACGGTCCAAAATAAGGTATCATATTTGTGATTCCCACGATCAGGCTCAATAATAACGCATAAGGTAGGTTGATAATTGACATTACGATCAACGAAAGAACCCCGATGATAATGGAATCAATTGATTTTCCATACAAAAAACCATTAAAAATGCGGTTGCATTCACAAAATGTGTTCCAGATCACCGGCGCACTGTTTTTGCTGGTAAAAATATAAATCATCCTTCGTATTTCCTTCTTGATCTTGTCCTTATCAAGTATGATATAACAGGAAATAACGATGGCAAAAATAATATTGATCAGACCAGCGATAAAAGATGCGGATATATTATACAAATACGGAAATACTACTTTGGCAATATCCGTTCCGTATCCAAATATATTTTCCGGCATGACTCGTTTTAACAATTCACTGATATCCTGCATCGGCAGAAACGGATAACGATTCTGTATTTCCTCTGTATTATTGACGAGATAACCATAACCTTTCCCCAGTGATTTCGTCAATTCTTTCAGACTTTCCGAAACCTGGGGAACGATATATACGATGACGATCGTAACTGCACCCAAAAGAACAATATACGAGATTCCAACGCTCGTATATTTACACCATTTACTGTTCCGTCCCTTAAACACAATATTATCCAAAAAACCATTTATGCTATTTACGAGGGGATTGATAAGGAAAGAAAGAACAACACCGAATATGAACGGCATGAGGATCTTGACGAGCCGTCCCAATTCATCCATCACCTTTTCCCAGTTCAGAATAATAGCGATCACAGCCGTACAGGCTCCCACAATGATCATCAGTGTTCCCGTATTCGTAAGAACAGAACGCAATGTTGCTTTTACTTTTTGGCTTGTCTTAATTTCTTTGTTCATATTTACCTCCATACGCGCTTGTTTTTTGCAAAATGTTTGCAAATTTCACAAATATTTCATTTTTTATATAAATTTAAGAAATTTACGCTTGATTTTTTTCATATTCTATTATATAATATATCTCGTAGCTTAGATGAGCGCCTTTAGCTCAGTTGGTAGAGCACCTGACTCTTAATCCGGGTGTCTGGGGTTCGAACCCCCAAAGGCGTACTCCCGAGTCCTTGTTTGGCAGACCTGCAACTGCTGGGTAAGGGCTTTTTTTATTGCCGGAAAAGCAAGTTACCTTAAGCTTTATGGTTAAGCAATTCAATAACTGCTTAACCATAATTATAACAGCTAACTATCTTCCCTGTGATTTTGCTTCTTCCAATGCCTGTCTTTCTTCCTCGGAAAGCGCCACAAAAACTTCTCCACCCTTTACTTCTTTAATATAAGTATAACATCCTTCTGCATTCGAATGCATCGAATTTAAAATAAATCCATTATCTTCTTTCGTCAACAGTACGAGGACAAAACTCAACGTACCACCGATTTCTTTAAAGGCATCGTATTTAACGATCCCGATCTTCTGATATGTTCTCAAAAGATTGGCATCCATCCGCTTCATATGTTCATCCAGCCTGTTCAATTCATCATTGATATAATCCATGTTTTGAAACTTCTTATGGAATGTATCTTCCAATGACTTGCCATCTGCTCCGTCCATAAATAAAAGATACCTCGTATTCAGCTTACTGATCTTTACTAACAGTACGACCAGCATGATGACCAATGCCACACAAATAACAGCCAATGTTACAATTACTATGTCTGATTCAATTCCAAAATCTTTAAAACGAAACATGTTCCTCTCTCCTATCGAATATATGTTCTAGTTGTTTAGCAGTGCCACGATCTTTTCCAAATCCTCCGGCGTATAATACTCAATTTCGATTTTACCCGCTTTTTCGGATCTTCGATTTATCGTTACTTTTGTACCGGTGATCATCTTCAGCTGCTCTTCCAGATCCCGATAGACAAAATCATTTTTTAATTCTTCTTTTTTCTTCTTCGGCGTCTCTTTTCTGTCAAATGACTTGATCAGTTTTTCTGTTTCCCGTACACTGAGTTTTTCATCAAATATTTTCATGGCAACGCTATACTGCTGTTCATTATCTTTAATGGCAAGAAGTGCCCTGGCATGTCCACTGGAAATATTTTCATCAATCAGCATTTCCTGCACGCGCTCATCTAATTTCAGCAGTCTCAGTGAATTGGTGATCGCGGTCCGGCTTTTCGAAACGCGCTCAGCCACTTCATCCTGTTTCAAACTGTATTCCTTTACCAGTCTCTGATAAGCCATCGCTTCTTCAATAGGATTCAGGTCTTCACGCTGAATATTTTCGATCAGGGCGATTTCCATGATTTCCTGTGGGGAGTAATCCTTTACTACAACTGGAACTTCTTTTAACCCAGCAAGCTTGGCAGCGCGCCATCGACGTTCCCCGGCGATGATTTCAAAGTAATCGTCCTTTTTCATCACCACGAGCGGCTGCACGATTCCATGTTGCTTGATGGATTCTGACAATTCGATCAGTGAATCCTCATTAAATGATTTTCTCGGCTGATCCTTATTCGGTTCAACCTTATTAATATCAACTAATTCTTCTGATTTCACGATTACTTCCGCTGGTGCGGGCTTCACTGTTTTATTTGGTATAAGGGTATCCAAACCTTTACCCAATCCCGTCTTTTTTGTCATTTTCTACTGATCCCCTCTTTCTATCATTTCTTCTGCCAGTGCCCGATAAGCTTTCGCACCAGTAGACTTACTATCATATATATTGATCGGTAGTCCATAACTTGGCGCCTCTGCAAGTCTCACACTTCTCGGGATGATCGTATTATATATATTCTGGTTCAGATTTTCCCTTACATTTTCGATAACCTGCAGCGATAGATTTGTTCTGCCGTCGTACATAGTAAAAACAACTCCATCAATTTCCAGTTTGGGGTTCAGCCGTTCTTTTACCAAATTGATCGTATAGATCAATTGACTAAGTCCTTCCAAAGCATAGTACTCACATTGGATGGGAACGAGGACGGCATCTGCCGTTGTCATTGAATTGATCGTCAGTGAATTAAGTGATGGCGGGCAATCAATCAGAATATAATCATAATCATCTTTTCTTTCTTCGATCTTTTTAGATAAAATATAATTACGGTCTTCCATATCTAACGTTTCAATTTCCACTCCTGCCAGATTCACATTAGCTGGAAGTACATCCAAATGTTCCAGTACATTTTTCTGTACACACTCATCAAAGGAATTCATTCCGATCATAAGTTGATAAATGGTATACTCCAATGCATCTTTCTCAACACCTAAACCGCTCGAAGCATTTCCCTGTGGATCCAGGTCAATCATAAGTACCTTTTTCCCTTTTTCAGCTAATGCAGCAGCTAAATTTATTGTTGTTGTTGTTTTACCAACACCGCCTTTTTGGTTAGCGATTGCGATTATTTTATTTTTCATCATTCTTTTTCCTTCCATGCGCGCCCTTTATTTTGCGCATTTTTCTCATATTTTATTATAACACCAATCGGGATTATTTGCTAGTTTTATATTTAAAAAAATAAATTAAATTATGTAATGCGCAAATGAAAGGTGCGCATACAACGTTGAATGTTTCACGTGAAACATTTTAAATCTTTCTCTATAATGGATTCTTCTTTGGTTTTCCTGCTCTCCTCGGATATTTCAAAGGTGTTATTTCCTTTTTACTGATTTCCAATATATATCTTTGAAAATCTGATTCATCTGCCAATTCAATCAATTGTTTGATATCACAATTCAAAAGTTTTAATGCGTTACGAGCCTCTTCTATTTCTTCCTGCACTTTTACACTTTTATATAATAAAAGTGATCCATCCTTTTTTACAAATGGAGAACAATATTCCAATAATATGGGAAGTGCTGCTACTGCCCTGGAAATACAGAAATCATACTTTTCCCGGAAATCCTCATTTCTTCCGAAGTCTTCCGCTCGCCCGTGAACCACTGTCACATGATCCAATCCTAATTCTTCTACTACAAGTGATAAAAAATGGATTCTCTTATTCAGAGAATCCATTAATAGAAATTCAGAATCTCTCAAAATAATAGAAAGCGGTATACCGGGAAAACCTGCACCCGTTCCAATATCAATGATCTTCTTTCCCCTAAATAGATCATTTGGATATTTTGAAAGCAATAAACAACTGTCTAAAAAATGTTTCTTAATCACCTCTTGATAATCAACAATCGTAGTCAAATTTACTTTCTGATTCCATTCTATCAAAAGTTGATAATATTTTTCAAACTGCATAAAT
>CAJTVQ010000082.1 GCA_910579935.1 uncultured Lachnospiraceae bacterium
TGCCATCTTTCCCGCAGTAAGCCTTATGTTGTTGGTGCTAACTTAATGACATTGGACCGTGAATAGTAACCACTTTTACTCTAAAACTGTAAAAGTCAGGTCGCATCATATTTACGATATTCATAGTATATGATATAATAAAAGCATCTAAAGCACAAATGTTTCAGCATAAAGAACATATTATTACTCAAAGAAAGTATGTAGCAGTTTAAGCGATAGCTATCCGCTGATACGAAAGCAATGAGAGAAAGGGGACAATATGAAAGAAGAAAGAATTTCAGGTTTAGAAACTAGCGATATGGATTTGGAGGGAGCTATTCGAGAACCAATTCATGCAGTATTTACCAGCAATTTTAATATAAGCTGGCTTGGAACAGTTGGTGTAAACAATGTAGCAACAGTGGAACAAACAAACTATGATGGAAAAAGGCTGAGCATTCAAGTTGTAGTAACCGGAACACCGACTTGGGGAACTGCTTGTGTAATAACGGTTACACCCGTTAATTGTGAATTAAAATCAGGAGCACAAAATGTAAAAATAGAGATTTTAGGCGGTAATTTAGGAGTGACATTTCTGAGTGACATAACACCCAAAGAATCTTACAAAGGAAAAAATGTACAATATACTGTTTCAATAGTAGGAGCACCGGATGGTGTATTTTACGCAAGAGGAGCTATTGGCGGTTGATATTGCCAATGTATATAGTAATCAGCCGAATAAGCAGCAAAGGAGGTTATGCATATGATTGGCGGAGGGCTTGGGAATCATCATCCTATGCGCGATTTGACGCATAATGTGGGGTTGTGTACAAAACTGATAGCACACGAATATGAAAAAAATAAAAGTCCCATTTCAGACAAGGAACGAAAACTTGGCTATGCAGCAATTATCTTTTGGGTTGCGGTGATTGTGTGCATAATTTCATTATTCATTTTACTATAATACCAATGTCACTATAACCGGCAGCCAACAGAAAATCCGATATATTTGTTTTAGAACGTATACTCTAAGGAGAACATACACGGCAAAGAAATTAACAAAACAAATCAACAAAAGAAATCAACAAGGCTCAGGACCCAATAAATTAAACATAAAACCAAAAAGGGGCTGGAGTACCTGTGGGTTCTTTCTCATGTTTGGATATACTGCCAGATTCAGTTTTGCTGGGACATTAATTTTCCAACAAAATTTGAATCACTAGCAGAGACGAAATATCCAAAGTTAAGAAAGAACCTACCTGTGCGCCAGCCTTTTTTATCATGTCTCAGTAACCACTATATCTTATTATCCCTCTTTTCCTGCTTACAGCATTCCGTCTTTCAACACATTATGATCACGCAGCACCTTTTCCACCACGGTTCCTTTCACCACATGGAGAATCGGTTTTTTCAATGCATTTAACGGGCCCGGAAGCTCGATCTCCAACGGGGATTTGCCGTCCATCAGCTTCACGCTGCTTTCCAGCAGTTCACGGATATCATAGACGCTGCCCCATACTTCCGGTACGCCCCTGTCCACACCAAGCAGGCCATATACGGCTTCCATGGCAGTCCTGACCGAATATTCCGTGGTAAATACGGTATCCCTCGGTGTTTCTGCAAACTGTCCCAAAAATGCAAAGTTCACGCATCCGTCCGGAATTACGTCAGGACGGTCTCCCTTTGTCCTCGGCATGAAGAATGCCGTAATGTAAGGCATCATGGTCGGCACACATACCGCACTGTTCTCTGCCAGCTCCGGTATTTCCTCCACCGGAACGCCCAGATGGTACAGCCATTCTTCCGTAATCTCCTTACCGGTACATTCCTTCATCGGCTTCTTTACAAAATCACCGGCCACATCGGTAAATAAACCATATACCCATACGCATACCTTATCTTTATCCTGTTCCCTGAACTGTCCCTGCCTGTTAATCGTCCAGCTCATCAGCCAGCTGGAATCCTGACAGCTCACGATACCGCCTGTTACTACCCTTCCGCTCTTAGGGTCACGCTTGCAGATATTGGTGATATAAGGAAGAATCTTATCGTCCAGTGTCGTAACCGTTGCTGATTCCCAATTGGTCTTTGCCACATCGGAACAGAATTTTTCCGGATGTCCGAAAGACTCATCCTGCTTTGCGATATTTTTCCACAGGCTCCAGCAGCCGCTGGTTCTCACTTCCGCATCCCCGTTGGGCGCGTGATTCTGGTCGCCATATACCGTACCTTCCGTACAGCTTCCGTTGGTAACAAATACAAGGTCATTCTCCGTAAGCGTAATTCCTTTTTCCACGCCCTTTACCTTGCATTCGATTGCTTTTGCAGTCTTCTTTCCATCTTTTATTTCAAAAATAACGTTTGTCACTTCCGTATTAAACTGGAAATCCACCCCTGCCGCTTCCAGGTATTTCTGCATCGGCAGGATCAATGACTCATACTGGTTGTATTTGGTAAATTTCAAAGCGCTGAAATCCGGAAGACCCGCAATATGATGGATAAATCTCTGGAAGTAAAGTTTCATCTCCAATGCGCTGTGCCAGTTTTCAAACGCAAACATTGTTCTCCAATACAGCCAGAACGTGGAGTCAAATACTTCCTCGTCAAAAACATCCTCTATGGTCTTGTCATACAGATCCTCATCCTTTGTCATGAATAACTTCATAATTTCCATGCAGCCCTTTTGGCTTAAATTGAACTTGCCGTCCGTATGTGCATCTTCCCCGCAGTTCACCGTCGCCCGGCACAGGGAGTAATTCGGGTCTTCCTTATTCAGCCAGTAATATTCGTCCAGCACGGATACTCCCGGCGTTTCCAAAGAAGGAATACTGCGGAACAGATCCCACAGACATTCAAAATGATTTTCCATCTCACGTCCGCCGCGCATCACATAACCCCTCGTGGCATCATAGATACCGTCACAGGCTCCTCCGGCAATATCCATTGCTTCCAAAATATGGATATGCGATCCGGGCATCTGTCCGTCTCTCACCAAAAAACATGCCGCTGCCAAAGATGCCAGACCGCTGCCTACGAGATAGGCATTTTTATCGTCTACCCCTTCGGGTTTCCTCGGTCTTGCAAATGCTTCATAATTACCGTTTGTATAATAAATCCCTTTGCTGTTTTTCTCGTCTTTTCCCCGTTCCGTATTGCGGTACTCCTGTTTTTGCGCCGCCTCCGCCGCTTTTTTCTCCGCCTTTTTCTCCGCTCTTTTATTATGTCCTTTTGCCGCTATTGCTGCCGCTCCTGCACTCGCCGCTATTGCTGCCACGCCGATTCCGATATTCTTCTTACTTGCCATGATAATATGCCACCTTTCTTTTTTCAGTGTGCTGATGCACCTGATATCTTTTTATTATTTGCGTTTCTGAGATTTTTACCTGCTTTCTGTGACATATCATACCCTTTCAGAACTTATACTTCCACTTACAAAACAGGCGAAATGATAAAAAACTTATCATTCCGCCCGTTTTGATAAAATACTTATGCTGCCTACTTTTTGCTTACCTGCTCGAAATTATGAATGGAATTCGTAATGTTCCCCCGCAAAGCAATACTCATCTTCTCCGTGATCTCTCTGTAATCCTCCTTCATCCCGCGGTCAATCCATCCTAAAATAATTCCTACAAAACCAAATTTATAAAACTCGGCAATAAATGTCCGTTCCTCCTCTGCCACATCCGTTCCCACGCACTTTTCTTCTACCACATTAACGATCAGCCCGTAAGTAAGTTTATACAGATAATTCTCAATCTTTTCCTTACCGATGGAACGGTACACATTCATAATAAAAGGCTTATTCTCCAGGATGGCTTCGAACACCTGAAGCATCCCTTCCTGCCAGGTGTCGTAGGTTTTCTTTCCCTGCAGCGCCCGTCTGCCGTCTTCCACGCATACCCATTCCACCAGATCATAAATATCCCTGAAATGATAATAAAAAGACATCCGGCTGATTCCGCAGTCCGTTGTTAGATCATTGATCGTTATTTTATCCAATGGTTTATGAAGAAGCAGCTTCTTAAGCGATGCTTCCAATGCCGGCTTGGTTGTATTCGGCATAACATTTCCTCCTGTTTTCGTCTGTCCGGCACATCAATAACCGAATACTTCCACTGCCTTCTTCATCTTTTCCATCACACCCACTGCAAACGGGCAGTTTCTTTCACAGCTTCCGCATCCGATACACTCCGATGCATGATGTTCCAGCAGCTTATAATGGTCTGCCACCGTTTCCGGCACTTCTCCCTGTGCCAGACAGAGATTCAGGTATTTGTTTACATCCGCCACACTGATGCCCACCGCACAGGGCGCGCAATGCCCGCAGTACATGCAGTTTCCTTTCAGGCTGAATTTCTCTATCTTAGACAGCACACCTGCATAATCCTTTTCCTCTTTGGAAATCTCATAATAACGCACCAGTTTTTCTATTTCTTCTATGGAATAGCAGCCTGCCATGACTGCCGCCACCCCCGGTCTTGTCAGACAGTATTCCAAACACTGATATTCGTTAAACGCCACGCCGAAGGGGGACAGTTCCGCATCCAGCATATCGCCGCCGCCGAATGCCTTCATGACATCAATGGCGACGCCTTCCCGCTCGCACAGTTCATACAGGGCTTTCCGCTCCCCGTCCATTCCGTCACGTCCATCCTTATAATTCTCCGGATCCCAAAGGTCTTCACAGTTTTCACTGGGCGGCTGCATATCATATGCCGCATTCACCGAAAACATCAGTACGTCGATCAGCCCCGTCTCCACTGCCTTCCGCGCGATGGAAGGGTTATGGGAACTCATTCCGAGGCAGCGGATCTTTCCGCTTTCTTTCAACTCCCTGCAATATGTAATAAATTCCCCGTGAAATACTTTTTCAAAATCATCCGCACCGTCCACATAATGAATCATACCGATGTCCAGATAATCCGTTCCCAGTCTGTGCAGCTGGTCTTCAAAAGCCGCCTTTGCCTTCCCAACATCTCTGGTACGCAGATACTGTCCGTTCTCCCATGCCGCACCGATATGTCCCTGCAATACAATTTTTTCCCTCCGCCCGGCTATCGCGGCGCCCATATTGTCACGGAATACCGGATTGGAGGTATACATATCCACAAAATTAATCCCCATCCCCATTGCCCGCTCC
>CAJTVQ010000083.1 GCA_910579935.1 uncultured Lachnospiraceae bacterium
GACAGACAGACAGACAGACAGACAGACAGACAGACAGACAGACAGACAGACAGACGTTATAAATCTGTCTTTTCGTTGTATCTTTTTATATACAGTGTTATTAAATATAAGACCGCCGGAGGCGGGGATTTCCTGCGGGGCTTTTATGCCCTGTGGAATGACCCGTTCCCCGGCGGTTTTTTTGCGTCTTTAAACAGGATAAGGAGGAGTGGGATATGGATGCTGTCATCTATACAAAGAGCATACCGGAATATGAAATGCTTTCCGGGATACTTATGGATGAATTGTCAGATGTTACAGTCAGCCGGGGCGTGATTGACAGGGAGTACCATCTTGAGAGGGAATATGATGTTGTGGTAGTAGGCATAAATGGCGCACAGGGAATGGAGCTGGTATGTAAATACCGGGAACTGTATGGAAATACGCTGGTGATCTGGATTACGGATGATCCCTATTTTGCAAGGGTGGCGATACGGACGCATAGTTTCGACTTTATCGTGCGCCCGCTGGAGGAAACGAGGTTCAGGGAGCCGCTTAGGAGGATAAAGGAAGGGGATATTGCCGTATGGCAGAGGTGGCCCGTGAAAGCCCCGGTTTATCAGGGTGTCTGTAAAGAGAATGTTTCGGAACGGAGGGAAATTCCTCTGCCCCCGCAGGGGCAGGAGCATTTTTCCTTCGGAAAAGCAAGGAGGAATGGAACGATATGGAAAAGAATAAAGGATTATTTTCTTTCAGAAAACACCCTGTAGGGGATTTTCCTGATGGAAAAAAGGGAAGAAAACGAAAAGGGGGCAGGCTGCGCCGAAGCATGGGCTTCCTGATGGCGGCGGTTCTGATATTTAACACGCTGCCTGCCAGCGGGCTTGCCGTGTCCGCTTCGGAGCAGGAAAAGGGGCTGTGCGAACACCACCGGTCGCATACGTCGGACTGCGGTTATAGGGAAGCACAGCCGTGTACCCATGAGCATGGGGAAGAATGCTATAAGACCGTTACGGAGTGTGCGCATGAGCATACGGACGAGTGCTATCCAGAAACAGAAGCAACGGAGGAAAGCACGGGGGAGGGAAGTGCCACAGACTATGGTGCAGAGGGCAGAGAGCCGGAAAACTGTACCCATGTATGCAGCGAGGAAAGCGGCTGTATCACAAAGGTACTGGACTGCCACCATGAGCATGACGAAAACTGCGGTTATCAAGAAGCGCAGGATTGTGGCTATGTCTGTGAAATCTGTAATGGCACAGAGCTGGAGGATACCGAAAATAATGCAGAAAATGATGCAGAAAATGCCGGCACAGATACGGCGGAATGTATCTGTGAGACATTATGCACGGAGGACAGCATCAATGGGGACTGCCCTGTGTGCGGAGCGGATGATGCCAGTTTCTTAGACTGCAAAGGAAAAGTGCCGGAAGAAAATACAGAGAATCAGGAAGATACAGGCATCTGCAAACATCATCAGGAGCATGATGCGGACTGCGGCTATATACCAAAATCGGAGGACGGGGAAGGCAGCCCGTGTACTTATGTGTGCCGTATCTGTCCCATCGAGGCCCTGATTGCCGCCCTGCCGGAGCAGGTGACCGAGGACAACGCGGAGGTTGTGCGGGCGCGGCTTGATGAAATCCTTGACCTGTTCACGGCGCTGGACGAGGACGAACAGGGGCAGCTCGACCTCTCCCGCGTCATCGACCTGCAAGGGGCGCTGGACGCGGCCAACGCGCCAATAGCGGTTGCGGGAGAAATCAACATAGGCAGCTCTCGTGAAAATATATTAACCGAAGAAGCCGGAGGCTGCCAAGGGCATACCTTTACCGGCACTACAGCGATGCAGGCAAAGATTTATGTGGCAAGCGGCGTCCATGATGTGACGTTTTCCGGCTTAAATATTACCGCAACGGCAAAGGTAGGCGTCGCCCCCGGCGCGACCATGAATCTGACCATTGACGGAACAAATACGATTCAGGCCGGTGGTAACCTCGCAGGAATATATGTTCCTGTTGGCGCAACTTTGATTATCAATGGAACCGGTTCTCTGAATGTTTCCGGGAGCGGAGCAGGTGCTGGCATTGGCGGTGCTATATATGCTCCAGATGATGTATCGGATGGCGATCCCAACTGCGGAACGGTGGTAATTAACGGCGGAATCATCAACGCAACCGGAGGAGGATCAAATTCGGCATCTGCTGGTATTGGCGGAGGAAGCACTGGTGATGCCCCCGGCAACGGCGGCACCGTCACCATCAACGGCGGAACGGTGACCGCAACAGGCGGCAGTGATAACTATTACGGCGGAGCCGGTATTGGCGGCGCTGGCGGCTTATATGATCCGATATTTGGAGGAATTTCGTCTGGTTGCGGCGGCAGTCTGACCATCAATGGAGGTCATGTGACGTTAGTTCCCGGACAGTATGACTCTCAAGAGGACACTGCTTACGGTTTCGGCGCAGGCAGCGGAGATGTTTCCGGCGGGACGTGCGAACTGACTTTGGCGGACGCAAGCTATCTGACTGCTGATTCTCTTGACCCTAACGGCAAATATACCATTAAATCCGCACCTACAGCAGATATGATTTCCGTTCCTTCAGATATGCACTATACCTCGGCGGATATGGCGGCAGAGATTAAGGGAAAAGTAACCCTTGCGGGGAAAGTTGCGGTCTGCGGTAGAGATTTTGCGGTGGATACAAGCGGCTGGACACTGGATATTGCAAAAGTATCTGATATGGAGTATACCGCCACTTATACCCATGCAGGCAAAGGAACTATTTCAAAAACCGTCACAATTCTTCCATGTATCCACAATAACGGTGCGGCGCTTACCCATCATGACAGGGTGGAGGCGGATTGCACACATACGGGGATTTTGGAATATTGGAACTGTTCTATATGTGGGAAGAACTTTTCAGATAAAGACGGGAAAACAGAGATTACAGATACAGAACTGCCGATAGCAGCCCACACGCTTACCCACCATGACGGGGTGGAAGCGGATTGTATGAATGCGGGAGTTAAGGAGTATTGGGAGTGTTCTGTATGTAAGAAAATATTTTCGGATAAAGACGGGCAGACGGAAATTACAGATATAATTATTCCGATTACT
Organism: uncultured Lachnospiraceae bacterium; assembly: GCA_910579935.1. Lineage (GTDB taxonomy): Bacteria > Bacillota > Clostridia > Lachnospirales > Lachnospiraceae > Kineothrix. The sequence continues at coordinate 3,101 of CAJTVQ010000083.1, forward strand.
GACCACACCCTTACCCATCATGAAGGGCAGGAGGCAACCTGCACAGCGGCAGGAAGCAGGGAGTATTGGGACTGCTCTGTCTGTGGTAAGAAATTTTCAGATCAGAACGGACTGACGGAAATTGCAGACGCTGATATCACAATTTCTGTGAAACCCCATACACTGACTCGCCATGCAGGGAAAGAAGCAGGCTGTCTTACAGAGGGAAACATAGAATATTGGAGCTGTAGCGTATGTAGTAAACTGTTTGCCGATGCGGACGGGAAAAAGGAAGTAACGGATATAAAAATTCCCGCCATAGGGCATGATTATGGGGCATGGGGGAGTAACGGAAACGGGACGCATACCCATAGCTGCAAGACACCTAACTGTGGCTTTACGGAAACAGAGAATTGTTCCGGCGGTACTGCCACCTATACGGAAGAAGCCATATGTACAGTATGTGGAGGGAAATATGGAGAACGGTTGAAAGATACGGGTGCGCCGACAGGGGAAATCAGCATAAGGACAAACCACTGGAACAGCTTTTTACATACGATTACTTTCGGGCTGTTCTTTAAGGAAACAGAGCAGGTGACGATCACTGCACAGGATAACGAATCCGGCGTGGCTTCTGTATCTTATTATATATCAGACAGCAAGCTGACAGAGGAAGAAGTGAAAAAACTGGAGAACTGGACAGCCGGAAACACAGACAAAACAACCTTTAGCATCAGCCCGGATAAATCCTGCGTGGTTTATGCAAAGATTACAGATCAGCAGGGGAACGTGACTTATATTTCCTCTGACGGTCTGGTATTCGACGGGACATCTCCGTCTATTACCGGGATTGCAGACGGGGAAACTTACTGCACATCGCAGGAGGTAACGGTCACAGACAATAATTCGGAATCCGTAACCGTAACTGTGAATGGGAAAGAGCAAACCCTGTCAGACAGTAAATTTACTTTAGATGTGAAATTCGACACAACGCCTATGATTATAACAGCGACAGATAAAGCGGGGAATACTGCTACAGTGACAGTAAACGCAGGGCATGATTATGGGACAGACTGGAAGTCTGGCAGTAACGGTCACTGGCAGGAATGTGTTGTTTGTGGGAATAAGTCAGAAGTGCTTGCCCATACAGAGGACAGCGGAACAGTGACAAAGCCTGCAACACAAACGGAAACGGGAATCAGGACATATAAATGCAGCGTCTGTGGTTATGAGATGCGGACGGAAATAATCGAGAAGTTACCGGAATCGCATACACACAGCTACGGAACGGAATGGAAGTCCGACAGCAATAGCCACTGGCATGAATGTGACTGCGGAGCCAAGTCTGACAGCGGAACTCATACAGAGGACAGCGGAACAGTGACAAAGCCTGCAACAGAAACGGAAACGGGAATCAGGACATATAAATGCAGCGTCTGTGGTTATGAGATACGGACAGAAATAATAGAGAAGTTACCGGAATCGCATAAGCACAGCTACGGAACGGAGTGGAAGTCCGACAGCAATAACCACTGGCATGAATGTTCTTGTGGAGAGAAGTCTGACAGTGCAGCCCATACAGAGGACAGCGGAACAGTGACAAAGCCTGCAACAGAAACGGAAACGGGAATCAGGACATATAAATGCAGCG
>CAJTVQ010000084.1 GCA_910579935.1 uncultured Lachnospiraceae bacterium
CCGTATTGGATGCTGTTTTCTGATCTACTGCCGCAAATGTCATATAGTTCATGGCATAGTCCCGGTCAAGCGTTATGATCATTCCTTTCGACAGACTCGGATAGGCTACGCCGTCATCCCAATCCGATTTCATCCAATAAGAAGCGTAATTGTCATCCACAAGTCCCAGCGCACTTCCCGGTGAAGTATCCAGCGGGCTTGCAACCATTTTTGCTCCTCCGCTGCCTCCGATCGTGGCATCCACGATATGCGCGCTCAATACGCTCTCGCCGTTCGAAGTATTTAAAAGCTTATACTTCGGCAGTTCCGGCGGATTGATGCTCTTCGTAGCGGCAAGGGAAACAATGGAAGGCTTTCCCCAGCCCAACTCATTCCAGCCGATCACATAAACCGAATACTCCGTCTCATCTTCCAATCCCGTTATCGTATACCGGTTCTCATTCAGCCTGCCCTCGCCGGATACAGCCGGCTCAAACCCATCGACGACCGGACGGTATTGCTCTTCCGATGACTTCTTATAATAAACCATATAGCCGTTCGAATCATCCATATCCTTCCACGTAACAGAAATCGAACGATAGCCGCCCTCTGCCTTTACATTGTCCGGCGGCGCAGGAAGTTTCTGCGGTTTCGGTATCCCGATCTTCTCTTCGGACCACGGGCTTCTCCAGTCCCCGTTTACCGAACGGACTTTGATCGTATACTCCCTGAAATTTACCATCGGCTTATCATGGATCGAAGAAATGATATGCTCTGTATTCGATACGCTTACAATCTGTGTTTCCGGATCCGACTGTTTCTTAACCGGGCCGGAAATATAAATTTCATATCCCGTCACATTTCGCTGCGGGCTAAAAGACACCGTAAGCGCTTCATTTTGTGATACCGGTTCATAAAGGGATGGAATATCAAGTTCGGGGGCTCCGATCCGCTCCTCCATATTATTGACAAACTCAACCTTTGCAATATTCACCAACGGCTCCGTCTTTTTTGTCCCGGTAATTTTAATCGTTACCCGTTTTACGGCAAGCTGCCCGCCGAAATCCAAAACGATCGCACCACTCGCATCCACGATTGCTGCTGCACGGCGGCTTTTTGTAGTTCGCAGACTCTGCGTAGTATTGTCCGCCCCGGCGGCAAGTGAGAAAACCTGCTCCTTCTCATTTCCATTTTCATCTATGTATGCGATCTGTGCCTCTCCGTCTGTGATGGCACTGGACACCGTTCCATCCTGATCCATCTCTTCCGGCGCATGAATCGTCATTCCCTGTAAATGAGGTGTGTCCTCATATGTACTGCTCTCCGCGAGAGTAAACTCAAGTCCTACCGGATTCTCACTCGAAATCGCGGCATCCGTACGGGAAGGCCTGAGACCGATACCGTCTTTCTGATTCAGAAAATCCTCCATGCTGCCTTCCGCGGATGTCCCTTCCTTTGCCTGGACTTTTCTAGGCAGCCCCTGTTTTTCTACATGGGATTCTCCTTTTTCATCCATACTCTGTACGAGATTTTGCAAATCCACCAGGTCGGTCTTACCATCGCCATTCAGATCCATATCCGTATTTTCTTCGTCTTCACGGATGTGTGAAATCATGACCTCCGCATCTTTCTGGTCGATCTCCTTATCCCCATTTATATCACCCGGGCGAAGCCAGCCGGGATTCATACCTCCCGGTGTAACGATCCGGGTCGGACATACCTGGATTTTAGAAATCCACCCCTTTTCAATCTGCACCTCTTGTTTGCAGTCAGCAAAACGTTCAGCGGAAACACAGACCTGATATGTCCCCTGCGGAACATCAAATCTGGCAGACGATGAAACCGTCTTTGTATCACTGAAGTCCAGTTTCATTGTCTCGCGGAAATTTTTGCTGTCGTCACTAAGTTCTACCGTTACATCTCCCTGAAATGGAACGAAAAGAGAAGGCTTCACCTCAACCACTAACGCACCTTCTGTTTTCTCGGCTACGGTATACTCCGTTACATTTTTCTCTGCTGCGATCCGTTTCGCCCCATCTGCTTGTGTGGATGAACCCATCCATGACTGAAGCAGAAGACAACCAGAGAGCAGCAGCGCTACCCATTTTTTCTTACACATTACTTTCCTAACCCTCCAATCAATACTTCCTTCCCCCGAAACGCAAAACCATACTTCCTAATTCGTTCCTCTCCGATTCCCTGCTCTAACAGGAATCTGTCATACTTTCTGTCGTTAATCTGCTGCAAAGCTGCCTGCACGGTTTCTTCCAGATCTTTTTCTTTTTTGGGATTATAGACTTTAAATTCCATAATAATGCCATCATCAGCTTGATCCCGTGGGCGCAACATCACATCATAACGCCCAAAACCGCTCTCCCGGTTGGAAATCACTTCGTATCTGTCTCGCAGATCCACTAACAATCCCAATACAAAACCATGATAAAATCTCTCCGGTTCTGCCTGGCCGGAAGGTTTCTCCCCCACATCAAAATAACTGATGGTATTCAGTGCAAAACGGTTCATATATTCATTCATGGATTCCAGGTCTGCACACAGCATTGATTTAATAAAATCATTATAATCTGCCGAATTCCTCCCAAACCAGCCACTAACCATATTTTCAAACATCTTCCGAACTTCATAATTCGTCAGCTCCAGCTCATAGCTTTCACCCTGGATCTCCACCACCTTCAGATAACCGCTGGCAAACAAAAGACTCCACACTGCATTTTCATCGCTGTTATCCAGTTGATTAAATACCATTTCTTCATCTATCACACTGCGAATGGTCTGTCCCTGCAGCAAATCCTCAAAACGCATCTTAACATTCCGGTTTCCCATGCGGATCAGGCTGCCCACCATCCCATTAGAACTGGTATTGGCCCAGTATGGCTTCATCCTCCTTTCATCTAAAAAACTAATAATCGACCATGGATTATAGATATCCTTCAAGTTCCCAATTGTAAAACCATCATACCACTGTTTTACTTCTTCCTTATTCGTCAGTCCAAATTCATCCATGGCTGTGAATACTTCTTCTTCTGTAAAACCAAAATAAGGGGCATAAACAGTGGAAGTCATTGTAACCACTTTTAAATTATTCAAATCGGAAAACATGGATTCTCTGCCAACCCTGGTAATACCTGTCATCACAGCACGTTCCAGGCAGGGATTGGTTTTAAATGTATTATTAAACAAATTTCTGGTAAGGGAAATTAATTCCTTCCAATATCCATTTACATATCCCTCTTGCAACGGCGTATCATATTCATCCAATAAAATAATTACTTTCTTTTCAAAATGCTTAAACAGATAATAAGACAATTTCTTTAATGCTATTGCTGCATCCTGTACGGACATATTGTAAGCCATATTTTTGAATACAGTCTTATCCTCATCTGTCAGCCGGGCAGAATCCAGCAAATAATCATGCTGCTGATAAACATCTCCCAAAAAACCACAAATCCGATAGGCCGCTGCATCATAATGATCTTCCTTTACTCCGGCAAAAGATAAAAAAATGACCGGATAAGTTCCCTGCAGTTTCCGATATTTTTCATCCTTCCAAATATTCAATTTTTCAAAAATCTCACCCTGCCCTGCATATTTCAAGCTGAAAAAACGCTCTAACATGTTCATGTTTAAGGTTTTTCCAAACCGTCTGGGTCTGGTAAGCAAAGTAACTTCATTCGCACTTTCCCACCATTCTTTAATAAATAAAGTTTTATCAATATAGAAATAGTCATTTAAAATTAATTTTTCAAAGTCCTGTACACCAATCGCTACCGTTCGTGCCATATCTGCCATCTCCCTATGGATTATTCCTGTCCATTTTTCAGCACATGAAAGCCCAGATACCCCGCCTTCATTTAATACCAAACAACTTAATATTCACGATACTAAGCTAAGTTTACCACATTCAAGACGATTTTTCCATAATCTTTTCAAATATATTTCCGTTGATAAATTTCACCTGATAAATTTCATTCCGCAGCTTTTTTCGTTTCTGCCATTGCCATAACGCACGCTTATTTTTATTCGCCCTCAATTTTTCTAAAATCACCCATTTTCCCCACTATCCGTCACAAGATGGCGACTCTCAAGACGACCCTCTCCCCGAAGAACGCGACCCAGAAGAAGC
>CAJTVQ010000085.1 GCA_910579935.1 uncultured Lachnospiraceae bacterium
CAGATGCCGCGCTCCGCATACTGCCGCACCGTTCCCTGTCCGTCCGCCGTACACTAGCTTAACCTTTGGTACCCGTGGCCGAAGACCGTCCGTACGCTTCCGGCCCCCGTTTCATACGCCATCAGCTCGTTATGCGTTCCGCTCAGGAAATCCGGCACATACTGCATCTCCCTGCTGCGGAACCGGTGATCCGTCCCAGCACGTCGTAGGTGAAAGTCTCCTCCATGCCGGCCGTTTCCCCAAACCGGTACGCCGCCTTTACGGGCTGATGGCTGGCATTGTAGGCATAGGCTGCCGCACTGCCGTCCGGATACCGGATGCCTGTACGGTTGCCTGCCGCATCATAGGTGAAGCCGGTCTTTCGCCCGTTGTGGTCCGTGACGCCGGTCAGCCTGCCGAGGACATCACGCTCCATGGCCGTGGTTCCGTTCCAGTCCTGCATCTCCACCAGTTCGCCCCGCCTGTTATAGCGGAACGCCGCAGTCCGCCCGTCGCTGTATGCCACCGACACGGGCCGGCGGTTCAGGTCATAGGTGACGGTGGTTTCCCTATCTACCGTTTACCATTATACATCAGAAATTTCTGTACGATACTTTTTCTGCCTATATCACAATCATCTTCTGTAATACATGGAATACTGTTTTTCCTAACATTTAGGAAAACTCTTTCCCTCTTATGCTTTTCGTATCAGCACCTCTATCGCATAGATGTTTGAGAGTATCAACGATTACATGTATTAAATTGACAGGCTATTCTTAAATAACTCATATTTCTCCATAGCGATTTGAGACGATACTTCTATGAATTTCTTTGTATTACTCTCTGCCTTTACAACTTTAACACCATTAGAAATCATTTTCTCTATAACTAAAATATACAATTCATCCTCTTCTATAAGTAACGCCATATTATTTTTATCCACAATACCAAACGAATTATCATCTAATAATACTAAATAATACTTATCTTTATCTGTAGTCCAAAGTTCTTGTAAATCATCCAATTTTCCCATATTATACCCCACTTCTACAACTGATAGTGTTAAGCTTATTGCCTGCAAAATTGGATAAAAGTCTTGTAAAATTTATTCTTTTATGGATTTTACTCCCGCAAAACCTATCCCTCTTTTTCAGCCCTTTTAATGACAAGTTCTTTTGCTTCCGAATCCCTGTCAAGGCCGGGCTGAACCCCCATTAAATTCAACCTTGACAGAGATTTGCGAAGCATAAATATAATGGTTAACAAAAATGAAAAAAGGAGCTTTTCATAAACTGCTTACACTACCCTATATTTATAACTTTTAAAAATGTATTTTTACCATTCTGATGTATATGTTCCGCTTGAATTAAATCTCACTGTCCCATGCTTTCCCACAGGAATTATCTGTGAACTTCTTTGATGAGAACCACTTGCTTCCAATAACATCATTACTTGTCTATCTCCTAAACTTGCTCCGATTGATTCCTTAGGATGTGTATGATAAATTAACATTGCGTCTTTAGCAAGTGGTACTCTTACCTGATTTTCTACGCCTGAGTATAATCAATATTGACCTCATCCTCCGTTTTTTCCATTTCCATGCCTATATACCAAGCCAAATTCAACACCATATTCTTTAGTTAAAAAACTCATCTCCTCAGGTTTTAACCTTCTGGGAACCTTTATTCCCTCTTCTCCTGGTAAATTTTCTACATCAAGATATGTTTTCCATCTAATGTATATCTATGAATCAGGCCTTCCTTTAAACTACCTTTACCTGACTTAAATCCAGCTTTCAGCCTCTCAATCCCCTTACCGGCCCCATAGACCCCCGCACTGGCAACGCCTCCCGTGATCCCTCCTGCTGCCGTCTCCCTCAGGAATTCCTTCAGGCTGAATTTCTTCCTCTGCTTCCGGCTTGCGCCCCCTGCCTTCGGAACATCATACCGGTACCCCTTCGACGAGCCATAACCGGGGACGGTTACAAACGGGCTTGCGCTTCCGCATTCCCTCCCGGGATCCCGCACCACTCCCCCGTATGGGGAAACCAGTTTTCCTGCCATCCCTGTCAGGAACCCTGCGTCCGGCCCTCCCCATCCGGGATTCTGCCCGGTCAGGTCGGAAATGTAGTTGATCCCCGCGGTTGCCGCCCCGGCAACGAGCTTATATGCCCGGGACAAACTGCTCCCCACCTCCCACGACAGCAAAAAACCTGATAAGCCCAAAGGAAAAAACAGAAAGTCCAGGAGACAAAGACCAAAATCACCGAATCTATCGAAGAACGGCTCATGGCCAGGAAGGATATCCCTTTTAACTTTGAGCAGCGCCTGCAGTGTTTCTTCTATCATGTAGCCGTCCTGCCTTCCATGGATTGCGGCCTCATATCAAGGGAACACCTTACTGTTTGCAGCGACGGAACCGCCGTACATACCCATCCTCAATGATTAAGTCCTGCACCGCATGTTCATACACCCGAAGAAGCACTATACTTTCATAACGACCATAATCGGCATCTGCATCCATCTGGATGCCCGCTATAAACATCAGATGCAGACAGCGGCATAAACCATGTTTTCTGCTCCAAAATCCTTTCATTCCTGTTTTCCGACAGGCCTTAAAGTCATGCCCATTTTTATTCTTTATGGCTTCCGAATCACTCAGGCTCCACAATCATCCATCTCTTATCACACTCATTTCTGAAAACCAACCCTTTCCTGCCTATTCGCTATTGAGTTTCCGAGACCGCTCATTTTATTGTTTTCCATACCTACGTTCTTTAACAGCCTGGTTCCGCAGATTGCATTTCTTCCCTTGTCTCGTATTCTATCAATTCGTTATTTAATGATGCTCTTTCATTCACCGATATCACTAAACGTAATATTGTAATAGTAATTCCACAATATCAAGTGCCTAATGCTTTCCAACCTTCACCTTGTAATAAATCATCTATATCTGCTTTTCCTTTAGAACAGAACTGTATATTCTCCAATATCAATTTTCTATTTAATAAAAATATATCATCGTGACTAATAGGCTCCTCAATTAATACATAATTTTCATAATCAACTATTTCTAATGATGCAATATTCCTATTCCCCCAAAAAAAGTAAATATGAGAAATATCATCTGCTATATCAATATTATAATTATATTCTTTAATATACTCCCAAAAAGCAATATTAAATATATTAATCTCAAATGCATAAATATCCAGTAATTCATCCGGGCTCTGCAATTCATTAATATTGCAATATAAAGGAAATTTAGTACAAATGGTATTATAAGGCATCTTAGAATAAACAATTATCTCATTACATTCCGTTTTACACCATTCCATAAAATATCTCCATTGAATTGTAGTAATCTTGCCTCCTTCTTTATACTGTCCAACATATAATACTTGAACCATTTTATTACCTCCTAAAATTGTGGTTATGGGTTTCATTCCATAACCACATTTTGCTCTAAACTGATATAAACATTAAATTATAAATCATTTTCTATTTTTAGTTGGCAACAAATCTCCAGGAGCAAACGTCCCTCCCTGTGCAGGAGTATTAGGATCAAGATTAGGAATTCTAAAATAAGGTGGTTTTGTTTTTCCCTTCTTTGGAACTTCTCCTAATTTTAAAACATGATAATGACTACCATCATAATGATTATCACCTGTATGCTTAGGATGATATTCAACTTTGTACGTTTTATCCCCTGCTTGTACTTTATAAATTATTTTTCCATCCCGTTTTAATTCCTTTTCCAACCCTGCATAATTTTCCGGAAACAAATCGTTCGGATTTTCTGGAAATCTACTTTCCCTTCTACCCTTACCAGTCCGAAAACTATCCTTCAGCTTCTCAATCCCCTTACCGGCTCCATAGAACCCCGCACTGGTAACGCCTCC
>CAJTVQ010000086.1 GCA_910579935.1 uncultured Lachnospiraceae bacterium
TTATCTCGCCGGCAACGAAATTGAGTATAGCACCCTTGGAAAGAGTTGTCAATAATAAATCTTAAAAATTTTTCATTTTTTTTGCACATTATCAAAAAAAGCCCAATTTATGGGCTTTTTCGGCAAAATATTTTTGCTGTTTCATCTTATATCTGCGTTATTTTTCACTTTGGTGCTTTAATTTAATGAAATTGTTGCTTCTTCCGTGCCATTTCTCATAATTAAAGAAATCGTCTGGACAGACTGCGCTTTATCCTCCTGCAGTTCCGCAACCAGCACCAGCTGTTCCAAACCTCCTGCCGCAATCGTCCCTTTATACGAAGCCAAATCATTCGTAAGCATAGTTGTCAGAGCATATTTCGGCGATTCTCCGCTAAAAGATATTTTGAATTTTGTTTCCAAAGACAGCATATCCAGTTCTTTATCCTGTCCGCTTATATTCTCCACGTCAAAGTGAAGCACTACCAGTTTGCTCCCGGCAGATGCATTCATCGCAAAAAACATATCATCCGCACCGCTGTCAGGATACATATCCTTCAATTCATATCCTGCATAGCGAATCGCCACACCATCAATTCCATAGAATTCCTCTATGCTGTGATATGTAATGGTTTCTGGCTCTTCACTGACATCCACTACCTCTGTTGTCTCTTCCGCCGCCTCTTCTGCTTTCTTTGCTTCTTCTGCCTTCCTCGCTTCCTCTTCCAACATTCTCTCGCGTTCCTCGGCTTCTTTCTGCTCTGCTTCCGCCAGTTCCTCCGCCCCCAGCAGTCTTCCATGATAATTCCTGTCATATTTCAACAGCAATCCCGCCGCATACTCCACGACCATCGCTTCCTGTTCTTCCGTCATATCCGGAATGGCCGAACCGCAAGCAGTCATACACAAAGATGCCGCCACCGCAAATATCAATACTGACTTTCTCATATTAATCCTCCATGCTGCCATCCACCCATAAATCGGGGTATAAGCACATTTTTTATCCTCTGACTTACATATGCCTTTATATTATAACACTAATTTGTCTCAAGTTCAAACCAAAATTCCACTCCGTTATCATAATTCACCACACCGTAATCCTGATTCATGGATTCCATGATCGCTTTTACAATGGACAAACCCACGCCGCTTCCGCCATATTCTCTCGTTCTGGCTTTATCCACTTTATAAAATTTTTCCCATATGTGCGCTAAACTTTCCTCCGGAATAGGTTCCCCCGTGTTAAAAACGGAAACCCTGCCCTTATGCTCCAGTTTGGTCAATTTGATATCTATCACTTTCTGTCCGGATGCATGGTGAATGGCATTGCTGAAATAATTGGCAAATACTTCCTCTGTCTTAAATTCATCCGCCCAGACATACACAGGCTCCCGTGCTTCGAAACGGATACTGATTTCTTTCTGCTTTGCCAGTATTTCCGCAGACTGTATATAATTGTGGATCAGGGCTGCTATATCGAACCGTTCCATTGCAACCACATCGTTTCCGAATTCCAGCTGGTTTAAGGTCAGCAGTTTCTTTACCATATGATTCATCTTGGCCGCTTCGTCAATAATGACATCACAATAAAACTCCCTGCTTTCCGCATCGTCGCTGATTCCCTCCTTTAACCCTTCCGCATAACCCTGAATCAGCGCAATCGGGGTTTTCAGTTCGTGGGAAACATTGGATAAAAATTCCTTGCGCATCTCATCAATTTCATTTTTCTTTTCTATATCCTTCTGCAGTTCGTTGTTTGCAGTTTTCAGTTCGGAAATCGTTTCTTCCAGCGTATTGGAAAGTTCGTTGATATTATGTCCCAACAGGGCAATCTCCGTCTTGCTGTTCCCGCAATATTTGGCGTCGAAATCCAATCCTGCCATCCGCTCGGAAATATCCGCCAGTTCCAAAATAGGTTCTGTCACTTTCCTTGACACCATCAAAATAACGCCTGCACTGATCATCACCGCGGCTATTCCTACATAGGCAAGAAAACGGTTGGCAATGGCCACACTGTCACGAATCCCCTCCAGCGCCGTCCGGAGCAGAAAAATATTTCCATTATCGAATACGCCCCATATTTCAATATATTCGGTCATCGTCCGCGGATCGGTTATCCTCTGGATGGTATAGTTTTCTCCTTTTTCCAAAATCATCGGATTTTCATCTTTGTCAAAATTGTTAAAAAAATTATCCCACAGTCTTTTGCTCATCGTTTCCTGGTCATTGCGGGACGTTATGAGCATTTGGGAATCTGTATCCAGCACGATCAGGCTGATATTATATTTTTCTATAATCTTCTGCAGCTGAATATCGAACTCTTCCGTCAGGATATTTCCGGTACTGAACGCCCGATTGATGGTTGTATAGGCATTAATCAATGCTTTCTTTTTATTTCCAATGTAATATTCGCCCAAAAGGGTACTGTTTATAAACCAGCACAGTAAAATCGTGGCTGACATTAAACCTATGAAGATCATGGCAAACTGCTTTTTGATTGAATATTTCATCCGCTTATCCTACCATTCCAAACCGCCAAAACTAACCGCTTACTTTTTGTCATATTTTGATACAATATCTTCCGGCCTTACCGCATCAGGATCATAAACCCATTCCCCATCCTCATATTCATAACAATGAACCCCTGTATCGCCTGACTGTATCCAAAGATCATAACTGTCACTCTCCCAGCAGATTCCCCAAAAATCCCATACCCTTGCCGGGGAAAAACTGTATACCGTTTTCTTTGTCTCCGCATTTTTTATATCGACCCGGATTCGTCTGGTCAGCTCATTATTACCATTCCATCTTTCCGGCGTACATTCCGCATTCAGTTTTCCGTCAAAACTCGCCGTTGGATCCATGGTGAAAGAGCCATAGTCCGCCTGATGATCCGGTTCCTCCACATACCCGAAACTATACAGAAACCACACAAGCGGCATCCAGATACAAATACATGCGCAGATACATGAAAATCCCAATATGAAATTCATCCGGTGAACCATTAAAATCTTTTTTCGCACTTTCTCTCCTTACCATTTTCCGGCTTATCGGAATTTACTCCTACGCTGTTTCGAATTTGTAACCCATCCCTTCCTTACTCTCTATTCTTTTATAGCACTTATTTTCCATTATTTCCACCTGTTTTTCGCCATTTCACATAATCTTCATAATTTCCTTTATTTCCATTAAAATCATACCTTTTTCCCCCTTTGGTAGAGACTTGGTAGAAACTACCCTGTTTCACCATTTACTGGTAGTAACTGCCTGCCCCCCTCATATCCACTTACATCCCTATTTTAGCGCCTGCCCCATAAAAAGTCACGTCCATCTTTTATATTATCACGCATATATTCAAGTGATATTTCAGTCATTCCTGGAATATCACTCAAACACCTTGTCCCCATTATTATGTTAATTGCTCTGTACCGTTATACTTCCAGTCACTGCTTTTTTCGCCTTGATAGTTACCTCTGCACCAGATATATTCCCTGCCCTGCGTCTTTCCTTCACTGTCACTCGCACCTTTTCCAAAGTCACCAATGCACTCTACATAATACACTACTTTACAACTTTTAAGCTAAGCTGTTTCTCTTAGACATAGCCTTTGC
>CAJTVQ010000087.1 GCA_910579935.1 uncultured Lachnospiraceae bacterium
AAGTATACTTTTGTGGGATAAGTGAAAACAAATTCGTTCATTATGATGTCCTCCTTTTTATATTCATCAGCAGCATAACAATATACGGGAAGAACGCTGTTTTTGCGTTCTTCCATGTGAGTAGGTTCCGCCCTTTGGAACCGTAGAATTTCTTAGCGGGTGTTTTTTGACCGCTTAGAAATTCTTCTCGCATTGGTGCCGCCGAATACCTCTGACATTTCCATCGCATCGAGCTGTTTATCCAAAACCGCAATCTCTTTTTCCGTCAGCTTAATATCCGATGCCCCCGCATTTTCTTTCAGGCGGTCTGACTTTCTCGTTCCGGGGATTGGCACCAGATATGGTTTTTTTCCAAGCATCCACGCAAGGGCAATCTGACCGGGCGTGGCGTGCTTTCCTTCCGCAACCGTTCTGACCAGCTCCAGCAGTTTCTGATTCTGTTCCACAGCTTCCGGCGTAAACTGCGGCATCACGCTCCGGTAATCCGTACCCGCGTCAAACTTAGTCTCTTTCCCATACCTTGCGGACAAAAATCCATTTGCTAAAGGCGAAAATGCCACATAACCGATGTTTAATTCCTCCTGTACGGGGAATAACGCTTCATGCCAGCGCGCCATCATGGAATAGCGGTTCTGGATCGCCGTTACCGGGCAGACCGCATGGGCGCGGCGTATCGTTTCCTCGTCAGCTTCCGATAGTCCCCAGTGCGTAATTTTTCCCTCCTGCATCAGCTCCTGCATGACGCCCGCCACCTCCTCAACCGGTACAAACGGGTCAATGCGGTGCTGATAGTACAGGTCAATATGGTCAGTTCCCAGCCGCTTTAGGGAATTTTCTACCGAGACACGGATAACCTCCGGTCTGGAATCCGGCAGAAGCGGTTTATTTACCTGTTTGCTTTCCATGTCAAAATAAATTCCAAACTTTGTCGCTATCACAACTTTATTTCGATACGGCCGTAGCGCCTCCCCTACCAATTCTTCATTGTGATGGGAATTTTCCGGCGTACCATAAACTTCCGCTGTATCAAAGAATGTGTATCCCGTATCCACAGCCTCCGCCAACAGTTCCGTCATTTCCTTTTTATCTGCCGGTGCCCCGTAAGCGTGGCTCATTCCCATACAGCCAAGCCCCACCGCGGATACTGTCAGATCTTTTCCCAGTGTCCTATATTCCATAGCCAACCTCCATGATTTTCTTCAACCGTGTTTTTGCTTTTGCCTTGATGATTTTATTTTAATCAATCCACACCTTTTACAGAAGTTCCGAATGGTTTCTAAGTTATTACCTAAAGGTATCTACACTCAGTTGTTCTCAAAAATTCCTGTCAGCCACGCATCATAGGCAGGAATCCATCCCTCTGTATAGCCGTACCCATGCGGTCTGCCTTCCAGCACATCCACTTCTACCGGAACACCCGCTTCCTTTAACGCCTCCACACATTCTTCAAACTCACCTACAAACGGATCACGGGTGCCGTAGCAGAAATAGGTAGGCGGCAGATTGGACGACGCAAATTTGTCTGTGTCAGTGGACGCGACACTCAGGCGTCCATAAAAGGAATAAATCATGCCGTCCGCGCCTGCATCCGCTGATATACTATCAAGCTCATCAGGAACATAACTGTCATCCAATGCACTTCCGTTCACCGTACCGTCAAAATTCAACAGCATTTCCCCTGCAAGAATACCGCCTGCCGAAAAACCCATAACGGCAATATCCTTTTCATCAATGCCATAGACATCTGCATATTTACGGACAAATCGGACCGCACGGGCCAGATCCAATGCTCCTTCCTCCTGTGTATAAGGGCGCAGGCGATAGTTTACCACAAAACTCTGATACCCCAGTCTGCTAAGTTCCTGCGCTACAGGGGTTCCCTCCATCTGGTCGCTTCTAAACTGAAAAGCGCCGCCTGCATTGATCAGGACAGCACCTTTCACTTCTGTTCCCTCCGGAACAGGAAATGTTACCATATAAGGACGGAAATCCGGATCATCCGCATAATTTCCGTTGTTCTCTGTATACTCTGTGACCGCAGGCATGTTGCCTTCTTCCCAAAGGTATAAAATCTGCTGGTCCACAGGATCAGCCACCGCATCTGCCACTGTATCACCACTATTGTCCGGCGCAATTTCTGTCGCGTTCAGTCCCAGGCTTTCCGCCCATGCCACTACATCTTCCTCGCTGTCCGCTACACTGTTTCTGGATAAGGACAAGGTATTCTCACTTACATGGGCGCCAGGCTGCAGTTCCGATATAGTCCGGATGGTTCCCGAAAAACCGCTGCCGCCATGTGTCACAAAGGGGATAATGGTCTTTGCACCAAAATCATATTCTTCCAAAAATGTATAGACCGGCATTGGGAGATCTGCCCACCAGTTCGGAAACCCTAAAATAATGGTTTCGTACTGTTCAAAATTCTCCACATGATTCAAAAGCTCCGGGCGTTTCTTCTCATCCTGCTCACCCGCTGCCTGATCTACCAGCGGATCATGGTCAAGCGGATATTCTTCTACCGTCTCAATACGAAACAGATCCCCACCGACTGTCTGCTGGATTACTTTTGCCACATACTCGGTGTTGCCCATTTTTTCCCCATCCCTGATTACAATACTGGCTCCGGCAACCGCATCCGTTGTTTCCACATCCTCCGGTATGGAAAAATAGGCAATCAATATGTTGGAGCTGCCTGACTGGGATTCACTGCCTGCATCTGCACTTCCCTGTTTATCCGCAGCGATTTCCCCTGCTCCCGAATCGCCGTTTTCATTTTCACTGCCGGACACTTCCCTTTCTCCTGACTCCTGAACAGGACTGCTCCCGGTACTGTTATCCTTGCCCTCTGCCCCGCATCCGGCTATGCCTAATATCAATAATGCCGTCATGCACAGACACAAAATATTCTTTCGTTTCATCGTCATCTCCGCCTTTCCTTTCCCGTTATATCCCAATCACTTTGAAAACAACCACCCCATAATCTCCTCATCATAGGCAAAAAGTCCTCCTCCGCCATGCTCATTCGGGGCATTCCTCCCGGTAAAATAATCATGCTCCTTAATGTCCAGCACAAGCAGGCTGTCAATTTCTTCTTTCGACAATCCCTGCCGCTCATACAAGTCATAAAGCGTATCATACGCTCTCTGCGTTTTGGCGGAACCGTAATACTCATCATTCCTGCCTATGGCAAAATAAACAGGCAGCCGGTTATCCACAACAGGCTCGTATTCGCCGTCCCACTGTGAACTGACATGAAGATATGCCGTAAACAGATCAGGACGCTTTCCCATTACGATAGACATGGTTT
>CAJTVQ010000088.1 GCA_910579935.1 uncultured Lachnospiraceae bacterium
GGCCGTATAGGAAGCCATGGGACGGGAGGGATCGTCACGGTTGGGGAAAAGGAACACGGAGGGCCTGCCATATTCAAACCAGTAGCGGGTCAGGATATCAAGGGTGTTTTTTGAGAAATGTAAACCGCTTATTTGATACAAAGGGAATGAACAGAATATCGGGAAAACCGCTGAAAACAAGGGATTCCGGCACGTTAGGTGTTGCTGGAATTCCTTGTTTGCTTTTGGGGCTGTGCCAGGGCAGCACGGGAGCGGTGGTTACGGACGGCCACAGTGGTCACAAATCTGACCCCTCTGTGGCTGTTTTGACCCCTCCCCTTGTCCGCTTTGACCCCTCTGAACATTACCGAAGAAGCGGCTCAGATATGCTTGAAAAAAAGCAGATACTTAGTATAATGGAACCATGGCAGAGACGGGAATCTGATAGGATGTCTGCCATTCATGAGAAAGGCGGTAGATGCCATTGAAAGCAGATACGATCACAAAGGATTATGTTAAAGATGCAGGCGTGTTTGCCGATATTTTTAATTACTATATTTACGGCGGGCGGCAGGTAATCCTGCCGGAGTAGCTTACAGAGCGTGACTCCACTAAGATCGCGCTGCCATACGGTGCGGACGGCGCAGTGGTTCCCGTCCAGAAGTTCAGTGAAGTGCAGAAGTTGTATGCGGCAATGACGGATGGGAAGATGGAATATGTCCTTTACGGCGCGGAGAATCAGGCTGAAATTCATTATGCTATGCCCGTTAAGAACAATCTCTATGATGCGCTGGAATACGCAGGGCAGGTGGAAGAGGCGGCAAAGTCGCACCGGAAAGAAATGAAGCGGAAAAAAGAGGAGGGGGAAGCGTTTGCTGAAGAAGGCGGGAAAACACCAAGCGCAGGTGAATTCTTAAGCGGTTTCTGGGTGGAGGACAGACTGATACCTTCCATCACGGTGACTGTATTTTTCGGCTCGGAAGAGTGGGATGGGCCGTTAAGTCTCTTTGAGATGATGGATGTGTCAGATCCAGATGTGCTTGCCTGCATGGATAATTACCATGTGCGACTGATCGCACCGGCGCAGATGGCGGATGAAGAGATTATGAAATTCCAGTCCAGCATGCGGGAGGTCATGCTGTTCATCAAGTATTCGAAGGATAAGGAAAACTTAAGTAGGGTACTGGCGGCCAATGAGAGGCGTTTCCGGGAAGTGGAGCGTAGGGCGGCAGATGTGATTGAAGCAACGTAGGAGGAAATTTCTCCGAATCACAGCACTAGACCCCAAATACCTCATTTCTCAACTTTCTATTACCGAGTAATGCCATGTAACGGCGAAATGTTATCCTTGCTTCATTATCCCTGTCTTCCTTTTTCATCACATCCCAATACGTCTTTAACCGGCGGCGCGGCGGCGTGCCGAAATAACTCAGCCCGGCATGCTCATATTCCGGTCCCTCCGGGACGAAGATGACATTCCCCGCTTCTTCCATCACAGGATCATGCAGCATATCATCATAGATCTTCCACAATGCCAGAAAACGTCTGTCCTGCAAATGTTCTATAGAGTCTTGAAAAAAATCCGAAAAAGTATATACCCGGTAATAATTTTCATCTGCATATTGCATCAGATCCAAAATCCAGTACAAGGGGTTGTCAACAGCATACCCTGATTTCATAATGGTTTCAAAACGGTCTTTCAGGTCAGAAAACCAGTCCTTTAACTTCTGCGAAAACGGAATATCCGTATCACCTTCCCCGAATAACAGCAGGTCATCTGATCTGACCCTCAAAAAATCCTTCGTTGGAACAGATATTGTATTCTGCTGGATCTCCTGATCATACAGCAGCCGCTTCCTCCTCGCCACGTCTCTGGCCTGTTCCCATAATTCCCAGAAGTCGACATCATACGTCTCGGAAATTACCTGAAACACATAGGGTGGTGCATCTGCCAATGCCGCAAAAAAACAAATGGTTTCCAGATGTTTATCCCCATATTTTTTACTGACAGCAATGGACATACTGTCCTGCTCATAATAGGAACGAAGCATTTCTATCATGGATGAAAGCTGTTCCTCCTCACTCAGTTCACTTTCTTCGTGGAATTTTTTAATCGCTGTTTTTAATTTCCTGACAAAATCAAAATAATTCATCCGATCATCTTCTTCATCCTGCTCATCATGCCCGATGAGAACGTCAAATTCCTTTTCCACGGCTGCAGTTCCTTCCGTAACCGCTTTAATATCATAATATCCAATCAGTCCATATAGGTCAGTTATAAGCTCATTCCAGTCATACCTGTCTGGAGCCGTACTCCCCTGATCGTGTAATGTTTCGAATAATATCCACGGATCATTATTTTTTTTGGGAAACTGCTTTTGAAACAGGGAGTTGATCCAGCCGGTATATATCTGTGAAATCACGAAATCACCGTCCACCATTGCCACGGCCGCTCCATCTGTATATAAACTAACCTCTTTCATATTCTCTCCTCACTTGTTTTTTTAACTTAATTATGTTAGTATATATATTAGCATAAATGTTATAAAATTACAAGTAAGGAGGAAAAT